>CAWJHY010000071.1:0-24086 GCA_963842495.1 uncultured Acidobacteriota bacterium
GCCTTTAGATGATTCATCGTAACCAAACGGTTGCAACCTCCGAGGGTCGAGCAAGCCCGGGCCCAACAACAAGTTAGCAGTCAGCTTGCCGTCCAGTTCAGAATTCCAGCCGCAACTGAAGCGCGATCATGCGCGGGGAGTTATCGCCTCCCAGGCCGACGCCCAGCAAGCCTGTGGGTGGCGAGGTCGTCGCGAGCAACGCGCCGAATCCGGTTTGCGTGCCCGCCTCGCCCGGAATTCCGGCCACAGAAGTCGGCAGGGCGAAATTCGGGTGGTTGAGGAAATTGAAGAATTGGCCCTCGACACGAAGCGTCACACGTTCGTTGAGAGAGAACCTCTTAGTTAAATATAGGTCGCTCCAGGTGAAGTCCGGCCCGCGCAGCGAGTTGCGTCCCAAATTGCCGAACTGGCAATTCTCCGGGCTGTCTCCCCCGGTGCAAGCGCCGGTGCTGGGATCGACGTCCGACACAAACGCGTCAGGATTCAACCACTGGAGCGTGCCGGGCTGGGTGACGCCGGGAATGGGCGATTTGTGATAGAGAGGCACTCCGGGCCGCAGGCTCGCAAACTGCGGGCCGCCGCCCTGGATGATCCCCTGGCTGTTGGCGGAATAGGGGGCGCTTTGGACGCTGAAGGGCACGCCGCTGTGCCAGAAAACGGTGCCCGACACCTGCCAGCCGTTCACCAGTGCGCCGAGCAACCGGCTGCTCCGGACCTGGATGGGAAGCGAGTAAACATAGGAGGTGTTGAAGTTATGCCTGATATCGTAATCGCAATTTCCGTATTGCCTTCGGAGTTCGCCAGGCAGGGGCGAGATCAAGGCGCCGGACGAGAAGGGTAGGAAACCTCCGTTCGACACCGTATCCAAACAGTGGCTCCAAGTGTAGTGGGCATCGATCTGAAGGCCATGCCCCATGCGCTTCTGTGCCGTCAGTTGCAGCCCGTTGTAATGGCTGTTGGCGCCGGTCATGAGTTGCGTGACACTGGCAAAGCGCGGATCTTTGGGCTGGTTATAAGGAAATGGGGCGAAGCAACCAGGGCAGACGGTTTGGTAGCCATTCGCTTGAACCTGGTAAGGCAACTGCACTCCTCGAGTGCCCACGTATTGGGCGTGCAGGCTTCCTGTATTGCCGAACTGCCGCTCCAGCCCCAAACTCCACTGCATCGAGTAAGGCGCCCGCAGGGTCCCGTCCGGGACGGCCACCAGCGCCACAGGGGGCAGGCAAGCCTGTGGGTTGGCATGAGGTGAAACGCAGGACAGTTGGCCGTGCGAAAAGCCGGCGAGAAATGCCTGGTTGGCAACAGCCGTGGCGTCAATGGCGCTGTCCGGCACTCCAGGCGCCAGCGCCAATCCACCGGCTTGCCCGAACAGTCCGCCCTGGAAGATATTCACGTAGGGCGAATTCGATCCAATCAGGTCCGCAATGCTGCCCGGAAGAATGTCGGTGAAGACGCCGAAGCCCGTACGAAGCACCATCTTGGGGGCAAACTGCCACGCCACCGCGGTGCGCGGCTGCCAAGCCACCAGGGGCGTGGCTGGAAAGAACCCTTTAAGCCCCGTCTTGAGGGCGGAGCTCAAGGGCTGATTGACATCGTGAGAAGCAGCATCGAACGAGGAGCCAAGGCGCGTGATCATGGCGTGCGGATTGACGGGGTCGGAGTTCCACGCTGCGCGCAGGCCGAACGTCCAGTTGAGGGTCTTCGTCACGTGGTACGTGTCCTGGGCGAACAGATCCAGATTGGCCAGATTGAACGGCTGCTCCCCTGAGACGGGGAACGACCGGGTGGCGAGAGACGCGACGCCGTAGATGTATTGCGGCAGCGTTGTGTAAGTCACCAGCGGAGTGACGTAGTTGCTGAAATCGAAATCGCTCGCCAGCATGCGGCGCGAGGCCAGCCCGAACTCGAGCTGGTGAGAATGCCTCTGCCACGTCAGCATCTCGTTAAACTGGTACCGGGTGACCCGCCGGCCCTGAGGCCAGTTGTAGTCCAACCCCCCAAGGGGAGTGAACAGGGCGTTCGACCCGGCGCCTTCGAGCACCATCGGGAAGGTCGCCAAGGTCCGGGCGAGGTCAGTGGGCTGGAAGATGCTCGAGTACCAGGAGAAGGCAGGGTTGAAGTAGTTCACAAGGTTCTGGCTGAAGATGTGCGTATAGCCGGCAGCAAACGAGTACATGGGCTGAGGCGAGAGGGCATTGAAAACCGGATTAATGGCGTCGGTGTAGGCCGCCTGAAGTCCCGTATCAGATTGGAACCGGTACCAGACCATGTTATGTGCATCGAGATCGTGGTCCAGGCGCGTGGTGATGACCTGCTCGTGGTCGGCGCTGGACATGGAAACAGTTTGCCGGTTGGCGCAGCCATTCCCGTTCGGCGGGCTGCCACTTGCCGCGCTGCCCTCCGCCTCCAGAGGACACCCCAGCACGGGCAGCGGCGAGCCCGAACCGCTCCGATAGAGCGAAAACATCTTCCCATAGAAAGGCACCAGCGCCGGCGCAGCGGGGTAGGCGATGCCGGTGATGGTGTCCACGCCCCCGCGCGGCAACTGCCCGAGAACGTAACTCTGGAATGGCGTTGACGGCACGGTGATGGTATCCACAATCGGCAGCGCGATTCTCATCTGCTCGAAATCCTCAAAGAAGAACAGCTTGTCGCGCACTACCGGGCCGCCCAGGCTGCCGCCGAAGTGGTTCACCGTGGAGCGGGGCTTGTGCCCGCCGGGATTGGCATTGGTAAAGAAATTGGCGGCATTGAGCCTCGACCCGTTCCACAATTCATACAGATTGCCGTGGAAGTCGTTAGTACCGGATTTGGTGACGTAGTTGATCTGCGCGGCTCCGTAGCGCCCCTGGTCCACCGCGTAGGAAGTCGTATTCACCGTGACCTCCTGGATGGAATTCAGACCCAGCACCAAATTGGTTGACAATCCGCTGTTGAGACTTGTCATCGGGTCGTTGGTCTCGAGTCCGTCCACGATGAAGGCGTTCGACAGGGCCGGCAGCCCATTAAATTCCACGTTGCCGTAACCATTCTGACCTCCCACAAAATCGTTGGAAGAGCCCGCCGTGTTGATCAAGGCGCCGGGCGAGAACTGGGCGACATAGGTCATGTCCGACCCGGCATTGGGAAGATCGGCGATGGCTGTGGCTTCGAGCGTGGTCGCGGTGTTAGGGTTCTCTGTACTAATGAGCGGCGCCACGGATTGCACTTCCACGGCCGTTTTCTGGGTGGCAATCTTCAGCACCACATTCACCGTTTGCGTCTGGCCCAAGGGCACAGATACAGGGCCCATCGTCTGCTCCTCGAAACCCTGGGCCTTCGCCTCGACCAGATACGGGCCGGGTTTAAGATCGGGGAATGAGAAGCGCCCGCTTTCGTCGGTTTGAACGGTGCGGCGGAGGGCGGTGGTCGAACTGGCGGCGGTCACATCCGCTCCCGGCAAGGGAGCGCCGCTGGGATCAGTAACCTGCCCCCCTATGGCCCCGGTGGTCTCGCTTTGCGCCCACCCGCGCACTTGCGATCCGGAAAGAACGGCAGCCAACAGCAGGGCGACGGCTGACAGTAGCTTGCCGGGCCGCAGGGCCGACTGCGAAGGCCGGGCCGACTCCTGGGTGACCGAAATCCGAAGCGTCATCACAAGCTCCTTACTCTGATCCCGCGCGCTGCGGCTTCTTGGTTTGAGGGCGATCAACGCGCGCATTGCATATTCACTATAGATCGCTTATAGTAGTAAGCTATAGTTAATATAGAATCGCCATCTGATGTCAAGATGATTTTTACTGGCCGGCTTAGTTTCGGTAATATAGCGCGGTTGCCATTTCGACCAAACCTTGGCATTATGGCCAAGCGTCGGATTCCAAATGGAGCGGAATTCGGTTGGGAAAAATGAAACTAACTATTTCCAAGGAAGATTACTTGAAGGCCATCGCCGAAGCGCAGAACGAAGAAGAGCCGGTGATCGCCGCCACCATTGCGCGCTGGTTGAAGATAACTCCACCGGCGGTAGCTCTGGCTTTGCGGCGCCTGCAACGCGACAACCTGATCAAGGTCGGCAGCGGCGGGCGCGTTTGGCTGACCGGCGCGGGCCGCCAGATCTCCGACCGGCTTCGCCGGCGTCACCGTCTGGTTGAGCGCATGTTGACCGAGATGCTGGGGATGGAGTGGTACAAAGTCCACGACGAAGCGGAGAGGCTGGAGCACGCTGTTTCGGATGACTTGGAGCAGAAACTGATCCAAAAGTTGGGCGAGGATGGGCCTTGCCCGCACGGGGACGAGGCCGGTATGGGCGCTGCTCAGCGCCGCAAGTCGGGGCTGAGGCTGCTGGCCGAAGTGCCTGCCGGCGTGCGCGTGCAGGTGGTCGCTATGTACGAAAGAGATCGCTCTCTGCTCGAATATCTCGACGGGCTTGGAATTCGCCCCGGCTCCCAGGCAGAAGTGCTGACCCGCAACTATGACGAGACCATGGTCCTGGGCTTAGGCAGCAAGCGCATCCACCTCGGGGAGGCGGGCGCCAAAAGGGTTTGGGTTAGGGTCATCACTTCTGCTGCATCGACTTGATGTAGTCCGTGAGATTCGCTACCCGGAGATGCGCCTCGGACTCATGCTGGTGGCTCATGGACATGAAGATGGGACCCCAGATGGGCATTTCCTTCGAGCCATGAGCGGCGATTCCGGCCTCCCCCGTGATGGCCTGATAAACCTTAATGGAGGGGAACTTTCCGGCCTGCTGCCGCGCTAGCACCGTAAGGTCCGCGGGAGGGATCTTAAGCGCTGCCGCAGCGGGTCCATGGCCTCTTCCGTCTTTGCCGTGGCACGTGGCGCAATAAGCTTCGAACATTTCCTTGCCGGAATTCGCGGAGGTGTGCCCGACGGGGATGTTGACGACTTTAGGCGCCTGGGCCAAGGCCAAGCCACAGAGCGCGATGGTTACTGCGTAGAGAAGCAAGCCTCGCTGGCGCATGATGACCTCGCATCTGCAATAGTATAACGCCCCTGCTGCCATAACCGTGAGAGATAGAGTGCGGGCAAGAAAAGCTTCACCACAGAGCGCACAGAGAACGCCACTTCCGCTCTTCTCCGTGATCTCCGTGCCCTCTGTAGTGATGCCGTTCTGAATTATTTCCCCCGCAGGCGCTCCAGAGCCCAGGCGGCGTGTTCCCGGACGATCGGGTCGGGATGCCGGGCGATCCGCTCCAGCCAGGGCACCAACCTTACATCGCCGGAATTACCCATAGCCACCGCGAGGTTGCGGAGCCAGCCTCGATACTTCGCCCGTTTGATGGGTGAATGGGCAAATGTGCTGCGGAAGTCTTCTTCGCTCATCGAAGCCAACGCTTCCAAGGGCGGGTTGAACAGAGAGAAACCGACAGGGTCCGTGGTCCGTGGTCCGTGGTCCGTCGCAACTTGATCCGCAACCGCTCCATCTGAGAACCTGAGGCGGGTCGGCTCCACAACCATGGGATGGAAGTGCTGAATTGTCGTCAATGCGGGTCGCGCAACTTCGCATGTGTCCAATGGCCGACCACCCTGGGACAGGGTTTGCTGACAACTGATAACTGCCGACTGACGACTGCTGTTCCATGGACACACATCCTGGCAAATGTCGCACCCGAAGACATTGCCGCCGAGCTTTGAGCGGAACTCATTCGGAATGGTTCCCCGGTGTTCGATTGTCAAATAAGAGATGCAGCGCGACGCGTCCATTGCGTAGGGCTCCACCAAAGCCCCCGTGGGGCACGCCTCGAGGCACGCCGTGCAGGACCCGCAGCGATCGGGAGCGGGCAGGTCCGTCGCCAACTCGAGGCTGCACAGGATGACCCCAAGAAATAACCAGGACCCCTTGTCCTGATTGATGATACACGTGTTCTTTCCCATCCAGCCGATTCCCGCAAAGCGCGCGAAGGCGCGTTCAACGATGGGGCCTGTGTCCACAAAGACCCGAGTTTCGACCTCGGGCGCTGACTCTTGTATAGCCGCGCGAAGCTGCTCGAGCTTGGCCCTCATAATCTCGTGGTAATCGCGTCCCCAGGCGTAACGCGAAATCCAGGCGCGAGGCGTAGGAGCGGAAAATGGAAAGTGGAAACTGGAAAATGGTTCGTTGTCCGTGGTCCGTTGTCCGTTGCGGGTCCCCGTCTCAGGCTCGGAACCGCGCATAGGGGCCGTGGTCCCGCCAGGCTGTGGGCGGCTTTTTTCGTATTCTTCCTGACTTCTGCCTTCTGCTTTCTGCCTTCTGCTTTCTTCTGACTCCTGGCTCCTCTCTTCCTCCACCTCCGTTGAATACGGGAGCGGCGCGTTATAGACCAGCCCGACGCAGATCACCGATTTGGCGGAAGGCAGGACGAGGAGCGGATCGAAGCGCTTGGGGTTCTCAAGATAACGCATCTCGCCGTTGAATCCCTTCTCCACCCACTGTCTGGAATACTCGAGGTCTCTCCAGACCTCCAGGGGCGCGATTCCGGCCAGGTCAAAGCCCAGTTCGAGCGCGCGTTCTTTGATGGTACGCCCCGATAGCATGGGTTGAATAATAACCTGCCCGAACGCGAGATTCCAGGCGAGCCGTTGCGCTGACCTTTAGGTCAGCAGGCGAACCTGCCGGCCTGAAGGCCGGCGCTACTCGAAACACGCCTTCCGCCCGCGTCTGCTATACTGCCTTGGTAATTGATTTCACAGCCGCGGCGAGACCGTTTCCAGCGATTTGGGCGCCGCGTTGAGGGAGAGTTGCCGATGCCTCCAGTTCGTTTGACGAGCCTGGTGAAAGCGGCGGGTTGAGCGGCCAAGTTGAGTCCAAGTATTTTGGACCGCGTGCTGGCCAAGCTGCCGAAACAATCCGACCCAAATGTCCTGGTGGGCTTCGACACCAACGACGACGCGGGAGTGTATCAACTGGCGCCCGACCTGGCGCTGGTCCAGACGGTTGATTTCTTCACTCCGATCGTAGACGATCCCTACACTTTTGGTCAGATTGCGGCCGCCAATGCACTCAGCGATGTTTACGCCATGGGCGGGCGGCCTCTCTCCGCGCTCTCCATTGTGGGGTTTCCCAATAAGGAAGAGGGTCTCGAGATCCTGGAAAAGATCCTGGTGGGCGGGCACGCGAAGATGCAGGAGGCCGGATGCGTGGTAATCGGCGGCCACTCGATCGGCGACGAGGAGATCAAGTTTGGATATGCGGTCACCGGACTCATCCACCCGCAGCGCATTCTCACCAACCGCGCCGCGCGGGTGGGAGACCTGCTGCTCCTGACCAAACGCCTGGGCACGGGGATCATCGGCACCGCGCTGAAGAAAGGACAAGCCAGTAAACCCGCCGTGGACGCCGCCGTCGATTCCATGTGCACGCTGAATCGCGCCGCGAGTGAGGCAGCCCTCAAATTTGACGTGCACTCGGCCACCGACATCACCGGCTTCGGCCTGCTGGGTCATACCCGCGAGATGGCGACGGGAAGCAAGGTGAGTTTGGCGATCGATTCCTCCCAGATTGAATTCCTGCCGGAAGCTGCGAAGTATTCGCGGGACGGTTTTCTGCCCGGCGGCCTGAAAAGAAACCGGGATTTCATCGGGGACTGCGTCGAATTCGCGAGCGGGGTGGCGGAGGAGGTCCGGAATCTCCTGTTCGATCCGCAAACGTTGGGGGGATTGTTGTTATCGGTCGCCGCGCAGGACGCATCCAGACTACTGGAAGCCCTGCGGGCCCGAGTCATCCCGGCGCAGGCAATCGGCAAAGTCATCGACAAGACGCACCCGCTCATTGAGGTCAGCTAGGCTTGACGGACGGCGCAACGAAAGAACTCACCACAGAGGACACGGAGACCGCAGAGAAAAGCCCGAGTGTTTCCTCTGTACTGCTATTCCGGAGATCCTTGGCGGCGCGCAAGGATTTCTGGTCTGGAATTTTGAATCTGGAATTTTGGATGCGGCCGACAGGCCGCGCCTGATCTCTGTGTCCTCCGTGGTGAATTCTTTATGGAATTAGAACTCTAATGCCCCGTCGAGGTACCCCCCGATTAACGAATTCCGCAGTGGCGTAAAGCCCCGGCTACACCGTTGCGCCGTTCTCGGACACAGGGTAAGATGGCACTCATGAAGAAGCGCATACCCTTTCAATTGATCCTTGCCATTGCCATCGTACTTCTCGGGGGCGGTTTGGTAGGGGGCGAATACCTGCTGGTGAAGTGGTATCCCGGACACCATCAGCGGGTCAGTGACGAAACCCTCAAGCAACGTCCCTACCACAATGACACGCTGGGTATTGATATTCAAATTGCAGACGGAATCTACGGCAACGTGGAGAATTTTCCGGGTGGAGTAAAGATCGGCCGCCCGAAGTTCTGGAGCGTCGGACCCTCGCTGACGATTACTTCCCAGCCCAACCCCGACCAGACCTGGGAGTTCTCTGCCGAAGATCTGGCGAAATGGGAATCGAAGGGCGTCACCGAAGATCTTGGTTACTATCATCTCGAGCATACGAAGATCAATAATCGTGACGCGATGATGATTCGCGAGCTCAAGGGCCGTTACATGCACGTGACGGCGAGAATCATGTGCAAAGACCGGATTATCGAAGCCGATTGCACCACCGGCGGTGAAGACGAAGCCCTCTACACGGACGCGTGCGACGAGACCCTCCGCAGCATAAAGATCGCCGGGCCCGAGCCGCCGCCGCAGCCCGGTGTGATGGAGCTTCAGCCGGCCCCGCTCGTCAAGCTCAAGTAACAGGAGCAAGAATGCAAAAGTGGGAAGTTGCAGAAGGCAATCTCGCTTCCCCGCGAGGCTTTCGTGGGGCGGCGGCGGCGGCGGGAATCAAGAAGCCGCACGGCGAACTCGACTTGGCGCTGCTGGTTTGCGATGCCCCGGCGGCCACGGCAGCCGGCGTGTTCACAACCAACCTGGTGGCCGCCGCGCCCGTGCTCGTTTCGCGCCAGAACCTCGTCGAAAGCCGCGGACGCTGCCGCGCCCTCCTCGTCAACGCGGGAAATGCCAATGCTTGCACTGGCCGGCAGGGCCTTCACACCGCCAGAGAGAGCGCCCGAGCGGTCGCCAGGCTGTTGAACCTCCCGCCCGCGCAGGTTCTGGTTGCTTCCACGGGCGTTATTGGCGTGCCTCTCGATTTGGGCCTGGTCACCAGGCAGCTTCCCGATCTCGTCGGAAAGCTCTCCATCGAGAACGCCTCGGCGGTCGCGCGAGCGATTATGACCACCGACACCTTCCCCAAGTCATGCGTGCTGCGCTCCGAGGTGGGAGGAAAATTCGTGCATCTGGCGGGAATCGCCAAGGGCTCAGGCATGATTCATCCGCACCTGGCCACCATGCTTTCCTTCCTCACCACGGACGCGCTGATCGGCCCGCGGACGCTCCATAACCTCCTGCGCGCCGCCGTGGACGCTTCCTTTAACTGCGTCACCGTGGACGGCGATACGTCTACGAACGACACCGTGCTGGCTTGGGCGAGCGGCGTCGCCGGCGCCGGCGTGCGTCCCGGCAATGCTAGCTGGGCGTGGTTCCTGGAGGGGCTGACTCAACTTGGCCAGAGTTTGGCCAAGATGATCGCTCGCGACGGCGAAGGTGCTAAGAAACTTATCGTCGTCGAGGTGCAGGGAGCAAGAAAGCACTCTGAGGCCGACCGGGTGGCGCGCGCCGTCGCCAATTCACCTTTGGTCAAGACTGCCGTGGCGGGAAGTGATGCCAATTGGGGCCGCATCCTCTGCGCGGCGGGTTATTCCGGCGCGGTCTTCGATCCCAACAAAGTGGACATCCGCGTCAATGACTTGCTGCTCTGCCGGGACGGGGTGGATGCCGGCTTCGACGAAGCCGCCGCGCGTAAGGAACTTGATGGGACGGAAGTGGTCCTCCGGCTTGACCTTCACCAGGGCAGCGCCTCGGCCCGTATTTGGACCTGCGACCTGACCCACGGCTACATCACCATCAATGCTTCGTACCGAACCTAGTGTGCCGAGTCAGCAGTTCGTTTAAGATTTCAGCCCGCGGAGCGGGCGGCAGCGTGTAGCCCACGGCGCAAGAAGGTGTGAAAAAATCACCACGCCCTGTCATTCCGAGCGAAGCGAGGAATCTGGATTGGTTTGTTTGCAAGGAGATAAATGCAGATGCTTCGCTTCGCTCGGCATGACAGCTAATTGTTTCACACCGCCTTAGGCCCTGGGCTAACTTATGCCGCCCCTGACGGGGCTTGGAAAAACGGGCGCATTGGAAGATCCCATGTCAGGAATTATTGGTTACATCGGAAATAAACGGGTAGTCCCGGTGTTGCTGGAAGGTTTGCAGCGCTTGCAATACCGTGGTTACGACTCCGCCGGCATCGCCGTCATCGAGGGCGACCGGTTGCAGGTGCGCCGCGCCACCGGCAAACTGCACAACCTCGAAGAAGTGGTCCGTCTGAACCCCGTTGACGGTGCGTACGGAGTGGGACACACGCGCTGGGCCACCCACGGAGCCCCCACGGAAGAAAACGCCCATCCGCACCGCGACTGCCGCGGGACCGTGGTGGTGGTTCACAACGGCATCATCGAGAACTATCTGGAGCTGAAGCAGGGGCTCGTGGCCGAAGGCCACAAGTTCTCCACGGAAGTTGACACCGAAGTCATCGCTCACTTGGTGGAGAAATATCTCGAGGGCAGCGGTGCACCGGGGGCTGCTTCTAACTCGAACAATCTCGAGGAAGCCGTGCGCGCCGCGGTATGTCAATTGCGCGGCGTCTTTGCCCTCGCCATCATTTCCACTCGCGATCCCAACAAAATCATCGCCGTGCGCCAGGGACCGCCGGTGGTCATCGGTCTGGGCAAAGACGAATATTTTGTGGCCAGCGACGTTCCGGTTATCCTCTATCACACGCGCGATCTGTTCTTTCTGGCTGACCACGACCTGGCCGTGCTCACGCCCAACGGCGTGAAGTTGAGCGGCTTTGACGGCCACCCCGTCTCGCGCCGCGTCCAGCACATCACCTGGGATCCCATCCTGGCAGAAAAAGGCGGCTTCAAGCACTTCACCATCAAGGAAATCTACGAACAGCCGCGGGCGGTTCGCGATACCGCTCTGGGCCGCTTCTCGCTCGAGACCGGCCAGGTCTTTCTGGACGAGATGGAAATTAGCGAGGAGGAATTCCGTGCCTTCCGCGACGTCAAAATCGTGGCCGCTGGAACTTCCCGCCATGCGGGCTTGGCCGGGAAAATTATGATCGAGCGGGTGGCGCGCGTGCACGTCGAGGTAGACCATGCTTCGGAGTTTCGCTACAGTGACCCTCTCGTCGACTCGCACACCCTGACCGTGCTCATCACTCAGTCCGGCGAGACGGCAGACACCATCGCCGCGCAACGCGAGGCGCGGGCCAAAGGGTCAAAGACGCTTGCCATCTGCAACGTCCTGGGCAGCATGGTTTCGCGGGAGGCCCACGGTACCATTTACACCCACGCCGGGCCGGAACTGGGCGTCGGCTCCACCAAAACCTTTACCGCCCAGTTGACCGCCCTTTACCTCTTCGCGCTCTACCTGGCCCAGGTGCGCGGCCAACTCTCCCTCGAGGACAGCAAATCCTGGCTGAAGGCTTTGGCGGCCCTCCCTAAACACCTCGAAACGGTCCTCCAGAAAGACGATGAAATCGCCGAACTGGCGCAGCGTTTCTACCGGTCGTCGGATTTTCTCTTCCTCGGCCGCGGCGTCCACTTCCCGGTGGCTCTCGAGGGGGCGCTCAAGATGAAGAAGATCTCCTACATTCACGCCGAAGCCTATCCTGCCGGCGAGATGAAGCACGGCCCCATCGCTCTCATCTCCGACGGTCTGCCGGTGGTGGTGATCGCCACCTGTAACTGGAACTCGCCCTCTTCGCGGCAGCGCTACGAAAGGACCATCTCCAACATCAAGGAAGCTAAAGCGCGCGGCGCCACGATCATCGCCCTGGTGACCGAAGGCGACCGCGAGGTCCCCGCCATGGCCGACCACTTGGTGGTTTTGCCTCACACCAGCGGGACTCTCTCCACCATCCTGGAAGCGGTCCCCCTCCAACTCCTCGCCTACCACATCGGCGTCCTGCGCGGTTGCGATGTGGACCAACCACGGAACTTAGCGAAGTCCGTAACCGTAGAGTAATGTGTAGGGGCAGCCCGAGTGGCCGCCCGGCGGCAGAGCACCACCGCTTGTCATTCCGAGCACCACCGCTTGTCATTCCGAGCACCACCGCTTGTCATTCCGAGCGAAGCGAGGAATCTCGCTCTGCTTGCTGTATTCTGTATCGTCAAACCAGTGCCAGATTCCTCGCTTCGCTCGGA
This sequence comes from uncultured Acidobacteriota bacterium, assembly GCA_963842495.1. GTDB lineage: Bacteria > Acidobacteriota > Terriglobia > UBA7540 > UBA7540 > CAVROP01. The sequence goes on from CAWJHY010000071.1 coordinate 12,276, forward strand.
ATGACACTCGCGGGCGTGGACCTGGATTTCAAGCTCTGCGGCTTTTCGGTAGGGTCCTGGTTTGAAGAAGGTTCGCTTGACGTGCATTAAGACGAGGCTGAGAATTTAGCCAAGGGGGTGGTTATGCCACATCCTGGAATTAGCATGCACAAGATCCCCGTGGGCGGGGATGAGATAGGGGTCATGTTTGTAATCGGCGTGCTCGTCCCGATGCTGATTGCCCTTCCCGAGGTACGGAATTTCATCCTTGTGAGTCTACCCATCGGCGTAATCATCGCGATCATCCTGCGCCTGATTCACCGGGACTGAATACAGCGCGAGAGCGCCATGATCCCGTTAGGTGCATTGTCTTGCCGGGCAAAGGGACCCGTGGCTTTCGGAAAGCACGGGCCCCCGGCCCGATCTAAGTCTCACTTGCCGCTACCAGCACGGCTACCGCCCGCGGTAATTATCGCGGCCGCGGGAGTATCCCCCGCCGCCCCGTGGGCCGCTCCCCCCTGTCCTGGGCTTCGCTTCGTTCACGTTCAAGGCGCGGCCGTCCATTTCTGTTCCGTTCAACGCCGCAATCGCTTTGGCCGCTTCCTCGTCATTAGTCATCTCCACGAAGCCGAAGCCGCGAGCCCGGCCGGTGTCCCGGTCCGTGATCACATTGACGCGCGCGATCTCTCCAAAGGGTTCGAAGATCGAGCGTAGTCCGCTTTCCGTAGTTTCAAAACTCATGTTTCCGACAAATACATTCTTCATTCTTTTATTCTCCTAAAGTTGCCGCTCCGCAAATGCGGAGCGGACACGTAGGCCAGCCGTCAGCAAATCGCTTCGACAGGCCTCTAGGACATTTGATGGAGTCAATTAGGCAGGGAGCAGACAACAACTCGAAATCTTCTCAACGCAAACGGACTACGCCAAAGTCACTTACAGTATAACACAGCACGAAAGGTATTTGGGGAAATAATTGCGAGGCTACGGAAACCCTGTGGCGCTCACGTGAGAAACGGTCAGGTACGCGTTTCAGCTTTGAAAAAGGTACTCACACCGTTTTTCCCCAGTTGAGGAAATGCTGAACGCCTGTATTCCCGGTTAGTACATCCGTGCTGTTGACAGGGCATCTCGCCGAAGGCTAGACTGTGTTTTAATGCACAGGTTAAAGATTTGCGCTTGAACTTCCGACCGTATTAGTGTCTAATGCTGAGCCGTCTGGTGAGTGAGATTTCGGAGAGAAGGTCAGTGCTACCCCAACCTGCTTCGCTGCATCTTAACGAATAGCAATCTGTCGATGGAAGGATAATGCATGAAGGTTATGGTTCAGGCCGAATTCAAGCTGTTCGGTGTGATGAAGCGGGAAGGCGATTGGTATGTTGCCCACTGCCCACCTCTTGACCTCACTACCCAGGGAAGAACCACATCGGAGGCAAAAAAGAACCTGATAGAGGCTTCGGAACTATTCCTTATTAGTTGCCTGGAACGAGGAACGTTGGATCAAGCACTGAAAGAGTTGGGATTTGTGCCTCGGAAGGCTGAGCCCGTCAATATCGCCAACGCATTCCCGATTGCTGTTCCGGTTCCATTCGGTTTTGAGAAGAGCTTACCGTGCCGCGTTTGACTCCCCTGCCTCCTGTTGAGACTGTCAAACCCCTAAAGGGGCTGCCTAGCCTAGCCCAGGCCAACGGCCTGGGTGATCCGGGCGCCCGTTCTGACCTTGAGCCCTGTAAGGGCGAAATAGGAATTGCGCCTTCAGTCCCAGACGTACCGCTCATCAAATTCAATTCCGTGGCTTTCCAATAACCGCCGGTACTCCTCCTGAAAGGTCATGGCCCGGCGGTGCCTTTCCTGCTGCGCGATATACTCCGCCACCTTCTCCACACCCGCAGGGCTCACTATCGATTCACCTATCTCGCCCCTTCAGGGCTTGCGGGAACGGGTTTGGCCTCCTCACTGCCTCCGCAAAACTGGAGGCCAGGCGGTTCGCTGCTCCTTTCCTGTAAGGCTCTTTCATCCTCGACTCCAGGCCGGTTTATCCCGGCGCTCTACCTGACCCTCTCCCGCCACCCTTTCTCCTCGACGCCCTTTCTCCTGCGCAAGCCCGCGACCAACTTATCGGTACGGCGCTAAGTCCGCCTCGTCGGGCTCTCCGAAGTACTTTAGAAACGTTATAAGGAGTCGGTACCCGCTGGTCGGATGATATTCAAGAGTTGGGGCAAAGATCTCACGTAGAAGCAACTTTTGATCTAAATCGAGAAAGCGGTAATTGGTGAACTCGATATCGCCACGTTTGGCGCGGAAATGAGTTTCCAATTCGCCCGCAGAGGCACATACTTCCGTCAACACGCAGAACGCGATGTTCAAATGAACAGTCTCCAGAAAAACGGATAGCAGCTTGATATCATCCGAATGATAGTGATTCTCTGTTAATCCAAGCTCCTCCCGGAGAAGTCGCTTAGCCCAATGGAGAAAAGCGGCCGATGCGCCAGCTTCAATGTCCTGTCTTTGAAGATCTTCCTCTACTGAACACGACCACAGAGAGCCAAATACGCCAGTCTTCTTTGCTCGTTGTGTAATTAACAATCGATGATCTCTGGTGACGACCACCATCTGCAGAGAGGTGCCGTGGGCAAACCGGGCTTCAAGGGAGCCGGTGACAAGTTCGCGTATCAAGCCTTGCTTTAAGAACTGATTTCTTCCGATTTCGTCCATGTAAAAAGCCTGCACACTGTATCGGGCACTTTTAGTCTCCAGTGCAAGCGTTGGTGCCTCCTCAAAGCTAGTAGGATTGCGGACTATCATGAACTTTTCCCCGTCGTCATAAAGCCTCCGCCTCTCCCAATTTTCCCGAGTGTACCGCTCAAAATTGTCGCGCTGCTCGGGCGGCACCCCAACAGGGGCCGTTCCATCGTCATGGTTGATTCGAACTTGGGCCAACGACCACCCTTCTCTGAGATCCGGACTGGACTGAAGTTCAAGGCATCCGAGAATGCCGAGACCAGGAAATGGTGAGATGAGATAGTCTTTTCGGGCGTGTATCAGGTCCGCGAACGAAGTACTTAACCTTAGTGCTGAACGGTACAGATGAACGAACTGTCGGTTCAATCTGATAATCTTTTGGGCGAACTCCGGCGGGAAGAAAGCCACTTGAATCCCGCTGTCGATAAGTCGCCAATACCCTTTGCCGCAGATTGAGCGATTCGGATCGAGCAGTCCTATAACAACACTCGTGATCTTCTTGCTGATGATCCAGTCCGCGCAAGGCATTTTGTCATGATAGCGAGTGGTACACGGCTCAAGCGTCGTGTAGAGGGTCGCACCAGTGAGCACAGCTTTACTACGGATTTTCTTGTGTAAGAGCGTAAACTCTGCATGATCCCCAGGGGATTGCTCGCCTGAATACCCATCAACATGCTCTCCACGGTACGCAGACTCAGTTGAGCCGTCGGTTAAACGGAGAGCCGCGCCCACTTTGGGGTCACGCTCTCTGGCGGGCTTCGATTCACACGCCATCCGGAATACCTCCTCCATCAGGCTTATGTCCGGTCGCCAAGGTGTCATGGTGTGATCCTTTCGATTGGGATGAGGAATGGCCTCAAAGCAGCAAATCAAGGGCAGCGGCAACATACCCCTCATTGCCTTCCCACGCAACGCGCTTTGACTGGCTTCCGAAATTCACCGCAATGAGCATAAACTGTACTGTGGAGCTACGCGGCTGGCGCAGAGCGAAGCTCCTGCGTTCTCCCGTTTTCAGCGCCCGATGCGGTATACTGCGCCAGTCATGTCCGTCTCCAAACGCTATTTCGCGCCGGGCCAGTTGCAGTTTGTCACCTCCAGTGTAGACCGTCGCCGGAAGCGGTTCGAGAGCCTTCGCTTCCGGTCTTTGTTCGTCCAAACTCTCGGGGAACTGCGGCGGGAGAAGAGCATCTTGCTCGTCGGTTGGGTGCCCGCGAAGTCGCCATTGAGAGAAAGCAGAATTGCGTCCAACTGTTGGGCCTTGGCGGCGACCAGGCCATCCGGGGACTCGGTGGGAAGGACGTCTTTCAGGCGGATGACCTCGTGCCCAGCCTCTTGGAGCACAGCCATGATTTGGTTGGAAACACAATGGTCTGCGAAGAATCGCAGCGCCATCAGACCTCCACAGTGAATTCCGAGAGGTCGCGGGCGTAATCCAGGCACGCCGCATGTCGGCGCGCATTTAAAAACGTGGAAAACTGAACAGAAGCCGGTGGGGCGCGATGGTGAGCCTCAGCGGGCCGCTGAGGTTGCGCGTTCGTCTGCAGGACGCAGGCGGATCTTGCTGCGCAGGTAAGCAAGGTAAGCGTCGCCGTGGTGGAGGGGCGTGTGGAGTAGCTCTTCGATGACCGGCAGGAAGTAGTGCAGCGAGCGAATGGGTCCGAGCGGAATGGCGTCGGGGCGCCGGGCGGCGCGGCGGACAGAGGCCAACAAGAAGGCGGTCTCCACAGTGGTCAGAGGAATCTGGCGCTGCCAAAGTTGCTGGACCAAGCGCACGTCTTGGCGGCTGACACGGCAGGGCGTGTCGGGTAAGCGGAGATAGAGATCGAGGAGCGTTTGGCAGTAGGTTTCAAGGTCGTTGGGCAGGGGCGTCCCTTTTGGAGTTTTTCTTGGCCGCCTCCGCTTCCATCTGGCTTTCTCGCATGCGGTAGGAATCGCCTTCGATCAAGGTGACATCCGCATGATGGGTGAGGCGGTCGAGGAGCGCGGCGATGCAGGTGGCGTTGGGGAAGACGGTATTCCATTCCTTAAAGGCTTTGTTGGTGGTCAGGACCACGGAATTGCGTTCAGAGCGGTGGTTGAGACGATTTCGAACCGCAGGTCGGCGGCGCGGGCCACCAGGTCGTCGAGCGAGTCGGCGGTAAGGAGCAGGCCGAGCTGCTTCAATTGTGCGACCAGATCACTGCTTGGCGTCGGGATCGTCTTCGGGTTCTTGGGTGAGATCATCGTAAACCTCCAGAGAAGGATTGGAGACCGTCAGATTTTCCAGATCGGGGCGGCGCGAGAGGTTGACGGCGAGGGGGGTGCGTTGCCGCCGCTGGCGAGGGCGGCGGGCCAGGATAAAGGCCACCGAGGAAAGCCGCGGGGTCTGCTGTTCCAGGGCTTCGCGGAGGGCGGCGGTGAGTTCTGCGAGGCCAGAGTCATCGAGCAGGCGAAGCAGTTGAGCGGTGAGCCGGGCGGCGGATTCGCCGCGCTGGAAGGCGGCCTGAAGGAACGTCTGGCTTTCCGGAACCAGAGCGGCCAGACGACCGGAAGCGGTCGAGCCCAGGGCCTTGCGTTTTCGCTCGAGCAAGGCTTGGCGGTGCGCGGGGTCTTCGATCTGCTCGTGCCGGTCGTAGGAGCGGCGATGGGAAGCGATTTCGGTCGCGCCGTCGAGCCGGCGAACGGTAGTGGGAGAAGCCACCAAGGTCAAAGCGCGGCCCAAGGCCTGGGGCGGCACGGAATAATCGTTGAGGTCGAAGCGCACCCAGAGGGTCTTATCGGCGTAGACGGTGCGCACCCCCTCGCAGGAGAACGGGTGGGCGGGAAGAGGCAGTAAGCGCGGTTTCTCTTCCTGGAAGACTTGGGCCACGCTGCGGGAGTCGTCGCCGGGCCAAGGCCGTTGATGGGCGATCGGGTCGCGCCAAGCGAGCGCCGGGCGGTTGAAATCTTCCAGGGTGGTGAAGGGCCGGGCGGTGAAGAAGCTGGAACGTACATACTGGATGGCGCGCTCCACGCGCCCTTTTTCATTGCCCCGAGCGGGGCGGCAAGGGAGGGTGGCGAAGTGATAGTGGGCGGAGAGTTCCAGGAAGCGGGGGTGGAAATGAATGGCATCGCCGCGACGTTCCAAGACCACGCTGCGGAGATGGTCGGTCGGCAAGCTCCTGGGCGCCCCACCCCAGTCGTGAAAGGCGTGCACGTGGCCGAGGAGAAAATTCTCCAGGCTCTGGTCGAAGAAGAATTCCAACCACAAGGCACGGCTGTAAGAGAGGGTAAGGACGAAGCCGGACAAACGCCGGCGGGCGCGACCGATCTGGACTTCGCCGAAGTACGCCCAGTCCGACTGTGCCTGCTCACCGGGGAAAACGCGCAGACGCAGAAAGGCTTCCCGGCGTGGAGGTCGCAGGTCAGCGACCACCCGGCGGAGTTGGCTGACACTGCCCGTGTAGCCACGCGGCGGAATCATCTGCAGGAGGCGGGTGGCCCGCAGGCGAGGATACTGCTGCAAGGTCTGGCGCAGGAAGTCGAGGTAAGGATCGGCCAACTGAGCGCGCAATCGGGGCTGGCTGCGGAAGCGGCCGGTCTCCAGTGCCCGGCGCACGGTATCGGGATGGAGAAGGAGTTCGGCGGCAATGGTGCCGATCTTCCAATGCTCGGCGTGAAACAGATGGCGGATGCGAGCCACTTGTTCATCGGGAATCATGCTGCACCTCGGAAAAAGGATTCACCCAGCGCCCCTGGCGACCGCAGATCTGACAGACGACCCAGCCGAGGGAGGCCTCTCCGTGGGGTGAAGAGCGAAGATGGAACGCCGGAGTGGCCTCCACCGGCTCTGGCGCGGGGGGCCCCCTCAGATTCACACAGGGAGAAACCTGCCGGGAAGATTGATCTGTCACGCGAGCTTTTAAGCGCTGGCGATATTCGCGTTGGCGCTGGCGATGGTCGAGACGCCCTTCCGGGCCGAGACTTTGTTCATAGCGGCGGTTGGCCTCGCGGCGCTGCAGGCGGCGGGACTTTTCACAACAGCGCGGGGTGCAATACTGCTGACCTCGATCACCGTGAGGGCAGAGGTAAAACACCGCCCGGCAGGGAGAAAAGCGGCACACCCGCTGACGAAAGACTCTGGAACAAGCCACCGGCACCGGCTCTGCGAGGGAGCACTGGACAACCGGCGCCGATCATGGCAGGATGACTCTCGCGATGAACTTGGAGGTCCTTTGATCGGGGCCACCAATGAAAAACCCCGGTTGCGCGAACAACCGGGGTTCTCCTTTATACGCCTCCGCGTACTCATCCTACCAAATCTTTTGGTTCCCGAAGGCGCCTGCGGCGATGATATTCAAATCCAAAGCCGCCTACGGCGATGATGCTGATCCACTCTCCTATCGGCTGCTGTTCAGATTTCTACGTTCTTAAATGCGTGCGGACACTCGGCGCTTGCAACTCTATACGATTCTTTGGTCCTGAGCCTCCCTCGTTCCGCATGAAGTCCTCATTTAAGACTGCGGGTCGATTCCTTGGAAATCTTTTGATCCGGTGGCGATGACGGTTTACGCTCTCGCGTGTGTACCACCAGTACCGGGCATGGGCCTAACTGAACCACCCGGTAGGTCGTCGAACCAAACACGGCGACATACAAGGCGTTCCTGCCGCGCACACCCATGACGATCAAGTCAGTTCGAGACTCCAAGGCAAGCTCGAGGATCTGCTGATAGGGCCTGCCGATACGCACAAGGTTCTTCGCCTTGCAGTTCCTGCGCGTTTCAGGGGAGATACACTTCTCCAGGCTCTCCTTCACTTCTGCGATTTCATTTTCAACATCGGCAGAGCCTGCCAGATCCTCCAAGACATGGAGGAGGGTCAGTTCGCATCCATACTCCGTTGCGAGGGAAACGGCATACTCGAGAGCCTGCTCGGACTGGTCAGAAAGATCTGTGCAGCAAAGGATCCGTTGTGGCCGGATAACATCCGGGACTCCCGCCTTTGTGACAACATCATTGACCGGCTTGCGCACGGCCAACACCGGACAGTGGGCTTTTCGCAGTACCTTGTCTGTAACTGATCCCAGCAACACACGGTCAATCCCTCGCAAACCGTGAGTTCCCATGACGATGAGGCTCACGGCCTGCGCTTCGGCCAGGTCAAGAATCACATTTGCCGCAGCGCCATCGTGCACGCTGCATTCGGGTTGTACCCCGTGCCGAGAATGCGTCTTCGCAAACTCCTGAAGTTGCTGCTCGGCATCGGTGCGAAGTTGCTGGCTGATCTCAATGTAGGCATTTGGAAATGCATAGTAAGGGTACATCGGCGCCAGCGACTCCGTTACGTGCTCCAACAGTAGGCTCGCCCGGTAATGCCAAGCGAGCGACTGCGCGTAGTCATAGGCCTTCTCGGAAAATTCCGAGAAATCAATTGGGCATAGAATGCGATTGATCTTCAGCATGGCTTTTCAACTCCTCTTTTAGATCAGTCAGCTCAAGTCCGTCCCGGCAAATGCACATTGCCGGTCGGCTTTCTCCTTACAGCCTCCTCAGCGCGCTCGTTGCATCCTTCAGCGATTGGAAGCTGCGAAAGAAGTCCTCCCACGGGCCCGGACCTTGGAGGTTTTGCTGAAAGTTCCCCATATTGAAGTCGGAAGGCACGAGTGCCGGGTTGACTTTCGACCATTCCAAGGGAGTCGAAATGGGCGCTTTCGCGCGCCTTCTGACGGAATAAGGCGCCACCACAGTTTGTCCGAAGCCGTTCCGAAATGGATCCAGGTACACACGATCACCCCGCGCGGCAATCGAGTGCTCGACCGTCAACCCATCCGGGTGCGCAGCCGCAACGCGCGCCACGAAGGACTCGGCGAATGCGAGAACCTCATCCGCGCCCGGTCCCGTGCGAATTGGGACCAGAACATGCAGGCCCCGGCTGCCCGAAGTCTTGGCAAAGGACCCCAGCTTCAAATCGTCGAAGGCAGCTCTGACGTGCAACCCCGCGCGCGCGGCATCGGCGAACTTGCCGGACTGGGGATCAAGATCAATAGACACCCAATCCGGCTGCCGCGGTGAACTCGCGCGGCTCGCCATGACGTGCACGGCGATGCAACACAGGTTGGCCAGTGCGAGTTGGGTGATTAGGGAAGCTTCATGTCAGTGCGCCTTCCCCTTTGGACTTCAAAGACATAATCACGCAGGAGGGCCAGCGTGTTTGTGGGGCGCATTGGCTTTCATAACGGCGGCCCTGGCTTGAAGAAACGCAACCTTGGCCTTTTCCTCGGCCTCGGCCGCCTCTCGTCGCTGCTTAGCTCTCTCGAGCCGTGCCTCTATCTTGGAGTCGAGCTCGTCGATCTTTTCCTGGAGCTTCACTTTCCGGTCGGCGTCAGCCTTGGCCCGTTCCGCGGTCAACTGTGCGCGATCGGCTTTCATGGCCGCGACGTTATCGTCGTGAAACGTGCGCTTCACTTCTTTCAGCGACCGCCGGTATACCGTTCCACCCAGCGCCTCCATGCGGTCGTCCACCGGAGTCGTCGAGTCTTCACTAATCTCCGCGACGAGCGCGAACTTCTCCGGTGTCAGTTTCTCTCTCACGTCCTCGACGAAGTCGTCACACAGCCTGGCGTTGCTCACGTCCATGGCGGCGCCGGCAGCCAAGCCCGCAGCGGCGACAACTCCGACGCCGACCGGTCCGCCCAGAAGACCGATGAGCGCCCCCAGTAGGGTTCCGCCCAGAGTCCGGACAGGAGTCAGGTCGTCACCGGGCCTCACCGATGCGGAACCATCTGCATTTCGTGCCACCACGGCTTGATCAAAAACTGTGATGGCGTCCTCTCTATCCAATTCATGAAGCGCCTTCTTCGCTTCGTAGACCTTGCTTTCGGCGTCAAAGACTACTACCAGCAATCTGTCCATAGATTTGCTCCTTTTCAGCGTTCTCCCCAGCAGTTCCTCGGATGTATTAATGCAATGCCAGCGCCAATCGTTAGATTCTTGAATACACACGGGTTAGCAGATCATGGGGCCACAGTCTCCTCGCGGATTCGCGAAGTTCGCGAAAAAGCTTCGTCCGAGTGGACCTGCTTGGACTTGGACGCAGGTGGGAAACTTTTCAGGGTCTTGGCCATGAGATCATCAACCCTCGTTCTCAGATCTTTTAACCCGTTCTTCGGATACGGAATTTTCTCGGAGGCACGCGCCGTCCAAACAGGCTTCCCCGAGCCAACATCCGTCACGGTGAGCTTCAATTTGGCCAGCGCGTAAGTCCACACCTCGGCGGGAATGCCCTCGAGACCTATCTGGCCAAAGGCCGGACTATCCGTCGGCACTCCGTAGTAGATGTCTGGCGGCAACGACGTGTCGGCCCTGGCGAGGGAGCCCGCCTCGTACGTGATCACAAAGTCCGGATGATTTTGGTCAGGGATAAAGCCCTTCCCCTGAAGATGACGGTTGAGCGATTCCACGAGGACCTGATTAATGTGGGCCTGGACCTCCGGTGTCTGGTGCGTAAGGAGAAAATTCTTGCCCAAGCTATACCGCTTGTAACGCGCGAAATCATTCGACCTATCGTAGTCATACTTAACCCTGATTTTCTCGGCAGAGATGGGTGCGGCAGCGATCAGGACTACCAGCCCGCCTAATGCCCAGCATCGAAAGCCTATTCTCATAATGTCATTTCCTCGATTGCCGCAGTTTGCCGAGGACCTCGCGCTGCTTGGCTAGCAGTTCGGTGATTGCCTTGATCTCGAAGTCCGCTTTCGCGGTCTTAGCTTCTGCTTTTAATGTCTGCAGCTTCGCCTTGGCGGTTTCGATCTCGGCCACAAACTTATCGCGGATTACTTGCTTCGCTACCTCGCTAACGACGCTCATACGTCCTCCTTGGACTTTCGGTTTGCTTTCCAGCGTACTTGTCTTGTAACCACATGCTGGGATACAGCAATGCGAAGGCCACATGTAAGCTATTGAAAACGTTGTGGTTGGACGATGAGAAGGATGAAATTCATTCACGAATTCGCGAATTTCGTGAAGAGTGGCCGTCGTGAGGCGAAGAAGCTGAGAACTCAAACGTTCAGGACTGGAATCTGGGCCGCGCAAATGATTCCGTAGCCGTGTGTCCGCAGGTGACCCCCATAAGGGTAGCACCCCGTAACCAGCAAATCCGCGCTCGTATGCTTCGCAGCCTGGCTCAGCACTTTGGGCACATCCCCACTGCCGATAAATACATCCGCCTTGACGCCCGTGTCCTGTTGGAGCTTTGACATTTGCTGGGAAGCATCGCTGACGAGCTCCTCTTTCCACTTTTCATTGACGTAGTGGCCGCCCGGCCCCCAAAACTCCACGCTGGCAGTGACGTTGGCCAGCGTAAGTCGAGCGCCAAATTCGGCGGCCATTTGGGCGGCCCACGACACGGTTACCTCAGCGCGAGGGCCGAACTCGACCGCACCCAAGATGTTGTGGATTGCAAGCTTCTGCCCTGGCGATTCTTGCGTGTGCGCGCCGGTCCAAACCCGGCGCTCCGTCCCGTGTAAGACTTTGGCGGTAACTGAGCCCAGCAGAAAGTTGTAAAACGTAAAGCCGTGTGACGACATCGTGATCAGGTCGGCCTTTTCTTCCTCAGCCGTCTGCACAATTACTGCCGCCACATCGCCTTCAGCCAGGTTGCGGCGAATGCTCAGGCCCTCGAGCGCCGGCCCGATCGATGAATCGCCTCGCTCCTTGGCCTCTCTCATGATTTCCGCGAGCAAGTCCCAGTTAGCCAAGGCGCCCTTGTCCTTTGGCACTCCGGCGTCATGGCTCTGCGCGGTCACGACATGCAACATAATGATCTCGGACTTGAAGTGGCGCGCCAATACTCCAGCTTGATTAATCACATCCAGGGAAGCTATCGGGATGTCAACCGGCAAAAGAATTCTCTTAATATTCAGCATCGCGCAAAGTCCCTCGCTGTCACCGTTATGTGGGCTGGGCCTAACCTTGACGAGGCAATTGCTATCGCTGACGCTGCAGAGCTTCCTCGATCCTCCCCAGGCTTGATTTCACCTGGTGAAGATCAGCCTCAAGAGCTTCGACAAGGTTAAAGAGGGAAGTGTTGATAGCGTACAACAGATAATCATGTGCCGATTTGTCTCGGTCCATCATG
>CAWJHY010000072.1:0-46482 GCA_963842495.1 uncultured Acidobacteriota bacterium
GACCGGAGCGGGAAGAAATTCTACGGCCCCGACTATCGCTCTTGCACGAAGTTCATTGTCAACACCTGCCGGGAGAAATTCGGCTTTGCAGCCCCCGAGCTGGACGAATTGGTTTATTGGGCTGATTTGATCGATGGCGCTCAGTATCCCGATACGCGAACGGCGGTGGAGATGCGTGATCCGCCCACTCAGCTCACCCTGGTCATTGAAGGAACAACCGACCCGCAGTTTTCGGTGCAGTTGATCCCCCGGCTGATTTCCCAGTCGCTCAAAGAGATCATGGATCTCCCTGAGGTGCGGCAAACCTTTGAGCGGCTTTATGCCATCCATCTCAAGACGATTGAAATCATCCGCTCTCGAGGAGAGCTGAAGGATGGAGTGTTATTCTTCGACCTGGCGGATAAGAATTCTGAGGGTTTCAATAAGTTCATTCCGTATTATTTGTTTCCGGGGGCGGTGTATAGCGTGGCGCTGAGCCGCTCTCAGGCGCGCATCAAGATTGGCGTGGGGAGCAACCCGTGGAACACAACGCCCAAGACCGCCAACCTGGCCAGCATCTGCGAGCGGTATGGGGGCGGCGGCCACGCCAAGGTCGCGGCGATTTCGCTGCCGCCCACGAATTTGGAGCGCGCCAGAAGTATCGCGGCGGAGATCGTTGACGGCCTGCGGGCCGGCTTGGCGGGACTACAGGGAACAGGGCACAGGGAATAGAGAACAGGGAATAGGGAATAGGGAACAGGCAACAGCTAACGCGTAGGAGGGAGGAAGAGAGGTGGTTCCCACTCTCAGTCCCCTACCCTCTTCCTCGGTTCGCTGTTCCCTGTTCCCTATTCCCTGTGCCCTACTTCTTGTTTCCTATTCCCTGTTCCCTACAAAGTGTGGTAAGAAGGAAGACAGGACAAATCCGGAAAAAGGCCGTTACCAGGACATCTTGTTTCGCCGGTGAGATTGTCGCAACCTGACAGAGGGAGAGTGGCCACTTTGGACGAAGCGACAGGGGTGATGCAAAACGCCATCAAGGTTAAGGTTTGTGCTGCGTCGGATATGGGTCGCATCCGGAAGAACAACGAGGACAACTTCGTGGTCTGCGACCTGACCACCGGCGAAGTGAGCCGGACGCCTCCTCTTCCCGCCCTTACGCTGGGGAGTTTTGGCTCACTGTTTATGGTAGCTGACGGCATGGGTGGGGAGGCGAGTGGAGAAGTAGCCAGCCACATTTGCACCTTCACCGTCCCCAAGCGTTTGCACGAGAACCTCAAGTCGCTGGAACAGGTCAGCGACGTGAACTTCGTGCTCTTGCTGCGGGAATCGATCGAATACGCCAACCAGATCATCCACCAGCGCGCGCTGGACAATCCCTCTCACCGTGGGATGGGAACCACTGCCACAGCCGCTGCCATCTTCGGACCTTATCTTTTTGTAGCGCAAGTGGGAGATTCCAGGGCATACCTCAATCGCGGCAATGAAATGACCCAGTTGACTCGCGATCAAACCTTCTTGAATTATCTCAAGGAAATCGGTGTCGAAGTGCCCAGCGACCCCGAAATGGACAGCCGCAAGAGCATTCTGACCCAGGCGGTGGGGAGCAGCGAGAACGTAAACGTAAAGGTCACGTGTACGATGGTCCGCCAGGGCGATAGCCTCCTGCTTTGCAGCGACGGCCTGTACAACATGGTTCCCGGCAGCGAAATTCTTCGGGTGATGATGGGCCATGAACCGTTAGCCAACAAGTGCCAGTCTTTAATCGATCAAGCCAATGCCAACGGCGGAAACGATAACATTACGGTAGTCATGGCAGAGTTCAGCGGCGCCGGACTTCCTCTTGCGGTCGCCGACGCGCCCGTCGAGGTTAGGGAATTCAGGCAGGAGGATTTCACCGGGCTCGCATAAGGCGCTGGCGAGATTGTAAAGAAGCGGTTGCTGGCTGTTTTCAACCGAGCCGTTTGATTTCCACCCGAAAGATGTGCTCTCCCAGGAAGAACTCATCTCCAGCCTCCAATTCGATCTCCTGGCGGACCTGACGGAAGACGCCGTTGCGGCTCCTCAGGTCCTGGAGGATGAAGCGTCCGGGCTGTGCCACAATGCGGGCGTGGGTCCCGGACATGTAATGATCGTCCTTAAACACCAGATGGGCGTTCGTCCGCCCCAGAGTGGTCTCAGGGTTTTCCAAACGGAACTCTCCAATCACCTCGCCCGTTACCTGGATGTGTTCGAGCTTGGCAGAGACCGGGCCTGGATGCAGCTTGGGCGGCGCAGACCACGCCATCGTGCCCTGCCCGGAACCCTGTGTTTCCACCTCGTCCAGGCTTTGCGTGGTGAATCGAAAGAGATCTTGTCCCAAGAGAAACACGTCTCCAGGAAGCAGTTCAGTGTCTTGCCGTTGCTTGACGAAAGTTCCGCCCGAGCTGCCGAAATCCGCTAAGTACAGCTTTCCGTCGCGATTCGACAATAAAGCGTGACGTTCTGAAAGCCTGGCATCGTCTGGGAAATTGATTTCGCAATTAGCGCGCCCGATAGAAACTCCTCCCACGATTTTAAGAGGATGTCCCCAGGTGCCGTCGGTCTTCTTCTCACTGATATGTGCCTCAATGCTCGGGATGCGGAATCCGTCAAATACCAAGGTTCCTTCTTGCAAGGAAGACGGCATCGTGAAATCCAGAATTGCCGCCGAGGGAGTTGGAGCCGGCGGCGTCGGTCCTGTTCCAGGCGGCCTGATCGCCTGCGGTTGGGGACGCGGCACAGTCGGGTCGGGCGGAAAAGCTGCCGCCGCCGGGGAAACAGGAGGCGGCTCCCAGGCGGCTCCTGCCGTAGCAGGAAAGAGCTGGGAGGCGCCCGGAGCGGAAGCCGGCGATGCGGCCCGGGACGCCGGCGGAGCCACGGGTTGGGGCGCCACTACCCGCGGCAGCGGTTGTGGGGCAACTGTAGTGGGCACCGGCGAAAGCGGCTTGCCACAAAAACCGCAGAACTTGGCGCCGGCCGGAAACGTCCGGTGACATTTTTGGCACTCCATTTGCGCACCCTGCGGAGTATTCGGTCGCGGCAGAGGAGCGGTCGGCGGGCCCAGCGGCTTTCCGCAACGTGCGCAGGTTGCCGCGTTTGCGAGGTTAGCGCTGCCGCAGTTCGCGCAGGGGATATAGCGCACGGTTCCTTCGTAGTTTGGTTCGCCAGGCATATAAGTGCTCCGGAATACCAAGGCTGGACATCGCTGATTTCCAGCCACACCGGATTGGTATTGCTGCGAAACTCTTCGAGCGGATGTTTCGCGGTCGAGCCTCCAGGTGCTAATCGCCCTTTCTACGTTTATTTTTTCCTAGGAAGTCCCACAGGTCAACTGGAAACGGGCGCTGACTCAATTTCCGGTGGCTCGGGCATTCCTTCGCTGCGCTCAGGACAGGCTCTGCCCGTGCACGGTCACCGCCAATATGGCCGCGCCACGTCAATTTGAGTCATTACTAGGCGCCCAAACCGGACAATCCTTGCGACTCGGCCGCAGAGTTTCGAGGGCCTACCGTGGCCGGCCACCGGTTTCAACCGGCTGAAACCGTCCTCTCCGGCGTCGAGTCTTTCCAGAGGATTTCGTAAACCTCCACCGGGGCCGCCTTGCCTTTGACCTTGATGCTTTCCAGGCGCAGGGCGGGGGAGCCGATGTCGCGGAAGGTAGATTCGGAAATCAGCACCTGTCCTCCGCTTGCGTGCGCGCACAACCGGGAGGCCAAGTTCACCGCGTCGCCGATTACGGTGTAGTCCATGCGTTTTGAGCACCCGATGTTCCCGGCGGTCACTTGGCCGGTATTGATCCCCACCCCCATCTGGAGGGGCTCTTGGCCGCGCGCCTGCCACTGGCGGTTGAGTGCCACCAGAGCGCGTTGCATGGCGCTGGCCGTCCTGACCGCACGCTGGGCGTCATCCGGCTTGGGCCAGGGAGCTCCGAACAGCGCCATGATTCCATCTCCCAGGTACTTATCGAGCGTCCCTCCGTTCTCGAAGATCAGATCAGTCATTTCGCTGAAATACTCGTTCAGCAGCTCGACGACCTTCTGCGGCGCCAGTTGCTCAGATAGCCGAGTAAAGCCACGAATATCCGCGAACAGAATCGTGGCCATCTGATTCTCGCCCCCCAGGCGGATCCCATCCGGGCTGGCCAAAATCTTCTCCACGACTACGGAACTCATGAAGCGTTCCAGGGCTTGGCGCTCGATGGCGCGGCGCGAGAGTTCGGCGTGAGAATGGGCGCGGTCGTAGCTGATCGCGGCTTCTGCCGCCACTACGGAGAAGATGTCCAGCTCTTCCTTTGAGAAGGCGTAGGGTTTGCTCAGACAATCGACGTAGAAGAGGCCAAATACTTTGTCCTTATAGATGAGCGGAGCGCACATCGCCGAGCGAATGCCGGAAATCCGAAGGCTCTCGCTGGTCGAGAACCGCTGGTCCCGGGAAACGTCGCGTATCAACACCGGCACCCTTTCCGTCATTACCCGGTCGATGACGGTCTTCGAGAGGACCGGGCCGTAAGGATCGGCCCTCTGATTCTCGTCCTTATAAAGCACGATGGCCGGAAGGAACCCTTTCCTTTCGTCGTAGAGCATGACGAAACCGCGCTCCACATTCTCCATCTGGAACACCAACTCCATAACCTGCTGCATCACCTCTTGAGGAGTCAGGGTTGAGGAGAGGGTCTTGCCTACGGCCAACAGAAGCTTCAGCAGCTTGTTTTCCCTCTCCAGTGTTGCCAGCCGATCCTGAACTGAGGTTTCGGGCGGGGCGACAGCTTCGATTTCCTGGTGCAGGCCGGCGCTCAGGGCGTCGCGGCCGATCAGCCCCGTGATGTCCCTGCCGGCGTCATGGCCCGCCTCGACGTAGAAGGGAAGCCGTGTGGCCGCGTCAAACTTGAGTTCGAAGGCCCCGATGTTGATCCGGTCCTGGTCCGCCAGGCGGTGCTCCTGGATCGGCTGCCCGTTTACGAACGTGCCGTTCATGCTACCCAAGTCGATGATCAGGACGGTTTCGCCCGGCAAGGCGGTCACGCGCGCATGGTTGCGGGACACACTCGGGTGCTGGAGCATCAGATCGTTGGAGTCGGCGCGTCCGATGCTCACCGTAGACCCGCTGATTTCGAAGATCTGAGTCCGGTTGGAAGGGTCGGTTATAACAAATCGAGACATGTGGGCATTTCGAACTGTTCCATGTGAACCAGGCGAGACGCGCGGTTGAGGCCCGGTCCCAAGGCAGGTTGTTTCCTACTGGCCCATGTTGACTCTTACACTCACGGCGGCCCCATTCCGCACATTAACGGAGCCTTCATAGGATTCCCAACCCGGACGCTTGACCGTGTACTTGTGCGGTCCCGCTGGGACGACAGCATGTGCCGGGCTGGGGCCCAGTGACTTTCCGTCAAGGAATACCTCCAAGCCGGACGGCGTTGTATTGATTACGATCTCTCCGACATCTTGCGAAAGCCGTGCGTTGATGGTAGCGGTTCTCCCGGCTTCCAGGTCCACTGTCTGCTCGTACTCGCCGTAGCCCTCCTTTGAGATCACCACACGGTGACTGCCGGGCGGCTGGCTGACTGTCGAAGGGGTGACCCACCCTGGATCGCTGCTGCCGTCGATCGTGAACTTAGCCCCCGGGACATTCGAATTGACCATCAATTGGCCCAGCTTGGGAGCCGCAGCGGGCCCACCCCCACCGGAGGGAGTGGCGGGAACCGCAGTGGGCCCATTGCCACCAGAGGGAGTGGCGGAAGCCGCTGTGCCGCCGGCAGCGGGAAGGGAAGCGGCAGGCGACTCCCTGACAGCCGTGGTCAGAGGAGGCGTCTCGCCCTTGGCGCTGGGGCGCGAGCTTGCGGCGGATTCGCCCCCGGGAGCGGCGTTGACTGGGTTGACGCCGGCCTTAGTGCTGCCGCTCGCGGGAGGGAGGTTTACCGGGGCTGCTTCGTTGGCCTTCGTCTTCCCTCTGGACGCAACGGGTTTCTCCGCCGGAAGCGTGCTCGGCGCTCCGGACGTGGTCGAAGGCAGGTTCGCGGTGGCACTGGTCGTCTGCCCGCTCGGGACGTTCGCTGCCGGCTGGTTGTTTTTCGCTTTCTGGAGATAGTAGTACCCCCCAACAATTCCCAGAATGGCAACGGCCAGCAACGTTAAGAGGACCCAAACTAGCGGTGAACTCCGCGGTTTTTGGTAGCTCGGCGCCGGCGCTACGACCTGCGTGGGCGCTGGGGCGGGCGGGGCGGGTTGAGGAGGTTCGACCTGCGTTCGTCCAACCGGGACAGCGGGCGGCGCTGGGCGCCGCAGCGTCGGCTCCGCCGGGCGTTGCTCCACGACCGCGCTCGGCACGGGCGGCGCACTCAGGATCATGGTGGCCGAGGAAGGCGGCGCCGCCTGTCCCCCCAACTGCCGGTAATTCTTCAAGTCCTCCGCCAGCTCGCGGCAAGTCTGGTAGCGCTCCTCGGGACTCTTGGCCAGGGCTTTACAAATCACGTAGCTGAGGCCCGGATGAATCGTGGCATCCAGCTCTCGCGGCGGTACGGGGTTTTCGTTGATGATTTTGTAAATGACGGTGGTGATGTTCTGGCCGGGGAACGGTTTCTCGCCGGTCACCAGGTCGTAGAGAATCACTCCCAAGGAAAAGAGATCGGACCGGCCGTCAACCTGCCGCCCCTTGACCTGTTCCGGCGACATGTAGTTGGGCGTACCCAGCACCAGCCCCGCCTGCGTCATCCCCATCGACACCATCTTGGCGATGCCGAAGTCGGTCACTTTCACCATCCCATTATTCAGAATCATGATATTGGCAGGCTTGATATCGCGGTGCACGATGCCACGCTCGTGGGCGTGGTCCAGCGCGCTGCAAACCTGCTCGCACATCGGGATGATCGTTTCAATCGGAAGGACCTTCTTGCCTTCAACCAATTTCTCCAGCGAAGTCCCTTCCAGGAACTCCATGATCAGGTAGAGTATGCCGTTGTCTTCCCCGTAATCGAAGACGTTGACGATGCTGGGGTGGCTGAGCACTCCGGCCGCTTGCGCCTCGCGCTGAAATCGCGCCCTGAACTCCTTATACTCCTCGGGTGCAAGACCTTCCGTGAGCATGGTCTTGATCGCAACCGTCCGCCCGATAACAGGGTCGAACCCCTGGTAAACGATACCCATCGAGCCACGCCCCAGCTCACGCACCACCTCGTATCGTCCCGCCTTGGTCAGTACATCGGCCATGTAACCCTCACCTTCTTCTGCGCCCGATCACTACACGAAACCGTTCAGTAAATACAATTCTCTTTGTCGTCTTATTACTAGACGGCAGGAACGGCCCAGAACCAAAAATCCCATGTCTAGCCCAGCCTAACGCACCGTGATCCTGGTGTCAAGGCATCAAGGCTTAGTCCGCAATCCGTCGATAAGATGCGGCGACCCGGCCACAGATCAGACCGGTGCCGATGGAAGTCCCGAGTTTGTCTAGCCGACTATTTGTCACTTTCATGCCGTCACGCTGCGAGTCGCACGTCCAGACTTCGTTTTCACAAAATGTGGCGTCATTTGCTCTCTTTGGGGTGAGATTGCTGTTGATTTGCGCACAAAACACGCGAAATTTGCAACCTTCAAAAAAGTGATGTCCTTTGTTTTCAAGCACTTCTTGGCTTTGTTCCCACGATTTTCGTATTTTCTCACAATCTTCTGGAGTGCCCCGACCGGTCGATTTCCTCCACGGGCGTCCTTCCCGTTCGAGGCTTCCGCCAAAACCTGTGAAGTGCCAGAAAACTCGAATTCTACGCGTGATTCGCGCATTTTAGCACTCAAATGCGGTTCATTTGGAGGTTCGTTTTGAGTTCGTTTTGCACATGCCCTCTTTGTTTTCAATAACATATTGGCTTCGATCGTATTTTTTTTGTTGTTTTCGAACCCCAGTTTTCCTTGGCTCGCCTGGACGACCCCGCTTTTCCCTTCCCATCCGAGCATGCCGACGCTCCCTTAGCGACAAAACGTCGATAAATGGCCAACCATGATAGGCTATCATAGCCAGGCCGGTTTGTCAAGCGAAAAGTGCGGCAAAGCGAAAAGTGCGGACGGAAGTGTCGTAGCTTCACTTCGTAGCGGCGAGTTTATCCGTCAACTGACGGACCAACTGGCGGCGTCCCGATCGGATCGGGACAAGTTCCGCCGCCTCTACGTCAAATTGAGACGCTGCCGTCCAAACCTGGCGCCTTTCGTTCCTGCCCAGGCTGTTGAAAAATCCTTCTGGTTGTCATTATGTCATTCCGGGTCAGAGATGGTGTCGCTAATCCGTCGGTCGCGGCGGGCGAGGCTGGTAGAGGCACATGGCCGAGACCACCAAACGCCGCTTGTCAACTCACCCCGTCGCAGGGCGAGATTCTTTGCTTCCGACCTAATTCCTTACGGGGCCAAGTCGGTAGGGCAGGCAGCGCGGACGTAGCCGCAGTTTGGCTTCCTCCGCGGCTCACGGATGGGACGTGAATCCTCATTCGCGTAGGCCTGCGCGGAGGATTATTGTCGCGCGCCTCGCGCGCACGCGGACCACTTCACGCTGGGGGTCTGGGACGGGGATTGTCTGTGAGCGAAGAGCCGTCAACTTTCAAACACAGGCCTGCGCTCCGCCGTGCCTACATACGCGCGTCGCCCGCGAAGTCACTGCTTAGGGCTGTCGTCGCGGTTCACATTGGGCATTGCCTCAAGGGGGACGACGTGTACGTGAACCTTCTCGTCCACCCTTGCAGCTAGGTCCTCTAGTTGATGGACAACGTGGGACTCAACATGTCCGACCAGAACCAGTCGGAATCGGTTCAAGCCGCGCTTGTCCCGAAACATACGTCCCTCTTCGAGAAGCGCCTGACAATCCTCTGTGATGTGATTGAGCGTGCCCGCATCAACGAGCGATACTAGCAATCGCCATCCGACTAGGATCTGAAGTGAGACCGGACCCTTCCAGTCTTTGAATAGGCGAGGCCGACCAACTTGGATGTTCTCGAATACATCGTCCGGGCAACCGCATCCGAGTATGTCCCTTACCAGGATATGCACGGTACGCGTCGAGAGGAAGGATGTGTCCCAGCCCCGCGTGGGCTTCATACCCTCAAACGTCATGACCTTACCTCCCATCATCGCGCTCCCAACATATCAGTTCCTCCCGTAGCACGTCTACTATGATTCCCCCGTGGATAGCCACCAGAAGCTCGGGCCTTGGGGAAAGATGGAACGCATCTATTGCTCGCACCTTCGACCCGTCCGAGTCCAGTATGTCCCAGAAGGTTCCGTAGGCTTTCGCGGTCCAACCAAGCTTCACCATACACAGGTCCAGGATCTTGGGCGGTACTCCCTTTAGGAGGGCCCTACGTACATGATCGTTGTGATCGATCAAAAAATAGTGCTCAACCGCGGCGTGGCTCCACCGTTCACAGGCCAGCTCAGCAGCAGCCTTGCCGATACCTCGGTAAGCGTCAGGAAAGACGAACCGCAGGAGGGCCCTGCGGGGGCGAGTGCCGCTGGTGGCAAGTTCGCGAATCTCCAATGCGTGCTTTCTAAGAACTGACGTGCCCCGAGCCTCGCGGTTCTCAAGGCACGGCAGAGCGTAGTTAAGAAACTGCCGTTCAGGCTCCACGTCCAGGGCAGACAAGCGTCCTACGTGCTGTCGCATTCTCTCCCCTACGTCATTCATGCTGCTTGCCTCTGCGCGCACGCTGTGTCATAAAAAAACCTACAATAGACGCCACCGAACCGACGAATGCAATAACCCCTGGAAGCACGCCCACGGCGACAGGCGTCCCTGCTAAAGGCAACCCGGGTTTTGACCATATTATATAGAGGCCGATGGACCACAAAGGTAGGAAATAGAGGAACGCCTCGGTGGTCCATGAATAGAGAGTGCCCCCGATCGCTTGAAGGAGCCGCATCCGACGGTGTGGCTGCCGTTTTGCCTCGTCCCTGGCCCACTTCAGTATGTTCTGCACAAGTTTGTGCGCCTTTTCGTGGGTCTTTTCCACGATTTCATACGTTGGTCCCGGCACATGTGTTACTGAGTGGTAATCTGGGTCAAGCGTGGTCACAAAGAGAGCGCCGCCGCCAGCAAACCTACGGATGAGCATCACACGTCTTCCATGTGTGTCCCCAGCCAGAAGGGTTTCTTCAGATTCGTTGTCAACTGCGATGCTTCCGTGCCCGAAATACTTGTTGTGGTACTGGACAGACTTCTCGTCTGGAATTCCAGAAAAAACGATCCGTCCCTCAGCCGATTGCCGGTACAATTCGATGTCCTCGGTGAATTTGTCTTCCAATAGATACCAGGGGGCCCATTGCCTGTCCATTTTCTGGGCGCCGAACAGGACCAGGACGCCGCCTTTCTCAACGTACTTGGTCAGAAGAGGTTTATACCTACAAAGGAAAATCTGGTCTGTGTGTATTGGGACTACAATGACATCATAGAACCATATTCTGGAGCCTCGAAAGCGACCGACGTAAAGGAGTGTGACATCTGGTTCCGAAGCAAAGGCCATCTCAGCGTGGAGTCCGTTGTTGACAACTCCAATTCTCATAGTGGGCTCTCCTCATACCCCAGGTTTCCGCTCTCGATCTCCCAGTCGGCGCGCAAAACACATCTGACCACGGGGGCCGCCAACAGCGGTTCGTATGTCAGCCACCTAGGCGACACGTGCTACACCCGGCGTTCGGCGGCTGCCCCGCCCAGGCGCATGCGCACAAGGCAGTGTATGCACCACCCGCCCGCTTACCACCGGTTTGATTCTTCAATAAGCTCCGAGAGATCGAGGAAGTCGTCGAGTCTTCCATCAAGGCCGCTCACTCCGGTGACTAACGGCTTGTGAACGTGAACGACCCCGTCGATACACTTGTCAGTCAAAGGCTTCTCGACGCGAGCAGGGTCATATTCGTTGGTTGCGACGTAATAAAAGATTTGAGTATCGGTAAACCGGGCCGCGTTCTTGTAAGCACGGCATTCGCTGGTCAGATCGTTGATTCGGTCGTGACGTATGGACCACTTCGTCGAGATGATTCCCCGGTTGCGCCCCTCTTTGCGCACCAGGATGTCGATGAACGGCTCCCCGGTTCGAGTAGGTAGCTGCACGCCGGGAAAGGCCCTGTCTCCTGCGACCTCCAACTCATAAGTGAAGTCTTGCGAGCCAAAGAGTTCCATGGCGTGCTTCACAAGTCCCGCGAAGGCACTTCCAAGGATGTTCTGCCGTTGGAGGCCAGCGTAGGCGGGCAACTTCATCAGCTTGTCAACCATCCTGGCGACGGCCTCGGGTTGCACCACCCACTGCTCGGCCATGTATTTTTCAACGGCAACGGCGCGAGCCTGCCAAACCCTCAGTTCGCCCTTGGCGGATAAAGGGCAGGTCAGCCGGTTCGCGTCGATGATGTGTGGCAGGCCTGTGCGCCCCGGGATGGTGGCGACGGGCTCGTACCAAAGCAAGGCTTGGTAGATTCCTGACCAAGCGGTAGCTGCCGTGGGTTGACCGCCCCGGAACGCGGACGAATTGAAGATCGTCCTTACGGCAGTGAGCGTTTGTACGCGTGTAGGCATATCTATCTCAGGACTTCAACGTGAGGGTTTGAAGAGGCCGATGATGTACTCTTCATGCATCCTGCTCTCGATCTGTGAATTGTGATTCCGGCGAAAAGCGACCGGAAGCATTCGGCGATCTCGGTCGAGCTTCCTTTCAGCGATGTCCGCCGTTTGAAAGCCAATATCGTTACCTATCTCACCCAGGAGTTCGTGCGTTTTGACTGTCTGCCCCCTCATCGTCGAAGGTCCAACCACGACGAGGCAACAGTGGCCGGGTTCCAGAACCCTAAACATCTCGCAAAGCGCGATCCGCATATCCCTGAAGTACTTTGCGAGTACGCGACTTTTCCTGTCGTCAACTGCCTGGAGCTTCTCAATAACTCGGTAAACAGACGCGGGAAAGTCGGGGCTATCCGGGACCCCCATTTTCTCAGACCCTATGTAGGTCAACCGCAGAGTGCTGAGTGCGCCGATGTCCTCACCGAACCACACAAGGGAAAACTTGTGTGCTCGCATATAGTCAATTGCGTTGGCGTAAGGCGGCGAGGTAACGATCAGTTGCACAGAATCGTCCGTCAGGGGTAATCGTTCCCTGCAATCTTGTTGCTGAATTTCAACATCTTTCCGGTCCGACGGAAGCTGCCACAACAGAGCGGCAGATTTATTGAGCCGCATCTCGAAGGCTTTGATCGCGTCCTTGTAGGGCTTGCCCCGAAGAAGATGCGGGCGTGTGTGAGCGAGGTCATATGCAAGGCTAACGCCACCTGATTTGGTGATGATGATTGAAGAAAACACAATCTTCAGAAAATCTACAAGCGGCTGTGCCAAGTGCTCCCGCTCGATGGCCAAGAGCAATGCCATGAGTTCGCGCTGAGATTGCTTCGCGAACCAGTAGTTAATGAACTCCAGACTCGCAGGCGAAAAACGTTCCCTCATTGCAGGTTCGAGGCGGCTGGCGCCCTGCAAGAGCTTTACCGCAGAACTAACTACGCGTCTGCCCGCCCATGTTGCTTCCAGCAGGTCAACAGCATGTGTTTTTACCCTGCATATCAAAAGGGCGAGAGGATCGATGTCGAAACCGACCGCCCGCCTGCCACACAGGAAGGCTTCCACAATCGCGGTTCCGCTCCCCATCATTGGGTCCATGACCGTTTCGCCTCTTCGGGTGAGTCCCTCGATAAAAACCCGGGGCAACTGGGGCGGGAACTTCGCCGCAAAGGCGTGCAGGGCATGGCTAGCGTAATTACTCGCATCCCGATGGAAGTCAAGGTCCGTGGAGAGAAGTTTTGTGAGGGATCGCCGGGGGTCGATCCGCGGCTTCCTCTCTAATCCGACATCAGTTGGGGTGTTCATTGCTTGAACCATTCTTCTGATTGGAGCGCAAAAAATCAAGTTGAAAATGTGCCGGCTGGGATGGTTAGCTGGCGCGGACCCCCGCCTTTTGGTGTCTGCGGACTCCCGAAGGGACGGGTTAGAGTGGGCGGGGAGGGACAGGTTTCAGGCGTCAGGTTTGAGGGCGGGCAGAGCGAGATTCTCCGCTGCGCTCAGAATGACAGCGGGAGGGGCCGAGTTGGCAGGGAAGGGGCAGAGCGAGATTCTTCGCTGCGCTCAGAATGGCTGTGGATGGGCGGCCCCGAATGTTAGAACTGTCATTCTGAGCGAAGCGAAGAATCTCGCTCTGTCTTCCTGCTCCAGCCAGTGTTGCGCTCACGAGCCGGGCCATCCGTCGCTTAAGTCCTTCCAGTCGCGGTTCAGCGATTTGATGAGTGCGACTTTCCTCAATCTTGTCCAGCCCTTGAGCTGCTTTTCCCGGCTGATCGCGGCCCTGGGGTCACCGCAAACCTCGTAATAGACGAGTCGGTCGATGTTGTAGCGCGCGGTGAATCCGGGGACGAGTTTGCGCCGGTGCTGGAGCACCCTTCGTTCGAGGTTGTTTGTGACGCCTGTGTAGAGGGTGCGAGATTTGCTGGCCATGATGTAAACACAGTACGTGTTCATGGGCGCGCGGAACATCTAAACATTCCGCATGCTGGCGTGTCAAGGCAAGGGCTCGGGCGCAGAGTTCTCTGAGCATACCGGGGTTGCCTCAGGAACACAGAGCGAGATTCTTCGCTCCGCTCAGAATGACAGGACCGGTTTCAGGTGTCGAGTTTCAGGGCGGGCAGAGCGAGATTCTTCGCTGCGCTCAGAATGACAGAATTGGTTTCAGGTGTCGGCTTTCAGGGGGCAGGGCGGGATTCTTCGCTGCGCTCAGAATGACAGTGGGTAGGCGAGGCCGGGTTGGCAGCGAAGGGGCAGGGCGAGATTCCCCGATTTCTGGGGTCCGGTGGACTCCATCGGGGTCCGGAAATCGGACTTCGCTTCGCTCAGAATGACAGCCATTCCTAACTGCCGATTGCCCACTGCCCACTGCCTACTGCCCACTGCCTACTGCCCACTGCCTACTGCCCACTGCCAACTGCCCTTTATCCTTTAGCCTTTATCCCGTAGAATCATATTGAGGCCACTCACCGCATTTCAGTTGGGAGACAACGATGACTCAGCGCATCGAACTTCCGAAGAGCTTGGAGGCCGTTGCTGCGGAAGAACGCGGACGGTGGTGCTGTTCACGTCTGGAAGAAGGAAACATCCTCTTCTTCGCAGAGACTCCCTTCGGGCTGCCCCCCGACGAAGCCCAGTTCCTGCTAAGCCAGCGGCAGAGCGACGCGGGCTACCACAAGAACATTGCCTATCGACCGCTTTCCGACCGGCTTACGGGATATGGCGAGGGCGGGAGCGACGAGAAGGATAGGCTGCATGCCATCATGCAACGGTTTTCCCAACGGGCGATCGAGTTCACTCAGCAGCTTCTGTCTCCCTATGCCGGCTCATTGGTGGTGGACTTTGCCAGCTTTCGGCCCCAGCAGGAGGCGGGGCGGCAAATCCGCCAACGGGCCCGCAACGACCTCTTGCATGTGGATTCGTTCCCGACCCGGCCTTCCTATGGCAATCGTATCCTGCGCGTGTTTACGAACATCAACCCAACCGAGCCTCGTGTGTGGGTGACCGCTGACACCTTCGACCGTCTGGCGGAGCGCTTCGCAGGAAGCGGCGGCATGCCTCTTCCCGGGAGCGTGGCTTCCGGGCCCAAGAAGCTCCTCGTGAAGCTGGCGCGAGCGGCGCGACTCCACAGCCTGGCGCGGCCTCCTTACGACGATTGGATGCTGCGCTTCCATCATTTCCTCAAAGCAAACCAGGAGTTTCAAAACACTTGTTCGCGGACCAGGTGGGAGTTCCCACCCCAGTCCGCATGGCTCGTCTTTACGGATATGGTGAGCCATGCCGTTCTTTCCGGGCAGTTCGCCCTCGAACAGACGTTCATCGTCTCCAAGAATGCCCTCGTGTTGCCGGAGAAGGCTCCGGTCAGAGTGCTGGAACGAATTGCAGGCAGGCCGGTGGTGTAAGAGAAGCTTTCAGCCATCAGCTATCAGCCATCAGCTATCAGCCATCAGCTATCAGCCATCAGCTATCAGCCATCAGCTATCAGCCTTCAGCTATCAGCCCTCAGCAGGACCACCTTGGCCCTTGTGAGCGGTCGCCTGCTGATCGCTGAGAGCTGAAAGCTGACGGCTGACCGCCGAATTGACTCGCCTCGTCATACTGTATATCATTAAGATCGGGAAGGGTTAAGGATGAGCAAGAACAAGGGCAAAACGGTTGAAGTGGTGTGTCCGAGCTGCGGGGCGCGGCTGGAAGTGGACACCGAGCTCGGAAAGATTCTGTTCCACGAACCGCCGCCGAGAACCTCCAAGGCTCCCGACCTGAATCAAGCTTCCGAACTCCTCAAAAAGGAAGCGGAGCGGCGTGAAAGCCTCTTTAAACACAGCGCCGAAGAGGAAAAGATCAAGTCTGAACTGCTGGAGCGCCGGTTCAAAGAGGCATTAGAGAAGACCAAGGACGTTCCTACCGGGCCCCCGCTTAAGGAAATTGATTTGGATTGAGAGTCCGCCATCCGCTCGTCATCGGCCAAGTATTCATAGCCATACAACACTGGCCCCAAGGAGGTTGTATGCCCGGCAAAGCTCGCCTGCCTGAGTACACTCCTGAACACGCCGGCTCCGGAGTTCGCGCCAAGCTGCCCCAAATCGAGACTTGGCCCAATCAATATAAGAACTACGAAATCACCATTTCGATCCCGGAGTACACCTCCATTTGCCCGCGTACCGGCTTGCCGGACTTCGGAACCATCACCATTCATTACCTGCCGGACAGGCTGTGTCTGGAACTGAAGTCGCTGAAGTACTACATTCTGTCCTACCGGAATCTGGGCATATTCTATGAGAACGCCGTGAATCGCATCCTCGACGATGTGGCTCAGGCTTGCCGCCCCAAGTGGGCGGTGGTGCGCGGTGAGTTCACCACTCGAGGCGGCATGCGAACCATGATCGAAGCACGGTTCCCCAGAAAAGCAGGGCGGGGTGCTTAGCGGCGAGTCGGCGAGTCGGGAACGGCAGGACGAGGCCGTGACAGTCACAAATAGTCGGCTGGTACTTAATGACCGAATACGCCGTGATAACCTGGCCTCCTGGAAGGGCAGGGCTTCAGCCCCGCCGCCTCCGCCAAACCGACGAGTTGGGCCTTTAGGCCCTGAAGCAAAATTGCTTCAGGGGCTACAGCCCCCAGTGATGAGCCGTTTTCCGTGGCGGGGCTGAAGCCCCGCCCTTCCCGGCACAGGCCCCTGCGAATATGCTTGACATGGGCATACTCAAGTTTTATTATGTCATGGAACTAATGGATGCCCTCCGGCATCTAAGGCTCTTGAATGTGGTTGTGAACCCTGCTTCGGGTTATCACTCAGTGAGGAGGACTTAGGAATATGAGTAAGATTATAGGAATCGACTTGGGTACCACCAACTCGGTGGTTGCGGTTATGGAAGGTGGTGACCCGGTAGTCATCACTAACCCTGAGGGAGGGCGCACTACGCCATCGGTGGTGGGGTTCACCAAGTCGGGCGAACGGTTGGTGGGACAAGTAGCGAAGCGCCAAGCCATTACCAACCCCGAGAACACGGTTTACTCGATCAAGCGTTTTATGGGCCGTAAGGTCAATGAAGTTCAGAGTGAGATCAAGACGGTACCGTTCAAGGTGGTGCCGGGACCGAACGGCGATGCGCGGGTGGTGGCGCAGGGCAAGGAATACTCGCCCCCGGAAATCTCCGCCCTGATCCTGCAGAAAATGAAGGACGCCGCCGAGCAATACCTCGGCGAAAAGGTGTCGCAAGCGGTCATCACTGTTCCGGCTTACTTTAACGATTCCCAGCGCCAAGCCACCAAGGACGCCGGAAAGATAGCGGGCCTGGAAGTTCTGCGCATCGTGAACGAGCCTACGGCGGCGGCCTTGGCTTATGGGCTTGACAAGAAGCGGGACGAGACCATAGCGGTCTATGACTTCGGAGGCGGGACGTTCGATATTTCGATTCTGGAAGTCGGCGAGGGTGTGGTCGAGGTCAAGTCGACCAACGGTGACACGCATCTGGGCGGCGACGACATTGATAAGCGGATTATGGACTGGATTGTGGATGAATTCCGCAAGGATCAAGGCATCGACCTTTCGAAGGACCGCATGGCGCTGCAACGCCTCAAGGAAGCGGCGGAGAAAGCCAAGATGGAGCTTTCCACGGTACTCGAGAGCGACATCAATCTGCCCTTCGTGACGGCCGACGCCTCCGGGCCGAAGCACCTGAACCTGAAGTTGACGCGAGGGCGCTTTGAGCAGATGTGCGAGGATCTTTTCCAGCGTTCCGTAGGCCCGGTGAAGCAGGCGCTTTCCGATGCCAATCTCACGCCTGAAAAGATTGATGAGGTGGTGCTGGTGGGCGGATCGACACGCATTCCGCGCGTGCAGCAGATTGTCAGGGACCTTTTCCTGGGCAAGGAGCCGCACAAAGGTGTGAATCCGGACGAGGTTGTGGCGGTTGGTGCGGCGGTGCAGGCGGGAGTCCTGGGCGGGGAAGTGAAGGACCTGCTGTTGCTGGACGTTACTCCCTTGACCTTGGGCGTTGAGACCCTGGGGGGTGTCATGACGCCGCTCATCCAACGCAATACCACGATTCCGACGAGAAAGAACGAGACCTTTTCGACGGCGGCGGAGAACCAGACGTCGGTGGAGATTCACGTCCTGCAAGGTGAGCGTCAGATGGCGCGCGATAACCGGACGCTCGGCAAGTTCCACCTGGTGGGCATTCCTCCTGCGCCTCGGGGCATCCCGCAGATTGAAGTGACGTTTGACATCGATGCCAACGGAATTCTGAATGTTTCCGCCAAAGACATCGGCACCGGGAAGGAACAGAAGATCACCATAACGTCCTCGAGCGGGTTGAGCAAAGAAGAAGTGGAAAAGATGACCAAGGACGGCGAGTTGCACGCTGAGGAAGACCGCCACCACAAGGACGACGTGGAAACCAAGAACCGGGCTGATTCGCTGGTTTACTCGGTGGAGAAGATGCTCAAGGAGAATCGCGGGAAAATCTCTGACAGCGACGCCGCGAACATCGAATCGGCCTTGGCCGATGCCAAGAAGGCCATTCAGGAAGGCGACCTCTCGAAGATCAACGATACCGTTGAGCGGCTAACCACGGCGTCGCATAAGCTGGCGGAAGCGATGTACAAGCAGGCCTCTACGGCGCAAGCGGCCCCAGAGGCGCCGGGCGCCGCCGGCGGAGCGGCAAGGCCTTCCGCAGGCCCCACGGATCAGCCTGGCCAAAGTAAGGGCGACGGCGAAGTGATCGACGCGGAAGTGGTGGACAGCGACGACAAGAAGAAGAACTGAGAAGTACAGTCGACAGTCGACAGTCCACAGTCGACAGTTGACGACACCGCGATCGATCAAGGAAGGTTAATTATCGGAAGGAGCGGCAGGACGACAGTCGGCGGGCGGAAAGACGGAAGTTCTTACTCTCGACTGTTGACTGTCAACTGTGAACTCATGGAACATCGAGGTCTCGTCGGAGTGGAATGCCCGCAATGCCACTGGAAGCATTTCATGGAACTGGGCCTGGACCAGGCCATCATGGACTCTCCCGCGGCGCAGGAGATCCAGCGCCAATTACAGGAATGGCTGCGCTCGCGCTGCCCGGACCATCTGGGGGCGATTCTCGAGAAGATGAAGAACTAAGACGATGGCTGTTGTCGGTGCACAAAAGGACTATTACGCGATGTTGGGGGTGAGTCGGGGCGCCAAGCCCGAGGAGATCCGCAAGGCGTACCGGCGCCTGGCGCGCAAGTATCACCCTGACGTTAACCCGGGCAACAAGGCGTCGGAAGAGAAGTTCAAGGAAATCTCGGGGGCTTACGAAATCCTGGGTGACGAAAAAAAACGCCAGGTCTACGATCAATACGGCTTCTATTCCAACAACATTCCCCCGGGTGGCCCCGGACCGGGCGCCTCGACGGGCGCGGGCGGGCCCGGCCCCGGATTCGATTTCTCGGGATTCGATTTCTCCAACGCTGAAGAGGGGGATGCGGAGACTGAAAGGCGCGCGGGATTCGGGGGGTCCTTCCGGGACATCTTCTCGCAGTTGTTCAATCGCTCCGGCCAGCGCGAAGAGGAAGAGGAGGGTCCGCAAAAGGGAAGCGATATCGAGCACCACATGCACCTGGGATTCTGGGACGCCATTCGTGGCACCCAGGTGCGAATCACCGTGGCGCGGCAGGAGACCTGCCCGACCTGTAAAGGCAGCGGCTCTGCCAAAGGCGCGGCGGTTGCCTGCACCATGTGCGGCGGAACGGGCAAGGTGGCGCGCCAGGCAGGGACGATGCGATTCACCGTGACGTGCCCGCAATGTGGCGGGACCGGCAAGCAGCGCCGCCCTTGTCCAACTTGCGGCGGGTCGGGTGCCGTGCGGGCGCCCGAGACTTTTGAGGTGCGTATTCCGGCTGGCGTGGATACGGGTTCGCGCGTGCGCGTGCCGGGGAAGGGAAACGCGGGCGCCGCCGGCGGCCCCCCGGGCGACTTGTACATTGTTACAGAAGTTGAAACCCATCCCATGTTTGAGCGCAAGGGCGACAACATCTACGTTAAGGTCCCCGTGACCGTGGCCGAGGCGGCCCTGGGGGCGAAGGTGGAAGTGCCGACTCTGGTGGGGCCCTCTACCATCAAGATCCCTCCCGGGACCCAGAGTGGCCAGCAACTCCGGCTGCGCGGGAAGGGTGCTCCCTCGTTGCGCGGTGACGCGCGCGGGGATGAGTTTGTAGAGGTGCAGGTGATGGTTCCACGGGTTGCGGATGAAAGGACCAAAGAAATCCTTCGCGAACTCGCGCACCTGAACCCCGAAGACCCGAGGAGGGAATTGAGAAAGTACCTTTGAAGGTTAAAGGTTGAAGGATAAAGGATGAGAGCAAAGGCAGCGGTTCTTGGCTTTTAACTTTCGACTCTCGACTTTCGACTTTGAACTGATGCTATGAGTCCTCGTGGCCGAAAAACTCGCGGCAAGACCGGCTACATGATCAGCGCGGTGGCCGAAATGTACAACATCCATCCCCAAACCCTGCGTCTCTACGAGCGAGAAGGGCTGCTGGTGCCTTCCCGCACCAACGGCAACACCCGTCTCTACGGCGACGAAGACCTGGAGCGGCTGGAGAGCATCCTGAACCTGACGCGCGACCTGGGCGTCAACCTGGCGGGAATCGAGATCATCCTAAACATGCGCGACCGCATGCAGAAAATGCAGAAGGAAATGCAGGCTTTCGTCTCCTATGTGCAGGAGGAAGTCTTGGCGCGCCCGCCCCTAGACCAGGAGCGGATGCAAAATGCCCTGGTGCGCGTCGCCCCGCCCTATTTGATCCGGACGCCACGCCAGGCGGGCAAATAAGCGCTCCGTAGGACAGGAATCTAAGATGCCGCGAAAAGACTGCCCCCAATGCGATGGCACAGGTTGGAAGCCGGTGGAGTTCGAAGGCGTTCGCCGCATGACCCGCTGCGATTGTTACGGCCTGGAGCGCGCGGAACTGTTGCTTCGCCAGGCTCACATACCCGAAAGGTACGAGCACTGCGCCTTTGAGAATTTTGACATACGCCGCGACAATCAAAGCTTAAGATGGGCGAAGCTGAACGCCGAGAATTTCGTTAAGGAATACCCCGCGGATTTTGGCCTGCTCTTTGTGGGCACGACGGGCGTGGGAAAAACCCACTTGGCGGTCGCGGTGCTGCGCGAGTTGGTCCTGCGCAAAGGCGTGGAATGCCTTTTCTATGATTTCCACGATCTGCTGAAGGCCATTCGGGACAGTTACAATCCCGTTTCTCAGAATTCGGAGCTTTCTGTTCTCCAGCCCGTGCTGGACGCTGAAGTGCTTTTGTTGGATGAACTCGCCTCATGGAATCCTAGTGACTGGGTTAAAGAGACCTTGCAGCATATTATCAATTCACGCTATAACCACAAGAAAGTTACGCTCATCACGACGACGCTTCCCTTGGGTGAAACCCAAGGACGCCGAGAGGTTCGCGCGCCCTCGGGGGAAGTTGTCCCTAACGTGGAGCTTACTTTGAACCAGCTCGGAGTCACTCTCCGCTCCCGCCTCTATGAAATGTGCAAGCTGATTGAAATGAGCTCCGACGACTACCGCAAAGCGATCAAACAGGCGGCCTATAAGTTCCCGACGGCCTAAGGCCTTGCCGGCGGGAAGGCGGGAGCCTCGCTGCGGCACTCCCCAGGAGGCTTCGCGGCTATCGTCGCTGCTCGGACTGGATGTCCGCTTCCCTGGCTGCTGTTCGCATTGACTTCGCTTTCCGCGCAACGGTAGAATAGGACATCCTTTGTAGGCCTGCGTCGGGTACCTGGAGAGGAGGCCGGCGGATGTCCGCTGACGAAAAAGGCACTAGTTTGCAAACGGCTGGGAGTGATAGTCTGCAAGAAGCAAGGACGGACCTCGGAGCCCCAAATGATTTGACGGATCCCCAAGCGAGGAATCCTGAGAGCAGCGAGGCGGTAAATCTGATGGAGGGGATGGAGGCGCTATCCGCTCCCACGATTGCCGCGGGTGAAATC
The DNA here is from genome assembly GCA_963842495.1 of uncultured Acidobacteriota bacterium. Lineage (GTDB taxonomy): Bacteria > Acidobacteriota > Terriglobia > UBA7540 > UBA7540 > CAVROP01. The sequence goes on from CAWJHY010000072.1 coordinate 21,546, forward strand.
GTTCAGGGCCATGTCCTCAAGATCACGGACACCGAAGTCGTAGTTGATGTGGGGTTGAAATGCGAGGCCCAGGTTCCGCGGAACGAGTTCCTCGCTCTGGATGGGCACCTGAGAATCAGCCCAGGCGATACGGTTGACCTATGGGTCGACAATTATGACGAGGCCTCCGGAACAGTCAGCGTTTCCTATCAAAGGGCATTACGGCGCAAGACCTGGGATGGAGTTGAACGCGCTTTCCAGGATCAGAGTAACCTCACCTGCCGCGTGATCGATCGAATCAAAGGCGGCTTGATGGTCGACATTGGGGTTCCGGCTTTCCTCCCGGCTTCTCATGCCGATGTGCGCGTGCACGCTAACCTGGATGAACTCAAGGGACATGAGTTTCCCTGTAAGGTCATCAAGGTCAACCGCAAGAAGAACAACGTGGTGGTCAGCCGCAAGGCTGCGATGGAAGAAGAACTAAACCGGCGCAAGCAGGAGTTGGCGGAACGCCTGGTGGAAGGCGCGGACGTAGTGGGTAAGGTCAAGAACCTGACCGACTACGGCGTCTTTGTTGACCTGGGAGGGATTGACGGCCTGCTTCACATCACCGACCTTTCCTGGGGTAGAATTGGGCATCCTTCGGAAGTGGTCCAAGTAGGTCAGGAAATCAGGGTGAAGGTGCTCAAACACGATCCCGAAAGAGGGCGTATTTCCCTGGGTCTGAAGCAACTCACGCCTGACCCCTGGGAGACGGTGGCGGCCACCTATCATGCGGCAGACCGAATCACCGGCCGCGTGGTGAGTCTTGCCGATTACGGCGCTTTTGTTGAACTGGAGCCCGGTGTGGAAGGACTCATACACATTTCGGAGATGAGCTGGAGCAAGCGACTTCGCCATCCCTCCAAGATCCTCAAGCTGGATGAGCGTATCGAGGTGGGAGTGTTGGACGTCGATCCCGTCAAGCGTCGCATCTCGCTCAGTCTGAAGACCACTCTTCCGGATCCTTGGACCTTGGTGGGCGATCGGTTTGCGGTGGGGTCGATGGTGCACGGGCGGGTTCGCAACCTCGCCGAATTCGGCGCCTTCGTGGAAATCGAAGACGGACTCGACGGCCTGATTCATGTCTCGAACATGTCCTGGAACAAGAATGTGAAACATCCGTCGGAGGTCCTGAAGAAGGGCCAAACAGTCGATGCGGTGGTGCTGGCTGTGGACCCCGATAATCGCCGACTTGCACTGGGTTTAAAACAACTCGAGGAAGATCCCCGCGAGGCATTCTTCTCCAGGGTCCACGTAGGGGACATGCTGCGCGGTAAAGTGACGCGGGTGGCGCCTTTCGGCGCCTTTGTCGAGCTGGCGGAAGGAATTGAAGGTCTCTGCCATGTTTCGGAGTTTGAAAATGGCCACACTCGAAAGGAGAGCGCGAAGCTGGAGGTGGGCAGCGAGCTGGAATTTCGCGTGATCCGCCTCAGCGCCCGAGAGCGGAAGATTGCCTTGAGCCAGAAGGAACCGGCGGTGCAACCCGGTCCGGCGGAAATCGAGAAACCCAAAGAGCCGGTGAGAAAATCCACTATGGCGGAGGCGCTTTCTTCTGCGGGTATCAACGCCTTGGAGTACTCGTCTTCAACCTCGGCAGTTGAGTCGTGACCTGTTGTACCGGTTATCCCCGACACTTCGCACCAGGAGCTAAACATGACCAAGGCAGAACTGATTGAGGATGTTGCGCGGGCCGTGGAGATGAGCCGCAAGGACTCCGAGATCATCGTCGAAACAATCTTCGAGAGCATTGTGAAGTCGCTGCGCGTGGGTGACAAGGTCGAAATCCGGGGCTTTGGGAGCTTTCGTACTCGCCAGCGTAAGCCCCGCATCGGTCGCAATCCGAAGACCGGGGTGCGCGTCGATGTGCCCGCCAAGAAGATTCCCTACTTTAATCCCAGCAAGGAGTTGAAAGATCTTGTCAATAGTGGGGCTGCGGCCGCGACGCCTCCCCCACCGCCGGCTGCTCCCGCGCCCGAGCCTTCGGGTACTACCACTCCTTAGTCGAGCGGCGGTCTTATGTGTCGGCCGGAGAACTATGCCGGCGCTCCGCCGCGGGGCACTTCGACCTGCGCGGTTAGGGTCCGTCCGCGGGCGGATCGAATCCTGCTCGATCACCAGGCATCCCGAGTATGGACTACCTTTGGAGTCCTTGGCGGTTTCGCTACGTCAGCCAGCCTGTGGCGGCGGGTAGTTGCGTTTTCTGCGAAAAGAGCGCGGCCGACCCCTCTCACGACCGGGAGAACCTGCTGCTGTATCGAGGCCGCTCGAATTTCATTCTTCTCAACCTCTTTCCGTACACCACCGGCCATTCCATGGTGATCCCTTATGCCCACGTTGCCAGCCTCGAGGAGGTCGAGTCCGCTGCGCTGGTCGAAATGATGGAGTTGGCCCGACGCTTTCAGGGGGCATTGCGAGATTGCTATCATCCCGAGGGGTATAATCTTGGCATGAATCTTGGGAAATGCGCTGGGGCCGGCGTCGCGGACCACCTGCACTTGCACGTGCTCCCCCGCTGGACAGGAGATTCCAGTTTCGTGACCACGATCGGGGAGACTCGCATCCTGCCCGAAGACCTCCTCACCACTTACGACAAGCTGGCTCATTTTTTCTCTTCGGGAGATGATGTTGTGTGTAGGGACGGCCCTTGTGGCTGCCCTGGGGCAACTCCACGGGGCGCCCTTACAGCACACGCCAGTAGGTCGTGCCCTGCTCCACACCGATCGTGCGTCACTGGTTAATTCACCTTGATTTCGTGTAGAATTCCACCCAGACACATCAGATCCTGTGCAAGCAGTGAGGCCAACAGTCGAACAGGGGAAACATGAGCGGAGTCAACAGGCGCGACTTTCTAACAGGGGGAGCGGCATTCTTGAGTCTCGCGGCGGAGGCGGAGCTGCTGGCGGGGCCGGTTTCAGCGGGGATGGCGGAGGCAGGCAAAGGCTGACCTTTTAGCCCCTGACATTTATTTTCATGAGGGGCGAGTTGCAGACAACGCCGACGCCGTTTGCAACAACGGCTGGATCTTGTTCGAAGATTACGTGCTGGTCATCGATGCGAATTTCCCCGCGGGGGCGCGGCTGATCATCAGCAAGATACGATCGATGACCGACAAGCCGATAAGGTTTGCCTTCGACACCCACCACCACGGCGACCACGCTTACGGCAATCAGGTCTACGTCGACAATGGAGCGGTGCCGGTGGCGCACACGGGTGTCATCGAAGAGATGAAGCGGCACGAGACGGGCTACTACGACAGCAAACCCGGTGCTTGGGAAGCTGCTGCGAAAGAGCGCGCCGATCTGAAAGACACCAAGCTCAAACCGCCCTCCGTGCTTTTCTCGAAAGACTTGTTCTTTGACGACGGCAAGCATCGGGTTGAGCTGATGCACCTGGGGGTAGCTCATACGCATGGCGACGCCGTTGCCTGGCTGCCGAAGGAGCGCATCCTTTTCACCGGCGATGTGTGCGTGAACGGGCCTTATAACTTCGTGGGTGACGGAGACGTGGGCAAGTGGGTGGTGACGCTGGATGCGGTGAAGAAACTTCGCCCCAAAATCGTGTGTACGGGCCATGGGCCGCGCTCCGTGGCGACCGTTTTGGACGATCAGCAGGCGTTCTTCAAGGCGCTCCGGGAACAGGTCGGTACGCTTATGGCCAGCAAGGCGCCCGAGGAGGCTAAGGGTCAGATTGAGACCATTCGGGCGGCACTGAAGGGCAACGCGCAGATCGCACGCTACGTTGGCGATCCGGGGGCGGACGATTCGTTACCCTCGCAGGTTGGGAAAGTGTACGAGGAACTGACCGGCAAGAAACTCGCCGCCTTGGCCGGCCATCGGCAGTTCGCGCGCCATGTCCACGCCCGCGCCCATGGTCTGGCATTAGTTTAGTTGGCTGCACAGGATTTCTTAGCTATGCCCGTGGCCCGGCGAACGGGTGCTGGGCACAAGAGTGCGCCGTAGCCGCTCGGAATGACATCCCCTACGGGATCCATCAAATCAGGGCACTACTGTCGTTTGACATGTGTGGCTATTGGCCGTACACTGAGCAGTGATCTGGATGGGAGGTTTTATGGCACGTGCAGCCAGAGTCCTCGACGGCTCTCGCAAGGCGGAACGTTTAGAGGCCAGAGTCACTGTCGCCCAAAAACGGCTGATCGAGCGGGCTGCCGCTCTGCAGGGCACTACCGTGACCGATTTTGTGGTCGTCAGCGCCCAACAAGCGGCCGCCAAGACGATTCAGGAGCTCGAATCGTTGAGCCTGACCGAAGAAGCACGCGAGGTTTTCGTAAACGCTATTCTGAACCCGGCGAATCCGAATGAAGCAGCTCGCGCCGCGGTGCAGCGCTATGGAAAACAGATGGGGCGTTGAGTGGCCCATAGGCCCAAGTTCGGCAGCTTCGTTATCGAGCCACTCTGCCCGAGGCATGACCGAGCCCTCAGAAGTCGGGAGAATCTCCCCTATGAGGGTGACGATATGAGAAGGCTAAGAGCTTTGCTGAGGCTGGTGGCATCTCTGGGCGTAGCGCTCCTCGCGGCGATGCATGCTTCCGCGCAAACACCTTCGGAAGCGCTGCTGGTGCTCGCCAAGAGCGACTTATCGCTCGCCATTGTCGATCCTGTAAGCTTACGCGTGGTTGGCCGCGTGCCGTCCGGTCCGGACCCGCACGAAGTGATTGCCTCCGACGACGGCAGGCTCGCTTACATTTCGAACTACGGCGGACCAGACAGCGATCTTAACACCATCTCCGTGGTTGACTTGGTTTCGCAGAAGGCCCTGCCGGCCATTGACCTTGGCGCCTTGCATTCGGCGCACGGTTTGGCTTTCGCCGGCGGCAAGCTCTATTTCACCGTGGAGACGAATAAGGCCCTCGCGCGCTACGATCCGGACACGAGAAAAGTGGATTGGGTTTTGGGCACTGGCCAGGACCGCACGCACATGGTTTGGGTGTCCGAGAGCTTGGACAAGCTCGTCACCTCCAATGTCAGCTCCGGCACCATTAGCATCATCGAGCGAGTTTCACCGCCCAGGCGGCGGGTTCGGCCCTCCCCCCGGCGGCCCGCCCGGTGGCGGCCCTCCGCCCGGATTTCGTCCGCCGCAGGGCGGGCAGCGGAAAACCTGGGAGGTAACCAACGTTCGTTCGGGCAACGGGTCGGAAGGATTTGACGTGTCACCGGATGGGAAGGAAATTTGGGCCGCGAACGCGCGTGATGCCACGGTGACTATCATCGACTTCGCCGCCAAACGCGCGATCCAGACTATGCACATTTCCGTAAACGGCGCGAATCGCCTGAAGTTCACTCCGGATGGCACGCGAGTCTTTGTCTCCGGGCTGGGTTTCGGAGGCAGGTCGGGCAGCGATCTCGTGGTGATCGATGCGGCGAGCCGCAAGGAGATCAAGCATTTCGATCTGGGCGGGGGCGCCGCAGGAATACTGATGGTTCCCGACGGCTCACGCGCCTTTGTCGCCGTGAGCGGGAAGGACTACGTCGCGGTCGTGGACCTGAAGAGCCTGGAAGTCACCGGACGCATCTCCGCCGGGAGACAACCCGATGGACTCGCCTGGGCGGTGCGCAAATAACCTCAACTCCCAATATCCATCTGCATGCTTATCGTAGGGGGACCATTTATTACTAAGTAGGCGTTAACCTAAGTTGAGGTTATGCTGATTGAATGCCCGAAGGGCATTAAAATCATTAGCCGTAGGTGAAACCTACGGAGAAATGGCCCTTTCCTTGTGCTTGCGCCGACCCCGGAGGGGCCGAATTCAACCCCTGCGGGGCTGGCTGTTTGTTGTCGCTGGCGCTTGCCGCAGGTTTCACCTACGGCGAATGATCGTGGGTCCCTTCGGGACCCGTCAGAGAGGCTTAGGCTAACGCTCATAGGCCAACGGCCTGCGCCTTGCTAGTCGCCCCTTGGGGCTTGTTTGAGAGTCGTCACGCGCGGTGACGACGCCCTTGATTGACGTGACCCGCACCGAGGCAGAACTCGAGCCCTTCGGCTCCTCCCAGGGTGTTGGGAAACTTCTTCTGAGCCCGCGCCACCAGGCTATCGACGAAGGCGTCATCACTGTCAGGATCATGGTGGAACAATACCAGCCGCTTCACATCGCATTCCCGGGCAATGCGCACGCCCTCCTGCCATGAGCCGTGTCCCCAGCCTTTCTTTTCGCCTTGTGACTGCCGGGGCGTGTATTGCGAGTCATACAACAGCAGGTCGGCATCGCGGGCGAGGGACCGCAAGGCGCGGTCGTAGGCCGGAGAGCCGGGTTCGGTGTCGGTCGCCAAAACGAAGACGCCGCCGTCCGCTTCGATTCGGTAGCCGGCGCACCCCTGGGGATGATTGAGGCGCGCTGTCTTGATCACCGCTCCGTTAATACTGACGGCGGTCTTTCCTAAGTGGATAAAGTGGCGATTGGCCCTCATGCCTATTGGGTAGTAGGGACTCCCCATCATGCCTTCGAGGGTTCGACGCAACCGGGCGGCCGGCAACAGCGGGGAGTAGAAAAAGAAAGTGTTATGTTTCTGGTAAAAGGGAACGAAATACGGAATTCCCTGGATATGGTCCCAATGGAAGTGCGTCAGAAAGATATGGGCGAGGATGGGCCGGCCGCCGAATTCCTTCACAAGGCTCTTACCCAGCGCCCTCATGCCGCTGCCGCAGTCAAGAATGATGCGGGTACCGTTGTCGAGCCGAAGATCGATGCAGCAGGTGTTGCCGCCGTACCGCCCCGTCTCTCTTCCCGGGGTTGGCGTTGAGCCGCGCACGCCCCACAGCCTGACCTTCATGGTTCACCGCCTTGCGCCACCCGCCACCCTTTGATCTACATAGCGTAGCAATCTCGCTTTCCGGTGTCTACCATGTTCCGGTCCTGGCGCCCTGATTGGAACGTAGCGCCGACCTTGAGGTCGGCAAATGCCCCGACAGGTCGGGGCGCTACGCCGAAATCCGGCTGAGACTTGCCCTTGCCTTGCGTTGCCCGCTTCCCTGATACTTACTGGAGCCCGTTGCCGCCCTGCTCGATAGCCGTCAATTTGCATCGTCCGTAGGGCGCAACGGTGATTTCCATCGCCGATCAGGAGGGCATGGTGCGTCGATTTGAATCTGGAATCTTGAATCTTGAATTGCTGCGCTGCAGGGCGGCGAGTGGTTATTCTGCACTGGCTTGCCTCGTCTTGTGTTTACTCTTAGGAGTACCATTGGCGCGCGCCCAGCAAGCGAATCTGGATGCGCTGGTGGAACGCGAAATGCCGTCGCTTCTCTCCACCTACCGGTCGCTTCACGCCGCGCCGGAACTCTCCCATCACGAGCAAAAGACCTCGGCTTTTGTTGCCGGCGAACTGCGGGCTCTGGGTTACAACGTCACAGAACGCGTGGGCAAATACGCTGGCCATCCGGAGTGGTCCGGCTACGGCGTGGTGGGTGTTTTGAAAAATGGCCAGGGGCCGACGGTGTACGTTCGAACCGAGCTGGACGCGCTGCCCGTGGAGGAAATGACGGGCCTGCCCTATGCGAGTAAAGTCCGGACCAAGGATGACGCAGGGCGCGAGGTGGGCGTCATGCATGCCTGCGGGCACGATATTCACATCACCTCTTTGCTGGGAACGGCGAAAATGCTGGCGGAAATGAAGGAACAATGGCACGGAACTCTGGTGATGCTCGCCCAGCCCGCCGAGGAAGCCATTAGCGGCGCCAAGGCCATGCTGGACGACGGTCTCTACACGCGCTTTCCGAAGCCGGATTTCGTTATTGCGCTGCATGACACGCCCGCGCTCGAGGCAGGGAAAGTCGGGTTCACTCCCGGTTACGCGATGGCCAGTTCCACCTCCGTCGAGGTTACGCTGCGCGGCATCGGCGGGCATGGCTCAGCGCCGCAGATGACCAAAGACCCCATCGTCGAAGCCGCGGAGTTCATTCTGGCCATTCAGACCATCGTGAGTCGCGAAGATTCACCCTTTGATCCCGCCGTAGTCACCGTCGGCTCGATTCACGGCGGCACACGTCCCAACATCATCCCGGACGAAGTGCGTTTGCAGCTTACCATCCGGACCTACAAGGAGGAGGTGAGGCAGCACATTCTGGAAGCGCTGGCTAGAATGGCGCAGGGCATTGCTGCCGCTCACGGAATTCCGCCGTCTCTCTCGCCCACCGTGACCGCAGATGAGAGCGACCACAGCCCTGCGCTGTACAACGATCCCCAACTGACGGCGCGGCTGGCGCAGGTCTTCAAGAAGGTACTGGACCCGGAAAACGTCGTGGAGTTGCCGCCCGTCATGGCCAGTGAGGATTTCTGCCGTTTTGCTCTCGAGGATCGCCAAATCCCGATCTGCCAGTATTCCTTGGGCGCCGTGGATCCGGCAAAGCTCGCGGAGAGTCGACGCACCGGTGTGCCCCTGCCCGGGCTGCACTCGAGTTTGTGGGCCCCGGTCCCCGAGCCCACGCTGCGCACCGGCGTGAAGTCTATGACCAGCGCGGTGTTGGATTTGATGAAGAAGTAGGCTTTAATACCAATTTTGAACGCATCTCTGAGCGCTGAGGGAGGGAAACCCAGATGAAGGCAACTAAAGCTTCCGTTCTCACCTTGTTCCTGATGGCTCTGGTGACCGCCTCTGCCTCCGGTCAAGGACCGTCGCCGGTTCCGGCAAAGCACACGGTGATCCGTGCGGCACGAATCCTGGATGTGAAGACGGGGCAGGTAATTCGAGACGGGGCAATTGTCATCGCCGGCGATAAGATCGTGAGCGTGGGTCCGGGCTCCGGCGTGTCACCCGGCGCCGGCACAGTGGTCATCAACTTGCCTGATGCTACCGTGCTTCCCGGCCTGATCGATGCTCATACCCACCTGACCTTTGGCACGAATTTCGGCTATGAAACGCTGGGAATCTCGGTGCCGCGCGAGGCGCTGATCGGCGCGCGCAACGCCCGCGTCACCTTGGAGGCTGGGTTCACAACCGTGCGAAACGTGGGCGCCACGGGTTATGCCGATGTAGCTCTGCGCGACGCGATCAATGCCGGAGATGTGCCGGGACCACGCATGCTGGTCAGCGGTCCGGCACTCGGGATTACGGGAGGCCACTGCGACGAGAATCTGCTGCCGTTCGAGTTTCACTTCACCGCCGAGGGCGTTGCCGACGGCGTGGAGGCCGTGCAGCACAAGACTCGTGAGGTCATCAAGTACGGCGCCGATCTGATCAAGATTTGCGCCACCGGCGGAGTTCTTTCGAAAGGAGATGATCCGAACGCCCCGCAGTACACGCTCGAGGAGATGAAGGCCATCGTCAACGACGCGCACCGCCTGGGACGGAAGGTTGCTGCCCACGCGCACGGAGCGCAGGGTGTGATCTGGGCGTCCGAGGCGGGCGTGGACTCCGTCGAGCATGGACACTTGATGAACGACGCCGCCATCGCGACTCTCAAGAAGAACGGTACGTATCTCGTGCCGACGCTCTATCTGATGGATTGGCAGCGCGAAAATGCTCGTACAGCGAATCTTCCGGACTTCGCCAAGCGCAAGATGCAGATGGTTTCGGAACTCGGAAAGACCAATGCCAAGAAGGCATTCGAGGCGGGCGTTAAGATCGGGCTGGGTACCGACGCCGCCGTTTACCCCCATGGCCTGAATGCACATGAGTTGGCGGTCTACGTCAGCATAGGTATGAGCCCCTTGCAGGCGATTCAAACCGCCACCGTCAACGACGCCGATCTGCTGGGCTGGTCTGACCGAATAGGAACCCTCGAGCCCGGCAAGTGGGCTGACATCATCGCCGTAGACGGCGACCCACTTCAGGACATCACCGTGCTCCAGCATGTGAAGTTCGTGATGAAGGGTGGTGAAGTGGTGAAGAACGAGTATGGAAAGTGATTGCGCTCAGGATGACATGTTAGGAGTGACCAAAGTGAAAAACGGCACGATCATTCTGCAATTGTTCCTTCTGTCCCTGTTCTCATTGGCAAGCGCTTCCCCGCTTGGGGCGCAGGAGTCTGTCAACATCTGGCAAGCGCCGCTGGTGCTTCCCACCTACGAAACGGGCCCGCCGGATCTCGAGCCGATGTTTTATGCCGGACGGGACTATCAGGGCGCGCAAGGCGCGATTTATCCCTATGGACTCTATGACAACCTCCTGGATATTCGGCACGACAAGACCTATCAAGCCGACTTTCTTGAGAACCAATACGTGAAGGTCTGCGTGCTTCCGGAACTCGGAGGGCGCATTCTCTCCGCCACCGACAAGACGGACAACTATGACTACGTCTATCGGCAAACCGAGATCAAGCCGGCGCTGATCGGCATGCTGGGCGCCTGGATCTCCGGCGGCGTCGAGTGGAACATCCCTCACCACCACCGCGCCACCAGCTATCTGCCCGTGGACCATCGCTTGGTGAAGAATCCTGATGGAAGCAGCACCATCTGGGTAGGAGAATTGGAACTCCGCCATCGCATGGAATGGGCCGTGGGGATCACGCTCTATCCGGATAGGTCCTATACGAAGATCACTACGGTGCTTGTGAATCGCACGCCTTTTGTACACTCGTTTCTGGATTTCACTAACACCGGTGTGCACGCCAACCGGAATTACCAGGTCATTTTTCCGCCGGACACACAATTTGCGGTGTACCACGCCAAGGTTGATTTCGCCCGCTGGCCGATTTCGCACGACATTTACCAAGGCGTAGACTACACGCGTGGTGTGGACTTGAGTTGGTGGAAGAACCACCCCACACCCGTCTCCTTCTTTGCCTGGAATTTCGACGGAGATTTCTTCGGTGGCTATGATCACGGTAAGGAGGCGGGAATCATCTGCGTCCAGGACCATAACGTCTCACCGGGCGCAAAATTCTTCGAATGGGGCAATGGCCCCGAGGGCAAGTTGTGGGACAAGGTTCTGGACAGCCAGGGCGACTACCTCGAGCTTATGTCGGGAAACTTCTCGGATAACCAACCTGACTACAGTTGGATCCAGCCCTCGGAAACGAAGATCGCCACGGCGTACTGGTTTCCGATCCGGGGGATCGGCGGCGCAAAGAACGCAAACCTGAATGGAGCGGTGAACCTGGAGGTGGGACCTGGGCGAACGGTCATGATCGGTTTTTCCACGACCCGGGAGTTTCGCGGCGCGAAGACAGTTTTGACCGCTGGGAATCGCACGCTGTTTGAACGGAGCATCGACATCTCCCCCGCCAAGGCTTTCGTTCAGGACATCACGTTGCCGGATGGGGTTAGCGAAGACGATCTCAAGGCTGAACTGCTGGATTCGGCAAACCAGGAACTGCTCAGTTACCAGCCGGTGAAACTTGTGCCGGAGAGCACGCCTCCCGTGGTTGAACCTCCCCTTCCGCCGAAGCAGATCAAGACAGTCGACGAGCTTTATCACATCGGACTGCGGCTCGAGCAATTCCACAATGCGGCTCTCGAGCCCTACGCTTACTTTGAAGAGGCCCTGAGCCGCGATCCTGGCAACTATGAAGTCAACACCGCCCTGGGCCGCCTCTACAGTGAGCGCGGACTTTGGCGGCAGGCAAGGGAGAGACTCACGACAGCTCTCGCCCGGGCCACTCGCAATTACACGCGGCCCAAAGATGGCGAAGCGTATTACTACCTGGGCGTCACGCTGCGAGGCGAGGGCAAGAATCGCGAAGCGGAGGACGCATTCCACCGCGCCGCGTGGAGCGAAGCATGGGCCGCCGCCGGCTACGAGCAGCTTTCGGAATTGGATGGCCAGAGGGGAGATTGGCCGCAAGCGCTTTCCGATCTGGACCATTCGCTGGCTTACAACACGCTCGACTGTAGGGCCTGGGATCTGAAGGCCGCCGTTCTGAGACGCATGGGGCGCGCTGATGATGCCAGGGAAGCCGCCCATAAAGCTCTGGCCGTCAATCCGCTCGACCTCTGGGGCCTTCGTGAAATCGGCTTGCTCGATGCGAACTCACAGCCTCAGTCCTTCCCGGGAAATGCCGTGCAGGCCAACCTTGAGCTGGCCACGGACTACTCCGACGCCGGATTAGGGAGTGAGGCGGAACAGGTTCTCAAGCAGTTGGCGGCTGCGAGCCCTGACCGGAATCGAGTGAACCCGATCGTTTATTACGACCTTGGCTATCTCGCGATGCAGTCCGGCCAGCCTGGCGAAGCGGCCAGATACTTTCACCTGGCCGCCCAGATGCCCACCGACTACGTCTTCCCATTCCGTCTCGAAGAAGTGAAAGTGCTCGAGGCTGCCATGCAGGCCAATCCAGGCGATGCTCGCGCGCCATACTATCTCGGAAATCTTCTTTACGATCGGCAGCCTGAAGTCGCCATCAAAGAGTGGGAAAAATCCGCCGCAATCGACAGCTCATTCTCGCTGGTGCACAGAAATCTCGCGCAGGGCTACGAGCAATCGCAGAGCGATACCCCCAAGGCGATCGCCTCCATGGAAAGGGCTGTCGGGTTGGATCCGGACAATGCCCGTCTGCGGTTTGAGCTCGACATGCTGTATGAAGCCGAGAACGTTTCGCCGCAGAAAAGACTGGCTTCGTTTGAATCCAACCCCACGCTGGCTGCCAAGCGCTCGGATGCGATGACTCAGGAAACGAAGGTCTACTTGCTGGTGGGCCGGTATGAGCAGGCTCTTCAATTGCTCAAGACCCACCGATTCCACAACTGGGAGGGTTATGGCGATGTTCACGATGTCTATGTGGACGCATGCCTCCTCGCAGGTGAAAGAGAACTGCACGCCAGCAAGTTCAACGAGGCGTTAGGAGACTTCCAGGCAGCCCTTGAGTATCCGGAGAACCTCGAGGTCGGCAGACCGTATCATGAAGGGCGGCGCCCGGAGGTTGACTACTGGTTGGGTGTGGCGTACGGCAAGCTCGGAAAGAGTCCTGAATCTCTCGGGATGTTCCGCCAGGCAGTGGCCGCTCTAGGGCCTGAACAAGGGCGCGAGCAACCTGAGATGCTGTATTACGCGGGTCTGGCGGCTCAGAAGCTTGGCCGGTCCGCGGAGGCAATACGGTTTTTCGGCGAACTGATCCACAAAGGTGATGAGGCGCTGGCCACCCGCTCCGAGGCGGACTTCTTCGCCAAGTTCGGCCAGAGGCGTTCCAGCCGCCTGCGCCTCGCCGAAGCCCATTACCTCATCGGCCTGGGGAACCTGGGAATGGGTGAGGCAGCCAAAGCTCGGGGCGAATTCCAGGCGGCGCTGAAGCTGAATGTGAACCATCTTGGCGCCACCACACAGCTAAGCCCCGAAAGCTCGCCAACCGTGGCTTCGAGGTGATGCAACACCGCGCTGCGATTGCAGGGTCGGCCCTTGTCGTCCTCCGCTTCGTGCGCAACCACGTAGCTTTCCGCTTGGCGGTTGCTGAGCCGACAACTCCGCCGCCACACTCCAAAGAATCGCAACAATTCTGTAACATAACATTCACGCCCGGGTAACCTGCCTCCCCCACACTATTCTGAGTAGCCTGCACCTTCGGAGGATGGCTCTCACAGGTGACGCTAACCCTAATATTAACCTTCGCTTAATTCTCTTGTAAAAGAGCGGGGGCAAAGTGCGAGTGGAGGATCACACCATGAAAAAACTGCCGTATCTTTCAACGCTTCTTCTCGGTATTGCCGTTGCTTCGATGTGCCTTGTAATGTTCCAATCTTTACCCACGACTGCCGCGCCGGCGCCTGCACCGGACGCCGTCATGCTCAACGGTGCAGGAGCTACTTTCCCGTATCCGATCTACTCGAAGTGGTTTTCAGATTACAACAAGATACATTCCGACATTGAGATCAATTATCAATCGATCGGCTCGGGTGGAGGGATTCGGCAACTCTTGTCCGGGACGGTGGATTTCGGCGCTTCCGACGCTCCCATGACGGACGAACAGCTCGGGCAGGCGAAGACCAAGATTCTGCATTTTCCCACGGTTTTGGGCGCCGACGTTCCCACCTACAATATTCCCGGTATAACGCAGGAACTTAACTTTACGCCCGATGCTCTAGTGGGCATCTATCTTGGCAAAATCACCAAGTGGAACGACCCTGAGATTACCAAGTACAACAAGGGAGTGAATCTCCCTGGTCAAGATATCGTTGTGGTGCACCGCTCGGAGGGTAGCGGAACTACGTACGTCTGGGTGGACTACCTCTCGAAGGTCTCTGCCGAGTGGCAAAGCAAGGTCGGGCGGAACACCTCTGTGAATTGGCCGGTAGGCTTGGGCGGAAAGGGCAACGAAGGTGTGACCGGGCTGGTTAAACAGACGCCAGGAGCAATTGGCTACGTCGAACTCATCTATGCCATACAGAACCAACTGCCCTACGGTCGGGTTCGAAACGCTTCGGGCGTCTTCGTCAAAGCGGACCTTGTAAGCGTAACAGCCGCAGCGGCAGGCTCTGCCAAGACGATGCCGGAAGATTTCCGCGTTTCCATCACCAACGCTCTTGGCAAAGCAGCTTATCCGATTGCTAGCTTCACCTACCTACTGATTCCGACGAGAATTGAAGACGCCAAGAAAAGGGACGTCATCAAGGGTTTTCTCACCTGGATGCTGAAGGACGGTCAAAAGGCAGCCGAGCCTCTGGCGTATGCGCCGCTTCCAAAGGAAGTGGTTGCCAAAGAGCTGAAGCAGATTTCGCAGATCCAATAAGACGCTAGGCAGGTACTCCCCCTCCTGGTTCAGGAGGGGTCGGGGGTGGTCGCGCACCACCCCTTCATCCCCTCCTCAGAGAGGAGGGGAATGTGATCGATCATTATGGCTGGCATTCCAATTCCGACCGGCCGCGCGACGCCGAACCGTCGCGCCTCCGGGCTTGTTCAAGGCCTCCGAAGCGGCGATACATTTGCTCACCTTTTCACGCTGCTTTGCGCGGCGAGCATCCTGCTGGTGACGGTCGCTCTCGTTCATCAGCTTTATATCAATTCCGCACTCCCACGACACAAGTTTGGCTTTGCATTCTTAACCGGGCACACCTGGGATCCGGTGAGCGGAGACTTCGGCGCTTTGCCTTTCGTTTACGGTACGGTGGTTACCTCGGCGCTGGCGTTGCTGGTAGCGGTTCCCATGGGAGTCGGGGCGGCCATCTTCCTTTCGGAGTTGGCGCCGCCGCGCATCTCGAATGCGATGACTTTTGTCATCGAACTCCTTGCCGCCGTTCCCAGCGTAATTTACGGGCTGTTGGGCATATTCATCATGGTGCCCTTTCTCCGTCAATATGGCGAGCCGTTCCTGAAGCGCACCTTGGGATTCCTGCCGCTTTTTCAGGGGCCGATGTACGGCGTGGGAATGTTGGCGGGCGGTCTGGTGCTCGCGATCATGGTCGTGCCGTTTATCATTTCGCTTTCACGCGAGGTCCTGTTGGCTGTCCCGGTGGAGCAACGTGAGGCAGCCTTGGCGCTCGGCGCGACGAAGTGGGAGTCCACCTCGCAAGTCGTTGTTCCTTACGCCCGCATCGGCATCATGGCCTCCATCTTCCTCGCCCTGGCAAGAGCATTAGGTGAGACAATGGCGGTTACCATGGTCATCGGTAATGATCCCAAAATCAGTGCTTCCTTGTTTGCGCCCGCCTATTCCATCGCCGCAGTGATTGCCAACGAATTCGCCGAAGCCACCGGCGACCTTTACCTCCAGGCGTTGGTTGAGCTTGGCTTGGTGCTGTTCGCGCTGACGATCGTAATTAACGGCTTGGCGCGGATTTTCATAATCACCACTACCAAGAAGGGATCGGCACATTAATGGGCTTGCACAAGATCTGGCGGAAATTCGTCAACTTCATCATGTTCAGCTTGACGGGAGTTTGCGCTTTGGTCACCGTGGGCGTTTTGTTTTTCATTCTGGGCTACCTTCTCTGGTATGGTGCCAGCTCTCTCAGTTGGACTTTTCTGACCCACTTGCCGACCCCCGTGGGCGAAACCGGTGGAGGAATGGCCAACGCTATAGTGGGGAGCGCGAAGCTGTTGCTTCTGGCGTCCGTCTTCGGCATCCCGATCGGTTTCCTGGGGGGCGTTTACCTGGCGGAATTTGGGGGCCAGGCGTTTTCCTTCGTGGTTCGTTACACGGCTGATCTCTTGAACGGCGTGCCCTCGATTGTGATGGGGATTTTTGCTTGGGCGATCGTGGTTCTGCCGATGAAGCATTTTTCAACTCTAGCGGGGGGCCTGGCGTTGGGCGTGATGATGATCCCCATCGCCGTGCGTAGTACGGAAGAAGCTTTGCGCACCGTCCCGCTGATGCTGCGTGAGGGCGGGCTGGCGTTGGGGGCAAGCAAATGGAAAACCATTGCCACCGTGGCCATTCCAGCGGCGCGCAAGGCAATCATCACCGGCATCGCTCTGGACATCGCGCGCGTCTCCGGTGAAACGGCGCCTCTGTTGTTCACCGCCTTCAGCAATCGCTTCTGGAGCCCGGGATGGAATCAGCCCACAGCCTCGCTGCCGGTTATGATCTACACTTATGCCATCTCGCCGTACGATGACTGGCACCGGCAGGCCTGGGCGGCCGGTTTAGTCCTTTTGACTTTGGTGCTGGTGGCGAACATAATCGCCAGGTGGACTTTTTCCGGCCGATCGGCCCATTTGTAGGTGGGGAAGGAATCGCGAGGGCCCACTCCGTGCCGCGTTCCTACCTGAATTCTTCATAGGCCGGGTACACTGAAATCGCGCCGGATCGAGCTTCTCGCACCTTCCAAGGCAGTGAGGTTCATGACGACTTCGACACCTGGCAGTATGGCAACGGCCAAACAAGCCAGCCAGCCCATTCAGTCTCCAGGAGGGACAGTGGCCGCCGACGACGTGAAGATGCGGGTTTCCGGATTGGACTTCTACTACGGTCCCAAACAAGCTCTTTTTGGCATCGGTCTTCAGATCCTGACGAAGCGCATTACTGCGCTGATTGGTCCTTCGGGTTGTGGCAAGTCTACGTTCTTGCGAACCCTGAACCGCATGTACGAGACCCTGCCGCACGCCAGGGCCGAGGGCGAAATCCTGTTCGACAATGAAGACCTTCTGGCCATGGACGCGGTGGCCCTGCGCCGCCGGGTAGGAATGGTGTTTCAGAGGCCGAACCCGTTTCCAAAGTCCATTTTCGACAACATTGCCTACGGCCTGCGCGTGAACGGGACGTTTCGCGGGGCTGCCTTGCAGGAGAAGGTCGAGAAGAGCTTGCGCCGCGCGGCCCTGTGGGAGGAAGTGAAGGATTCGCTCCACAAGTCCGCTTTTGCTCTCTCGGGGGGGCAGCAGCAGCGCTTGTGCATCGCCAGAGCTCTGGCGGTCGATCCGGAGGTGCTGCTCCTCGACGAGCCTTGTTCCGCTCTCGATCCCATTGCCACTGCGAAAATCGAGGAGCTGCTCTTTTCCCTTCAGGACCAATGCACGCAGGTGATTGTCACCCACAACATGCAGCAGGCGGCGCGCGTGGCGGATTACACAGGTTTCTTTCTTCTTGGGAAGCTCATCGAATACAACAAGACGGAGGTGATCTTCAAGACTCCAGCCAAGAAGGAGACCGAAGATTACATCACCGGCCGGTTCGGATAGAGGAGGAAGTCAGACGCATGGTACGCCATTTTGAAGAAGAACTTGATAACCTGAGAAACCGCCTGCTGGAAATGAGCGGGCTGGTGGAGGACTCCGTTTACCGCAGCATCCAGTCGCTGATCGAGAAGAATGAGGAGGCGGCACAGCAAGTGCTCCAGAACGAAGCTCGCATCAACCGCATGGAGATTGATATCGATGAGCTGGCGACCAATCTTTTGGCGCGGGTCCAGCCCATGGCCACCGACCTCCGATTCATTACCGCCGCCATCAAGATCAACAACGACCTGGAACGCATGGGGGATATTTCGGTGAATATCGTGCGCAGGACTCTGCCCCTGATGCGCGAGCCCCTGCTGAAAGAACTGGTCGACATTCCTCATATGGCGACCATTGCCCAGTCGATGATCCGGAAAAGCCTGGATGCTTTCGTGAAGAAGGACGCCGAACTGGCTCGGAGCATCCTTACCTCGGATGATGTTATCGATCAGCTCCGTGACTCCGTTTACGAACAGTTGATCGGCGTGATGGAGCAGGATTCCAGTTCTGTCCGCCAATGTATCAACCTGATGTTCATTGCGCGTGCCCTGGAGCGGCTCGCCGACCATGCCACCAACATTGCCGAAGACGTATTGTTCCTGGTGGAGGGAGTCGAGGTTCGGCACCACGCGGAGGTGCGCGAATAGAGTTGAGTCGCCAGCCCTCTCCCTTGGGGAGAGGGTGTCGCGCTACGGCGCTTTCATCAGCCGCAGCGTGACGGGTGAGGGGTTCCGCTCTCAGTTTCACGACTTACTCCGGGTCATCCAACCCGCAGCCGCCCAATGCATCCAACACTTAGAGCGAGATGAGGAGGGGACTTTTGCGCCCATTTTCTCTTTGACTCATCTCGGCGTTTAATGGTAAAAGGTGAGTTGGGACCAGGACGTTTGAGGACGACTTAGAGCGTTAGGGCCGGGAGTCAAGTAATGGAGCGAAAGTTTCTTTGGATGTCGGCAGCGGGGTTGGGCTTGCTGCTTTTCGCGCTGCCGGCTTGGGCACAGCAAGAGCAACCACAACCGCCGCAGCCTGAAGCTCAACAACCCGCCGAGAATGCGACGGACAACGCTTCCGACAACCCTACTCCGAACGAGAACGAGATAACGATTCCTGAAGGTACGGAATTCAAGCTCCAGCTCCACTCCTCAGTTAGCTCCAAGACTTCCCGCCCCGGCGATAGGATCTTGACCACATTGCTTGATCCCGTGGCGGTCGAGGACCAGGACGTTTTGGCCAAAGGCACGCGGATTGACGGGCATATTGCCGAGGTGAAGGCCGCCGGACGGCGTGGAAAAGGCGGCGATTTGTCCCTGGTTTTTGACACCGTTGAACTGCCCAATGGCCAGAAGCTGGCGATCACCGGTTCACTCACCGAAGTCTTTTCGAGCGAGGGCGGAAGTGATCCCAATGTGGGGCCGGAGGGCGATTTGAAGGGAGGCGGAGCCTCCCACAAGAAGCAAGCGGCCATTATCGCTGCCACCACGGCGGTGGGCGCAACCGGCGGGCTCGCGACGGGCATTGCCGGGGCCGCCACAGGCCTGACTTTGGCAATCCTCCTTCCTCATGGCAAACAAGCCTCCTTGGCGGCAGGCTCGTTGATCGGTATGCGGCTCGACCGCGACGTTACCTACACACTTACGCCACCCCCTGAGTCGAAATAGGCCGAGACCCTGAATGCAGACGCGCGTGCCGCTGTGGCGCGGGCGTCTCACCCGCGACCTGTGGTGCGGGCGTCTCGCCCGCTGTGGAACGGGCATTCTGCCCGCGAGTTCCTGCGGGGGTAGCCCCCGAGTTGTGGCACGGCCATCTTGGCCGTGAATCGGCACGGGCAGAGCCTGTCCTGAGCGGAGCGAAGGAATGCCCGTGCCACTGCGGGCGGGACGCCCGCACCACTTCTCATGCAGCGACCCCCTCTGCGGCCGGTCCTTTGTTTTCTAGGACATTCTCGCTTTGTTCTGGCGATTTTGAGGTTTCGCCGGGGTTCTCCTCTTCCGGACTTTCTGTCCGAGCCTCCAGCCCCACGACCTTACTCAGTTCCTCGGCCGCGCGGTCGTCCGGCTCATTGCCGGGAGGGCTGGCCCCCGGTTGCGCGGTTCGCGAACCGCCCCTGCAAAGGCGTGCGTGTTCTTGGCGCATGGTCAGGATAATCCTCACCTTGCGGTCGATCGAGCGGTCCAGCGCCGCTTCCTGCCGCAGCAGCATCTCCCAAGTCTCCCCCGCCGGAGCCAGGCAGGCGTCCCGCTCGATCGCGTCATTCTCCTCTTGCACCGCCACCTCCTCCTCGAACGCCGCTTTCACGGCCGCGATTTCCTCCTCCAGCAGGCGCAGCATTTCCCGCCACAGGATGTCCACATTCGCCGCGCCGCCCATCTGTTGGTTCACGTAGTCGTTTAACGCTTTCTCGTCCTTCTGCGCCCTCAAGTCGGTCCACTCGATAAAGATCCCCATCAGTTCGCCAATCCGTACCGGCCGCCAGCCGCGGCCTGGCGCCAGAAACTGACGGATCACGAGCTGTTGCCTCCCCGTGACAGCCCACCGCCGCGAGGGGCGCGGATTTTATCGAGTTCGGCAGGTTCGCTCGGAACAGCCGGCAAGCGCGGGGAGAGGGAGAACCGGAAAGTTTCACGTTCCTGGGGTTCACGCATTACTGCGGGATCAACAGCGCGGGGATCTTCACCATCCGACGGCAAACGGCACGGAAGCGGCTGGAGGCGAAGTTGCAGCAAGTGAAGCAAACGCTTCGAGCGCGGATGCACGAGCCGGTGCCCAAGGTGGGGGAATGGCTCCGGCGTGTGCTCACCGGCTTCTACCAATACCACGCGGTGCCGGAAAACTGGGACAGCCTGAAACGCTTCCGGTTTCAGATCGGACGCGACTGGCGGCACGTCCTGAGGCGGCGCAGCCAGCGCGGACGATTCACCCGGAAGCGTAGGGCTCGACTATACGACCGCTGGCTCATTCAGCCCCGAATGGTGCATCCCTACCCGAGCGTGCGCTTTGTCGCCATGCATCCAAGGTAAGAGCCGTATGCGTTAGTAGCGCCCGTACGGATCTGCGCGGGGGGCGGCCAGCAACGACCGTCCCTACCGCGACCCGTTTCTCCCTCACCGTTTCCCCCTGAACCGTTTCCCCCTCACTGTTCCTCCCCTTCAACGAACTACGCCCTGCGGCGGCTCGACGGACGTGCGAACGAAGTAGAACAAATAGAATATCGCTGCCCTGACCGCTCGCAGCAAACGAAGGGAACCCTCATATAAGTCGTTCTCGGCTACTCCACCAGACGGTGCGTCGTCCATGATACTGCTCTCATCGGCGCTCGCGCCCTTCTCTTTTCCTGAACTCTGGCTCCTTCGCACGGGCACGCACCTGTGCTCAAGCTTGTCCCGGAGATCCTTCAGGGCGGACAGAGGCTGGTCCTTGGAGAATTCGCGGGCTAGGTCGAATAGAGCGGCTAACTGCAGGCCATCGTACTTGGCCAGTCCAGGTCTGAGATCGTTTCCTACTACGAAAAGCTCTTCCCGGAAGTAGACCTTTTTCTTCCTTATCCCCAGACGGCAAAATCTGTTCAGGAAGAATGCGATTTTGTCTAGGATGGCGTACGCGGCGCGGAACGAAAGGATCAACAGTTGGAGGTAAATTTGGCCGCTGCCTTCCTGAACCGACGGCAGGTAGGTTCCACGATCCACAAAGGACAGGTCCGGCTGCCGAAACCGGTAGCAGAAAAGAAGGAAGCGTGCCGCGATGTACTCCTGCTTGATTAGCGCTAAGGGGTCCGACCGCAACTCCAGGAATTCACCCCTGACAGACGTGGGAAAGCGCACCGACAGGGGATCCTGGTACGCTTCATGAGCTTGGACCGGACATGGATGCAAGTAGAGGCGGTTCGCCACACAAAATCCGACGTAGTTATTTTCGATTTCCGAGTCGGCCGTATGCACAGCGTGCTTGTGGGCGGGCGGTTTCGGTTCCTTCAGAATCCGCTCTAGCTCGGCTAACTCCTTCCGGGCTTTAGCCTGCCGGCCGGGTTCCAGGCCGGCGTCCAGGCTCCTCCTGGTCAGGTCCCACGCTTCCAACAGGGACGACCGCTTCGTGGGGCGTTCCACGAGCCTTGAGTACCAGCGCAGGCCTTTTCCTTTATGCCACAGCGCCATGGCAAAGTCCGGCACTGCCTCAAGGGCCTCGTCGTACGCCTCAATTTCCTCGACGTGCCTGCCTACAGTCCTAAGCAGAATGCCGTAGTTGGTGTAAAGAGGGGCTTTAGACTGCGGCGAAGACGAGCGGCACACCATAGCTGCCCTGTATCGGCGCTTGGCCTCGCCAAAGTCCGCGTCGAGAGATCTGTTGACCCCTGCGGGGATCTTCTTCAGTTCGTAGCACACTGCATGGGACTTTCCGAGATTGTACAGATGCTTATGCCTCTCCGCTTCGGGGAGTCTCTCGGGCTCGACACTCTTGAGGAGTGATGCAGCCTGCCTCGCACGTGCTGAGTCGCCTAGGTCTTCCGCGATGTCGGCTAGCAGTGTTCCCTTCAGAATTCTCACCATCGTCGGGTTTTCGGATTCGTAGGCATCAAACTCTGGGAGCCTGGCCGATGCGTCTCCGGCCCGGCCCGCGATGATCAGTTCTTGAATGCCTGCCAGAATTGGTTGGACGGCTCTTGGTAGGACCAGAGAGACTGGCCCCCCGTTTTCTCGGGCGCTCATGGCTTCCTCAGTCCGTCGTGCTCGCACCGCGGCACTCGCCCCGTCTAGAACATCTGCTCCTGCTCATGCTTTGTCTTCCGCTCCGCTTTGGCGAAGGTTTCCACTCGATACTCGGGATACTGGATCTTCTTGCCTTCCAGAAGCTCTGCAATGGTCAGGATTTGCAGGCGCGGGTGGCGGCCAGGAAATTCCTTTGATTCGTAGAAGCCTGCCGCCGCAGCTTCTGTCAGCATGGGTTTGGTGGGCTCGCGGAGCGTGATCAGCACGCCGATAGGCGCCTTTTCGCGCTCAAGCACGCCCTTCAGGTCGCGCACGTGGCTCACGCCCACGTAGCCGCTCTTCACCTGCACGATCACCTGCTTGGCCCTGCCGCTTTTGTCGTCGAAGAAGTTGATGTAGCCGTCGATACCGGTGTCCGCGCCTTTCTTGCGGTCCTTGGCAGGCCGCGCGTTCACTAGATCGACGGCCCACCACTCGAACTGGTGGGGGCTGATTTCTTTCAGCGCCTCAGCGCTCCGCAAGTCCTTAGGCGCCCCAATGATCTCGTAAGGGCTCAAATCGCTGTGGAACGCGTCCCGTAGACGCCGCTTTACCAAGTTGATTGCGAGGTAGGTAATGTCAATACCGATCCAGCGCCGCTTGAGCCTCTCTGCGACAGCGACGGCAGTGCCGCAGCCACAAAAAGGGTCGAGGACGATATCCCCTTCATTGCTGCTGGCTCTGACGATCCGCTCAAGGAGGGCTTCGGGCTTCTGTGTCGGATAGCCGAGCCTTTCTTGAGCCGCGGCGTTAATCGGTTCTATGTCGGTCCAAACGTCGTGGACGGCGATGCCGGGCAGCTGCTCGATGTACGTCTTAAGGCGGGGAGTTCCTTGCTGGGAAAAGACGATTCGGCCCTCTCTCAAGAGACGGTCGATTCCCTCCTGATCGAACATCCAGTGCCTTCCCGTGGGGGGACGGATTGATCTGCCGGCAAAGCTGCGCCTCGGCCCCTGGCCTGCACCCGTAAGATCGGATACTCGAAACAGTCTACCCTCACGGTCCCTCATTAAGTCGTGCCCCCTTATCCCTTCGCTAGGATGAGGAGTAACCGGGGGATTCCAGTTGGAGTGGCCGCCCCTCGTGTAGAAAAACACGATGTCATGCACTCGCCCAAATTGGAGGATGCCTTTCCTCCCTGAAGTTCGTTTCCACACCAGTTCGTTCCGGAAGTTTTCGGGGCCAAAAACGGCATCAAGTACGAGCTTAAGGTAGTGGCTGGCCGTTGGATCGCAATGCAGATAGATGCTGCCCGTAGGCTTCAGCACGCGGTGAAGCTCGACCAAGCGGATGGCCATCATAATGAGATAAGCCATCAAGTCGTTGCGACCGAGGAAGGCAAGCAGCGCCTGCATAAGGTCGGCAAGCTTGCGTGTTCCGCTGGTCACGATTTCCTTATAAAGCGCCTCCGGCTCCAGCCCCCACTGCCACGTGTCCTCAAAGGCGGTGATCTGCGCGGCAGACTCTTCGCCGCTCTTTTCCTTGAAGAGCACGTTGTAAGTGGCGTTCGAGTTGAAGGGCGGGTCGAGGTAGATCAGGTCAACGCTGGCATCCGGCACCTCGCGGCGCAGGATGTCGAGGTTATCGCCAAAGTAGAGACGGTTTTGCCAGTCCATTGTGAGAGGAGCATACCACAAATCGGCACGGACGATGCGCCGCGAGCTTCGCAAAGCCCCACAACGTCGTGAGTAGCGTTTCGTTGTCGGTTGGGATGGGCTCCTGGTGCTTTCGGAGGCTTTCGACATAACCGGCTGCGGCGTCCCTGGCCATCTTCTTGGCTTCGGCCAGTGTTCGGCCATAGGTGACGCAGCCCGGCAGCGCCGGGACCAGGACCGTGAACCCGCCCTCAGGTTCGGGCCGGAGAACAACGTTGAAATGGTAGTGTTCCTTTCTCATTTGACGATCCTACCCTAACTCAGCCATCCGGCGGGGTCAAATGCGGTGGGCCGCCTGTAGCGCAGAGTCCCCAGCGTTGGGACTCTGCGGCTCTACTCCAAGATGCTCGGGTTCACGCCGGCCCTTCAAACTCTCCGTTGGGGCACGCAAATACTCCACTCCAGGGAAATTCCTTGGCAAACTACACTTAACCTTATAGGCTAGAATCGGGCGTGCGCCTGCCCGAACGGACCGGGCGGTCAGATTAGGCCGCTCGGCCTGACCTGTCCCCTCGGGACATCGCAGACCCACACAGCGGGGTCTGCGCCATCCGGGAATGGCGTGGCTGGAGGTGAAAGCTGATCGTCGAGAGAAGTTTCTTGGCTAACAAAGCGAGAATGTCGATGAAAACAAAGAGTCGAGAAGTTAAGAAGTCGAGGAGTTGAAGAGTTGAGCGGCAGGAGCCGACACAAAGTCATAGTCACAGTCCGAGGGAGGCTGGCGCAGACGTTGAATTTGAACGTCTGCGATGCGCCGGACGCGTAGTTCGGTCAAATTGTGCCGACCGCTCTGACCTGTCCCTTCGGGACATCGCAGACCCCACACAGCGGGGTCTGCGCCATCCGGGAATGGCACGGCTGGAGGTGAAAGCTGATTATTGAGAGATGTTTTTTGGCTAACAAAGCGAGAATGTCTATGAAAACAAAGGACAATGACAATATGTCGCTAATCCGACTCCTCTGCTCGTCTCCGCCAGCACAGCACGGTACT
>CAWJHY010000073.1:0-119159 GCA_963842495.1 uncultured Acidobacteriota bacterium
CCACTATATTTGGGTGTCCTAATGAAAAAACTACTATATATTGTGTTTTACCCCTTGACACCTCCATTCCTCCGTGCTATGTTTGCGGGGTTGCGCTCGGAAGCGGGGCGCAGCCAGTGAAGCCAAGCGATCCCGATGTCCATCGGGATTACGACTCACCGCAGTCCAGGGATTTGCTGCTACTTCTACCTGAGGAGGCCCACCATGGCGGAGAGAGATGCCGTCACTTTGGCAACAGTTGCTACGTCTTCGGCCAATGAGAATGTCCCCGTACGTGGCATCACTATGCGGCGGCTTTTTACCAAGCCCGGAATTCACCCCTTTGAAGAGGTCGAGTGGGAATTGCGGACTGCCTCCATTCAGAATGAGAAGGGGCAAGCGATCTTCGAGCAGCGCAATGTGGAGGTGCCTGCCGACTGGTCACAGACCGCCACCAACATTGTGGCCTCGAAATACTTCCATGGAAAGCTGGGTACGCCGGAGCGGGAGTCCAGCGTACGGCAACTGATCAGCCGCGTGGCGGACACCATCGCTCAGTGGGGAGTCGACGACGGCTACTTTCGCGCCGAGGAAGACGCCGCCAACTTCCACAACGAACTGGTCCACCTCCTGGTTCGCCAAAAGGCCTCCTTCAATTCGCCGGTGTGGTTCAACTGCGGCCTCTGGCACAAGTACCACCGGAATTCCCCGGCCAGCGGCTGGTACTGGGACCCGGCAACGGGCGGCGTCAAAAAGGAGACTGAGGCCTATCGTCACCCTCAGTGCTCCGCCTGCTTCATCAACTCCGTTCAAGATAACCTCGATAGCATTCTGACCCTGGCCAAGACTGAGGGCATGCTCTTCAAGTGGGGCTCGGGCACGGGCACCAACCTCTCGACGCTCCGCTCCTCCGTCGAGCCGCTGTCGGGAGGCGGCATTGCCTCCGGTCCCCTTTCGTTCATGAGGGGCTACGACGCGTTTGCAGGGGTGATCAAATCGGGCGGCAAGACGCGGCGCGCGGCCAAGATGGTAATTCTGAATATAGACCATCCTGATATTATTGATTTCATTGATTGCAAGGCCAAAGAAGAGCGCAAGGCCTGGGCGCTGGTGGACGCCGGTTACGACAAGGCCATCGACGGCGAAGCTTACAGCTCCATCTTCTTCCAGAACGCCAACAACAGCGTGCGGGTAAGCGACGAGTTCATGAAAGCGGTGGTGGAGGATCGGGAATGGACGACGCGCGAGGTTTCCACCGGCAACCCGGCGAAGACTTACCGCGCCCGCGCCCTGATGAAGATGATCGCGGATGCGGCCTGGCAATGCGGCGATCCGGGAATGCAGTTCCACACCACCATCAACAAGTGGCACACCTCCAAGGCCACGGCCCCCATCAATGCCTCCAACCCCTGCAGCGAGTACATGTTTCTGGACGACTCCGCCTGCAACCTCTCCTCGCTGAACCTGATGAAGTTCCTCACCCCGGAGGGCGAGTTCGACGTGGAGGCCTTCCGTCATGCCGTAGACGTGATGATCACCGCGCAGGAGATCATCGTCGACAACGCCAGCTATCCCACCGAGAAGATCGCCGTCAATTCTCACGACTTTCGCCCCTTGGGTCTGGGTTACGCCAACCTCGGCGCGCTGCTGATGGCCAACGGCTTGCCCTATGATTCGGACGTTGGGCGCGATTTCGCCGCTGCCATCACAGCGTTGATGCATGGCGAGGCGTATCTCCAGTCCTCGCGGATTGCCGCCGAACTCGGACCTTGCGCCGGCTACCCGCTCAATCGCGATCCCTTCCTGGGCGTGATCGAGATGCACCGCCAGGCGCTGGGAAAAATCAACGCTCACAACGTTCCCGGAAACCTGTATGAAAGCGCCAGGAAGACCTGGGACGATTGCCTGGGGAACGGAATGAAATACGGCTACCGCAACGCCCAGGTGACGGTGCTGGCGCCCACCGGGACCATCGGCTTCATGATGGATTGCGATACCACGGGCGTTGAGCCAGACCTGGCGCTGGTGAAGATCAAGAAACTGGTGGGGGGCGGCGTTATCAAGATTGTGAACAACGTGATTCCCGCGGCCCTCTTGAAACTCGGCTACACTCCCCAGCAATCCTCCGACATCGTAAGTTACATCGACCAGCGCGGCACCATCGAGGGTGCGCCGGGCCTCAAGGCGGAGCATTTGCCGGTTTTCGATTGCTCTCTGAAACCGGCCAACGGCAAACGTTCCATCCACTACATGGGACACGTGCGCATGATGTCGGCCGTGCAGCCGTTCCTGTCGGGAGCTATTTCTAAGACAGTGAATATGCCGGAAGAAGCGACTCCCGATGAAATCGCCAATGTTTACGCCGAGGGCTGGCGCCTGGGGCTGAAGGCCATCGCCATCTATCGCGACGGCTCCAAGCGCGTGCAGCCGCTGAATACAGCGAGAATGCAAGATTCAGCCGCTAAAGAGCAGCAGTCGTCCCCAGCCTCTGCTCCGCAATCCCTAGCCCCTAATCCCCAGCCCCTAGTCCCTAGCAAGCCTTATCGCCGCAAGTTGCCTGACGAGCGCCGCGCCATCACTCACAAGTTCTCCGTGGGCGCGCATGAAGGCTATCTGACCGTGGGCCTTTACGACGGTGGCCCGCCGGGAGAGATCTTCATTACCATGGCCAAAGAAGGCTCCACCGTTTCCGGCCTGATGGATTCCTTCGCTACCGCCGTTTCCCTGGCCCTGCAATACGGCGTGCCGCTCAAAGTACTCTGCGACAAGTTCAGCCACATGCGCTTCGAGCCCAGCGGCTGGACCAACAACCAGGAGGTCCGCTACGCCAAGTCCATCATGGACTACATCTTCCGCTGGATGGCTTACAAGTTCCTGCCCAAGGATGCGCAGCCGAGCGAAGATGCCAGCGTCGCTTCACTGAACGGCTCGGAAGTGGAAAAGGCTGCCGGCCTTGCCTCGCAGTTCACCCAGGCGGCAGGTGGGACGGCCGTTCTTCCTGCAGAGAGCGGCCAGGCCGGCCTGGCGGGCGTCGTCCATAGTGAAGACGCGCCTCCCTGCTCCGATTGCGGCGCCATCATGGTCCGCAGCGGCGCCTGTTATAAGTGCCTGAACTGCGGCTCCACCAGCGGGTGTTCGTAGCAGACGAGTAGGCAGAAAGCAGAAGGCAGTCAAGTGCCAGCGAGTCTTGCGGCATGTGGAACTGGGTAGGCACTGTGTTCACGCAAAACGTCATTCTCTTCTTGGCATTGGTCGTCAACGTAGTCACCCTCGTTTTCCTAATCAAGTACGTGAGGGCCACCAAGGGAATTGAGGAAGCTGCGAACAAGCAAACTGAGGTGAGCCAAGGCCTCTTGAGGGCCGCCAATGTTCAAGGCGAAGCCAGCCGAGAGTTGATGGCCGCTGCTAACGCGCAAGCCGCAGCAAGCGAGAAACTCGCACGCTGGCAGCCCGAACAGTGGCGGCGCGACAGTAGAGGGCAGGAGTGGAGAGAACTCATCGGCACCCTGACGCAGTGCTTTCCTAAAATCGAGCTTGCAAAAGCAGTTGCCCCGAACGCCTTCGTTCCAGCGACAGCGCAGTGGAATGCCCGTCAGGAGGAGGGTCGCCGGGCGCTGCTCGAAGCGTGGGGTGTGATCAATGATCGCTTGTTCATCAGAGACGTGCTTGAGAGGGAACGTGTACGGGAAGACTGGAAGGAGATTGAGTCCATGTCAGACCGCGCCGCACCTGTCGGGCCTGGTGAAGCCCCAGCCATCGCCAGCCCCGCGGGTGTAACAGATCTTCAGCAAAAATGGTTGGTATTGCACCGAAAACTGGTGAAAGCGGCTCAGGCAGATTTGGGAATCGCTACCGGTGGCTCGGACACCGCGCATGGATGACGCCCGCGAATCCCCGAAGGGGATTCATATAGTAGCCGGGAGCGAGATGCCCAGCGGTGCCAGAGTGCGGGAAGTCTGTTAGTATAATGTTATGCAGGCGTTGAGTTCTTACAGCCCGGAGGGTCGTTTGGTGGTCGAACCAGCGCTCAAGTCTCTGGAAGACTCGGCGCAACGGCTTACGGCGGACACTTGCTATTTGGCCCGGGGTATGTTCGCTTGCTTCGTCTGGCCTGATTGGCCACCGGCACTGGCGAGTGAATTGGGGTTGCGAGTGGAAGCGTTCCGCACACGGCATCCCGAACTCCGGCCCGTTCAGGCGGGAACACCCGATTGGGACGCCGTGTTCCGCGGTTGGCGGAGTGACCCAGAATCCGCTCTGGTAATCGCGGCGGCGTTCACAAAGCACTTCGGCGAGCGTGTCCTTTGGGTCGAATCAGAAAAGGGCACAAGGGGTACAATCGGCGCCAAGCTCAGGATTGAAGGGCTCGGAGAGACAACTCCCCCTCCGCCAGAGACACCACTTTCCCTCCGCGCCGGCTGGCGTGCCTCATTAGGTAGAGTGACTCTCAACCTCTCGTGGAAGGACTCAATGGCCACCCCACCCGGCCCTCTTTCCCTTGCTGATCTCGAGGCGTTCGAAGCCAGCATCAGGGAAATACGTCAGTGGGCTGAGAGCCGGATTCGGTCTGTCCTCGACATTCTATACCAAAGGCTCAAGGCACTTTATGGAGATCGCTTCCGCGGGCTGTATGTTTTTGGCTCGTACGCTCGCCCGGACGCTGGGATTGAGCTACCGGTGAGCTCGGACCTCGATTTAGCCTTGGTCTTGTCGGATTTCGACAGCCTGTACGAAGAGCGCGCCCGGTTCGGCGATCTCGTCGCCGATCTCTCGCTTGAACATAGTCTGGTTATCTCCGTGGTTCCGGTTAGCGAAGCCGATTTTCGGGAAGGGCGAACAAACTTCGGCCGCGTAATCTCCGGATACGCGGTTCCAGTGAGATGAACGCGAAGGTTCGAGCGCATTTGCGAACCGCGCACGAGAGACTCGAGGATGCCAGGGGCATGCTCTCCCTTTCTCGTTACGCGGGGACTGTAAACCGGACCTATTACGTCATGTTCGAGGCCACGTCGGCGATGCTCGCGGGTGCAAGTTTAGAGGTCGATACGCACTACGGCGTCAAGATCAAATTCGGCGAGCTGTTCGTGAAGACAGGAAGAGTGGAGCCGAAGTTCGGCCGTGATCTCTCGCGCGCCTTGGACCTTCGAGAGGATGCTGACTATGCGATCGATTCGAGGGCCGAAGTCCCCAAGGAAGTTGCGGAAGAACAGTTTCGAAAGGCGTGCGAATTTCTCGAGATGGCCGAGAGTTTTCTGAAGGCAGCAGGAGGTAAGCATGAGGCTGGTCAAAGTGAGTAAGACTTCTGACCTTGACGTTAATGGTGCTCTACAAGCGATCTGCTCTACAGGCAGGGGGCGGTGCTGGCATTGCGACCGTAAGCTGCCTGCCGCGGAGGAAGCCATTAGCGCGGGATGGTACGTGCAGCGCGTTGACGGCCAGCGCGTGGCCAACATCATCCTGGTGTGTCCGAAATGCCGGCGCAAGAAAACCGAAGCAAGCCGAAGACAGTATCTGCGCACCCTCTCTCCGCCAGCCTGCGACGCAGTCCATTAGTTCTCGCTAAAGTCTTCCTCCATTCTTCGAAATCGGCTGTCATTCCGAGCGAAGCGAGGAATCTCGCTCTGATCATTCCTCGGCGGTTCTCCCGACGCAGAGCGAGATTCCTCGCTTCGCTCGGAATGACATTGTTGTTGGGGTTGCCGCGTGCAGGCGCTTATGTGTTACACGGTACAAAGCGAGAGGTGATCTGCGCCTGCACTTTTGCGGCAAGGGTGTCGACATCGTCGCGCCTGAGCGCACTCGTGGCGATGGGAGGGTGAACGATCATCGCAGTCAAGCCAGGCCTTATGTGGTAAGTGTCCGGTTTCAGCACGGCGCGCGTTCCGTTCAAGGTAATCGGAACAATAGGGACACCGGATTGAATGGCGAGGTAAAAGCTGCCGGACCTGAACGGCAACATCTTTCCGTCGCGGCTCCGATGGCCTTCGGGAAAGAGTACGACGGAGCTTCCCGCACGGATCCTCTCTGCGGCCGCGTCTAGACTCATTTTCGCGCCTTTGGGGCGTCCTCTGTCGACGGGAATGTGTCCTGACCGCGTCAAGTGCCAGCCCAGGAAAGGCAGCTTGAACAGTGATCGTTTGGCGACAAAGCGGAACTGTACGGGGAGATTCACGAAGAGGATGGGAATGTCCATGGCGCTCTGGTGATTCGCGCAATAGATGGCAGTCTTTAGGCCGTCCAGGTTTTCCAAGCCTTCCACGCGAGTCCGGATGCCGCTGGTCCTCAAGATCAGCCACGACCAGAGTCGCGCGAAGGCGTGCTGCCATCTCCCCTGGCTGTCGAACAAAGAGGAGCATAGTGAAAGCGTCCCGCAGACCGCGGTGTAGAAGTAAATCAGCAGATTGGTGAAGAGGAGGGAACGCAGATAGCTGAGGTAGTACGAAAAGCCCTGCGCTTTGCGGTTCGTGCCGCTGGGGACGGCTGGAGGAGTTCCCATGATCGTATCACGCCGGCCCTTCGCCAGGGCGCGGGACGGCTCGGTTCGCGAGCTGAAGCTGACCTTCCAGCAGGGCCTTCTTGACGGCCCCCACCAGATAGAGGGAGCCGATAATGATTACCACATCGTCTTCGGAGCTTGCCTGGCAGGCCCGCGCCACGGCCACCGCGGGCTCGGGCTCGATGACCAACCGCTTGGGGCGAAACCGTGCCGTCGCGAGCATCTCTTCCGGCGTGGCCGCGCGCGCCAGGTGGGGACGCGTTAAATAGACCTCTTCGGCAAGCGGAAACAGAATCTCGCTGATTTCGCCGATCGCCTTGTCGCGCATGGAAGCATAAACTAGCCGCAGGCGTCCCCCCACCAGATCTTCCTGGATGAACTCCGCCAGCGCGCGGGCGGCCGCGGGATTATGCGCCCCATCGAGCAGGACCAGCGGATGTTCCAATACCCGCTCCAGCCGCCCCGGCCACGAAGTGCTTTCGAGGCCTTTGGCAATGGCGCTGGGGGTGATTCGGAAGCCATCCCGGCTGAGGCGCCAAGCTGCCGTTACCGCGGCCAGGGCGTTTTTGACCTGAAACCTTCCTAATAACGGACAACTGAGGCCGGAGAAGCTTTCCGCGCCCAGAGAGAGGTTGAAAAGGTAGTGCCCCTGCAAGCTTTGCAGCCCGGAAAGCCTGCCGATCGTGTCCGTCTCCAATAACTCCGCGCCCATTTCCGCGCAGCGCCGCCGGATCACTTCAGCGGCCTCTCCCGGTTCGCATCCGCTCACTACGGGCGCCCCGGGTTTGATGACTCCCGCCTTCTCACGCCCAATTTCGGCGAGGGTAGACCCGAGAAACTCCATGTGGTCAAGCCCCACATTGGTGATCACCGCCACGCGAGGTTGAGTAACGTTGGTAGCATCCAGGCGGCCTCCCATGCCCACTTCCAGCACCACGAAGCCGGCTCCTGCCTGGGCGAAATAATGGAAGCCAGTGGCCGTCAGAAACTCAAAGAAGCTCGGCAATTGCCCCAGAGCTTTCTCCTCCAGCAGGCTTTCAACCGCCTGGCGGACTTCAGAGAAGGCGCGAGCAAAGTCGTCCTCGCGGATTTCAGCGCCGTCGACCCGCATCCGCTCGTTCACTCTGACGAGGTGCGGAGAGGTGTAAAGACCAGTGCGGTAACCGGCTTGGGTCAGAATGCTGGCCAGCATGGCCGCAGTGGACCCTTTCCCATTTGTTCCGGCAAGGATGACAGTGGGGTACTTCAGGTGAGGGTTCCCAAGGCGGGCGAGTACCCTCGTTGTCGTCTCCAGCCCCCATTGCAGGCCATGCAGCTCCTGGCCGAGGCTGTCCAGGTATCTCAAACACTCGACGTAATTCATCGACATACGAGGAGTCAGAAGTCCGAATAGCTATCAGCCGTCAGCTCTCAGCGGGATTGCGGCGGGATGTCGCGTGCCGATAGCTGAGGGCTGAAAGCTGAGAGCCGGAGCCTCTATTCTGATTCCCGACTTCTGACTCCTGCTATCCATCCCACGCCCGCAGCAGGCGCGCGGATCGCGCCAAGAAGCTCTTTAACTCTTTGCGCGGAACGATAGCGTCCAGCATGCCGTGGGCTAGCAGGAACTCCGCGCGTTGGAAACCCGGCGGAAGTTTCTGGCGGATCGTCTGTTCGATGACCCGCGGGCCCGCGAAGCCGATAAGGGCGCCGGGTTCCGCAATGTTAAGGTCCCCTAGCATGGCGAAGCTGGCCGTCACGCCCCCCGTGGTCGGATCCGTCAGCACGGAAATATAGGGCTTCCGCACTTCATCCAAGCGGGCCAGCGCCGCGCTGATTTTCGACATCTGCATCAAGCTGATGGCGCCTTCCATCATGCGCGCGCCCCCTGAACACGAGACCACAACCAGGGGAAGCTTCTTGTCGATGCAACGGTCGATGGCCCTCGTCACCTTCTCACCCACCACCGCACCCATACTCCCCCCGATGAACTGGAATTCCATCGCGCAGATGATGGCCGGCTTGCCTTCGAGTTGGCCTTCGCCGGTGATCAGGGCGTCTTTAAGTCCCGTGTTTCTTTCCGCTTGCTTTAACCGGTCGCTATAACTCTTGGTGTCCTTGAATTGCAGCGGGTCCGTGCTGGCCAGTCCAGCATCGTGTTCCGTGTAGCGCCCATCGTCGAAGAGCATCTCGAGGCGGGCGCGCGAACCCATTTTAAAATGGTGGTTGCATTTGGGGCAGCAGAGGAGGCTATTCTCCAGATCTTTCTTCCAAAGTATCTGCTTGCAGTCGTCACACTTCACCCAGAGCCCCTCCGTCTGGATGCGCTTCTCTTTGGGCGGTTCGATCGGCTGTTTTTCTTTTCGAAACCAAACCATGGGTTTATTGATTCATTGAATCATTGTGTCATTGAGTCATTGAAAAACCGTAAAAGTCGGCCAACCTAGGAATGGCTAAATGACTCAATGGCTCAATGGCTAAATTTCAGTACTCGATTCCTTTTTGGGCCGCGATCCCTTTCTGGTACGGATGCTTCACTTCCCGCATTTCGGTGACCAGATCCGCAAGCTCCACGATCGAGGGGTGCGCGTTGCGCCCCGTCAGAATAACATGGAGCGTTTCGGGTTTCTTCTTCAAAGCCTCCACCACCAAACCCGGATCAAGCATCTTGTAGCTGATGACATAGTTGATTTCGTCGAGGATAATCAAATCATATTGGCCGCCCTCGATACTTTGGCGGGAGAATTCCCATGCCTCTTCCGCCAATCGCATGTCCTCCGGGTGAGGCTTTTCAGCGCCCAGCTTCACGAAGCCGCGGCCCATGGGCAGGATCTTAAACCGGTCCTCTCCCAGCATGCGGGCCGCCTCGAGCTCCCCATAGTGCCAGGAGCCTTTTATGAATTGTACCATCAATACCTTCAACCCCTGCCCTACGCACCGGAGCATGGTCCCCAAAGCCGCCGTAGTCTTCCCTTTGCCGGGCCCGGTGTAAACGATGATCAGTCCTTTTCGCGTTTCCGGCAAGCCAACCTCTACCTGAATCCGGGGTTTGTTGTCTGTCATTCTGAGCGAAGCGAGGAATTCCTGTAGTCGATCAATCAGGGACTGCCGAGATTCTTCGCTTCGCTCAGAATGACAGATCTAGCGTGGATACGGGTATCCGCGGAGGATAGTGAATCCACGGTAGATCTGCTCGAGTAAAAGCGACCGCGCCCAATCGTGCGTCAGGGTCATGCGTGAAAGCGCCAGGAGCACATCTGCTTCCTTCCTGAATGCCGCCGAGAATCCGTCCGGCCCTCCGATTAGAAAAACCAGTTCCCGCGTTCCCCGCAAGGCTTGTTGCCCCAGCCATTCCGCGAATTCCGCCGAAGTCCACTCCCGCCCTCGTTCGTCCAAGAAAACTCTGGTGCTCCCGCGCGTTTTCTCCAGCAAGTTCCGTTCGCCGGTGGAGAGTCCGGCCTTGCTTCGCCGGCCCGCCTCGCGCACGGGCGGTATCTCTTCCACAGTCAATCCGGTAAAGTGTCCGATCCGGCCGGCCAGGTCAGACTGTAGAGCTCGCAGGTGTGGATCTTTCGTCGTACCTTCCCAGAGAATGCGAATTCGCATGTCAAAATCAGTGACCAGTGACGAGTGACAAGCGACGAGCCTGAAAGCGGATCAGCAGGCAGAGCTAAGTGTTTCGTTGCTCTTCACTCGTCACTCGTCACTTATAGGTAGCCGGGGAGCGTTCCTCCACAAGCGTTCAAGGTCGTAGAAGTGCCGAGTGCGCTCCAGAAAGATATGGACGACAAAGCCCATGTAATCCATGAGGATCCACTCCGCTTGCGAATAACCTTCGATGTGCGCCGGAGTCAACCCTGCCTTCTCGAGCTTTTCCTCAATCGCGCCGCAAATCGCCTGCGCGTGCCGCACGGAAGTGCCGGAGCAAATCAGAAAGTAACTGGTGAAAGAGCAGGTTCGCTCCAGGTCCAGGACGCTCAGGTCCAAAGCTTTTCGGTCTTGAGCGGCACGAACCGCGGCCTGCAATTGCGGGGTCATCATCCTGGTTACTTCCCGCCACAGCCGCTCTGTAGGGGCGCATGGCCTGGCGTCCGCACTTCTGAGGTCAGCCGGTGCGGACCGTAGAGGCCCTCCTTCAGAATGTATTCTTCCACAAGCCGGGGAACAAGGCCAGTGACAGTTCGGCCGGAGCCGATGGCCTGTCGGATAGCGTGTGAAGCGACATGCATCTGGACGCCTCTGAGGACGTAAAGGGTGCTGCGGCGCAATCGAATGGTATCAAGCCGTCCCGCACCGCTCCTTAATCCCTTCCTCGCTGAAGAGGGGGCTGGGGGGTGAAGGTGCGCGGCAGCGGGTCGACTCATCTCCTCCGGCACCACTTTCCGGATCTCATCAACGTCAAAGCCCGGTCGTGAAACGACGATGAAATCAACCATGTTCAAGAGGCGGCGATACTCTTTCCAATGGGGCAAATCCAGGAAAGCATCGACCCCAATCAGAAAAAAAAGGCGGTCGTCCTTATGAAGCGAACGGCGCACTTTGCGAACCGTGTCGATCGAGTAGCAAGGTTTGTCTTCCGCGGTCGGCGCTTCCAGCAGTGACGGGATCAACCGCCGGTCTCCGGCGCAGGCCAGCACCGTCATCCCATAGCGATGCGGGAAGGATGTTAGGTGGTCGCCGTGCTTGTGGGGCGGCCTTCCCGTGGGAATAAAGAGGACCCGGTCCAACCTGAACATGCGTGCCGCCGCTCGCGCCGCCTGCACGTGTCCGGTATGGATAGGATCGAAGGTTCCGCCGAATAAGGCAATATTCACGCTCTTAGAACCCCGTCATAAGATCCTGTGATCGGGGGATCGGGGGATCGGGTGATCGGGTGAACAAAGACCGTCTGCAAACTGGTGTCACTCGCCGAATCCTCCGCTCGCGGGATCCATCCGTTCTATGCTCTCCCGATCACCCGATCTCCTCGGTATCTGCTCCAGCATTGCCCAGGTACGCTGCTTCAATTCCTCCAATCCTGCGCCGGTTACACTGGAGATTTCAAGCAGGACCTTGCCTTGGGCATGGCAAAACTCTCGCAACTCAGTCAGCCGGTCGCCTGAGCCCGCAGCATCAATTCGCGAGGCGACCAGCAGCGTAGGCTTGCTGGCCACGACCGGGCTGAAGCTCTCCAACTCTTCCATGATCACCCGGTAATCGTCCACCGGGGACCGGCAGGACTGCTCAGCGGTGTCGATCAGGTGAAGCAACAACCGGGTTCGCTCCACATGCCTGAGGAACCTTGTGCCCAACCCTCGCCCCAAATGGGCGCCGGCAATCAAGCCGGGAATATCGGCCATGACGAAGGAATGTTCTTCATCGACAGGCACCACGCCGAGGCACGGCTCCAAAGTGGTGAAAGGATAATCGGCAATCCGCGGCCGGGCGGCACTCAGTCTGGATATCAAGGTGGATTTTCCCACGTTGGGAAAGCCCACCAGTCCCACATCGGCGAGAAGCTTGAGCTCAAGCCTTAACTCCCGTTCCTCACCTGCTCTGCCAGGTTCGGCCCGGCGCGGCGCTTGATGCGTGGAAGTGGCAAACTGGGCATTTCCGCGGCCGCCCCGCCCGCCTTTGGCCACCAGGTAACGCTGGCCGGGTTCGTCGAAATCCCACAGCTTTTCCTCGGTGTCTTTGTCAAATACCACCGTGCCCACCGGCAGCACTACTTTGAGGTCCTCGCCGTCCTGACCGTGCCGATTGGAGCCTTCCCCGTGCCTTCCTCGACCCGCGCGAAATAGGCGGTTGTACCGGAACTTCAGCAGCGTGTTCAACTGTTCCGAGCTTTCCAGGGTGACATCGCCACCCTTGCCGCCATCTCCCCCGCTCGGTCCGCCCCGCGGAACGAACTTCTCACGCCGGAAAGCCACACAACCGTTCCCGCCACTGCCGCCGACAACGTGGATTCTGGCTTCGTCGATGAACACGTTAAGTCCACCGCCCCTAATTTCTCTTTTCTGAGAGGGGCAACCGCTTGCTTACTCCCCTCCGCCGGGCGGAGGGGATTAAGGGGAGGTACGCACGGTCGGTATGACAACTGGATGAACCCTACGCGCTACCGCCATCCCAAAACTGGCTGGCCGTTTTGTGGGGAAATAGACGATTGTTGGTTGCCGCAAGTCCGTTCGAAGCACTGCCGGCCGCGTTCTGCGAAACCGGCGCTTGCCAACCCTGTTGCTGCGGGGCCGGCACTTCGCCTAATTCGTTGAGGGAACCAGAATACTCACAAACCGGCCGGAATGGCCTTTATCCTCAAACCGGACTACGCCTGATACCTTAGCAAAAAGCGTGTCGTCCTTGCCAACGCCCACGTTATCTCCGGGCTTCAAGCGAGTGCCGCGCTGGCGAACGATTATTGAGCCGCCGGTTACAAATTGGCCGTCAAAGCGCTTCACTCCCAACCGCTGTGCATTGGAGTCTCGACCGTTGCGAGAAGTTCCCTGCCCTTTCTTGTGTGCCATGTTGAAATCCCGTTCACGGGCCACCACCCCTTAGCCCCTCCTCACCGAGGAGGGGACAAAAGGGGTGGTGCAGCCCCATCAGTTCATTACGATATCGTTGATCCGTACTTCGCAGAAACCTTGGCGGTGCCCCAGGGTGCGGCGGTATTGCTTCTTCCGTTTATACTTCAAGACTCGAACCTTGGGCGCGCGGGCGCTTCGCAGGATCGTCCCCCTGACTTTCGCGTTCTCAACCAGCGGCGTGCCTACCGTCAACCCCTCTTTTCGTACCGCAAAGACGTGATTGAATTCGATCGTCGAACCCGACTCGCCATCCACCAGCTCGATTCGAATCACATCACCGGGCGAAACCTTGTACTGTTTACCGCCTGTCCGCAAAATCGCGTACATAAGTCTTCCTCTCTTGAGCTATCGGAAAACTCTAATTATAGGGGCGTGTTCACTGATCTGTCAAATTGGTTTAACAGTGGAATTGGAACGGCACATCGTATCCCCGCTGCGGAGTTAAAGTGTTTGAGCGAAAAGAGGAGGGGACAGATCGACGACCTATCTCGGCTCCCGCCCGCTCACTTTGGTTTGTCACGTTGTATGTTATATTCCCACTATCGGGCTGGTGGGCTGACACTCCGGGTGCAACGGTCCGAAAATCGGGGGCCGGTATGCTGTTTAGAGATCAGGTAGCATTGATTACCGGCGCGTCCAGTGGCATTGGGCGCGCCACCGCAGAAGCCCTGGCGAGAGAGGGCGCGCGAGTAGGGGTCAACTATTGCAAGAACCAAGCCGGGGCGGAACAGACGGCGGAATCCATTCGCAAAGCAGGGGGAGAGGCGCTGGTGGTGCGCGCCGACGTTACTCGGGCTGCCGAGGTGCTGGCCATGGTCGATGCGGTGCGCGCAGAATGGGGGCGAATCGATATCCTGGTTAATAATGCCGGAGATCTTCTCGCCCGCCGTTCGCTCTCCGACATGACTGAGGAATACTGGGACCAGATCATGGCGCTCAACTTGAAGAGCGTCTTCCTGTGCGTCCGCGCCGTGTGGCAGGAGATGGCGGAACGCAAAACGGGATGCATCATCAACGTTACATCCATTGCCGGTCGCAACGGCGGAGGGCCAGGCGCGGCGGCTTACGCCGCCGCCAAAGGTGGACTGCTGACGTATACGAAGGGCTTAGCCAAAGAACTGGCGCCGCACGGCATCCGGGTGAACGGAATTGCCCCAGGCGTGATTGCCACGCCCTATCACGAACGCTACAGCCCCGGTGAGGTTTTTCAGAGGTTTATCGCGTCTATTCCCTTGGGCCGGGCGGGAACTTCAGAAGAAATTGCGGACGTGATCGTGTTTCTGGCTTCACCGGCAGCCCGTTACATTACGGGTGAAACTATCGAGGTCAACGGCGGGATGCTGATGGATTGAGAAGGGCAGTTGACAGTCAACAGTTGACAGTCAACAGTCAAGAACTGAGCCACTTAGGTCGCGATAAAGCGTGGCCCATACAAAAAGCGAACTTTAAATCAGGACGAGAATTTTCGGAAGTAACGCTAGTCTGCCAACGGAGCTAAAATGCCAAAAAGCAATCCACAGGCGAAGGTGTTGTCTGTCACCTATGAGATTACTGCCCAGAGCAATGGCCACTTTAGTGTTCCTGAAGATGTGGCTGAATTGCTTGGAGCTAAAGGAGAGGACAATCTGAAATTTTCGGTAAGCAGGACGTCAGGTGAGGTTGTCTTCGAAGGCGTGCAACCGCTAAAATCCGGTAAAGAAATCATGGGTCCGAATATCAGGAGTTCCATCAAGCCAAACGAGCGGATTCGAGTACACGTATCAAATCCAGGAATCAAATGAATTTCAAATTGCGTCACTACCGCCTCTTAGGTAGTGTCCGGATTTGACAGTGGCGCCGACCCTCAGGTCGGCAAATGCGGGCCTGGAGGCCAACGCTACGAGTCGGTCAGGGCGCTGCTGCCAGCTACCTGAGCTTGCGCAGCAGGCGAGGCGTCAACCACCACGTGAGCTGCCCCGGGGTCCGGGGCGGAAATTCCTCAAAGCTGATCATGCAGCAGCCGCCCTTCTTGAACCCCAGATTGGCGTGGCTTCCGGCCCCGATTAACCGCGCGGCCAGCTCATTAAGGTCGGGTTCGTGACCTACCACCAGCACTCTCGTCCGGCTGGGGCGTTTCGCCAGGAACGCGATCACCTCCTCGGGCGACCCGCCGGGCCGCATCGCGTCGCAAACGTCCACGGCTGCACTTGAAGCCAACGACTCGGCAATGATCTTTGCGGTTTCCACCGCTCTGACCAGCGGGCTACTCACGACCCAGTCCAGCTCGAGTCCCACTCGCTTCAGGCCCTCTGCGATTTCGCGCATCTTTTCTTTGCCCTCAGGTTGGAGGGGGCGTTGCGCGTCGTCCGCAAATCCGACGCTGCCACGCGCCACCGCCA
Organism: uncultured Acidobacteriota bacterium; assembly: GCA_963842495.1. Lineage (GTDB taxonomy): Bacteria > Acidobacteriota > Terriglobia > UBA7540 > UBA7540 > CAVROP01. Next base: position 15,396 of record CAWJHY010000073.1, read on the forward strand.
GGCCGTGCCGCATGATGTAAAGTTCATACCCTGACTGCGCTTTTCCCTCAGGGGGGTGTGGTATGTTTTTTGGCATATTGCAGCTCCCTCGAAAAGCAGTTCGATGGGCATCACTCGCCACGCCCACCGCTGAGAACATAGAAGGCTCGCCGGTCCTCCCCGTCCCCCGTCGTGACAAAGCCCTCGACCCGACAGCTTGATTCAAAGGCGCGCAGGAACATGCGCCGCGTTTCCAGCCGCCACCGCTGTGCCAGTTTTAGCGCGCGAATCCGCATTTCATCGGTATTGGCAGGAATCTCCAGCAGCAGCCGGGGCGGGGTAAACGAAAGGTTGAGCCGGCGATTCACCATGAATCCTTCGTGATTGCGTCGAGTTTCGTTGATTCTCGGAAGGCTGAGGTCGGCCGAGCGCAAGGACGGCGCACGAAGGCAGCGCGCCACATGGACACTGCCGATTTGCCATCTCACCACGAATCGGTCGCTGGCCAAGCCCTTTTCGATCACACTGGGGAAGCGGCCGTAGCAGTCTTTAAGATACTCTTCCACTCGTGCGCCCAGCCGGGCAATGTTCAAAGCAGCATTGCGGCTTTGCAGGGGGTCATACGTCCAGCAAATGGACTTGATCCCTTCTTGCAGGGCTAATTCCCTGTGCACGAGCTTCATTTTGTAGCCCAGGCCCTGGTCCCGATGGTGCTGATCGACGGCCATCATATGAGACCAGTGAACCACTCGCCCGTGATATCGTCCCAGGAAGGCATAAAGGAATCCAAGGAGCTTCCCCTTCGCGAGCGCCCCCAACACCACGCCGCCGTACTTCTGCGTGACTTGCAGGACCTCGCTGCCGACCCCCAGGTTCCCCCACACTTGCATCTGGAGACGTTCACACTCCCGGTATTCGGCAAGGCTTCTCAGCCGTCTGATTTCGATGTGAGGCACGATCGAGTCTCTACCCGTCGCCGTCTCTCAGCCGCTCCCACATTTCGTGGAACAGCTTTATCGAACCGGGAGCAAACCCGGCGTAATGATTGTTGAAGAACCCCAGGATGTTTATCCCGCGCTTGAGCAGCGCACGAATGATGGGGATCCACGTCTCCATCTCGCGGGTTCGGTCAATGATGATTCTATCCCAATGCTGGGTCCTCTCCTCGATCCCTTTGCGATCGCCCAGCCATCTCAGATAGGCAAAGTCGGCAGTCACCACATCCTGCTTGGCCACGAGCTGTTCGACAGGCGTCATCCAGGGATGATCGATCAACGCCAAAGCGATATTCCTGGCTCGAAGCAGATCGAGAAGCCGGTCATTAATCCAGTATTTGTTGCGCAACTCGACAGCGAAGGCGCGGTCTTTGGGAAGCTGCTCCAGAAAGTTCGACAGCCGCACAAGGAAATCGCGGGGCTGCGGGAAGGCTTGCTTGTTGAAGTAGGGGAACTGAATCAATAGCGGTCCAAGCTTGTCGCCAAGCAGGTCCATTGTCTTCAAGAACTCCGAGAGCTCGGTGGCGCAATCAACCAGCACCTTCTCATGAGTGATAACCTGAGGAAACTTGGCCGCAACCAGGAAGCCCGCGGGGGTGCGCGCCACCCAATTCCTGGCCATAGCGGGGGAGGGGATTCGATAGAACGTCGAATCTACTTCCACCGTGTCGAAATGCTTCGCGTATTCAGAAATGAAGTCAACCGGAGCGGTTCCTGGGGGGTAGAAGACACCGACCCAATCCGGACTGGACCAGCTCGACGTGCCGAGGCGCAAGTTAGGGATCCGAGGATAGTCCAAGCTATTCTCTGCACATGCCCCGCTCGCGCGCTCCACAGGTGCGACAGGGGCCGTCATCAAAAGAAGCGGCGGAGTGCGAGCCCTTGGCCACCGCAAACACGGAAAGCATCTTGTCCACGTTCGGGCTTTGGCACTTCCCGCAAAGCACACTGGCGGAGAAGGAGCTGACTATCTTTTCGAAACGGGCTCCGCAGTCCTGACACTTGTATTCGAAGATTGGCATGGGTGCTTCCCCCCCTTGCAATATATCGGATGCTGGCCGACAATTCAACGGTGGCGCGGGCGCATTTTTCAAGGGTCGCGTTGATGCGCCAATGAAATTGGGGCTTGACACGATGCCGCTGAATTGCTTACATTGTCCAACGGCCACGTTAGTTTTGGGGTTCATCAATCATTAGAGGAGAGGAGCAGCAAATGGCGAAAGTCCTGACAAAATCACAAGTGGTAGCCCACCTGGCAGAAAAGGCGGGGATTCAAAAGAAGGCTGCCGCTGCAGTCCTAGAGAACCTGGCTGCGTTGGCAACAAAAGAAGTCAAGGGCGGCGGACAATTCGTGGTTCCTGGACTCGGGAAAGCTGTTAAGGCGCACCGCAAAGCTCGTGTGGGTCGCAACCCGCAGACCGGTGAGCCCATCAACATTCCAGCGAAGACGGTCGTCAAGTTTCGCTTGGCCAAAGCATTCAAGGATGCCGTGGTACCTCCCAAGAAGAAGTAGCGTTCGGCCGCGGGTCGGAATTTCGACTCGCGGCTGCCCGCGCAGGTCGCGTGCAAGCTGAATTCTGCACTCAGCAGACGGAACAGGGCGCGTGGGGTTTCAAGTCGTTGCGGTGAGGGCTCACCGGGAGGAGCAGGGTGGTGGTGTCATCCGCTTTTGAGACTCCCGTGCAGCGGGGTGAAACCTGCGCGTGGCTTGCGACAGGCCAACGCCTGGTCTCCGCGCCGGAAAATGTCCGGTTGCCTGCCTTAATCGCTCAGCGGGTCGACTCCTGACTATGACAGGATGTTAGCGGCCGTATCGAATAGGGCGCGGCCCTTCTTCCAATGCCTGCCGGTCCCAAATCAAACCTTCCCGCGAATACTGTGCGATCTCGAAATCTTGCGTCAGCTCGAGCGCGTCGACGGGACAGGCGTCCTCGCATAAGCCACAGAACATGCAGCGTGACAGGTCGTAGGTGAAAGTCGTCAATCGCTTCTTGCGGTCCTCGGTCCGTGCCCAGCCCACGACGATCAGGTTTTCAGGGCAAGCAATCGAGCAGAGATTGCACGCAATGCACAGCGTCTCGCCGCTTTCCGGGTGGTTGTTCAGACGCGGCGCGCCCCGATAGCGCTCCGCGACCACGGGCCTTTCCAGCGGATATTGTTCAGTGTAGGTCGCGCCCGGACGTTGATAAGAAAACGTCAACTTCAGGCCCTTGATGAGGTCAACCAGGAATACCCGTCGCAACCACTCCCTAGCACTCATTGTTAGCACCCTGCCTTTGACTCAGTTCACGTCTTGGCGTGCAATACCCCTGTTCCACCGCCCCACACCGCCATGATAGACTGGACGGGGAATCAAGGGAAAGACAAAAGTCGCCCCTCGTAAGCCTGCGCGCCAAAGCCAGGCGTCTTTAATCGACCATGAAACGCCTACTCTTCATCAGTATCCTCGCCTTGGCCGTTCTATACGCCGGCGACTATCTTTCCCTTCGTTATCAGATCCCGAAGGGCCGCGCACAATTTGGCGTGGTGAAAATCCAGAGCTATTATGCGGTGGGGCTGAAAAGCGGCAAAACTGATTTCATGTTCCTCGCGCCGAAGAACCAAACGTGCGTTCACTCGCTGTTTCCCCATTTTGGCGACAGTCCGTGCTGGTACCTCAATCGGAAGAAAGTGCAGCGTATCAACATGTGAGCGCGGACCGCGGGCAGCGAGGGCGGAAGTTCGCGCTACCTGGGAACCATCCCCTGTAACCAGTACGCCTGAGCGAAAGCCAGGGCGCTGAGCCCGAGCGGCAGCAGCAGGCTGTGCCAGAACGTGCGGCGTAAGATTTCCCCTTCCTGCCCGATCAATCCCACGGTCGTGACACCCACGGCAATATTCTGAGGCGAAATCATTTTCCCGATAACGCCTCCCGCTGAATTGGTAGCTGCCAGCAGTATCGGGCTAACGCCGATCTGGCGGCCAACCGCCACTTGCAGATTGCCGAAAAGGAGATTGCTGGCCGTATCGCTCCCGCTCAGGAAGCAGGCAACCCACCCAAGATAGCCGCTCACCAACGGAAAAACCTTGCCCAGCCCCGCCAGGGCCGCGCCCAGCGAATAGGCCATTCCGGAATAGTTGTAGAGGTAGGCTAGAGCAACGATCAAACCCACCGTCAACGCCGGCAGGCGAAGCTGCTTCAGGCTGGTGATTCCAGCCCGGAGAACAAGCCCCGGCCGGCTGCGGAACGCCAGGGCCGTTACGACCGTGGCCGTAAGGGCCGCCGTGCCCGCCGCCAGAGGCTGAAACTGGTAAATAGCCGCATAGAGCTTATGGTATAGAGCGATGAACACGGCATTGTGGAGGTATGGCACGGGAACGTTGCGTTGACCAACTTGGAATAGCTTGAAGTAGGACCACGCGACCATCACGCCCGCAAGAATCAACCAGGGCGCCCAGCCGGTCAAGGCTTGCGGAGCCGTCTCGGGACTTGGAAGCGGAGTGGCGGGACGCAGCGAAGGGGTTCCGTGCACCGCTGCGGGCGAACCCTCCCGCGCTTCGCGCGCCGGATCAGGGCTCTCCTCCGCGCGGGGCTTCCAGACGCGCAGCAGCAGCACCATGCAGGCAATGGCGGACAAGGCCGACACAATGCCGGTCGCATAGGGCCCCCAGTAGTTCGAGGACAAGAACTGAGCAAGGGCATAGCTGGCGCCGGCGACCGCGGCTGCCGGCCAGGCTTTTCGCAAGCCCTTTCGCCCCCCATACACCCAGACCAGGTAGCCCGGCAGGATGACCGACAGGAAAGGAAGCTGGCGCCCCAGCATGGCTGAGAGTTTCATCTGGTCGAGGCCCGTCACCGCCGCCAGGGCCACGATGGGTATGCCTAATCCGCCGAACGCCACCGGCGCGGTGTTAGCAATCAGCGATAAGGTCACGGCGTCTCGCGCGGCGAAGCCGAGGCCCAGCAAAAGGAAGGCGGAGACCGCCACGGGCGCACCAAACCCGGAGGTGCCTTCGAGCAGCGTCCCGAAGCAGAAGGCCACCAGGATGGCCTGTACGCACCGATCGCCGGAAGCATGAGTCGCCATCCATCGTCTCAACTGCTCGAAGCTGCCTATGGCGATGGATAGGTTGTAAAGCCATAGCGAGGCAAACACCAGCCACAGAATCGGCCACAGCGCATAGAGAAAACCGAACGCCAGGCTTAGACAGGCCAATCGCCACGGGAGATTCCATACCACCAGGGCGAGGACGGTGGCGCTGCCAAGGCTCCAGGCGGCCGAAATCGCACCGCCTTTGCGCAGGCCCCCCATGAGAACCAAGAGGACCACGAGCGGAACCGCGGCTACGAGAGCGGACAAGGGCAGAGAGTGAAGAGGGTCGAGCGGCTGAATCCAAGTAGGCAACGAGAATCCTCCGGCAGAAAGAGCTTAAAATGGCGCGTGCCTGGACGCGAGTTTTCCCACCACGAACCAGTACGCCAGGAGGCCAGTGAGGAGAACGAATGCCGCCAAGGCGAAGCCCGGCAGGTACGAGCCCGTCCGGGCAATGAGAAACCCCGTGGCCGCTGGGGCAAGGATACCGCCCACGTTGCCCGCGAAGTTCTCGAATCCTGTCCACACCCCGACCTCCTCGGGTGGAGCGCACGCTTGCAGGATCGCGAAGAGATTCCCTGTGGCCAGCCCGACCAGCGAGCCGCCCATAATGAAGAGGATCGCGGAATGCGCACTTTCGGTGCGCGCGGCAGGAATAAGCAGAAGCCCGGAAACAAAGGCCACAGTGATGAGCCACTTGCGCGAATGCGTTTCATCCCAACCCATGACGATCAGGCGGTCCGCGATCCAGCCTCCCACCGGCTCGCTGACGCCCCACACGAAGTAAGGAAGAGCCGCGTACAGTCCGGCCTTCAGAACCGTCAAATGCCGAACCGTGACCAGATAGTCGGGAAGCCAGGTGACGAGCAGGTACCAGTAATAATCAAAACAGAAGAAGCCAAGGCAAATGCCAATCAAATCCCGGCTGCGAAGGTGTCTGAGCACCGTCCAGAATGTTTCAGGCGCCCCGTGCCTGTCAGCGCTCGGCCGCTGTCCGGAGAACCGCGCGGGAAAGACGATCAACCAGGGAATGAGCCAGACGAGGGCCGAGAAGCCCACGAGAAGGAACATCTTCCTCCAGCCTAACCAGACGATCAGCCAAGCAACCACCGGCGCGCCGAGAAAAAGCCCGGCGCGGGTGCCACTATCGAAGATGCCGGAGGGGAGGCCGCGCTCGCGGGGCTCAAATAGCACGCTTACGATCTTGGTGCCCCCGGGAAGGTAGACCGACTCGCCAATCCCCAGCAACACTCGGAACGCGATCAGCACGCCCAGACTTCCCGCCAGCCCCGTGAGGCCGCACGCGAACGACCACAAGGCAAACAGGAGGGAGTAAATCCAGCGCAGATTATAGCGATCTACGCACCAGCCGATCGGCACCTGCATGAGGGCGTAAGAGAAGAAAAAGGCGGAGAGCAGCAGGCCTTTGCTTGCCGCGGCAAGGTTCAGGCTCACGGAGATGAGCGGCAGGGCCACCGAGATGGTGGCGCGGTCCAGATAATTGATCAGGGAGGCGACAAACAGCAGCCCGATAATGCCCCAGCGCCGGCGATTCGTGATCGTCGCACCGGTCCCTGGCGCAAATTCCCCGCCTGCAAGTATTGGGCTTTGAGTTCCCATGCTGTGCGATTCAGACTCGGCGCGTCAGGGCGGCATTGCTGAATACCCTGAAAGGGCCGCAAACCTAAGCGGCAGGTCGGCGCGATGCGCTCAGTTCGTGCACCATTTCCACTAAAGCCACGACATTTTCGAAAGGCGTGTCGGGGAGCAGGCCGTGGCCGAGGTTGAAGATGTGTCCGGGCCTCCCTCCGGCCTGATCCAGAATTCTCTGCACCCGCGTTCGGATGTAGTCCTTGCCCGCGTAGAGAACCACGGGATCCAGATTGCCCTGCACCCCCACGTCGTAACCCACACGCGCCCAGGCTTGATCGAGCTCGACGTGAGAGTCCAGCCCCAGGATGTCGCCGCCGGCTGCCTGCATGGCCTCGAGAAGCGTGCCTGTGCCGGTTCCAAAATGGATGATCGGCGTGCCGGGAGTGATCGCATCGATCATCGTTCGCGTGTAGGGAAGCGCAAACTCGCGATAATCCGCTGGGCCCAGGCAGCCGACCCAAGTATCAAAAACCTGGATAGCTTGCACGCCGGCGGCGATCTGGCCGTTGATGTAGCGGGCCAAGTTACGCGCCAGATGCTCCATGAGGGCACGCCACGCTTCCGGATCGCGGTACATCAATCCCTTGGTGTGCCGGTAGTTTCTCGATCCTCCGCCTTCCACAAGATAGGAAGCAAGCGTGAACGGGCAGGCAGCAAACCCAATGAGCGGTAACTTGGGGTCGAGGGCGGCGCGGGTCTGGTGAATCGCATCATAAAGGTAACTCAGCGACTGCGCCGGGTCCACTTCTTGAAGCCGCGCCACATCCCGCGGCGAGCGTAGCGCCGGCTTGATGCTCGGACCTTCGCCCTGGTCGTAAGCAAGGCCGAATCCCAGCGGCTCGACGATCAGCAATAGGTCGGCAAAAATGATGGCCGCGTCCACACTCAGCCGGCTGGCCGCCGTCACAGTAACCTCGGACACCAAACGTGGGTTCTTGCAAAGCTCCAGGAAAGGCACCTTGGAGCGGAGTTCGCGGTATTCATTCATGTACCGGCCCGCCTGGCGCATCAGCCAAACCGGCGTTCGATCCACCGGCTCCCTGCGGCAGGCCTTCATGAAGCGGGAGTCGTGCCAGGCAGAGACGGCAGGATTCTTGCCCGGTGTGTCGCCCGCAGTTTTAGGATTCGGCAATCTGTTCGGCATATTTCCGATTTCTCAGAATGCTGACTTGAAGGTCAGCGCTACGTCGCGGCGACCACCAGGCGATTATAAACCTCCCGCACTCGCTGCCGGGTTTCTTGCAGGGTTGAGGCCAGTGTTTCCGATCCCGCTACCAATCCCCAGCGGCGCGCGAGCTTTTCCACTACCTCGGCGTGACCCCTGCGGTCCGGCAGTCCCTCGCCGGGCTTCCCGGTCACCAACCGAACGGCGTGATCCACAGAGCGCAGGAAATTCGCTCCGCTCGCCAGGACGCTAGCGTCTTCGGCATTCATGACTTCGGAGGACCGCAAAGCGGCGATCTGCTCCGCCATATTTGCGCCGGGGTGAGTAGCGATCTGTCCTCGCAATCGCAGGAGGGACACGGCAAAATCGATGTCGTAATAACCTCCTGGAGCGGTCTTGGTGTTTGTAGGCGGCACAGGGACTTCTTTCTCCAGCCTGCGCCGCATTTGGCAAAGCTCGGCCGCCAGGGCGGGGTGGGCGGCGAAGCGCTCGAAGATGACGCTTACGAGCCGCAAAACGGTTTCTTTCCCGAGTTCGACGTCGCCGGCCACGTGACTGGCCTTGAGATACGTCAATCCCTCCCACACCTGGGCGTGCTCGCGGATATAGCTGAGCAGTTCCTCCTGCGTCACGACCAGTTCGCCTTCCTGCCCGCGAGGTCGAAGGCGCGTATCGACAGCGAACACTGTTCCATCACTTGTGTAACTGGAAAGAACGTCGATCATTCTCGCCGCCAGCCGTTTCCAGAAAGCCAGCTCGTCTCGCCCGACTCCGGGGCCCGTCACGAACACCAGGTCGGCATCCGAAGCGAGGTCAAACTCGTTTAAGGCCAACCGGCCCAACGCCAGCACCGCAAGGGGGCAGGCGCGGTTCCTGACTTCCAGTTCTCTGGTTTCGAGAGCCGATCCGGCAATCTGCAAGGCGCTGGAAACGCACCGAGCCGCCACTGCGGACCAACGTTTCAGAACCGCAAGGCTGGATTCGAGCGAACCCAAATCGGCCGCGCCGAGTTCCAGGACTCGAGACTGAAAATGCCTGCGAAGCGCCGCCATCTTCTGGCGCATGGCCAGCACGGGTTCCGTCGCCCAAGGATGTGGCTCGGCGTCTTCCGCGCCGTCAAGGGCGATTTCCATCTGCGCGGCGGAGGCCGGCGTCTGAGAGGATTGAAGAACCAGCATGTCCTCGGGGTGACGGATCAGCAGTTCACCGAGGTATTCACTTTCGCATACCACTTCGAGGGCGCGCCGCAGAAGCTCGGGTTTTTCGCGCACCAGGGCAAACCGCTCCGGCGACTCGAGCAGGGCGGTAAGGAGTCTCGCCGCAACGGCGCGAGCACGGTCGGGGACTTCGGCTTCCTGAATGCAAAGTGCTAATTCCGGCGCCTGGGCGCTCAGGAACTTCAGGGTGGAATCGTAGGAGGCCTGCCCCTGGTCGGCAGTGAAGGAAGGGAGTGGCTTGAGCGTGAATCCCTGATCGCCGGTGGGCGCCGTGCGAGGATGGATCACACGCTGGTAGATCTCATTCACTTTTTCAAAATCAGCCTGCAGTTTCTGAACGAGCGCGCTGCCCAGGGATTCGCTTGCAGCGGAGCCAAATCCCACCCGGCGGGCAAGCCGATCGAGAGAGCGCGCCGCGGCGGGCAAGCGGTGGGTTTGCTGGCCAAGCTCGAGCTGCACGCAGTGCTCCGTTTTACGGAAGAACACGTAAGCGTTTGTCAATTGGGCATAGTCGCGGTCGCTCAGCCATCCTTTGTCATTGAGCTTACGCAACGCGAAAAGCGTCCCACCGGAGCGCACCCAGGGGTCCTGCCGTCCGTAGAGCCGCTGCAGGCACTGGACTAGAAACTCGATGTCGCGGATGCCTCCCGAGTGGTGTTTGACGTCTACGGCCTGGCTGCCGCTCTCGCGCATTCTCTTCGTAATGCGCTCACGCGACCATAGCACGCTCTCGACGGCCTCAAAGTCACCCGGCGAGCCATAGATCTCCTGCTCGACACCGCGCAGAAAATCGCGAGTCAGCGTCGGATCGCCCGCGGAGTGGCGAGCCTTAATCAGCATCTGCAACTCCCAATCCCGCGCCCGATGCTCGTAATACTCGAGGGATGATTTCAGCGAAATGGCTAAGTCGCCCTGGTCCCCCTCCGGGCGCAGCCGCAAATCGACGCGGAAGACTTCGCCCTGGGGCGTCGGCTGTGTAATGGTGCGGGTGATGGCATTGGCCAGGCGGACGAAGTACTCTTTGTTCGTAACTACCGCCTCATTCCCGCCGGCGGTTTCACCGTCGTGGGAATAGAGAAACAACAGGTCGATGTCGGAGCTGTAATTCAACTCATTGCCGCCCAGCTTCCCCAGAGAGATAATGCTGAATCCGCTGCGCGCGATGCGGCCCTGCGAGTCAACGTACTGAGGCTGTCCGTAGCGTTTCTCCAACTCGCCGTCGCAGAAAAGAAAGGCGTTGGTCAAAATCACGTCCGCCAGGGTGGCCAACTCCAGAGTCGTTTCTCCCAGCGTCGATAGTCCCAAGACATCCTTCATTGCGATGCGCAAGTAGTTTCGCCGCTTGAAGCGCGCCAACTGGGCCGCCGGCCAGGGGTCCGGGTTGGTGGTGGCAAAACGCGCGTAGTCTTGCATCAAGTCTTCTTTGGATTTCAGCTTGGTGAAGTTGCGGTCTCGCGCAAACTGGATGACGAGTCCCGGCTCCGACAACAGAGTCTCCGCCAGAAACCCGCTGTGACCGAAGATTGCCACCAGGTAGGACAAGGCCGCCGGATGGCGCGCAATTTCTCCCAACACCTCTGCCGGGGCTTCCTGCGCATACCGCTCCAGCAGGTTCAGCGCGCCGTCGGCGTCCGGTGAATGGGCGAGCAGTGATGCCAGAGGCACTATCAGCGTCGGCGCCAATTGCTCTTTGAGCCGCGCCAGGTTCAGACTTGCTTTCTCAGTGTCCTCGAAGGGTACAGCCTGGAACTCGGGACGCATGCAACCGATTATATAACAGCAGCGGCAAGTGCCTAGTAGCCCATGTAGGGGCGGTTCGCGAACCGCCCCGATGACGGCTCTGCTAAGCACTAGGCACCAGCCACCAACCACTTCTATAATTGTGACCTCTACCTTCGGTTTCGAATTTCGAGGTTCTCATGTCAGCGACGCAGCTACGCGGTTCCGTACTGATTCTGATTCTGTTTGATGTTTGCGAGGAGATCCATCTGGAGGAGTTGCGGCGCATTTTGGGTTTGCAGCCGGCGGGACGCGAGCCCAGCTTTAAACATCCGGCCCCGGAATACGTCCGTTTCGAGAATCCGCCGGTCGAGGAGCCGATGGAGAAAGTCCTTCTGGCCACCGGCGAAGAGTTGACAGGGCGTCTGAAGTACTACGACTACGGGGTTGTGAGCGTCGAGTTCAAGCTGGCCTTTGAAGGGAATTGGGAGAAACTCGCGGCCCGCTCTTCAAGGTACGTGGCGGGCCTCGAAATTGAGCGGCAGGCCGCATTCCTGGCTCGGCAAATGCTTCGGAGGGTCACGTCGGCGTTGGTTAAGCCCTACGAGCATTGGTTGAACGAAGACTACTACATCTTCCACGTGCAGGAGATCGAGGGACGGCCCACCGCCGCCGATCTCCTTCAGAATTTCGGCGACCAGATCGCGCGAGTGGTCCGAAGCGAGGATGCCCAGCTTTCGGAAGGCGAGCGTCGCGAGACTCTGCAATCCAGCATGTCCTATTCTCCCACCGACTTGATCGTCGCCGGCTGGAACGCGGCGTTCGTCTACGACACCGCGGCAGGCGCCACCACCACTATCGAGCTGCTCGAATATGCCAACTCCCAGCTCCTCGAGTTTCGGCACTACGACGAGGTCCTGACCCGTGAGCTAAAGAGCGTCTATCAGTCGTTGGAAAAGGGGACCGGAATATTCGATCGCTGGCGGCTGGCCCGGGCATCGGCCCGGCTTCACACTCTGCTGCTGGACGTCACGGAGCTCACCGAGCGAGCGGACAATGCCATCAAATTCTTAAGCGATATGTTTTCCGCGCGGCTCTACCGCATGGCAGCCGGAAAGGTCGGCGTCGAGGACTACAAGAACCTGGTCCAACAAAAGCTGAACACCGCTGAGAACCTTTACCGCTTCATGGTCGACCAGTTCCACCAAGGCAGGGCCTTCGTCCTGGAACTGATGGTGGTGATCATCCTGATCATTGACTTGGTTTTTCTGTTTCGAGGAAAAGGGTAGGGCGGGTGTCAGGTAGCAAGTGTCAATACTCCTCCCTATCCTTGCTCGGAGAATCCCGCGATTAATCGAACAAAACTGTTGAACAAACCGGATTGCGGTGTATAACTTGAACACGCAATTAGCAGCGCGGATCCGGGATAACTTCTGGAGCCGGGATGAAAGGAGACTTGTGATGCGAGTCATGTTATCGATCTTCGTAATCGGAGCAGGCCTTCTGCCGCTCTCAGCGCAGCAAGGGCCGCAACTCGCGGTCACTCCGCCCATGGGCTGGAACAGTTGGGACTCGTACGGCCTGACGATCGATGAAGGAGAGTACAAGGCCAATGCCGACTGGATGGAGAAACACCTGAAGCAATTCGGCTGGCAATATGCTGTGGTTGACGAAGGCTGGTATTTACAGAACCCGGAAAGCGGCGGCAAGCCCTCATGGAAGTACACTCTGGACAGACAGGGGCGCTTCATACCGGCTCCGAACCGCTTTCCCTCCACGGCTTCCGGCGCGGGTTTCAAGCCCGTTGCAGACTACGTGCACTCGCTCGGCCTGAAATTCGGCATTCACATCATTCGAGGCATTCCGCGCGAAGCGGTGGACAAGAATATGCCGATTGCCGGTACGGCATTCCATGCGGCTGAGGCTGCGGATAAGTCGGACACCTGCTCGTGGAATCCCGACACTTACGGGGTGAAGTCCAATCGGGCCGGGCAGGCCTTTTACGACTCGCTCGCCCAGCTCTATTCGAGCTGGGGTCTGGATTTCATCAAAGTGGACTGCATTTCGAGCCGTCCGTACAACGCAGGTGAAATTCACATGCTCAGCTCCGCGATCAAGAAGGCGGGCCGGCCGATTGTGCTGAGCCTGTCGCCGGGGCCAACGTCGCTCGGGGTTGCCGATGACGTGCGCCGGTACGCGCAGATGTGGCGCATCTCGGATGACTTTTGGGATTACTGGGCGCCCGGCGCCGACGAGCCGTGGGTTCAGACTCTGCGTGGGCAGTTCGCCACGGCTGTCGGATGGGCGACCTACGCGGGAGTCAACCATTGGCCGGATGCCGATATGCTCCCCATCGGCTATTTGGGCCCGCGACCGGGGTTGGGTTCGGCGCGCCTCACGCGCTTCACTCACGATGAACAGCGCACCCTGCTGGCCTTCTGGTCCATCATCCGTTCTCCTCTCATGCTCGGCTGCGACCTGCCGCATAGCGATGCCTGGACAACATCGCTGCTGACGAATCCCGAGGTGATTGCCGTGGACCAGCACTCCACCGCAAACCGGCCCTTGATTACCACCAATGGCGCGGTGATCTGGTCTGCCAAGCCCGAGGATGGGAAAGGCCACTACCTCGCTGCCTTCAATCGCGGGGAAGTTGCGGAGGACATTACGCTGGAATGGAATGAGCTTGGACTCAGGTCGGGCAAGAGCTACAGGTTGCGAGACCTTTGGGAACGTAAGGATTTAGGTTCGGCGACTTCACTCAAGCTGAAATTGCAGCCCCACTCCTCTGTTCTGTACCGCGCCAGCGAATGAAGGGGCGCGCCCGACAAACGCACCTTGGGGCCACACCCTTGAAGCGCCGGACGGCTGTAACAGCCGCATGAGGCCTGGCACATATCACTCGCAATAGGAGCTGGCACAACGCAGGGTCCGGGGCCGTGCGTTCGAATCAAACCGGAATTATCGAGTTGCCGGATTTCCCGGGGGATACCGATTGGGGGTTACGTTTGATATTCGAAAACGCGGGGGCGGCGACCGCTCAGGATCGTCGCCCGCCGCTGGCTGACCTTAAAGCTATCGCGAGTTCTCGCTAAATGTCGTAATAAAGCGCGAACTCGTAAGGGTGCGGCCTCATGTTCACGGCCTGCACTTCGTTCTTCATCTTGTAATCGATCCAGGTCTCGAGCAGTTCTTCGCTGAAAACATCTCCTTTGAGCAGGAAATCGAGATCGTTCTGGAGAGCTCGCAGCGATTCTTCGAGCGAACCGGGGAGGGTGGGCACTTTCTTCAACTCCTCCGGACCCAAGTCGTAAATGTCCTTGTCGAGCGGCTCGCCGGGGTCGATCTTGTTTTCAACTCCGTCGAGGCCCGCCATCAACATGGCTGCGAATGCCATATAGGGGTTGCAGGACGGGTCGGGCGGACGGTACTCCACTCGCTTGGCTTTCGGGTTGGGCGAGTACATGGGGATCCGGCAACAGGCGCTGCGATTGCGTCGCGAGTAAGCAAGGTTGACGGGGGCCTCAAAGCCCGGCACCAGCCGTTTGTAGGAGTTGGTGGTGGGCGCGATCAGCCCGGCGAGCGCGGGCGAGTGCTTGAGCAGCCCGCCGATGTACCAAAGGCCCAGTTGGCTGAATCCCGCGTACTTGTCCCCGGCAAACAGCGGCTTGCCCTCCTTCCAAAGGCTCTGGTGCGTGTGCATACCCGAGCCGTTGTCCTGGAAAATCGGCTTGGGCATGAAGGTCACGGTTTTGCCGTACTGATAGGCCACATTGCGAATGATGTATTTGTAGACCATCATCCCGTCGGCCGATTTCAACAGGGAGTTGAATCTCTGGTCGATCTCAGCCTGGCCTCCGGTGGCGACTTCGTGGTGGTGGCACTCGATGTTAAGCCCGGCCTTTTCCATCGCCAAAACCATCTCGCTACGCAGGTCCTGGTAATGGTCGGTGGGCGGAACGGGGAAATAGCCTTCTTTGTAGCGCGGCCGGTAACCCAGGTTATCCTTTTCGCGGCCCGAGTTCCAGCGTCCCTCTTCGGCGTCAATAAAATAGAAACCGTGTTGCTGGGCCTGGTCGAAACGGATGTTGTCAAATATGAAAAACTCGGCCTCCGCACCAAAGTATGCCGTATCAGCAATCCCGGTATAGACGAGATAATTCTCCGCCTTCTTGGCGATATGCCGGGGATCCTTCACGTAATGTTGCCGGGTCACGGGGTCGACGATGTCGCCAATCATGGCCAACGTGGGGGTCTCGGTGAACGGATCGAGCATGAACCAGCTCGGGTCGGGAACCAAGAGCATGTCGCTCTCATGAATCGCCGCCCAGCCGCGGATGCTGGAGCCATCCATGCCGAAGCCATCTTCGAAAGAACTCTCCTCCAGTTCGTGAATAGGGAATGAAACGTGCTGCCACAGGCCCGGAAGGTCGGTGAAACGGATGTCCACAATCTTCACGTTGTTGGCAGCAGCGAACTCCAATACTGCCTTCGCATTCATAGATCCTCCATAGGGAAGTTTTCTGAGCACGATCAAGGGCGTAAGCGCAGGTTGTTTTTTACTTAATAATGCAACATAGCGTGCGCGGTGGATTTAGTCAAGGGTTGCGGCCATCAAAATTTTTTATCAGTCGGTGTAGCAGGCACCATACTTCGCTCAGGGGGGTGCGCCACAGAATTCTGTCCGGGAAACAGATTCACGCAAAGCGCCCGTGCCAACTGACGTCGGCCTCCGTTGGACATGTGAACTTCGCAAGTGCTCCAACGCAGAATCAACAACTCACGGGAAGTTCACGGAGAGGCGCAAACTACGCAAAGGTCGCAGAGAATAAACAACTTCCACTTTGCGTTCCTTTGCGGCTTAGTGGCTTGGCGCGAGCTGTTTCGATCTTTGGAAAAATGCGTTGACACTTTTCTGGGCTTTTTGTTAGCTTACATCATTCCTGGCCATACCCGAAAAGGAGTCTTCCAGGGCTGTCTTCGTCGCGTCGCCGCTCGATTTGGGAAAAAAACAGCGCCGATGAGAAGGTGGGGAATCGAATGTTCGTAGCCAAACGCATGTTTTTCACCAAAGGTGTAGGGAAACACCGGGAAAAGCTTACCAGCTTCGAATTGGCGCTTAGGTCTGCCGGAATCGCTGCCTGTAACCTGGTACGCGTCTCGAGCATTTTCCCGCCCCGCTGCAAGCTGGTTTCCCGGACCGAGGGCGTGAAAGAACTGCGCCCCGGCCAAGTGACATTCGTGGTCATGAGTGAGAACTCAACACGGGAGCCGCACCGTTTGATTGCCGCTTCGGTGGGAGTTGCAATTCCCTCTGACCGCAATGCCTTTGGCTATCTCTCGGAGCACCACTCGTTTGGCGAGACAGAAGAAGTGGCCGGGGAATACGCCGAGGAACTGGCGGCCGAAATGCTCGCCACCACTCTGGGCGTGGAGTTCGACCCCGACCGGAGTTGGGATGAAAAAAAGGAGATCTACCGAATTTCCAATAAGATCGTTCGGACGATGAATATCACCCAGTCGGCAATTGGCGACAAGCGGGGGCTCTGGACCACCGTACTGGCCGGGGCAATCTTGTTGGGAATAGACGAATAGGAAGATTCTTCCGACGGAGAAACCTCTTGCGCCTGATTTCCTTAATAATACTATTACAAGCTTCGTCGCTCGTGGCCGTGGACATGCCCGTGGCCTTTGTCCGGCACGGCAACCAAGTTGACGTAAGCATCGGCGGAAAACCTTTCGCGAGTTACTATTTCAACCCTGATACTCCCAAACCCTACCTCTATCCTTTGCGTTCCCCGGAGGGCATCATCGTCACGCGTGGGTATCCCATGGTGAAGGACATCCCTGGCGAGAGCAAAGACCATCCACATCACCGCGCGTTGTTTTTCGCTCACGGAGATATCAACGGAGTTGATTTCTGGGGCGAAGCACAGTTTATGGAAAAGGCGCCCGTGCATGTCGCAGGGAAAGCCTACACCACTTCAGAGGAACTGCCCAAAGGCCGTACCGTCTTCACCAGGCTCGAAGAAGCGAAGGGGGGGCCTGATTCCGGCACGCTTCGGGCGGTCTTCAGCCTGCTCGGTTCAAACGGAGTGGTGCTGGGCAGCGAGACCCAGGAATACACTTTTCGCGGCGATGCCAAAACCCGCACCATCGATTGCGCGTTTACCATCACGGCGGACCATGGAACGCCCCTGAAAATGGGAGACACCAAGGAGGGAACCTTCGCCATTCGGGTGGTTAGAAACCTGCAAGAACCCGCTGTGAAGATGCTGAACTCCAACGGCGCGGTGGGTGAGAAGAACATTTGGGGCAAGCGAGCCGATTGGGTTGATTACTCCGGGGTGGTAGGAGGGGAAAGGGTTGGAATCACCATCTTCGATTATCCCCGCAACATCAAACATCCCACTTATTGGCATGCCCGTGGCTACGGTCTCTTCGCCGTCAATCCTTTCGGCGAGCACGATTTCTACAACGATCCCAAGCGCGACGGGAGCGTGACCATTGCTCTAGGTGACTCCCTGACCTTGCGATATCGGGTGCTGATTCATGACGGTGATGCCGCTGAAGCCAAGGTTGCCGAAGCCTATTCGCGGTACGCCGAGGGAAAGTGATTCTTGCCGGATGGTGAAGGGAGAGGCCGCGCGCCCAATCGGTCATTCTGAGCGCAGATTCCATGATCCTTCGGCTCACCACTTGGCATGAAAATGATTCCCCTCCTTGGTAAGGAGGGGTCAGGGGTGGTTGTCGTTCGCTGACCGTCCCACCCACCACCCCTTGCCCCTCCTCCCGCTGAGGAGGGGAGTCGATTGTTAACTGATGGATCATCTGGGGGGAGTATGGAACGATTAATTAAAGCGCAAGCCAAGGAAGGATTTCAACAAATCGTCCCGCCGGGAGTTCTGCGTTTTCTGGACTTTGCCCGGCTGAGGCTGGAAAAAGGTCAGCGGTATTGGACAAAGGCTGGGGAGCGCGAATCGGTGCTGGATATCTTCTCCGGCAAAGCGAGCATCGCTGTGGAGACGGCCAACGGGCAAAGTCAGGTCTTCGCAGATGTTGGCGCACGCGCTGATGTTTTTTCCGGACCGCCCGTAATGCTCTACTTGCCGCCGCGCTCATCCTACGAGATCACGGCTGCCTCGGAAGAATTCGACGCGGGGATCTTCTCCGCTCCGTCGACCGCCATCGCGCCTCCGACGCTCCTTGCGGGTCCTGAGGTAACCGCCAAAAACGCGGGCCGCGGCAACTGGCAGCGGACCGTCTACTCGGCCTTGGCCGAAAACGTAGCTGCGGAGCGCTTGTTGGCTGGCGAGACGGTCAATCCGCCCGGCAACTGGTCCAGCTTCCCCCCTCACAAGCACGACCGCTCGAACCCGCCTAACGAGGCGGTCCTCGAAGAGATTTACTTCTTCCGAACTCGACCCGCCCAGGGTTTTGGCTTGATGTGGACCTATACCGCTGCCGATGACCCTGAGGGCTTCTCCACGGTCTTCGTCATCGAGGACGGGGATACAGTCCTCCTGCCCAAGGGCTATCATCCTGTCGTGGCGGCGCCGGGCTACGAACTTCACTACACCTGGGTACTGGCCGGAGAAGAGCGCCGCTATGGTGCCTGGGCGGATGACCCGCGGCACGCGTGGGTGAAAAACAGCGGCTAGAACGAAAGGCAGAGGCGTAAAGGTTAAAGGGTAAGGGATAAAGGTCAGATGTTAACCGAGATTAGTCTGTGCTTTACCCTTTATCCTTTACCCTTTAACCTTTAGCCTTTAAAACCAGGCACTGTTCACTCGCCACTGCTTTTAGCTATGCCGAAACGTCCCTTCACGATTCCCCGCCTTCGCTGGACCATCTGTGCGCTGTTATTCCTCGCCTCCACGATCAACTACGTTGACCGGCAGACGATCTCCGTCCTGAAGCCTCACTTGCAAAGCGTTCTGCACTGGTCGGAAAGCGATTACGGCTGGATTGTATTCGCCTTCCAACTCGCCTATGCCCTGATGTTCACGGTGGCGGGCGTGGTCATGGATTGGCTGGGAACGAGGTTGGGATACGCGATCTCCATCACCTGGTGGTCATTTGCCGCCATGGCTCATGCGCTGGCGCGCGGCGCAATCTCGTTTGGTGCGGCGCGTTTCCTGCTGGGCGCGGGTGAAGCAGGGAACTTCCCCGCCGCCATTAAAGCCGTCGCCGAATGGTTTCCCAAAAGAGAGCGCGCGCTGGCCACCGGCGTCTTCAATGCCGGGCCGACGGTCGGCGCCGTCATCGCCCCTCCCCTGGTCGTCTGGCTGACACTACGCTGGGGGTGGCGGGCGTCTTTTATTTTCACAGGAGCTTTGGGATTTCTTTGGCTGTTCTTCTGGTTAGCTTTTTACCGCCTTCCTGGCCAGCATCCACGTATTACTCCCGGCGAATTGGAACTCATCGAGGGCGAGGAGGGCGAACCGGAAGCCGCCACAACCGTTCGGATCCCGTGGCGGAAAATCCTCGCCTACCGACAGGCTTGGGGTTTCATCCTGGCGAAATTCATGTCCGACCCGATATGGTGGTTTTACATCTTCTGGCTGCCTTCCTACCTCAAGCAGGGTCGTGGCTTCACACTCCAGGAGATCGGCCTCTTCGCCTGGATTCCGTTTCTCGTTTCAGGTGTGGGAAGCGTGGCGGGCGGGTGGCTTTCGGGTTTCTTCCTTAACCGCGGCTGGCCCGTAAGCCGAGCGCGCAAGGCGGCGATGGCGATCTGCGCGTTTTGCATGCCGTCCGGGATCGTGGCCGTTTTTGCCCATAACATCGCGTGGGCGCTGGCCCTCATTTCCCTTTCGCTTGCCGCCCATCAGGGTTGGTCGGCGAACGTCTACACTTTGGCTTCGGATATGTTCCCCAAGCGGGACGTCGGCTCGGTTACGGGTCTGGGAGGCACGGGCGGCGCCGTAGGGGGCATGATTGTGTCGCTCGTCGCCGGATACACCCTCCAGTGGTTTCACACTTACGTGCCTCTCTTCATCATCGCCGGCATCATGCACCCGCTCGCCTTCGGTGTGGTGCATTGGACGATCCCCAGGATCGAACCCGTTGCAATCATGAATAGTGAATTGTGAATGGTGAACTGCGATTCAATGACGGTGGCTGCGAAATTCTTCTGCGGTCATCAGCGCGGGAAGTTCCTTAGACATGAGTCGGGCTCACATGAACGGTGGTCGTGAAGACTTGCCCGGAGTCGTTTCCTGGCGGAATCGGTTGGTCGTGGGCAGCTAGATTCTCAAGGTGAAGCTGGATGGCCTCTCGGACGTTTGCGGTCGCCTCCTCTGGGGCCGCAACGTAGAGATAGCCCCGGTCGATGCGAAGGTCATCGCCGAACTTCTTAAGCACAGGCTGCGCCTCAGTTCCCATGCGCAATACGCTCAAACCTCCCGTTTCTTCACGCTGCCAACCCACCGGCTCGTCCTCGGTATTCACCACAAGCTGTGCGGTGTTGTCGTATTCAATTGAGACCTGGTGTTCCTTCCCGTCCAGCGATCGAGCTTCCCAACTGAGGTACGTGACAGGCCAGGACATTAAGTCGAGGTCCGAGGGCAACAATGGGGTGAGAAAGCTGAGCGTGATGTGGATTCCGCCGCCCTCGAACTCATAAATGGTGCGCGTCGGCAGCACCTGGAGGCCGGACTGCGGCATGGGTTGGATATCACGCACCGTGTCGCCCATGATGCGCCACGCCCTGCCGTCAATCCTCACCAGGCTGTGGAGTTCCTGCTTGGCGCCGGGCTGTAGGGGCAACCCTTGTGTTTGCTCGGTAGTAAACAACTGCGTGTTATATTGTTGATGGGCGGAAAAATGCTTGCGCCGAAGGCGCCTTGGAGTGCGGTAGCGCCAGCTACCGCCTTTCGTTTCGATTCCAAGGCGGCAGCTTCGCTGCCGCACTCCAAGGTGCTTCGCACATTGGAACCTTCGCTCCGTCGAACATTGAACCTTATGAAACGAGCAGTTGCGATGGAGGGTCGTGAGAAGTGGGGTGTGCTGCTGCTCGCGCACGGCGCACCCGACCGGCTCGAGGATATCCCCGCCTTTTTGCTCAACGTGCGCGGTGGCCGGAAGCTGCCCGAGGCTGCGGTAAACGAAATCATGCGCCGCTACAGCCTGATCGGAGGCTCGCCATTGCTGCGCATGACCACCTCGCAGGCCCAGGGCCTGGCGAAGCGGCTGGGCCGGCCCATCTATGTGGGTATGCGCAACTGGAAGCCATTCATCTCCGATGCGGTTCGGCAGATCGCGGCCGACGGGGTCGAACGCGTTGTGGCGCTATGCTTGGCGCCTCAGAATTCCCAGACCAGCATCGGACTTTATAGGAGATGCCTATTTGAAGAGACGCAACGGCTGGCACCGCATGTAACGGTGGTCTTCATTGACAACTGGCACGATCATCCGGGACTGGTGGAGGCATTTCGCGAGCGAGTGGCGGCGGCGCTGGCCCGCGTGGAAGTTGAAGCCGTCGGGCCGGTTCCCGTGATCTTCACGGCGCACAGCGTTCCCCGCAAGACTATCGAGGACGGCGATCCCTACGAGCAGCAGGTGAAGGAAACTGCCGCGCTGGTGGCTAGGGCCTTGGGCCTCGAGGAATACGATGTGGCTTTTCAAAGCCAGGGAATGACCAGCGAGCCGTGGATCGGCCCCACCGTCGAATCCCTCATCGACCGGAACGCCGCCCAGGGCCGGCGCCACCTCCTGCTGGCGCCGGTGGGCTTCGTTTGCGACCACGTTGAGATTCTTTATGACATTGACGTCGTATTCCGCGAATATGGAAAAGCCAGGGGAGTAACCGTACACCGCACCGAGTCGCTGAACGACAGCTCGCTGTTCATCGAAGCGCTGGCAGCCATCGTTGAAGGGCGGGCAGGTGGGCAGATGGGCAGATCGGCGGATGGGCAGGTGGGCGGGTAGGCAGGTGGGCAGATGGGCAGATGCGCGGATCGGCAGGTGGATTGTCGGCGGAAAGCAGAAGGATGCGAATAGTGGCCCTCCCCCCCTTGGGGGGGAGGGTGGACCCCGACGGCGCTTTCTCCAGCCGGCGCGGGCCGGGTGAGGGGGTTCGTCAGTAGTGTTAATTGATCCGCCAGCCCGGAGGCGTGTGGCAGTCCTCGGCGGGGGCATTGCCGGCCTCGCGGCGGCTTACACTCTGGCTCGCGCGCGGGAGTCCGGAGCCCCGGTTGACGAATTGCTCATTGAGGGTCGGGACCGTCTGGGAGGAGTGATCCGCACGGAACGTCTCGAGGGTTTCGTCATTGAAGCCGGACCGGACAGTTTCCTTGCCGAAAAGCCTGAGGCGGCGTCCCTGGCTCGCGAACTGGGCTTAGGTGACTCGCTGATCGGCTCGAACGACAGCCAACGGCGTACCTACATCCTCCTCCGGGGCCGTCTGATTCCTCTACCTGATGGACTGATGTTTCTGGTCCCCACTCGCCTCTGGCCGATGGTCACGACTGCGCTGCTGCCGTTCAGCAGTAAGCTGGCGATGGCCGCCGAGTTGTTTGCCAAGCGGCCTTCCGGCAACGGGGATGCAGACGAGTCCGTAGCGAGTTTCGTGCGACGGCACTTCGGAGAGGCCATGCTGGAAAATGTCGCCGATCCTCTGCTCGCTGGGGTTTATGGCGGCGATTCAGGAGCTTTGAGCGTCCGCTCCGTGTTGCCGCGCTTCTTCGAAATGGAGCGCCAGCACGGCAGCCTGACTCGGGCCACCTTGCGCGCCATGCGGCAGCGCCGCAAGGCCAAAGCAAAATCCAGCGGAGCTTCGCAGCTTGACTCCGGCGGCACCGACGCTGCCCCTGGCAACCCCTTGCCGCTCTTCATGACACTTCGGGACGGACTCGAACAGCTCACCGGCAAGCTGGTCGAGCGCCTCGACATGGCTCGCGTTCACCTCGGACAACGGGTTGCTGGAATCGAACTGGCGCCGGGCGGGCCAGGCGGTGCGGCGGACCGGTGCAGCCGAAGGTATGAGATCTTTTGCGAGGGCGGGCAGGCGTTCGACGCGGATGCAATCATCCTGGCAATGCCCACCCATGAATGCAGTCGACTGCTCTCTCCGTTCCACCCCGCACTGGGTGGATTGCTCGGCGAAATACCCTACAGTTCGTCGATGACGGTCTCCCTGGCTTACGCCGAGGGAGCCAGAGAGCACCTTCCCCCGGGCTTCGGATATCTGGTTCCGCGCAAGGAAGGCCGGAGGATGCTGGCCTGCACCTTCGTGCATCGCAAGTTCAACCATCGCGCGCCCGAAGGCAGAGCATTACTGCGCTGCTTCCTGGGCGGCTCGCGCGACCCGGAAGCCCTGAATCTACCCGACGATGCTGTGGTTACGCTGGTGCGACAGGAGCTGAAGGAAATCCTGAATTTCTCCTTCGATCCGCTCTTTTGCCGGATTCACCGCTGGCCCGCCTCCATGGCGCAATACCCGGTGGGACACGCCGAGCGCCTAACGAGAATCCAAAGTCGGCTCGCCGACTTACCCGGTATCTACCTTGCCGGCAATGCCTATTCGGGCATCGGAATCTCGGATTGCATCCGCACGGGCAGGGCTGCGGCCCGGCGGGCTATCGCTACGTCCGCCCCAGCCTCTTCAAGCTAGTATTTCCCTTGGCGTCGACTTCGAGCTTTAGCCCAACCGCGCGTCGTTCGGCGCAGCGGATTCCGAAACGCGGTGCGGTTTCCTGGTTCTCCCCACAGCGTTCGGGTTCATGTCAACACCTGCCGATATAAGGGTGGAGCTGCTTTCGACAACGCCCATAGCGATGCAGGCTCATGATCGGGGCTGAAGTGCAAAGCAGGGGAGAGGCAAGCGAAAAGAGGGGCAGAGACGGACATAATGTCACTATTCGCGCCCAACTCCCACTCAAAGTCGCCACGTGCCTCTTTCCTCATGAAAACTAACCAGATATTGTTTGACAAGTTTAGGAACCCTTTTGACGTAGCCCGAATCTAATTTATGTAACGGTTCCAGAAGAAAGGACAAGGTAAACGAGAGAATGGTGACCTACTTGAGCATCCTGTTGGGCCACTTGCTGAGTTGGCTCGTCGTCGCAGCCGCTGCCCTCTATGTGGGGATCGTCCTGGTCAGCTATCGGATAGCGGGGCCACGCTACCGCCTCAACCTCAACCTTCATGAACCTGCAAGGTCAACGCAGCAACTGGGCGTCTGGTTAGGTGTGAAGGTGTTGGAGGGCTGCGTCCGGATTGCTAAGTCCACTCTGAATACTCTACTTGAAGCCTCTGCTGAGGTTGGGGAATGGCTTATGCGCCGCAGCCCCGCGGTGCAGGAAAGTATCCGCTCGCGCTTCCTCGTGTGACTCACGCCTTGGGGTGAGTCTTGTCATAGACGTCAATCAACTGTTTGATGGATACTTGGGTGTATTTCTGCGTTGTGGCAAGACTCGCGTGCCCCAGCATTTCTTGAATCGCCCTCAAATCAGCTCCTTCCGTGAGCAGGTGGGAGGCAAAAGCGTGCCGGAGCGAATGGGGGCTGACTCTTACAGATGGCCCGTACTGCCTGACGTATTTCTTTACCAACCGGTCTACGGAACGCGTCGTGAGCCGCTCGCCCCACACGTTCAAAAACAAGGCCTGCTGGCCGGACTTCTTCCGTTCCTCGAGTGTGCTCTGCCTGATCGGGAGGTAATCCTCGATGGCCTGCCTGGCCTTTGAGCCGAACGGCACGATCCTCTCCTTTCGTCCCTTGCCGCGCACCAGCAACATGCCGTCTCCGAAGTTCACGCTGCGCAGATCGAGGCCCACCAGTTCGCTCACCCGCAGGCCTGAGGCGTAAAGCAGTTCCAGCAGCGCTCGGTCTCGCCGCATGGCGGGGTCTCCGGTCTTCGTAGCCTCCGCCAGCCGGTCGAGGAACGTGTTCATCTCTTCCTCGGTCATGATCCTGGGAAGGGTCTTGTCCTGCTTTGGCGTCGCGACAATCGCGGAGGGATTCTCCGCCAAAACTCCCTCGCGCCTCAGGAACTTAAAGAACGCCCGCACCGCCGAGAGCTTTCGGGCGATAGAAGATTTCTTCTCCTGCTTTTCAAAGAGAGTACCCAGAAACCCGCGAATGCCTAAGGCGTCGACCGATTTGATGTCAACACTGGCGCTGGCGAGGCCGGCGGCCAGGAAATCTCGGAACTGCACCAAATCGCTGCGGTAGTTCCGCACGGTGTGCGGCGAGGCATTGCGCTCGTACCGGAGGTAGTTGATATAGCGTTCGATCAGTTCATCCATGTCCGCTTACCTGCTGTCATTCTGCGCAAAGCCCTCGGAGCCACCGGTGCAGCTCGCCCAGGGCCCTCTCACACTGTCGCGCGCGCCGAGCACGCCGGTCACGCGCGATGGCCCTGGGCAAGTCCTCCATAGACGGAAGCAAATCGAAAGAAATGTTGGCAGGCTGATAATCGCCGGGGTCGGCATGCGTGGCGTAGTGAATCAGTGACCCGAGCGCCGTGGCGCGTGGGGGCGGAGTGAAGCCCTTGCCTGCCGCTTCCCGGGCCAACGCCACTCCCGCCAGGAACCCCGTGGCGATGCACTCGACGTATCCCTCGACCCCGCAAAGCTGGCCCGCGACGAAGACGTTGGGGGCGGCGCGCAGCCGCAGGTCGGCGCTCAGCAGCTTGGGCGCATTGAGAAACGTGTTGCGATGGATCTGCCCGAAACGCAGAAACTCCGCCCGCTCGAGCCCGGGTATTTTCCGTAAGATGCGCGCCTGCTCGGGAAACTTGAGATGGTTCTGGAACCCCACCAGGTTGTAGCTGGAAGAACGCAGGTTTTCGGTCCTCAGTTGCACCACGGCAAATGGCTGCCTGCCGCTGCGCGGATCGGACAACCCGACGGGCTTCATGGGGCCGAAGCGAAGCGTGTCGTACCCTCGCCGCGCCAGTTCTTCGATGGGCAGGCAGGCTTCGAAGTAATTCAAGTCTTCGAATTCGTGCGCTTCGACCGTCTCCGCGCCTCGCACTGCTTCATAGAAGTCGCGATATTCCACCTCCGTCAGCGGGCAGTTCAGGTAATCGTCGCCATTCCCTTTCCCATACCGTGAGGCTGGGAAGACGCGCTCCAGGTTCACCGTTTCGGCATCCACAATGGGGCTGATGGCGTCGTAGAAAGCCAGGTTCTCCGAGCCGCTGAGCGACTGAAGTGAATAGGCCAGGGCGTCCGAGGTGAGCGGACCCGTGGCAATCAACACCGGTCCGGTCGCGCGAATTTCGTGCAACTCCTCCCGGCGTATTGTGACCATTGGATGATCACGCAGAGCCTGCGTAACCGACTCCGAAAATCGCTCCCGGTCAACCGCCAGCGCCGCGCCTCCGGGAACGACACATTCACCCGCCAGCTTCATCAGCAGGGAGCCGGACCGGCGCAATTCTTCTTTCAGGAGCCATGAAGCGGCGCCCGGCGTGTTCGACTTCAGCGAGTTGCTGCAAACAAGTTCGGCCAGGCGGTCCGTTTTGTGCGCGGGTGTTGAACGCGCCGGCCGCATTTCGTACAGCGTCACCGAAACGCCGCGCACGGCAAGTTGCCAAGCGGCTTCACTCCCCGCCAGCCCGCCGCCCGCAATCGTAACCGGTCGCATCGCCTGCCCTCGCTGCATGTGATTATATCAGCGTCGTCGGAAACTGACAGGGCGTGTTATAATTCCCCCATGCACATCTCGACGAAGTTCACTTACGAGGACTTGCAGCACATCCCGCCCGACCGCAACCGCTACGAGATCGTGGATGGAGAACTCTTCGTGACCCCCTCACCGATAACCCTTCATCAAAGAATAGTCACTAATCTTTCAGGGGAACTCTGGCAACATGTTCGCAAGCACCGCCTGGGGGAAGTCTTTGTCGCGCCGCTGGACGTTGTATTCAGCTTCTCGACGGTGCTTGAGCCCGATGTGATATTCGTGTCCAGGTCTCGGCTCCGCATTGTCGGAGAAAAGAACATATCAGGGCCGCCGGACCTCGTCGTGGAGGTTTTGTCAGAATCGACGGCGGGACTGGACCGGGAGATCAAGCCCAAGCAATACGCGCTCCATGGGGTCCCGGAATTTTGGCGCGTGGATCCATTCGAGAAGAGCGTGGAGGTTTTCCGCTTGAAAGAGGGCGAATACGAGTTGGCCGCCCGCTTGGAGTTCGAAGAAAACATCACCTCACCTCTATTTCCCGGCCTCATTCTGCCTGTCTCCAGTCTCTGGGAGAGTTGAGGCGCAGCTCACAGTCAACAGTCCACAGCCAACAGTTGAGGTCCATGATTTCATCGGACTTTCGACCTTCGACTCTCGACCGCCAAATAAGAGCCGCGGACCTCAAAAGCGGAGGTCCGCGCCACTCGGTATCGTTGTCGAGTTTCGAATTTCGCTTCTCGTCTCGCTCTCACGCCACCGCCCGCTGGTATTTACAGTTTTCATTCGGGCAGTAGCGGGTGGGCGGGCCATCCTTCTTGTACTTCTCGAGCAGGAGGGGATGGCCGCAATTGGGGCAGGGTTCGTTGACGGGTTTATCCCAGGCGGTGAATTTGCACTCCGGGTAGCGGCTGCAGCCGTAAAAAGTCTTGCCTTTGCGCGTGCGGCGGACCACCAACTCGCCCGTGCAGCCCTTTTCGGGACAGGGTATTCCCAGCGTCTGCCGTTTCACATATTTGCACTGCGGGTAGTTGCTGCACGCCGTGAACTGGCCATAGCGGCCGTGCTTGAGGGCTAGCTGATTACCGCACTCGGGGCACTTCTCCTCCAGCAGCGTATCGCTGACGGCCGTCGCGGCTCCTTCCTTCATCACGATTTTCTTGGTGTTCCGGCATTCGGGATAACCGGTGCAGGCCAGGAAAAATCCAAATCGGCCTCGCTTGACGGCCATCGGCTTGCCGCATTTTTCGCACATCTGTTCAGGGACTTCCGGCGCCGGAGGCCCCCCGGTGCTGTATTTCGCCGCCAGCTCCGGCGGCAGGTCGCTGGTTCCGTCGCATTCCGGGTAGCCGGTGCAGGACAGGAACGCTCCGTTGCGTCCCAGGCGGATCACCATGGGCTTGCCGCACTTCTCACACTTCACGTCGGTCGGAATGCCCTCGCCCTTGATATCCTCCATCTCCCGTTCTGCGACCCGCAAATCCTTCTTGAACTTCTTATAAAACTCCTCCAGCGCCTCGGTCCAGGTGAGTTTCCCTTCTTCCACCTCGTCCAGCTCTTCTTCCATGCGCGCGGTGTAAGCCACCTCGAAGATGTCGCTGAAGTTCTTCACCAACATATCGCTCACCAGCATGCCGAGCTGGGTGGGATAAAAGCGCCCCTGGAGCTTTTCCACGTACTCGCGATTTTGGATGATTACCAGAATCGTCGCGTAGGTGGAAGGCCTGCCGATGCCCTTTTCCTCCAGAGCCTTCACCAGCGTCGCTTCCGTGAATCGCGGCGGAGGCTCGGTAAAGTGCTGTTCCGGCGTGATCTTGCGCAGCTTCAGCTTCTCACCTTGCTCGACTTGCGGCAGACGGAGTTTCAATTCCTCATCTTCCTCCATCTCCACCCTTTCATCCTTGCCCTCTTCGTACACGGCGCGGAAGCCGTTGAACTTCTCCACCGAGCCGGTGGCGCGCAGCAAGTAGTCGCCGGCGGAGATATCGATGGTCGTCTGGTCGAAGACCGCCGGATTCATCTGCGAGGCCACAAAACGCTGCCAGATGAGCTTGTACAATTTGAATTCATCCGCGCTCAGGTGCCTTTGGATGGACTCCGGGGTGAGACTGACGTCGGTTGGCCGGATGGCCTCGTGGGCATCCTGCGCATCCTTTTTACTCTTGTAACGTATGGGCTCGGGCGGAAGATAGTCTTTCCCAAACGCCTTCAGGATGTGCTCGCGCGCGGCCGCCAGGGCGCCCTCCGCCACGCGCGTGGAGTCCGTGCGCATGTAGGTGATGAGGCCCACCGCGCCTTCCGCGCCGATCTCCAAGCCCTCGTAAAGGCGCTGGGCGATCGTCATGGCTTTCTTGGCTGTGAAGCGCAGCTTGCGCACGGCTTCCTGCTGGAGCTTGCTGGTGATGAACGGCGGCACCGGGTACTTCCGCTTTTCCCGGGTGGCCACCGACTCGACCACCAGGTTCGCCGCCTTGATCTCGCCGGCGATTCGGTCAGCGGTCGTCTGATCGGGAATCTCCAGGTCTTTGCCCTGGAACTTCGCGAGCCGCGCGTCGAAGGGTGGAGGGTTCTTACCCTCGAGGTGAACGCTGATGGTCCAGTATTCTCTCTTCTGGAAAGCCTGGATTTCCCGCTCTCGCTCGACGATCAGGCGCAAAGCCACGGTTTGCACGCGCCCGGCGGAAATGCCCCGCTTCACTTTTTCCCAGAGCAGCGGGCTTACCTGGTAGCCCACCAGGCGGTCCAGGATCCGCCGCGCTTGTTGCGCGTCCACTAATCTCAAGTCGATCTCGCCCGGCGCTTTGAACGCTTCGCGAATCGCGTCGCGCGTGATCTCGTTGAAAAGTACGCGATGAAATCTCCTTTTCTTCCCATCCAGCAGCTCGCGCAAGTGCGCGCAGATCGCTTCCCCTTCACGATCCGGGTCGGCGGCCAGAAACACCGCGTCGGATTTGGCCGCTGCCGACTTTAACTCCGCGATCAGAGCCTTTCTGCCAGGAATGGTGATGTAGGTTGGCTTAAAACCGTGGTCGAGGTCCACGCCCAGGTCCTTCTTGGGCAGGTCCAACACGTGCCCCATGGAGGCTTTCACCACATAGTCCGGTCCAAGGTATTTGTTGATGGTCCTTGCCTTGGCCGGCGATTCGACGATAACCAACGATTTAGCCATAGAAGACGCCCAGTTAGTCGAGGAGTCGAGAAGTCGAAGAGCCAAAACCCTTCCGGCCCTCGACTGCTCGACTCTTCGACTCCTCGACTACTTCACAGCTTACGAATAAAGTTCTTTCCCGGCAACTGCCGGATCACGCCCGACATCTCGAGCTCGAGCAGCGCCGTCATCACACGCGGCTGCGGGATCGCGGCGGAACTGAGTATGTCATCCACAAACAAGGCCGCATCGGCCCGCAGCACCTCGAACACCGCCTTCTGGTCGGCCGTCAACGATTGCTCGAAGAGCGTTCCCGCTTGCGGTCCGGCCACAGCTTCTTCCGATGCTTCGGCCGCCGGCAAGAGTTGCATCCGAATCTCCGCCGGAAACTCTTCAATGACATCCATCCATTCATCGACAAGTTTGGCGCCTTGCTTGATCAAATGATTCGGGCCGAAACTTTGCGCCGAGGTGATGTTGCCCGGCACGGCGAAGACTTCGCGATTCTGCTCGACGGCCAGGCGCGCGGTGATCAGCGAGCCGCTGTATTCCGCCGCCTCCACCACGATCACACCCAGCGAGAGTCCGCTGATGGTGCGGTTGCGGATGGGAAAATTCTCGGGCGATGGCGAAGTCCCCGGCGGGAATTCCGAAATCAATGCGCCCGACTCGACAATTTGTTCGGCCAGCCGCTTGTTTTCGCGCGGATAGATCACGTCAATCCCCGAGCCGAGAACTGCCACCGTCTTCCCACCGGCTTCCAGGGCGCCGCGATGCGCGGCCGAATCGATTCCTCGAGCCAATCCGCTCACAATCACCAATTGCCTTTGCGCCAGGTCGCGCGCCAGCCGCTGCGCCACCTGGCTGCCATAAGCCGTGGGCCGCCGCGTGCCGACGATGCCGACTGCATGTTGCGAAAGCAACTTGACATCTCCGCGAACGTAGAGAACCAAGGCAGGGTCAGGGGTTTGTTTGAGCAGCGCGGGATAATCGTCGCTCGAATACGCCACCACCTGGCAGCCAGCTTTCGCCGAGGTATCAAGATCCCGCGCGGCTTCCTTCAATCCCGCCTGCGCAAAGATCGACTGGGCCACGCGCGCCGGAACGCCGCAGCTTTCCAGTTCCGTCAGCGAGGCCATGTAGGCGCCTTGCGCAGAACCAAAATGCTCCACCAACCGGTGTGCTCCACGCACGCCCAGTCCTTCGAGCTTCGTCAGCCCCAACCAGAATTGTGTATCGTCCGAGCTCAAGTCTCCTTATCTCACTCCCGGTTTCTGAATTGCTTCCCTCCCTGCGTCGGCGCCCTACTAAAATCGCAGAACATGAGATGCGGTGGCAAGAAGAAAGTTTTGGATGACCGGCATGTGGTAGATAGCAGGCCGTATGTGGAGCGTCCTGCGTTGGATGTATAATCGCTTGCGGCTTCAGTGACGAATCGAACAGTACCGGAACCTTATGTCAAATCTCAGAATCTCCGTCGTCCAGTATCTGAATAGTGTCCCGCTGATCTGGGGCATGCTGCACGGCCCGCAGCGCGGCAAACACGAACTCCAGTTCGCCACACCTGCTCATTGCGCGGACGCGGTGCGCGACGGGACGGCGGACATCGGCATCATCCCCGCCATCGAGTACCACCGCATGGATCGCCTTCAGATCATCTCCGGCATTTCCATCGCCTCTAAATCGCGTGTGCGCAGCGTGCTGCTCTTGAGCAAGCTGCCGATCGAGAAAATCCAAAGCGTTGCCGTAGACACTTCTTCGCGAACTTCCGCGGCCTTCCTGCGCATTTTGCTGTGCAAGTTTTATTCCCTCAAGGTCAACTTTATTCCTTCTGCCCCGCGCCCGGACGAGATGCTAAGCAGCGCCGATTCGGCGCTCGTGATCGGCGATCCCGCGTTCACTTATCGCGGTTCGGCGGAGGTTTATGACCTTGCCGCGGAATGGAAGAAGTTTACGGGATTACCGTTTGTGTTCGCCTTCTGGGCCGGGCACACAGACAAGAACCTTGCGTTGTGCCGGAGAGACTTCGAGGAGTCGCGGCAGTTCGGCCTGGCCCACATCGACGACATCGCAGCCGAATACGCCTTGAAGCTCCATACGGATCCTGCGGACGTGAAGGTTTACTTGACCGAGAATATCGATTATTCTCTGGATGAGGAGAATTGCCGGGGGTTGCGTCTCTTCTTCAAGCTGGCGTACGAGGCAGGCATCATTCCGTTCGAGAAAGAGTTGCAGTTTGTTTAACGGGACCGCAAGCGTGTAACTTCAGGCTGTCACCTTGCGCGGTATCGCAGTGGCAGAGGGACTTTCGTTATGGCTCTTACTCCAACCCAAGCGCTCGACCTGTTGAAGTCCGACGATCTGCTCGGCCTCGGCCTCGAGGCGGACGCCGTGCGCAAGCGCCTGCATCCGGAAGGCGTGGTCACCTACATCGTCGACCGCAACATCAACTATACGAACATTTGCACGGAGTACTGCTCGTTTTGCGCCTTCTATCGTCCCGTGGGTTCGCCCGAAGGATACCTACAGCCGCTCGACTCGATCTTCCAGAAGATCGATGAAACGCTGGCCCTGGGCGGCACGGGAATCCTCATGCAAGGCGGCCTTCATCCCGACCTCAAGATTGATTATTACGAGAACCTGCTTTCGAGCCTCAAACGGCGCTACCCTTCTCTCCATTTGCATTGCTTCTCGTCCCCGGAAATCCTGAACATCGCGGAAGTCTCCGGCCTGAATGTCCGCGACACCATCGTGCGCCTCATGGATGCGGGGCTCGATTCTATCCCCGGCGGAGGCGCGGAGATCCTGGACGACGAGGTTCGCCGGCGGATTGCACGCCTGAAGTGCACTACGGAGGAGTGGTTCCTGGTGCATCGCACCGCGCACCAGCTCGGCCTGCGCACTACCGCCACCATGATGTTTGGGTGCGGCGAAACCCTCCAGCATCGCGTCAACCACTTCCAGCGCGTCCGCCAATTGCAGGAGGAGACCGGCGGCTTCACCGCCTTCATCCCCTGGCTCTTTCAGCGCGAAAACACCTCACTGGGCAATTTCGTCAAGGAAGAGGCCACTGCCATTGATTACCTGAAAATGCTTGCGGTCTCCCGCATCTACTTGGATAACATCCTCAATGTGCAGGCGTCCTGGCTCACGCCCGGCCACAAAATCTGCCAGATCGCCTTGCGCTTTGGCGGCAACGACGTGGGCAGCATCCTCATCGAGGAGAATGTGGTGCGCGCCGCCGGCGTCACCCGCACCTCGAGCGAAGAGCAGCTCCGCCGCATGATCGCCGAGGCCGGCTTTCGCCCCGTCAAGCGAGATACGCTCTATCGTACCTATTTCCTGAATTGATTGTGGGTGAGTTTTGGAGTGCGGCGCTCCCAGTCCGACCGGACTCCGACAGGCTCTGTTCTCGTGGTTATAGCTCGATCAAAGAGACCCCTGCTGAACGGGCAGCCCTCCGCAAATCCTCGTCGAGAGTCGCCAAGGCGAAACCCTCCCGGATTGCCAGGTCAAGGTAAGCAGCATCATAAGCGGTGAGTCGGTGATGTGCCGCCAAGGCAAATACTCGACCGAACGCGTTCTCGCCACTTTCAGGTTCTACGCGGATAGGTAGCGCAAGCAGGTCCTGGAAAAACCTGGCAGCTTTCTCCTGGCTGATGCGTCCCCGACGAATGGCCACCAAGAGCGAATTAGCCATTTCCACGGGCCAGTGCGCGGGCACGGAAGCTTCGTCGCCCGCTCTTAACTTGGCGAGCAGTGCATCCGTCTTAGGTGTGGATTCGTCCTCGAAACACCAAGTCAAAGCCGCAGAGGAGTCAACTGCCCAACGGCCCATCAGTACTTGTGCCCTTCGTGGATCAAGTCTTTAATCTTGAGGCCATCGAGCCGGACCCCCTTGCGCAACTCCATAATATCGGCGACCGCCTCGGCGGGAGTCTTGGTGGCGGAGGCAGAAGGGGATACGTCGCGCTCCTTTTGTGCAAGGGTCTCTAAAGCCCGTTCGATGACTTCTTCGGGCGTGCGGTAAGGTCCACGCACGAGCTGCTCCTTCAGCAGTTCCTCGCCGTGGGGTGTAAGTTGAATGGTACTCATAAACAGAGTATATGCGAGTTATCCGGTCCCGGGCAACTGACACTCGTCACCTGTGTTTAGCTTTTCGCCTTTGCACTTGCAGGTTGCAAGAGCAAAACCTCAATGGCGCGAAGCGGGCGACATTGTCGCACCATTCGACCGTGGCCCTCGATCTTCTTCCTCAGGTTTTTGTTGCAGCCCCCCGGCTAGAATATAATATACGAATAGTATGTCACCAACGTCCAGAACCAAAAAGCCACGTAAGCCTGCAAGCAGTCTGGAGCAGGACGCATATCTCAGCCTGCTGCGCACGGCAGACGCCCTGGCGCGCGGCGCCGAGGAAGTGATCAAGCCCGTCGGCCTTTCCGGCACTCAATACAACATTCTGCGCATTCTGCGCGGCGCCGGAGCCCAGGGTCTCTGCTGCCACGAGGCGGCGGAGCGCATGCTCACTCACGACCCGGACATCACCCGCCTGCTGGACCGGCTCGAGAAGCGCGGCCTTATCGTTCGAGCCCGCGCGAGTTCGGACCGGCGAGTCATCACGGCGCAGATCACGCCGGAAGGGCTGCGAGTCCTCGCCAAGCTGGATAAACCCATCGAAGAATGCCACCGGCGGCAGTTCGGCCACCTCGGCCCGTGGCGCCTCGCGCAGTTGATTGAGCTTCTCAATTCCGCCCGTACCCGCCCGTAGCGCTGACCTTTACCAGGCTGCGGGAAACCCTTTCATCTGGCATTCCGAAAACCCTTCGCTGTCATCCTGAGCGAAGCGAAGGATCTGCAGTTCCGATCCGAGGTGAACTAATGCAAATTCTTCGCTTCGCTCAGAATGACAGACTTTCGAGAGAGCTAAGGAGGTGTAACCTCCGCACCCCTTGGTGCATCATATAGTCGTTGTAACGATTATCGTGATGCGCTGAAACGGACCCCCGAGGCGGACGAACCGGCCTTGGGGCCTTTCAGTCCCAATAAACCAGGGAGGAAACCATGCCAGTGATGGAATTAGAGCGACAAACGGACAGTAATCCCGCAGGCGTGCACGGACTTTTGGAACGCCGTTACAGCCCCTATGCTTTTTCGCCGCGCCCGGTTGAACCGGAAAAACTGCGTCAACTCTTCGAGGCCGCCCGCTCGGCGCCTTCCAGCTACAACGAACAGCCCTGGCGCTTCGTTGTGGCCAGGCGGGAGGACTCGGAGGGTTTTGGACGGCTGCTCGACACGCTCGTCGATCAGAACCGAAAGTGGGCTCGCAATGCGCCGGTGCTGGCGCTTTCCGTCGCCAAAGCCGATTTCACACACAGCGGCCGACCCAACCGCCACGCCTGGTACGATGTCGGCCAGGCAGCGGCATACCTCACCCTTCAGGCCACCGAACTCGGTCTGTACGTTCATCAGATGGCCGGCTTTGACCCTGTGAAAGCGCGCCAACTTCTCAACATCCCCGAGGGTTACGAGCCTGCGGCAATGATGGCCGTGGGCTACCCGGACGACTCCGAGTCGCTCCCGGAAACGGTACCGCAATACGAGAGCACTCGACGCCCACGCAAGCCGCTTGATACACTTCTCTTCGAAGGGACCTGGGCAAAACCGTGGCCCTGGGAAGCGGGCGAGAGATCAAAAACCGGAATCCAATGATTAAGGAGGGTTGAGCCATGCTTGCGCACCTGTTGCACACCAACGCGAATTGGGTATTGACGGTATTGAGGGTCGTATTAGGACTTGTCATCTTTGCCCACGGGGCGCAGAAGATGCTCGGCTGGTTTGGCGGCTACGGCTTCAGCGGTACGATGGGCTTTTTCACCAAGAGTATGCGGATCCCCGCCCCATTCGCCTTCCTGGCGATCTGCGCCGAGTTTTTCGGCGGCCTGGGCCTGATCCTGGGGCTCCTGACTCGCATCGCCGCCTTCGGCGTCGGGGTAAACATGCTGGTCGCCATCGCGACGGTGCACTGGAAACACGGACTGTTCGCGAACTGGGCAGGCAACCAGAAAGGCGAGGGCTTTGAGTTTCACCTTCTGGCGCTCGCCATTGTCACTGCGCTCATCGCGAGGGGCGCCGGCGCGCTTTCCTTGGATCCAGTGATTTATCGTCTGTTAGGCTGAACCGCTCCCTTCCCCCGGACCGAAATCGTGGTCGAACCCTACCCCGTGCTGCGCGGGGAACGGCCCGCGGGAGGAGGGATCGTGGCGATTTTTTGATCTGTCGGTCTTCTTGTCTCTTGACAATCCCTCCAGCTTAGGCTAGCATGGTGGACTGGAGCACGGCTGAGCCCCCACCTCGCCGCGGACGCTATGCGGCACCCATGTCTGCACCCCATCCCTAAACGACCCAATCCGGTCGAGCAGTCCGCAGAAGGACATTCGGAGTGCATCAGGCGCCGCCTTCTTGTCAATCCACTCAGTCGGACAATACGCCGTTTCAAAGCCGCATCTTCGCTTTCGCGCCGCCCAAAACTGAGAGAACAAAGCGAGAATGTCTATGAAAACAAAGGAACGGCCAGAAATCAACCACCCCCGGCCCGTCCTTATCCAAGGAGGGGAATCCCTCTCCTCGGATGAAGAGGGGGTGGGGTGGTGGGACCTTCGCGTGAAACCGGCGTTGTGCCCTCGAAAAACGGGAGAACAAAGCGAGAATGTCTATGAAAACAAAGGAACGGCTCCGAAAGGAGTCAGCATTCCCGGACTGCGCAGAACGAACTGGTTTTTGTCGTGCCAATCTGCTATGGTTCCGGTTCTCATATCCGCAATCTTCCGCTTGAGGAGTGCAACTCCATGACAGAGGAATGGAAGCCTTTGACCGATGAGCCGCAACGCACGACCCTGGACCGTCGAGAATTCCTGGCCGGCGCAGGAGCAGCGGCATTTTCGTTCTCAATCATGAAACCCGAGCTGGTCCGTGGATCGCAAGCCAACTCGAAGATCGCCCTCGGCATGATCGGGTGCGGGGGCCGGGGGACCTGGATTGCCGACCTATTTCGGCAGCACGGCGGGTACGAAATCGTGGCCGCGACGGACTACTTCCCGGACCGGGTGAGCCCTTTCGGCGAGAAGTTCAGCGTGGCGCCGGAGCGCCGTTACTCGGGCTTGCTGGGTTACCGTCGAATGCTGGAAGGCAAGCTGGATGCCGTGGCCATCGAGAGCCCGCCCTATTTTCATCCCCAACAGGCCGCCGCTGCCGTGGAGGCGGGAGTGCACGTGTATCTCGCCAAGCCGGTGGCCGTGGACGTGCCCGGGTGCCGAAGCATCGAGGAAAGCAGCAGCAAAGCTTCGGCCAAGAAGCGATGCTTTCTGGTGGACTTCCAAACCCGCACTGATCCGTTTTACCAGGAAGCGATCCGGCGCGTGCACAACGGAGAAATCGGCCCCATCCTGTGCGGCGAAGCCGCTTACTGGGCAGGCTCGCCGTTCACGCGCCCAGTGGAGCAGTTACGGGACAACCCTTCGGACCCGGAGCGCCGCTTGCGCGCCTGGGGCGTGGACCGTGTGCTCTCAGGAGATATTATTACAGAGCAAAATATTCACTCGATAGATGTTGCTACATGGATAATGGACGCCTACCCGCTGCGTGCCTCGGGCAGGGGCGGGCTGAAGTCCCGCACGGAAGGTAGCTGCTGGGACCATTTCTCGGTCGTCTTCACGTTCCCTGAGGAAGTGATGGTGACCTTCGCCTCGAAGCAGTTCGGCGAGGGCTACGACGACATTCTCTGCCGCATGTATGGCGCCAAGGGCGTCATCGACACCCACTACGCCGGAAGCGTGGCGATCTGGGGCAAGAACCCTTACGAAGGAGGAAAGTCGCCGGGACTGTATAAAGACGGTGCGGTGCGCAACATCGCGACTTTCTGTGAAAACGTCACCGGGGGCCGCTTCTCGAATCCCACTACGGCGCCCAGCGTGAGGAGCAACTTGACCACGATCCTGGGCCGCACGGCTGCCTACCTTCGCGCCGAAGTTACGTGGGAGCAGTTGCTGAAGTCCGAGGAACGGTTGGACCCTCAGATCTACGGGCTGAAGGAGTAAACTTGCCGGAGTCGACCAGATGATTGCCGAGAGGATAAGAGTTGTCGAGGGTGACATCACAAAGCAGCATGTGGACGCTATTGTGAATGCTGCGAACACGACCCTGCTGGGCGGCGGCGGAGTGGACGGTGCAATCCATCGCGCCGCGGGGCCCGGGCTGCTCGAGGAGTGCAGGACCCTGGGCGGTTGCCGCACCGGCCAGGCAAAGATCACCAAGGGCTACAACCTGCCGGCGAAATGGGTGATTCACACCGTGGGCCCGGTTTGGCAGGGCGGCGGGCGGAGCGAAGATGCGTTGTTGGCGAGTTGTTACCGGGCCTCTTTGCAGTTGGCTGTCGAGAACGGTGTTCGTGCCATCGCCTTTCCCGCCATCAGTACCGGCGTGTACGGCTTCCCCTTCGAGCGCGCCACAGCCATCGCGGTAAGAGAAGTGAAACGGTTCCTGGAAGAGACTCCTTCCTTAGAAAAGGTGGTTTTTGTGTGCTTCGGGAAACACGCTTATGAAGGGTATTTGAAGGCTGCGTCACACCCGTGACCGGAGCTCGATAAGTCGCCGGAGAATCGCCTGGGATAAACTGCAAATGGCCTGCAGTTGCCTTTCTTGACCTGCCATCGTGCGTCTTGCAATGGATTTGACTCCAAGCCGCCACGTGACTATACTGCCACGCAAATTGCTGAGACAGGAGGTATCCGATGGCCAGGGTTTATCGAAGTGTGCTCGAAGTGTCCTGGGCAGTTGGCGTGCTTTCATTGATAGCGGCATGCATAGTGAGGTTGGTGCCGGGTTTGGTGGAGAAGTATGGATTCACGGCTCGGGGCGGCCTGGTGCTGGCGGCAGTCCTATTCCTATGTGTCCTGGCAAGCGGCGAGGCGCAGAAATCGGCACGCTCTTCCTGACGAACTCGCCGGCCACGAAAGGCATGAGTTGCGGGCCTGCCTTATGCCACCGCTCGAAGAGGGCAGAGATTTCTCTTCAGCCCAAGTCATCGCCCTCTTGCGGTTTACGGGAGGTATCCGTGGGCGCGGCATTTTCGCGCTGCGGGCGACGTTATAGTCGCAGGGTTGACGCGCAGGAGATGTTTGACTATTCTCTAACCGACGTGGTCCGCCGTAGGATCGGCAATGCGGTGGCCGCCTTCTCCACCAGGTAGGAGCCCCTTGGGGACAATGTCGAGAAGGGGGCCGATCAGTTCCAAGGGCTCGCTGTTTCATTGACTTTCCTTCACCCCTGGAGTAATTTCAATGGACGGGGCTACTAGCTCCACGCGCAGCCTATGACTTCTGAACCCAGCGTAGTGGAAGTGACTCTTGAGAGTGATCTCAAGAATCTCGAGGTGGCGGAAGAGATCGTGCGCAGAGTTGCCGGAACAGCAGGCTTCGGCGAGGAGTCCGAGCACCAGATTGAAATGGCCGTGCACGAATCGATGATCAACGCCATCTGGCACGGAAACAAGAATGACGCCAGCAAGCGCGTCTGGCTGAGGTTTGAGATTCACAAGGACCGGCTCGAGATTCGTATTCGGGACCAGGGTGTCGGCTTTACTCTCGCCGACGTGCCGGATCCCTGCTCAGGCGACAACCTGTTGAAGGTATCCGGTCGAGGGATATTCTTGATCCGTACTTTTATGGATGAATTCCACGTGAAGCACCTTCCCGGCTCCGGGACCGAGGTCACCCTGGTGAAGCGAATTGATCCGGCACACCAACCCAAACAAGGAGGAACCGACCGTGAGCATGAAAGCCACAATTCGACAAGTTGATTCCGTGATGGTCATTGACGTGAGCGGCAGGATCACTCTGGGTGAAGGCTGCGCGCAGCTTCGCGAGCTTATTCGGGACCAGTTGAGCAAGGGCAACAAGCAGATCTTGCTTAACCTTGCCGACGTCACCTACATCGACAGTTCCGGCATCGGTGAACTCGTCAGTGCCTTTACGGCGGTTTCAAACCAGGGAGGACAGTTGAAGCTCCTGAATCTTACCAAAAAGGTTCATGACCTTCTGCAGATTACCAAGCTCTACACCGTCTTCGACATCCACGACGACGAAGCCAAAGGCATCGCCAGCTTCCAAAAAGCCTAGCGGCCGCCCGAGGCTGTGCTGCCGTTGCCGGGTGGCGCCGACCCCGCTCCCGGGGGTCCGCGTCTTTCCTAATGGCCTGATGGAAAGGGCGGGCGTCACGACTCGCGGTCCGCCCTAAGATATCCCACCATGTAGTTCTGAGTGGTCACGGGTCTTCGACCCACCCAAAGGAATGACACATCCCCCTTCCGCACCCAAACCCCTTTCTTCACCCTACGCATTGGGGCGTTTGATCGCGAACTTTTCCAGCCGATATTGCAGCGTGCGGAATGTCATTCCCAGCATTTGAGCGGCCCGGGTGATGTTCCAGTTTGAACGCTGGAGGGCCTCCAGGATCTTGGCCTTTTCATGTGCTTCCCAGGTTCCCTCGGGAATGATGGGACGGAGCGCTTCCTCGGAGGGTTGGGCCGGCGCCGCCGTCAGAGCCGGGGCGTGCTGAAGGACTTCCGGGGGAAGATCCCGAAGTTCCACGCAGTCTGCCTCTCCTAACACCACGGCACGCTCCATGGCCCATTCGAGCTGCCGAATATTCCCCGGCCAATAATAATTCCTGATGGCTTGAAGGGCCTCCGGCGAAATCTTCTCCACTCTGCGGCCATCGACGAAAGCGGCTTTCCGCATGAAGTGGTGGGCCAGCGTATCAATGTCGTCTCCCCTTTCACGCAGGGGCGGACAAACTATGGGGATGACGTTCAAGCGGTAGTAAAGGTCCTCGCGAAACTTGCCGTCTTTGACAATCTGCTCGAGGTTCTTGTTGGTGGCGGCGATAATGCGCACGTCCGTCTTAATGGCCTCGGTGCCGCCCACGCGCATGAACTCGCGTTCCTGCAACACGCGAAGTATTTTGGCCTGCATCCCCAAGCTGGTGTCTCCGATTTCATCCAGAAACAGCGTGGATTGATGCGCCCTCTCGAACAGGCCCTTCTTTTGTTGATGAGCGTCCGTGAAGGCGCCTTTCTCATGGCCGAAGAGTTCGCTTTCCAAGAGGGTCTCGGTGAGCGCCGCGCAGTTGATGGCCAGGAAGGGGCGCTCGGCGCGAGGGCTGTTGCGGTGAATCTCACGCGCCACCAGCTCCTTCCCCGTACCGCTCTCCCCCAGAATAAGGACCGTGTGGGCCGTGGGAGCGACCTTCAGGACCATGCGCATCATGGCCCTCGTTGCGGGTGAGTCACCCAGAATGGCTCGCTTGAGGGTCGCCAGGCGGTCAAAAACCTCCGCCACGACCCTCAACAATTCGTCACGGTCGACGGGTTTCTCCAGGTACTGGTAAACGCCCCGCCGCGTCGCTTCCACGGCCGACTGTATGGAAGGGTATCCGGTGATGAGGATGACCGCCACCGTGGGGTCCTCACCCACGATCTCGCTTAACAACTCAATGCCCGTCATTCCGGTCAAGTTCAAGTCGGTAATGACCAGATCGAAGCGACGATGCGAAAGCAAATCAAGGGCGACCTCGCCGCTGGGAGCGGTCTGCGTGGCGTAGCCCTCATCCTGCAGGATGTCGTTATAGATTTCGCGCTGACGCTGCTCGTCGTCAACTACCAGGATACTTGCGGAGGTCATTGAGCGTTGTCCTTACGCTGCGGGGGAGGCAGCCAGCTCAGCGCGCTCCGGCTGCGAAGCTTGGGGAACGGGAAGCTCGACCACCAAGTCTGTTCCAGCGTGTGCTGCGTCATCGACGAAGACCCGTCCCGCGTGATCCTCAACGATTTTCTTGGCGATGGCCAATCCCAGACCGAAGCCGGTCGCTTTGGTCGAATAAAAAGGCGCAAAGACTTTCTGGCGTTCCGCGTAAGGGATACCGGGGCCCGTGTCGGCAAAGTGCAACTGGAGGCAATCCCCGTTCTTGGGCGACTTCGTGGTTACCGCGTAAATGCGCAGTTGGCCTCCCCCCGGCATGGCCTGGATCGCATTGGTCAGAATGTTCAAGAAACAGGTCTTCATCTGCGCCGAATCCAGGCGGAAAATCGGCAGGTCCAGCGCCAGGTCTTGTTTGATCTGGATGCCCTGGTTGCTCGCCTGCCTGCCCACCACCGTCAGCGCTTCGGTCAGCGTCGCCTTAAGGTCGCAGGGGACGAGCATAGGGGGCGCCTGGCGCCCGGCGGTCAGCACGTCATTCACCAGGTGATTCAAGCGGCTGATTTCATCTTTGATATTCGCCAGGTTTCGTTGCAAGTCGCGTGCCACGCGGTCGTCGCCGTCCTGATGCTTGGCCCGAATCTGGTCGATGGAGAGATTGATGAAGTTCAAGGAGTTGCGAACTTCGTGCGCCACCGTCGCCGCGAACCGCCCCAGCAAGGAGAGTTTCTCCGCTTCATTCAGCCGCTCCTGAAGCGCCCGGTTCTCCCGCAACTTTTCCACCATCTGGTTGAATGTTTGCGCCAGCAGGCCGATCTCGTCCTCGCCAGTAGAAGGCAGCGAGACATACAGGTTGCCGCCGGCCACCTGCTGCGCGCCTTTCACCAGTTGGTCCACCGGCTTGGTGAAACGAAATGCCAGATAGAGCACTACGCATAAGGCGGCCAGCATGGTTCCCAGAATCCAAGTGAGCCGTTGCCGGTACCAAAGGCGCGACAGGGTCGTAACCTGGTCGCTCTCCCCTTTAATCACGGCGAACCCAATTACTTGATCGCCGAGCACGAGCGGGTACTGGATTGTAAAGGTGGTCTGATCACTCTGAGGGGAGGCGTCGAGCTCCGAAAACTCGCCTTCAAGGCGAACCGGATCCTTTTTCGTTTCGACGTGCCTCTTCGAAAGACGCTGGAAGAGAGACTTGCTCGACATCTTGAGTGGGATCTTCTTGCCGACCTCGGAACGATTGGTACTCCCCTTCACTTGCCCTTCCGGCGAGACGACGGACACGTTCTTGATGCCCAATTCCTGAAGTTTTTCCTGGTAAATCTTAAGCGCGTCCTCCGCGCTCGTTTTGGGGGGAATTTGAGTTTGAGCAAGCTGGCTGACGTTCAGTAGCCGTGTCGTCTCTCCGTAGACATAATTCAGGATCTCGCGCCGATGCTGGACGTAATTCCAGGTCAGGATGGCGCTCGTACAGGTCATGGTGAGGAACATCACCAGCGCCAGACGCGTGCGGAATCGAAGGTTGAGGAATAAGGACCGCATAGTCATTCTCTCGCTAAATCTCCGCTTCTCTATCCTATAAGAACGGCGACCTAGCGTCAATTGAGGGTAGCGCCAGCCTTTCGCTCGTCTCC
Source organism: uncultured Acidobacteriota bacterium (assembly GCA_963842495.1). Taxonomy (GTDB): domain Bacteria; phylum Acidobacteriota; class Terriglobia; order UBA7540; family UBA7540; genus CAVROP01. The sequence continues at coordinate 58,360 of CAWJHY010000073.1, forward strand.
CGCAACCTCCATCCTCTTGGGGGCATCCAAAGGAAAGTTCGCAGGGTATTCACAGACTTTATAAAATAGAGTACCGTTTCCAGGAACCGACGCCCTATGCGCGAAGCACTCACCCTATGCTGTGCCGGGCTCGCCTTGCTGGGCTCTGCATCTCGCGGCCACGCCGGGGTGGCGCTTTCCACCACCATTCCGCTCGATTTGGGGTTCCGCCAAATGTATAATCTCCAGTTCGAGGAGGCGCACCGAACGTTCAAGGGCTGGGAGCAATTGCATCCGGACGACCCGCTGGGACCTGCTTCGGATGCTGCGGCCTACCTCTTTTCCGAATTCGACCGCCTGGGAGTGCTGCAGTGGGAGCTGTTTCTAGACGATGAGAAATTCAAGCAGAGCAGGAAGCTGGCTCCCGACCCGGTAACGAAAAGAGCCTTTGGTGCGTCAGTGACATTGAGCGAGCAGGCCGCCGATCGTGTGCTCGCGCGGTCGCCGCGGGATGTGAACGCCCTTCTAGCCAAGGTCATGGACCTGGGGCTGCGTTCGGATTATCTGGCCTTAATCGAAAAGAGATATCTGGCCTCCCTGGGAGACATGAAGAGGGCCGGGCTTCTCGCCCAGCAACTGTTGGCCCTTGACCCGACGTGCTACGATGCCAATCTGGCCATCGGAGTAGAGAACTACATTCTGGGGTTGAAACCCGCCCCGCTTCGCTGGGTCTTGAGGTTGTACGGAGCGCAGACAGATAAGGACCAGGGGATCCAGAAACTCCGGCTGACGGCTGAGAAAGGGCATTACCTGCTTCCCTTCGCGCAGCTACTGCTCGCCGTTGCTGCTCTGAGGGATAAGAACAGCAATCAAGCAAGGGAACTGCTCGCCGGGCTGGTGCAGCAGTTTCCTCATAACACGCTATACCGTCGAGAACTCGAGCGGCTTCATTAGAGATCGTGGCTTGGAGCGTACCGTAGCGCCGGCCTCCAGGCCGGCACTCACTGCACTGATGCCAAGGTCAGCGCTACGGAGGGAGTGGGTCTGAGCGATGCGAATCGCGGCTGTGGCAAGCGCATTTCCCGAGCATCACTACACCCAGAAAGTTCTGGTCGAGGCGTTGCAGAAGTATTTCGGCGAAAAGCTCGCCAATCCGCAGCGCTTGGAACGGATCTACTCCCACATGGCTGTGGAAGCGCGCTATCTTACGCTTCCCCTCAGCGCCTACTACGAGATCGCCTCGTGGGGAGAGGCGAACAACGCCTTCATTGAAACCGCTCAAGTCTTGGGCGAGCAGTCCCTCTGCCGGGCGCTGGCGCAGGCAGGGTTGGACGCCGGCGAGATTGCCACTCTCATTGTCGTGTCCGTGACCGGCATCGCCAGCCCCTCGATTGATGCGCGACTGGTCAATCGCATGGGGCTGTCTCCGAATATCAAGCGCGTCCCAATCTTCGGTTTAGGGTGCGTAGCAGGGGCGGCGGGCATTGCCCGCGCCGCCGACTACGTCCGCGCCTACCCCGGCCAGGTCGCCGCGCTGCTTGCGGTCGAGCTTTGCTCGCTTACCATACAGCGTGATGACCTCTCGATCGCCAACCTGATTTCCGCCGCCTTGTTTGGAGATGGGGCGGCGGCGGTGCTCGTGACCGGATCGGAGAGGGAGGCGGCAGGACCGGAAATTCTGGCCACTCGCTCGGTCTTCTATCCCCACACCGAGCAGGTGATGGGGTGGGATATTTCCGAGAAGGGATTCACCATCGTCTTGTCGCCGGAAGTGCCGGCCATGGTGGAACGCCACTGGGCGCACGACGTGGACGAGTTTCTGAGCGACAATGGTCTGTCCCGAAAAGACATCGGGAGCTGGATTCTGCACTCGGGGGGCCCCAAAGTGCTGGCGGCGATGGCGGCTACGCTGAAACTTCCTGACCAGGCCCTCGAGGCCTCCTGGGAATGCCTGCGGAGGGTGGGCAATATCTCCTCGGTATCGGTCCTTCTGGTGCTCGAGGAGGTGATGCAGCAGCGTCGCCCCGCCCCCGGAACGTTCGGCCTCCTGGGAGCGATGGGGCCAGGCTTCTGCTCGGAACTCGTATTGCTCCGCTGGTCATAACGACGCTCTGCAAATAGCACTTGATCGAACGCCCTCAACCGTAATGGGTCAGATTTGAGACTACGGCACACTATCATTTGGATTGCACTGGTTTTTGTCTTTGCCACGCCTCTTTCCTTGTCGGCACAAGAAGCGGTGTTCGAACTCGACCCGGCGCAAACCAAGATCGAATTCACCCTGCCTGGGACTATTCGCGCGGTGCACGGGACCTTCAAACTCAAAAGCGGGACGATTCGCTTCAACCGCGCTACGGGAAAAGCCGGCGGTTCGGTCGATGTCGACATGACCAGCGAGGAGAGTGACAACGTTTCGCTGGATCGCAAAATCCTGGGAGAAGTTCTGGAGACCCGCAAGTACCCTGAGGCGGCTTTCATCCCTGCCCATATCGACGGCCGCCTGGAAGCCGAAGGTGAGTCGGCATTTCAACTGAGCGGCACGTTCAAGCTGCACGGTATCGAACACGATTTCATGGTCGAAACCACGGTGACCCGGAAAGGTGACCAATTGACCGCCGCTACTCAATTCCAGATTCCCTACGTCGATTGGGGTATGAGGAATCCCGGCGGCGTGCTCTTCCGCGTGAGCAACCAGGTGGAAATCAATATAAAGACTGTAGGCCGCATCACCCTGCCCGCCGCGCCACACTAAGTCGCCGGAATTGTCTTGACAAACCCTCCTGCGCGGGATAGTCTTCCAATATGCTTTAATGACTGACCGTTCAGTCAGTAAAAGGACGAAGCGCCATGAGTGCAAAGCATCCAACCCGGCGCAGCCCTAAGAAAACGCTCCGGCGGGGGCGGAAGCCCAAAGAGGGACGTCCGCAAGAAATCCTGGCGGCTGCCTTCGAGGAGTTTGCCGCCAACGGCTATGCGGCCGCTCGCCTCGAGGACGTTGCGAAGCGCGGAGGAATTGCCAAAGGAACGATCTACCTCTATTTCAAGGATAAGGAAGGACTCTTCCGGGCCGTAGTTCGCAGCGTGATTCAGCCTGTGTTCGAACAACTTGCCCCGTTCGTTGCAGCGTTTCCCGGCTCCGCGGAGGAGCTTCTCTGCGAGTTGCTGGCGCGCCATTATGCCCACGTCGTGAATAACGAAAAGGCGCGCGCTATTCTTCGCCTGCTGATTGCAGAGAGCGGGAAGTTTCCCCAACTTGCAGACATCTTCCATCGCGAGATCATCGGTCCGGGCGTATCGGCTATGCGCCAAGTGCTCGCGAAGGGCGAGGCCTCCGGCGAGTTTCGGAAAAGCAAAGTCAAGGACTTTCCGCAGATTGTGGTCGCTCCCGGAGTCCTCGCCACCATCTGGAGGCTGGTCTTCGGTGAGCGAAATCAACTCAACCTGCACGCATTTATGGCGGCGCACATGGAGTTTGTGCTGCACGGCCTGCGGAGAAGAGGAGAACATTCATGAAGCTGCATCGGGGCTGGGCCGCGTTCCTGGCGACGCTGGCGCTTGTTCAGGGAAGCTTTGTGATCGCCCAACAGGTGAGTCCGCAACGGCTGACTTTGAGAGAAGCAATTGAGTTGGCGTTGAAGAATAACCTCAGCGTGCGGGTGGCCGGGACACAAGTGGACGAATTGCAGGGGACCCGCGAGCGCCGCGAGGCCTCGCTGCTGCCGCGCGTCTCCGGGAACCTGCTGGCGAACCGGCAGAACGTCAACCTGGGCGCCTTGGGGTTCACTTCTATTCCCAACCTCCCCATCCCTACGGTCATCCCGGCTTTCAATCATTACGATTCCCGCATTCTCGCCAGTCAACCCCTGGTTGACCGTGAGGCTTACCACAATCTGAAAGCCACCGAGAGACAGGTGCAGGCCTCGAAGCTCTCTTATCAGGACACGCGCGACCTGGTGGTGCGGGAGACGGCAGGCCTCTATCTGGATTCGGAAGTGGGGTTCGCGGAGGTTGAGGCGGCGGAATCCCGCGTCACCACTTCGCAAGCCCTCGAAAAGTTGGCGCACGACCAGCACGACCAGGGGTTGGCGACGGCGGTGGATTTGGTTCGCGCCCAGGTACAATTGGCGCGCGACCGCCAAACCCTGCTGGTGGCGCGGGACGCCTACCAGACCTCGCTGCTCGCCCTGGCGCGCTTCCTGGGGCTGAGCCCCGGAACGCCGCTGGAACTGGCCGGGCACATGCAATTCCACAGCGTCCCCGCGCCCCCGATCGACGAGGCGCTTCACACGGCGCTCGAGGCGCGTTCCGATTATCGCTCGCTCCTCTCCCAACGCCAGTCCCTCATTGAGCAGGAGAAGGCCACGCGAGCGCGCTATTTCCCCAAGCTGTCGGTCAACGGCGACTACGGCGCGCTGGGCACCGTCCACACCATGGCGGGAATCGGCGAAATCCAAGGCACGGTCAGCATCACCCTTTTCGACTGGGACCGCACCGGCCAACAAAAGGAACTCGCCAGCCGCGTACAGCGCTTGAACCTGCAGATTGCCGACCTCACTCGAGGAATCGAACAGGACCTGCGGAAGGCGCTGCTCGACCTCGATTCCGCCGCGAATCAGGTGAGCGTCACAGAATCTGCCCTGGCGCTTGCGGAGCGGGAACTTTCTTTGGCACAGGACCGCTTCCGCAACGGCGTAACGGACAACATCGAGGTTGTAACGGCGCAGGACACCCTGGCCAGTGCGCAGGATGATCGCATCATGGCGCTGGCACGCCACGCTGACGCGGGAATGGCCCTGGCGCGTGCGCTCGGCGCAACCGAGAAGATTTACCAGACGTACCTGGGCGAACCGTGATGTTGTGGTGCGGGCGTCTCGCCCGCCCTGGCGCGGGCATTCCTTCGTTGCGCTCAGGACCGGCTCTGGCCGCGCGCGGGAGCGGAACGCTCTCGCCAAAGCGGGCGAGACGCCCGCACCACAGGATGAGGTATCAACAGAATGAAACGCATAATTCCACTCCTGCTGCTGGCCGCCGCCGCCGCGGCGGCAATCCGGTATTATCCTCAGTATTTTGGCAAACGCCCCGTCTCAAATCTGCTGAAGCTCTCGGGCAACATCGAAGCCCACGAAAGCCTGGTCAGCTTCAAAGTGACGGGCCGCATCGCCGCCTTGCCGGTGGATGAGGGCATGACCATCAAATGCGGCGACCTGCTGGCGCGGCTTGACAATGACGACTATCGCCAGCAAGTGGTGGTGGACGAAGCCGCGGCAGGCGTCCGCGATCGCCAACTCGCCCTCGGCCTGGCGGGCAGCCGCCGCCAGGAGATTGAAGCAGCCCGGCAGGCCATCCTCGACGCCCGGGCCGACCTCGAGCAGAGAAAAACGGATTACGCGCGCTACCAGGCGCTGGCCGACAAGGACGAAATACCCACGCAGACCCGCGATCAGGCAGCCACCAGCGTGACCCGCGCGCAGGCTGCCTACGACCGGGCTCAACAGATCTACAACGAATTGATGGAGGGCACGCGCAAAGAGGAACTCGAGGTGGATCGGGCCAACGTTCATCAAGCGGACCAGAACCTTCATCTGTCGCGCATCCGGCTGTCTTACACCGTGCTGCGTGCGCCCTTCAACGGAGTGGTCCTGGTGCGGCAAGCGGAGCTGGGCGAAGTGGTCTCCCCCGGCACGCCCATCGTTACTCTGGCCGACCTGGACCATCTCTGGCTGCGCGTCTACGTGCCGGATACCGATCTTGGCAAGGTGCACTGGGGCCAGTGCGTTGACGTGCGGACCGACACCTATCCTGACAAGATTTATCACGGCCGGGTTTCCTTGATTTCCTCCGAGGCGGAATTCACCCCCAAGAGCGTCCAGACGGAGAAGGAGCGCGTCACGCTGGTCTATCGCGTCAAGGTGGATGTCGAGAACCCGAACTACGAGCTGAAGCCCGGAATGCCGGCCGACGCGTACATCAAGGTGAAGTGAAGCGGGGGTTGCGCCCGCCGTCGCGCGGGCGAGACGCCCGCACCACAGCCGGTCATCGCGACTGGACCGGCTTAGTGAACCAACGATTGCAATGAGCTCCTCTCCCGCCATCATCGTTTCCGCGCTGAGTAAACGCTTCGGCGAAGTGCGCGCCGTCGACGAACTCACCTTCGACGTCCACCCAGGAGAAATCTTTGGCCTGGTGGGGCCGGATGGCGCTGGAAAGACGACGGCGCTGCGCGTGCTCGCGGGGGTGCTCGATGCAGATTCGGGCTCGGCGACCGTGGCCGGCTTCGACGTACTGCGCGACCCCGAGGGCGCCAAGCATCACCTCAGCTACATGTCGCAACGCTTCGGCCTTTACGAAGATCTGACAGTGGACGAGAACATCCGGTTTTACGCGGATCTCTTCGGCGTCACCCGCAAGAAGCGCGAGCCGCGCTCCGCGGAGCTGCTGGCGGCGGCTGGGCTGAGCGAATTCCGCGCCCGCCTCGCCGGGAACCTCTCCGGCGGGATGAAGCAGAAGCTGGGGCTGGTCTGCGCCCTCATCCACACCCCCAAAGTGATCCTGCTCGACGAGCCCACCAATGGAGTGGATCCGGTGTCGCGACGCGACTTCTGGCGAATTCTTTATTCGCTGCTCGCGGGGGGCGTTGCCATTCTCACCTCGACCTCTTATCTCGACGAGGCCGAGCGCTGCCATCGCGTCGGGCTCCTGTACCAGGGGCGCTTGCTTTTCTGGGATCAGCCCGGCGCGCTCAAGAAGAAATTCCCAGGCGAGATTCTGGCCGTGCACGCCCCTGAGCCGACGCGCGTGCGCGACTTGCTCGCAAAGTCCGACGCAGTGCGCAGCGCACTGCTGGTGGGCGACCGCGTCCATCTTTTCGTGGATGACGCCGCTCGCCGGCTTCCGGAATTGCGCGCCCGCCTCGAGGCGGCTGGCGCTGCCTACGATTCCATTCAGTCGGTCGCGCCGACCATTGAGGATCTGTTCGTTTCGGCGCTGGGGGAGGAGCCTCGAGGAGTCGTAGTCATTCCCGCGAAAGCGGGAATCCACTGCGACGCTTCGGAGCCGAGGTGAACGGACTAGATTCCCGCTTTCGCGGGAATGACTACGGTAGCGGTAGGAACAAGACCGTCATGACCGAAAACACTGCATCCGTAGTGGTCGAAAATCTCACTAAGCGGTTCGGGTCGTTTACCGCCGTGGACCGCATCAGCTTCGCGGCTCGCCGGGGCGAGATTTTCGGTTTTCTTGGCCCCAACGGCGCCGGCAAATCCACCACCATCCGCATCCTGTGCGGCCTGCTGCGGCCCACCTCCGGCAAGGCACTGGTGGCGGGGATCGACGTGGCGGCAGCCCCTGAAGCGGTGCGCCAGCAGATCGGCTACATGTCACAGAAGTTTTCGCTCTACAACGACCTGCGCGTCATCGAAAACCTGCGGTTCTTTGCAGGGTTGTACAGCGTGCCCGCCCGCGACCTGCCGGACCGCCTGGCGTGGGCGCTGCGCATGGCCGGACTCGAGGGTCGCGAGCAATCCCTCACGCGCGCGCTGGCCACTGGCTGGAAGCAGCGCCTGGCTCTGGGCTGCGCGGTCCTGCACCGGCCTCCCATCGTCTTTCTCGACGAGCCGACCGCGGGCGTGGATCCTGTCTCGCGCCGGAAGTTCTGGGATTTGATTTACCAGATGGTCGACGAGGGCGTCACGGTGTTCGTCACCACGCACTACATGGACGAAGCGGAGTACTGCAACCGCCTGGTTATGATCGATCGCGGGCGCATCGTAGCGATGGGCACTCCCACCGAACTGAAGAACCGGTACATGAAAGGCCAACTCCTGCTCGTCGAGTGCGAGCCGCTGGGGCCGGGCCTGGAAGCGCTGCGGGAAACTCCCGGTGTCCTCGATGCCGCGGTTTTCGGGAGCAGCTTGCATGCCGTCGCCGCCGACGCCGAGGCTGCCGTGCCCAGGGTTCGGGAATCCCTCGAGGCAAGGCGCCTGCGCGTGGGACGGCTGGAGCAGATTCCGCCCAGCCTCGAAGACGTCTTCGTCTCGCTCACCGCAGGGCGCGAGCCAAGATTGGAGAAACCCGCATGAGTGGGCGCCGCATCCTGGCCATGACGCGCAAGGAAGTGATTCAGATCCGGCGCGATCCCTTGAGCCTGATGATCATCATCGCCATGCCGATCATCCAACTGTTGATCTTCGGCTACGCGGTCAACCTGGACGTTAAGCACATTCCGCTTTGCGTGTACGACCGTGACGCGACCCAAACCAGCCAGGACCTCCTCAAGCGCTTCCAGGCCACCGACTACTTCAAAATCGTTCATCTGTCGGACAGCTACACGGATGTGGTGCGGAATATTGACTACGGAGCTTGCACGGTGGCCGTAGTTGTGCCGCCGCAATTCGCCGAGCGGCTTCGTTCCGATGGCCATGCCAGCGTGCAGGCGCTGCTCGACGCCAGCGACAGCAACACGGCCAGCATCGGCATGGGTTACGCGCTCAACATCGTGCAGGCCTACTCCGCCCAAGTGCAGATCGACTGGCGCGAGCGCCACGGTCTCGCTGCTATTCCCGCCTCGGTCAGCTTCGAGCCCCGCACCTGGTTCAACGAGGACCTCGAAAGCATGTCGAACATTGTGCCGGGCGTAGTGGCCATGGTGATGGCCGTGGTGGGCGCGTTTCTCACCTCGCTCACCATCGCCCGCGAGTGGGAGCGCGGCACGATGGAGCAGCTCATCTCCACGCCGATTGCCAAGCTGGAAATCCAGATCGGCAAGCTGACCCCATATTTCCTGATCGGAGTCATAGACACCGCGGTTTGCGCCGGCGTGGCCGTTGGGTGGTTCGACGTTCCTTTTCGCGGAAGCTGGACGGTTTTGTTCGGCTGCTCGATGCTGTTTCTGGTGGTGGTGCTGTCGCTTGGCTACTTCATTTCGGTCACGGCCAAGTCCCAACTCGGCGCCAGCCAGATGGCCCTGCTGGCGACGTTCCTTCCCACCTTCCTATTGTCGGGCTTCATTTTTCCCATCGAGCAGATGCCGGTGGTGGTGCAGTGGATCACGCGGGTGCTGCCGGCGCGTTATTACGTCGCCATTCTGCGCAACGTATTCCTGAAAGGCACGGAGATTCGATTAATGGCAGGTCAACTCTTCGCCTTGGCGGTGATTGCTGCGGTGCTCGTCACACTGGCCACCCGCGCGTTTCATAAGAAACTGGAATGAGTTCTTTGAATCTTGAATCTGGAATTTTGAATCACCCGGAGAGGCTGGAATGAAAATTCTCCAATCCTTCGCGCGCGTCGGGCACATGCTCCGCAAGGAATTCATCCAAACGCTGCGCGATCCCCACACCCGCTTCCTGCTCATCGGCCCGCCCATCATCCAGATGCTGGTATTCGGGTATGCGGCCACGATGGAAGTGAAGCATGTGGGGCTCGCGGTGCTGGACCTGGACAACACGCAAGAGAGCCGCGAACTGGTGTCGCATTTTTCCGCCAGCCGCTATTTCGATCTCGAAAAATACGCCCGGCAACGCGACGAACTCCGCGAAGGCATCGACCGCGGCGATTTTCTTGTGGCCCTGGAAATCCATTCCGGCTTTGCCCAGCGCCTGCGCAACGGCCAGGGCGCCTCGGTACAGGTGCTGGTGGACTGCTCGAACTCGAACACGGCGCTCGTGGCGCTTGGTTATCTCAGCCAGATTGGCGCACAATTCGCGCGCGACTACGAAACCGACCGGATGCGCCGCACGGCGCCGCAACTGGCCTCCTTCGTGCCGGAGGTCCAGCTCGAAACCCGCCCCTGGTTCAACGAAAGTCTCACTAGCCGGTGGTACTTCGTTCCCGGCGTCATCGGCAACCTGATGCTGATCATGGTCATGATGCTGACGGCCTTTGCGGTGGTGCGCGAGCGTGAAATCGGCACCCTCGAGCAGGTTATGGTTACGCCCATTCGCCGGTGGGAGTTTATCCTCGGCAAGACCCTCCCCTTTTTCCTCATCGGCGCCTTCGATTCCACCATGATCGCGATCGTCGGCACCTTGTGGTTTGGCGTCCCTTTCCGTGGGAAAGTCGCCGTGCTGGCGCTCGGACTCGCGACCTTCATCGTGGCAGCGCTGGGCCTCGGACTCCTCCTCTCGACTATCTCCGCCACCCAGCAGCAGGCCATGCTCGCCTCGTTCTTCTTTAATATGCCCATGATCACGCTCTCCGGCTTCGGCAACCCCATCAGCAGCATGCCGGAGTTTTTCCAGAAGCTCAGCTACATCAACCCCATGACCCACGTCATGGTGCTGCTGCGCAGCGTCTACCTCAAGGGCGTGGGGCTCGACGTTCTCTGGCCAAACATCGCCGCCATGGCCGGCCTGGCAGTCGTCCTGCTGGCCATCAGCGTCCTGCGCTTCCACAAGTCGCTCGAATAACCTATAATTTAACTGGGCGCTTGCAGAAACCCGGTAATAAAGCACTTAACCACAGAGACACGAGGCACAAAGAAGCTGATTTGATTCTCTGTGTCTCTGTGCCTCTGTGGTGAGCTGCCTTCAGAAGGGACGGAAACGATGGACTTCACAGGCAAAGTGGTGGTGGTAACAGGGGCGGCATCCGGAATTGGCGAGGCTTGCGTACGAGAATTCGCCGCTCGCCATGCGGCCGTGGCGATGGTGGATTGCAAGGCCGGGGCGGGCGAACAAACCGTTGCGGAACTTCGCCAAAAAGGCGCCACGCTTAAATACTTCCAGGCCGACGTGAGTTCCCGCGCCGAGGTCGAGCGCCTGGTTCCCCAGGTCGTGGCGCGCTTTGGGGGTATCGACGTGCTGGTCAACAATGCCGGAATCCAGCGCTACGGCAGCGCCACCACGACCAGCGAAGAAGAGTGGGACGAGGTCATTAGCGTTAATCTCAAGGGCGCCTTCCTGATGTCCAAGTATGCGATCCCCGAAATCATTAAGCGGGGAGGCGGCGCCATCGTCATGACGGGCTCCGTACAATCCGTGACGGCCCAGCAAAACTCACTCGCCTATGTCACGAGCAAACATGGGCTGTTGGGCCTCATGCGATCGATTGCGCTCGATTTCGGAAGGCAGAATATCCGGGTCAATTGCGTAATGCCGGGAGCGATCGATACGCCCATGCTGCGCTGGGCGGCTTCGCGCGAGAGCGATCCCGAGAAAGTACTCGCCGGGTGCGCGGGCCTTCACATTCGAGGCACGTTGGGACAGCCGGAGGAAGTGGCGCGGGTGATTGTTTTCCTGGCCAGCGACTTGGCTTCGTTCGTAACCGGTGCGGCTTACGCGGTCGACGGCGGCCTGCTCGTGCCCACCGGCGGCATGGCCTTTCAGGGAGCCGGCCTGGGAGCACCGAAGTAAGAACCTCAAAAGCAAGGCAAATGGCAAATGGCAAAAACCGCGGACATCTTGCTGGTTGGCGCCTGATTTGTTGTTCTGCCTCTTCACTTTTGCCTTTTGCGGTCTGCCCTTTACCTTTTGATTGTGTCCCTCGTTCTCCACTTTGCCATTTGCCATTTGCCTTTTGCGTTTTGCCTTTTGACTTATTTTTTCTGCTTTTGAATGCGGGTAATACTTATGAAACTTGGACTGGGACTTTACCGCCACATGCTGACGCGGGAGAATTACGCCTTCGCGCGGCAGGCGGGTTGCACACACGTCGTCATCCACCTGGTGGACTACTTCAATCGAGGGTCGACCAACCCCCGCGACAATCAGCCCACGGGCGGCAAACTCGAGCCGTGGGGAGTGGCCGGCGATCCTGAGAATCTCTGGAGTCTCGAAGAGTTGCAGAGAATTCGCGGAGAGATCGAGGAGGCTGGGCTCGTTCTGGCCGCCGTCGAGAACCTCGATCCCGCCCACTGGCACGACGTGCTTCTGGATGGGCCGCAGCGCTCACGCCACATCGAGAACGTAAAAACGATTGTTCGCCGCTTGGGCCAGGCCGGGATTCCTGTTTTGGGATATAACTTCAGCCTGGCAGGGGTCAGCGGCCGCGTCAGCGGACTCTTCGGACGGGGCGGCGCAGCCTCCGTGGGCATGGACGGGCCGGTGGATGCGCCCATTCCCAAGGGTGTGGTGTGGAACATGATTTACGATCGCGCTGCGCCTTGCGGAACTGTTCCGCCGGTAACCCACGCGGAGTTGTGGAGCAGGCTGCAAAGGTTCTTGGAGGAGATTATCCCCGTGGCCGAGCAGGCCGGCGTGCGCCTCGCCGCCCACCCTGACGATCCTCCCATGCCGGCATTGCGCGGGCAGCCTCGCCTCGTCTACCAGCCCTATCTCTACCAGAAGTTGATTGACCTCCTGCCCAGCAAAAGCAACGCCTTGGAACTCTGCGTCGGAACCTTGGCCGAGATGACGGATGGAAACATCTACCAGGCCATCGACCAATACAGCCGCCAAGGCAAAATCGCTTACCTGCATCTCCGCAACGTGGCTGGAAAAGTGCCGCACTATCGGGAAACCTTCATCGACGAAGGTGACGTCGATATGGTCCGAGTCCTGTCGATTCTGAAGCGCAATACTTTCGAGGGAGTCATCATCCCTGACCACACACCCCAGATGAGCTGTGCCGCACCCTGGCACGCGGGGATGGCGCACACGATTGGCTTCGTGCTGGGCGCTCTGGCTAGGATTCCGGATTCAGGATTCGGGATTCAGGACAAACCCATCGCCTCGGCCTTAGGACCCTGAATCCTGAACCCTGTCTTCCCTTTTGTCATTTGAATTTCTAGTCTCCTCCCCTATAATCTCGAAGTCGTGGATTTCGGGCCTGAATCCCGAATCCTGAATTCTGGACCGGAAGATGCCAAACCAACCTTTGGACACATCGACGCGACGAAGCGAACGAGTGCTGCTGAGGATCCCGATACGGGCCCAAGGCAAGGATAGTCAAGGTGACTCGTTCGATGAGCTGACTTACACGATGGTAGTCAACAAATCAGGAGGATTGATCGTCGTCTCGCGCCAGATGCTACCGGGCGCCGTAATCAAGATTACCAACCTCAATAACCAAATCTCCTGTTTCTTCCAGGTGGTGATGCGCGCCGCAAGGTCCTTAAGCGGCACTCCTGAGTGGGGAGTGAAGTCCCTGGAACCGGAAGTTGAAATCTGGGGTGTCCACTTTCAGGACAAATCGGACGAGCCTGCACAAGAAGGTCTTATCCATGTTCTGCTGGAGTGCCGGGATTGTTCCTACCGGGAGATGACCGCGCTCACCGTAGAACAATATCGAAGGCTGGTGTCGTATTCGTCCGTGCCGCGTCCTTGTCCAAGGTGCGACTTTCCCAGGGATTGGACGTTTGCGGTCGTCGAGAACGGACCTGAGAAACCCTCACCCACTCTGCCCGCCACTTCAATTTCGGACTTGGCCGCGCAGCGGGAACTCGAACGACGGCAGGAAAAACGCCTCGGGGTAAAGCTCCCCCTGGGACTCAAACTCCCGGACGGGAGCGAAGAAACCAGTACGACCGAGAATATCTCCAAGACGGGCCTCTGCTTCGCCTGCAACCTCGAACTGCAAGTCGGCGAGCGGCTCTACGTCCGAGTGGGATTAGATAGCCCCGATGAACAACTTGATATTCCTGCCCGCATCATGTGGCGGCGTCCCGCGAAGGACAAAGGAAGGGCGTTCTACGGGGCAAAGCTGGAAAGGGACTGAACGAGGGCAGGAGGCAGGAGGCGGTCGGCAGTAGGCGGTCGCCTTGTGAAACAACGGCCGTCTCCCGAGGGGGCGGGACGGGTGAGGGGTCGGTTGCTGCCTTCGAGTGGGCTTTGCTTCCGAATACCCCAAGGTTTTCGAAATTCTCTGAAACGGACTCGTTGTCTCTTGACAAGGCGGAAAAGATAGGCTAGAATTCTAGAGTGCCGGCGGAAGGTCCGCGCTGCTTTATGTGTGCCCTCCTGTTCTGCTTCGCCCCAACGTCCCAGTTCATGCCGAATGCTGCCCATTTCGGTAGGAGCGGTTCGCGAACCGCGCCTACGCTGGTTGAGGAGATTATCCCTGTGGCCGAGCAGGCAGGCGTGCGCATGCCGCCCACCCTGACGATCCTCCCATGCCGGCATTGCGCGGGCAGCCTCGCCTCGTCTACCAGCCCTATCTCTACCAGAAGTTGATTGACCTCCTGCCCAGCAAAAGCAACGCCTTGGAACTCTGCGTCGGAACCTTGGCCGAGATGACGGATGGAAACATCTACCAGGCCATCGACCAATACAGCCGCCAAGGCAAAATCGCTTACCTGCATCTCCGCAACGTAGCTGGAAAAGTGCCGCACTATCGGGAAACCTTCATCGACGAAGGTGACGTCGATATGGTCCGAGTCCTGTCGATTCTGAAGCGCAATACTTTCGAGGGAGTCATCATCCCTGACCACACACCCCAGATGAGCTGCGGGGCTCCCTGGCACGCGGGGATGGCTCACACCCTGGGTTTCGTACTGGCCGTTTTTGCTATGCTCGAATCACCTCCCACCCCACAGGATACGCAAGCTTTCCGCAAGCAGGAGTAACTTCAGTTTCAGGGCAACCGGCAAGAGGCACGGGTGGCCTCGGTGGTGAAGTGCCGGTCCGGGCCGCTTCCGGACCTCGGTGAAGAACTTTGGTTGTAGATCCTGGCCAGGGTCAAGTCTTCCCCCGAATCTTCCGATAGAACAAAATAGAGGCCCGGCAGTAGCTACACCCTCCCGCGCTTGACGCCCGTCTTGAACCCGCGCGACAGGGGGCGTAGAGGGGACCTCTTCGCCCGGCTCACGACACGCTAACCCAGACGGCCGGAAGGAAGGAGGCAGGATGCTGAGTGACAGTTTGAGCGCGGAAGCCCGAAGCAGCGAACGTGTGCTGCTGAGAATTCCCATACGGGTCGAGGGTAAAGATACATTGGGGAATGCCTTCGATGAGATCACCCACACGCTGGTAGTAAATCGATCCGGAGGGCTGATCGCCCTCTCGCATCTGCTGCGGCGGGGCGCCCTGATCAGAATTACAAACATAAAAACCCAAGTCTCATGTTCTTTCGAGGTCGTTATGCGGGCCGCGCGCTCATTGAGCGGCAAGCCCGAATGGGGCGTGAAGTGCCTGGAACCGGAGCTTAAAATCTGGGGCGTGCACTTTCCGACTAGAGCAGAAGAACCCTTGCAAGCCAATCTCATTCATGTCTTGCTGGAATGCCAGGAGTGCTTTTCTCGGGAGATGGCGGCACTCACTGTGCAACAATATAATGAGCTGGTGGTTCAGTCGTGCTTGTCGCGCCCTTGTCCCAAATGCGGCGCCATCAGGGATTGGAAACTTGGGGTCATCGAAGTCGAACGTGAAAAAGTCTTAGCGGGCCTCCCTGCCGCTCCAGCTTCCGGGCCGGTTCCTCGGGGCGAAGCCGAGACACCGCGAGATAAGCAACTGGCGGTGAAACTTCCGCTGGAAGTCAGGCTTCCTGATGGGCCCGAGGAAAGCAGCACGACGGAGAACATTTCCGAATCAGGCCTCTCCTTCGCGTGCAGCCTTGAAATGCAAATCGGCGACAGGGTGTATGTGAGTGTGGGATTGGATACCCCTCCTGAACAACACGATATTCCTGCCCGCATCGTGTGGCGGCATCCGGCCCACGACAAAGGGAGGGCCTTTTATGGGGCAAAGCTGGAAAGGGACTGAAAGGGGCAGTGGGCAGTGGCCTGGTGAGTTCATGGCCTTCTCCCCAGGAGAGAGCGTGTCCCGCTGACGGCGCTTTCATCCGCCGGAACCCTGCACCGTCCGCTGCTGGGCGGAGCGGGACGGGTGAGGGGTCGGTTGTTGCCTTCGAGTGGGTTTTGTTCCCGAACACCCCAACGTTCTCGAAATTCTTTGAAACGGACTTTTTGTCTCTTGACAATCGCGAAAACATAGGCTAGAATTCTAGAGTGTCGGCGGAAGGTCCGCGCTGCTTTATGTGTGCCCTCCTGTTCTGCTTCGCCCCAACGTTCCAGTTCATGCCTAATGCTGCCAATTCGGACTCCTCTCCTCAGATGAGGAGGGGTCGGAAGTGGTGGGACTTTGGCGTGAAACTGGGTTTATGGCATCAAGAAAGGGAACAAAGCGAGAATCTCTATGAAAACAAAGGAACGGCGCGGAAATCAACCACCCCTGACCCCTACTTATCCAAGCCGGGGAATCTCCGGACTCCCCTCCTCGGCTGAGGAGGGGGTGGGGGGTGGTGGGACCTTGGCGTGAAACCGGGCTTGTGACATCGAAAAACGGGAGAACAAAGCGAGAATGTCTATGAAAACAAAGGAGCGGTGTTGGAAGATTCTTCCGGCAATGCAGGTAGGGGCGGTTCGCGAACCGCCCCTACGAAAGGGAAGTCATAGGGTGCGATGAGCCAGGTGGATGAAGTACGGGCGGCTGCTGACATCGTCAAGATCGTGGGCGATTATGTCAAGCTACGCAAAGCCGGTGCGAATTACATGGGCCTTTGCCCGTTCCACCAGGAGAAGACCCCTTCGTTTGCCGTCCACCCAGCCAAGCAGATTTTCCATTGCTTCGGCTGCGGCGTTGGCGGTGACGTCTTCAAGTTTGTGATGATGATCGACAGCCTTAGCTTCCCCGAAGCACTTCGGCGGGTGGCGGAGAAGGTGGGCATCACGATCTCGGAGTCTTTCGGCGAGGCCGCCTACGATCCCAACACGCGAGTCCGCGCCGCGCTCTACAAAATGCACGAAGCCGCCGCCAAGTTCTTTGCCGGCCAGCTAACCGGCACAGCGGAGGGGCGCCTGGCGCGGGCCTACCTGGAGGATCGGGGCTTGAACGATGAGACCGTGGGCCGTTTCCGATTGGGATATGCGCCGGGCGATGGCCAAGCCTTGATCCGGCACCTCAGCGGGGCTATGGGGGAGATGGTACAGGGTGAGGCCGGCAAGATGTCGGAATTGCTCGCCAAAAGTGGCTTAATCGGCCACGACGCTGAAAGAAACCGCTTCTACGACCGCTTCCGCCGCCGCATCATCTTTCCGATTGCCGGCGACAGCGGCAAAGTCGTGGCTTTCGCTGGTCGAGCCTTGGGAGACGAGCAGCCCAAATACCTCAATTCGCCGGAAACTCCCATCTACACCAAGGGGCGAGTGTTGTACCACCTGGACCGCGCTGCCCAAGCCATTCGCAAGCTTGACTACGCCATTCTGGTTGAGGGCTACATGGACTGCATCGCGGTGGCTTCGATCGGCATCGAGAATGTTGTGGCTTCCTGTGGGACAAGCCTGACCGAAGGCCAGATTCGCTTGCTGGCGCGCTATTCGCGCCGCATCGTGGTGAACTACGATCCGGACTCGGCCGGCGTGGCGGCCACGGAACGCTCCTTGGCGTTGCTTCTCGAGGAAGGCTTCGAAGCCAAGGTACTGGCGCTGCCCGGGAAACTCGACCCCGATTCCTTCATTCGAAAGGAAGGGAGCGGGCGTTACCGTGAATTGCTTTCAGGGGCGCCAAGTTATCTTGACTATTTGACCGATCGAGCCATCGCCACACATAACCTCGCCACCCCCGAAGGGAAGGTCGGAGCGGCCAATGCCGTGCTGCCTTACCTTGCCCGCGTTCCCAACCCTATGCTGCGGGCGGAACTAGCGGGCCGGTTGGCCGAACGGTTGCGCTTGGACCCGCGGCTTTTGCGTGACGAACTGCGGCGCGTGTCCGGGCCGGCACGCTCCGAAGTGCGAATCCAGCCCGGGGCGGCCGCTCCCACAGTGCCCGCGGCAGAGAGGGACCTTGTACGAGCATTTGTTGAAAGCCAGGACCTTGCGGATGAACTGCTGCCCCAGATGATGGAGCAGGGCATGCTTCAGGGGTTAGTGACGGAGCCGATCTTCAAGCGTCTTCTGGAGTTAAGGCTGAAAGGGGAGAAGGCCGAACCGTCGGCCCTGGAAGAGCCGCTCAAGGCTGAGGAACGCCAAGCCCTTTATCAAAGCCTCTTTTGGGCGGTCGAGCCGCCTGACAGGGGACGGATCGACCGACACCTCCGCTTCCTACGGCTTCGCTGGGCTCGCCGGCAACTCGACAAGGTATTCAAGGATATCCAGGAAGCCCACCAGGCGGGCGACATGAAAAAAGTCCAAGAACTCGACGACCTTAAGTTGCAATTGCAGAAGGAGCTACGCGGAATCCCGGAGGGAGGAAAAATATCGCACCACTGACAAACGAAATCGTGTATATTACATCTAATACGATGGAGCCGGTGCAGTTTGACGGCTTGTCATACTGACGACGGAGTTAGGCGAGGCGGCACCGCCCGAGCAAAGGCGGGGGTGTCGCCATACTCGTTTTAACATTCAATTAATCTTTCTTCCCCAGCAGGGAGGCGGTTGCCTTGGCGTTCGACGACAAGTTTGATCAGGTCAGTAAGCTAATTTCAATAGGCAAAGAGAAGGGCTACCTCCTCTATGACGAGGTTAACGAACTTCTTCCCTCCGATGTGCATTCTGCGGAAGATCTCGACGACCTCCTCTCGATGTTCGACAATGCCGGCATCGAGGTGCTGGATTCCCCCAAAGTCAAATCGGCCGAGGGCCTGGGCCTGGAAAAAGTCGATGAGCTCAAAGGTGACGAGCTGGGGGAGGACGTCGAACTCGATCTGACTCCGGGCGCGCTGGACAAGACCAACGACCCGGTGCGCATGTATCTGCGCGAAATGGGAACCGTGCCCTTGCTCACCCGCGAGGGCGAGGTTGAGATTGCCAAGCGCATCGAGCGCGGGCAGCTTAACGTGCTGAAAACGCTTTCGCGCTCGCCCATTGTCATCCAGGCGCTTTACGAGGTGCGCGAGGAGCTGAAGAGCGGCGACAGGACCATCAAGGAAGTGGTGGTCTTCGACGACGACGAGCTCACCGAAGAGAAAGTCGCGGAACGAACCAAGGATGTCATTTCCTGCATCGACGAGATCGAACGGCTCTCCAAGAAGCTGTCGCAGCTTCGCACCAAGCGGGACGCGATTCACCGCACCCGGCGGCCCAGGGATTTCCGCCGCTACAGTTGGGCCGTGGGCCGCCACCGCGTTCTGATCTCGGTGCTCTTCCGCTCCGTCCTGTTCACCCACAGCATGAAGAACGCCCTGATCGAGAGAATCCGGCAGGCCATCGACGAGTTGCGCCCGCTGGAGCGCGAGTTGAACAAGGCGGAAAAGAAAGCCGAAGGCTCGCGCACCAACGGCAACAAGGACCTGAGGAAGGACCTGCGGCAGTTGCGCCAGCGCCTCGCGGACTTCGAGCAGCGGAGCCAATCTTCCGCCGTGGAGCTGCGCCGGAGCTGCCAGAACATCCTGAGCGGCGAGGAGCAGGCGGAAGCGGCCAAGCGCGATCTGATCGAGGCCAACCTGCGGCTGGTGGTGTCCATCGCCAAGAAGTACACCAATCGTGGTCTTCAGTTTCTTGATCTCATCCAGGAAGGTAATATCGGATTGATGAAGGCGGTGGACAAGTTCGAGTACCGTCGCGGCTATAAGTTTTCCACTTACGCCACCTGGTGGATCCGCCAGGCGATTACCCGCGCCATCGCCGACCAGGCGCGCACCATCCGCATTCCCGTGCACATGATCGAGACCATCAACAAGCTGATTCGCACCTCGCGCTTGCTGGTGCAGGAATACGGACGGGAGCCCACCTCGGAAGAGATCGCCAAGCGGATGGAGATTCCCGTCATCAAGGTCCGCAAGGTGCTCAAGATCGCGCAGGAGCCCATCTCGCTCGAAACTCCCATCGGCGAGGAGGAAGATTCTCATCTCGGCGACTTCATCGAGGACCGCGGCGTGATCTCGCCCGCCGAGGCCGTCATCAACATCAACTTGAAAGAGCAGACGGAGTCGGTGCTGAAGACCTTGACGCCGCGCGAAGAGAAGGTCATCAAGATGCGTTTCGGCCTCGACGATGGCAGCGAGCATACGCTCGAGGAAGTGGGCCAGAGTTTTGCCGTGACTCGCGAACGCATCCGCCAGATCGAAGCCAAAGCCCTGCGCAAACTGCGCCACCCCTCGCGCAGCCGCAAGCTGCGCGCCTTCCTGGACGCCGAAGTGCGTGAATGATCGACGATTGACGATGGTCGATTGATGATTGAAGAAAGCTCTCCGTCGCCCGCTCTTCTGTGAGCACCGCCGCTTGCCGACGCTGAGTGAATAACTCTATACCGTCTGTGCCAATATGAGAATGGTGGGGCCGAAGGGGCCTTGGAGTGCGATAGCGCCAGCTATCGCCTTTCCGCAACGGCTCCAAGTCGCTGCGCGTGCTTACAATCGGCAATCGACCATCGACAATCGACAATCGGCAATCAGTTGTTTCCCCGGCCACGACTTGATATGATGTTGCCGTTCACGGTAGTCCAAATCGCAAACAGAGGAAGTCTCCGTACCCAGGAGTCCAGGGAGTTTGCCCGCGGTCCTTCCTATTGCGAGATGGTTTGACAACTCAGTCAAAGGGGGGTCTTTGCCATGGGTGATGCCGTCGTGAGTCCTGCCGAGCCGGAAGCTCCAGCACAATCGTTTCCTGAGCGGCTGATGGGTGTCTTCACCTCGCCTGGCGAAACTTTCGAAGATGTGGCGCGCAAGCCGGGTTTCTGGGCGCCTTTGATCGCCTTAGTACTTGGCTCGGTCGCTGTCGTCGAGACCATGCTCTGGAAGATCGGCGCCGAGCGCCTCACGCGCATGGGGATCGAACAGAGCAGCCGGGCCTCCAGTATGTCTCCGGAGCAGATAAACCAGGCGGTCAGCCAAGGCGCGAAGTTTACTACGATTCTCATGCAGATCGTTGCCTTCCTCGGTGCGCCGATTGTTGTCTTGGTCATTGCCGGCGTGGGCATTCTCATCGTGAACGTGATTTTCGGCGCGCGCTCGAGCTTCAAGACGGTGTTGTCCTTGGTTTGTTACGCCGACCTTGTCTCGCTCTTGGGCGCGCTCATGTCGGTGGCGTTAATCATCTTTGGCGATCCCGACCACTTCAATTCCTCAAACCCCGTGCCGGGAAATGTCGGCTTTTTCCTCAACCCGCACGACGTTTCCAAACCCTTGTACGCGCTGGCATCGTCCGCCGACATCTTCAGCATCTGGCTCCTGATCCTGCTTGGAATTGCTCTGTCAAAGGGGACCGCAGGGAAGGTCAAGCCCACGCCGATCTTCCTGGTGTTCACAGGTATTTGGCTGCTTTGGGTCCTGGCTAAAGTTGGCCTTTCGATGATCGGGTCATAGGTGCACCGGCGAGTTCACCTCGCCATCTTCGAAATGCCGCAGCTTGCTGGCGCACTTCAAAACGGCTGTGCTACCCTTCGTAGTTAATGCCATTGCGATTTGAGATCGTCGCAGAGGACAGGGCAACCGGAGCGCGGGCGGGCCTTCTCCACACGCCTCATGGGATCGTCGAGACGCCGGTCTTCATGCCCGTGGGGACGGCAGGCAGCGTCAAAGGAATGACGCAAGCCCAACTGGAAGAGTTGGGCGTACAGATACTCCTCTCCAACACCTATCACCTCTATCTGCGCCCGGGCCACGGGATCATCCGGGACCTCGGCGGACTGCACCGCTTCATGTCCTGGCCTCACCCCATACTCACCGACAGCGGAGGCTTTCAGGTGATGAGCCTGAAGGGCCTTGGCCGGGTGACCGAGGACGGGGTCTGGTTCAAATCGCATTTGGACGGCTCTTCCCACTTCCTTTCTCCGGAGCGCGCCGTAGAGGTCCAGTGTGCGCTGGGCGCGGACATCATCATGACGCTCGACGAGTGCGTGGAGTATCCGGCGAGCCACGAAGCCCTGCACCGCGCCGTCAAGCTCACGGAGCGCTGGGCGGGGAGAGGGAAGGAGAAGCTGTCAGCCGTCAGCTCTCAGCCGTCAGCGGATGGTCGATTGACGATTGACGATTGCCGATTGGCGCCGAGCGAATCGGACGGCAACCAGCAATCGTCAATCGACAATCTTCAATCGTCAATCTTCTGTCCCTCTCTTTTCGGCATCGTCCAAGGTGGAGTGGACAAAGACCTTCGCCGGGAGAGTGTGGAGGGCCTGCTGGAGTTGGACTTTGAGGGATATGCGCTGGGCGGATTTTCAGTGGGCGAACCGAAGGAGGAAATGTACGAAGTCGTTGAGTACTCCGGGCGCTTACTTCCTCGGGGCCGTCCGCGCTATTTGATGGGAGTCGGGACGCCCGAAGACTTAGTGGAGTGCGTGGCGCGGGGAATTGACATGTTCGATTGCGTCATGCCGACTCGAAACGCCCGCAATGGCTGTCTGTTTACGTCGCAAGGCAAGGTGATCATCAAAAACGCCAAGTACGCGGGCGATGACTCTCCGCTTGACCCCGCGTGTGAGTGCCCAGTCTGCCGGCGTTACTCAAGGAGTTACATTCGCCATCTGTTCGTGGCCGGGGAGATGCTCGGGGCCATGTTGGCCACCCAGCATAATCTCCACTTTTACATTGACAGGATGCGCAAAATCAGGCAGTCTTTGGTGTTTGGAGCGTTCGCGGAGTTTCATTCTAGGGCGCGCGCGGAACGTTAAGCGTGCAAACTATCCCTGAGACGAATCCGTAAAGCCCGACCCCGCCAGTCACGTGCCTCGCGGGCGGGGTAGCAGATTCGAAATTCCTTTGCTAATCGGTTGGACCTGGATCGAGGGCATTATTGTGAACTCATTTGTATTGGCGGCTGACTCAGGTGCCGGTAGCGGTCTAAGCCTGCTCGTCATGTTTGTGCCCATGTTCGCCATCTGGTATTTCCTGGTTATCCGGCCTCAACAACAGCAGCGGCGCAAGTTGCAAGCCATGCTCGCCAACCTGAAGACCGGCGACCGCGTGGTGACGAGCGGCGGCATCCATGGAACCATCGTCTCCTTCCGGAACGGCGTGGTTCAACTCCAGATTGCCAACCAGGTCAAGGTTGACTTGGCTCGCACGGCAATCACGGGAATGGCGGGAGAAGAGACCGTAGGAGAGGCGAAGCCGGAACTGGCCGCCAAGCAAAAGAAATGACAGAGCGCCGTGGGCTGCGCAGCCCGTGGGTGTTGACGCCGCCCCCGCGTAATGGGGGGCCGATGTTCGGCAAAGGTTCGGTTCCCGTTGGCGCGGGAATGACGTGAGAGAAGAGGGTCAGGCATGGAATTCAAGATCAGAAATCGGGTGATTTTTATCGGCTTGGTGGTGTTGGCCAGCATTCTGGGCATAATCGGTTTCCCAAAGAATATCCAGGAACTAAAGGATAACCTCCGCAGCCGCATTCATTTGGGGCTTGACCTGAAGGGCGGCACCCACCTGGTGTTGCAAGTGCACGTGGAAGACGCGGTCAACATCACTGCCGACCAGGCGCTGGAAAGGCTGACGGACGAACTGAAAGCCAAGAATATTCCCTTCGCGGACATTCAGAAAGCCGATGATACGAAAGCTCGGCCCCCCGTGCATCGTATCCAAATTAAGGGCCTTCCCCAGGAAAAGACTTCCGATCTTCAGACCTTGGCCGGCGAGCAGTTCTCCGACTGGGATCTCTCCCGCGTGCCGGGCGATGCCACGGGCTGGATGCTTTCCTTGAAAACGACCGCGGCGGCCAATATTCGCAACCAGGCGCTAATGCAGTCCATGAACACGATCAGCAACCGGGTGAACCAGTACGGTGTCGCTGAGCCGACCATTGCCGAGTACGGGGGCCAGGGGGACTATGAGTTGGTTGTCGAGCTTCCCCAGGTCGATGACCCTACACGTGTCAGGGACATTATGCAATCCCAGGCGCTGCTGGAGCTGAAGTTGGTTCAGGACGGACCCTTCCCAAGCCGCGAGGCGGCACTGGCCGCTCATGGGGGCGTGCTCCCTCCAGACACGCAGTTGGTGCAGGGACAGGCTGGGCAGAATGGCGGCGAGACCTGGTACATCATTAACCGTGTCGCCGCGGTCACCGGGCGGGACCTGACTGGGGCTGAGCCGGCGCACGATGCCAACGGGCGTCCCGACGTGAATTTCACCCTCTCCCGAGATGGCGCCTCGAGGTTTGGGCGCGTGACCGGCGCCAATGTGGGCAAGCTGCTCGCCGTCGTGCTCGACAATCGGGTTTACGAGGCGGCGAACATCGAGAGCCAAATTACCGATCGCGGCGAAATCCGAGGCGGCTTCACCCCCCAGAAAGCACAGGACTTGGCGCTGGTCTTGCGCTCCGGGGCCCTGCCGGCGTCCATCACCACCCTTTCTGATGAGACGGTCGGCCCTTCGCTGGGGGCGGATTCTATTCGCCACGGCATCCTCGCTTGCATTGTGGGGTTTGCGGCGGTGATGGCTTTCATGCTGATCTACTATCGCGGTGCGGGCATTAACGCTGATTTGGCTTTACTGCTAAACCTGGTTATCCTGATCGCAGCGCTGGGGTGGATTGATGCAACTCTCACGCTGCCTGGAATCGCGGGGGTCATCCTCACGGTGGGCATGGGCGTTGACTCGAACGTGCTGATTTTTGAGCGCATCCGGGAAGAACTGAGGTTGGGTAAGGCGGTGGGAGCAGCGGTGGCCGGCGGCTTCGAGCACGCCTTTGTAACCATTATTGATACCCACGTAACCACGGTTGTCTCCGCGGCGATTCTTTTCACTTTCGGAACCGGCCCCATACGTGGCTTTGCAGTTACGTTAACCATCGGTTTACTAGCTAATCTTTTCACTTCCGTTTTTGTCTCCCGTGTGATATTTGATTATGTCCTTTCCAGGCGGGAGAAAGGGGCGGAACTCAGTATCTAAGCTCAACGCCACGGCTTGTCGGGGTACCAGCCGGCCCGCTGGCCGCGGCTAGATTGAATTCGAAACGCCACTGGAAAATTAGGGAACTTCGGGCTGGCGTTCGGTGTCAAAAAGAGAGGCGAGGTACGGGATCAGGTCATGGAGTTCTTTCACGAGCCAAAGATCGACTGGATGGGGATTAAGTGGTACTTGATTGCCTTATCTCTGGCGTTAGCCAGCGCCGGAATCATTTCTATGGTGGTTAAGAAGGGTCTTGCTTACGGGATTGACTTCCGGGGCGGAACCGCCCTCGAGGTGCAGTTTGCCAAGGCCCCGAATGTGGACGCCATCCGGCATGAGCTTGACCGGCAGGGTGTGAAGGGTGAAAATATTACTACTTACGGCGCGGCCAGCGACCACGAGGTAATTATCGGGCTGGATCTCAAGACGACCGCCTCCGCCCAAGCCCTGGACGAAGGCAAGCGCGCCATCATAGCGGCTTTGTCCGGGGCGGCAGGTCAGGGCCAGCAGGGGAAACCGGATTTCAATAACTCCAGCCCCCAGACCCTCACCGATCACCTCGTGGCTGCAGATCCTTTGGGGCTGGCTTCGAAAGGTTTCGACGCCGCCAACAAGTCTTACCGGGATTTGGCCGATGCCATCATTAGTTTCAAAAACGTCCCGCCGAGGCATGGGCTTATTTCGGACTTCCAGGAACTCAGTTCGGTCCCGGGTGTCAATGCGGGAGTGATTGCCACGCTCAGAAACGACTTCAGCCTATCCAATTTCGCGATCAAGCACACCAGCATCGTTGGCCCCAAGGTGGGCAAGGACCTTCGGCAACAAGCCCTCTACGTCACTTTGGCGGGTTTGGGCGCGATGTTGGTTTACATCTGGTTCCGCTTTGAGCTATCATACGGCGTCGCTGCGGTGGTCGCCACGTTTCATGATGTCACGATTACGCTCGGTTTCTTCTCTTTGCTCAATAAGGAAATCACTCTGACGGTGATCGCGGCCCTGCTGACGCTGGTCGGCTATTCCATGAACGATACGATTGTGGTCTTCGATCGAATCAGGGAAAACGTGCGGCTGAACAAGCGGGAGAACTTTGTGGACCTGGTCAACCGCAGCATCAACCAGACCCTGAGCCGGACGATTTTGACCTCAGGCTTGACCTTCCTTGCCGTGCTGTCGTTGTTCCTTTTCGGCGGAGAGGTTATTCACGGATTTGCATTCACCCTGGTGGTCGGAGTGATAGTCGGGACTTACTCTTCGATTTTCATCGCCAGTCCCATTGTGGTCTACTTTCAGAAGCGAGTGCCAGGAAGCGCGGCGGCGAAGTCGAAGAACTATTCTCGCGAGGCTGTAGCTGCACGCCGCTAGTTATTATGAGTCGGATGCCGGGCCGCTCTTCTTCCGGCTGTCTTGAGAATCTTAGGAGGCGGAAGCCATGTTCGACGAGACTTTGCTTGAATCTTCTCCCTCTCGTATGCCGGTCCTCACTGGAAAGCATTGGTTGATCTCCCTGGCGATCGGCGTTGTGGTGTTTCTCGCTCTATTTTTCGGGTTGCCCGTATTGTCATTCGGTGCTGAGACGAAGGTGGTGGTGGCGCAATCCATCATAGGCGCGGTGCTGATTACGGCCTATGCGCTGATGTGTTGTTATGTGGCGTCGGATGCGCGTCGTCTTAACCTGGGTTGGGTTGTCTGGCTGGTCATTACGCTGCTGTTGAACATCGTCGGTTTCATCGCCTACCTGATCTATTCCGCGATCAAGACCGACAACTGGAAGCGGGCAACGATTCCGCTCGCCTACATGATTGAGATCCTCATTGTGGGCGTGTTGGTGCTGGTCCCCTTGATCTATACAGAGGCTCTGCCCTCCGCTCAGTTGATGACCTTCTTAGCGGCCCCGCCCCCGCCCCCACCCCCTCCACCTCCACCTGCTGCGGCCCCGGTTAAGGTTATCAAGCGCATCACTGTAGAAGACATCATGAGAACCCCGACCGTGATCCCCAAAACAGTGAGGATCATCAAGGACGCTCCCGAGCCTGTGAACACCGGCGCCGTGGGAGTGGTGGGCGGCGTGCCGGGCGGCGTGCCGGGCGGCCAGATGGGCGGCGTGCTCGGCGGAGTGTTGGGCGGAGTGCTTTCCACCGCTTCTGCTCCTCCCCCTCCCCCACCCAAGGCAGCCGCGCCGAAGCGAATTCGCGTGGGCGGCCAGGTGGAAAGCGCGAGACTGATCTTTCAACCGAAGCCTGAATATCCCCAGTTGGCGAAGATGGCCCGCATCCAGGGGACCGTCCGCTTGGAGGCCATTATCAGCAAAGACGGCACGATCCAGGACCTGAAAGTCGTCAGTGGACATCCCTTGCTGGTAAAATCAGCCTTGGAGGCTGTGCAGCGCTGGCGCTATCAGCCCACGTTGTTGAATGGGGAGCCCGTTGAGGTCGTAACCGAGGTGGACGTCAACTTCACCTTGGCGGAATAGCTTTTGATCGAGGAAAAACTTCCAGGAGGATGAAAATATCATGAATCTGTTTACCCTGAGCTTGTTGCTGTTTCAGGAAGGCGAAGCACAAATTGGATTCGACCCTATCAGCATGTGGCGTTCGATGGCATGGCCGGCCCGGTCCGTGGTCATCCTGCTGTTGATCATGTCGTGCTGGTCGATCGGCGTCATGATTGACCGCTGGATCGCCTACAACGCGGCGCGCAAGCAGTCGCGGCTTTTTGCTCCCGCTGTAGCGGGCGCCTTGAAGGATGGCAAGATTGACGAAGCGATTTCGATTGCCGAGCAGAACAAGCGGAGCCACTTGGCCAAAGTGGTGACGGCCGGCCTGCAAGAGTTCCAGGCGCACCAGGCTACCGCGGAGATTTCCGGTGAGACGATCGAAGCTTCCAAGCGAGCCCTCGAGCGGGCTGCGGCGATCGTGCATGCCGAACTCAAGCGCGGCGTCTCCTCCCTTGCCACCACCGGTTCCACGGCTCCATTCGTCGGGCTGTTCGGCACCGTGCTGGGCATCATCAACGCGTTCCGAGGCATCGCCGGAGCGAAGTCCACCGGTCTGGCTGCGGTGGCGGGCGGTATTTCGGAAGCCCTGGTCACCACCGCTGTCGGTCTGTTCGTGGCCGTGCCTGCGGTGTGGGCGTACAACTACTTCGCCGGAAAAATCGAGTCTTTCGACGTGGAAATGGATAACTCCTCTTCCGAGTTGATTGACTACTTCATTAAGAGATCTTCACGGGGGAAGAAATAATGGCACTCAAGCGGGAACCACCTGGAGCTGTTTCGGACATCAATGTGACGCCGCTGGTCAACGTGATGCTGGTGCTGCTGATCGTCTTTATGGTGATCACTCCCATGTTGCAAAAAGGCGTCAGCGTCAACATGGCCCGTGTGAACAACCCGCGGGATATGCACGACGCGGACAAGGAAGACGCTACGGTCCTGGCCATAACCCGGGACGGCAAGATGTTCCTGGGCTCGGACCCCATTGCCGTCAACAAGATCACCGCCAAGGTCAAGGACCGGGTCGCCGACAAGCTCGACAAGACGGTTTTCATCAAGAGCGACGCCCGGGCCAAGTACGGTGATGTGGTCGAGGTCGTGGATGCGGTTCGGGCGGCAGGCGTAGATGCCATCGGGCTCTTGGCCGACAAGGTCCAGACTCGACGGGCTTCGGCCGCGGCTGAAACTGAAGTGACCCCGTAACGTCGAATCCAGTTCGTTAGAGAAGCAGGAGGGTAGCACTATGGCTATGGCCGTAGGGGGAAGTAAGAAAGGTCCCATGGTGGACATGAACGTGACACCGTTGATTGACGTGTTACTGGTGCTGCTCATCGTCTTTATGGTGATCACGCCGTTGACGCCCAAGGGCCTGGACGCGATTGTGCCGCAACCGGGTCCCAAGGACGCCAAAGTCGATCCCGAGGTCCTCGCTCATACCATCGTGGTATCGATCGATGCCGGCCGTCATGTGAAGATCAATCAGGACCCCGTCAACATCCGCGAACTCGGCTCGCGCCTCGAGGATATCTTCAAGATGCGCAGCGACCGCGTGATGTTCGTCAAGGGGGATCCCACGTTGCCTTTTTCCGATGTGGCGGAAGTCATCGATATCGCACACGGCGCTGGGTTGGATAAGATCGGCCTCATTACCAAGGCCTTGGAAGAAGGCCAGTAGTCCCCCACTTATGCTCACGTCGAGGGAGGATTTCCAATGAAGGTATATAAGTTCTTCCTGCTGGGGGCAGTGTTGCTGTCGCTGCCTTTCAGCAGCGGATGCCAGAAACTGAGGGCGCGGGACCAGCTTAACAAGGGCGTCGCAGCTTTTCGCAATGCGCAGTTCCAGGCCGCAATCATGCATTTCAAGACTGCCGTGGGGTTGGACCCGACCCTGTTGAATGCCAAGCTTTACCTTGCCACTGCGTACTTCAACCAGTATATCCCCAGCGGAGAATCACCGGAGAACCTGAAGATCGCCGCGCAGGCCGTCGATGCCTTTGAGGAGGTTCTGAAGTCAGACCCGAACAACTCTAATGCCATCGCCAGTATTGCTCAAATTTACTACTACGAGAAGAACTTTGACAAGGCCAAGGAGTACCAGCGGCGCCTGATGCAAGTCGACCCGAATAATCCCGTTCCCTACTACTGGATTGGCGTGCTGGATTGGGCAATCTGCTTTCCGCGATCGCAGCAGATGAGGAAGGATCTGAAGATCGAATTTCCAAAAGACCCCAAGGATCCCAGCAGTCTGCCGCCATTTCCAGCCAAGGCTCGTGCCGAATTAGAAGAAAAAAACGGCCCGCTGGTGAAGGAAGGCGTGGAGGTCTTGGAAAAGGCGATTCAGCTTAAGCCGAATGACTTCGAGACAATGGCTTACTTAAACCTGATGTATCGGCAAAAGGCTGATTTGGAGGCCAACGCTGCGGCACGCGAGGCTGATTTGAAGCAAGCTGAAGATTGGGTCGACAAAGCACTCGCCGTGAAGAAGGCCGGTGGATCGTAGCGCGCCACCCAGCGTGGCTCCCCAAGCTCTGTCCAATCACGACCCCGGCCCTTGCAAGAAGGGCCGGGGTGTACTTTTACCCGCCTGCGCTTCCCCGCCCGGGGAGGGCATCCCACGACTAATATCTTAACCCGGTTCGATCAGTTGTGCGCACTGGCGCCCGACACTCCGGGTCACGAGTCGCACGAGAGTCGGCTTACTTGCTTGTGGAGAACCTGAAGACCGTGCTCTCGCGATAGGTCTCGCCGGGCTTGAGGACGGTCGATGGGAAACTCGGCTTGTTCGGAGAATCCGGGAAGTGCTGCGTCTCCAAACAGAATGCGGAGCGGCGGCCGTATGATTTGCCCCCCTTGCCGTGAATGCTGCCGTCCAGGAAATTGCCCGTATAGAATTGCAGCCCCGGCTGAGTCGTGAGCACCTCCAGCACGCGTCCCGACTCGGAATCGGTGACTCGAGCAGCCAGACTGAGGCTGGCGCCAGAGCGGTTCAAGACGTAGTTATGGTCATACCCTTTGCCAAACTTGATTTGTTCGTCGTCCGCATCAATCCGCGTCCCGATCAAGGCCGGTTCTCGGAAATCGAAAGGAGTATTCTCGACCTTGCGAAGCTCGCCCGTCGGAATCAGCGTGCTGTCGATGGGGGTGAAGCGCTCGGCGTTGATCATGATTTGGTGCTTCAGGATGTCGCCGTTGCCTTCCCCGGCCAGATTGAAGTAAGAGTGGTTCGTGAGGTTCAATACCGTGTCTTTGTCGGTCGTAGCTGTGTAATCGATTCTCAGCGCGTTATCTTCCGTCAGTGAGTAAACAACCTTCGCGCTCAGGTTGCCCGGGTAGCCCTCTTCGCCGTCCTTGCTAAGGTAAGTCAACTCCAATGCCGGGTGCTCGCCGCGGATCTCGCGTGCAGTCCAGACTCGCTTGTCGAAGCCCCGTAAGCCGCCGTGCAGGCTGTTTGGGCCGTCGTTAGCAGGCAAGTTGTATTCTACCCCATCCAACTTGAACCTGGCATTTCCGATGCGGTTTCCGTAACGCCCGACGAGTGCCCCAAAATAGGGCTCCTTGGCCAGGTAACCTTCCAGATTATCGAAGCCTAGTACGACGTCGCCGGGCTTGCCGTTGCGATCAGGCACCACGATTGAAACCACTGTCCCGCCGTAATTCGTGATGGCGACTCGCATTCCCTGGCTGTTGGTGAGATTGTAGAGTTCAATGCCTCTTCCGTCTGCCATATTCCCGAATCCCTTTCTGGTGATGCCGGAGTTGGGCTTATCCGCTGCGCCGCCTGCAGCACCAACGACGGCGAGCACGAGGAGTATGGAGGAAGTGCAAGTTAGATAGGTCATGTCCCGCTCCAGAGAAGAGAGAATGCTTACGATCCGCGTTGAGGATTCGGATCACTCAATACATTTCCAGTTCCGCGCGCCTAAGGCGGCCAACTGCGGCCGCCGGACCTTCAACAGCCAGCTCGTTCCCTCCTACGCCAGCCCCAGATTCAACAGAACATAGGATCTCGCCGGGACCTGCAGGGCCATCTTTGAACCGAGCTGCGGAGGGTCCAGCGGCTTGGGAACGACCCGGTCTGGCGCGTCAAATCCATTTTCAGCCTTGAGATCGGAGCCCGTCAAGACCTGGCAAATATTCACGCGCGTGGGCGTGGTCTCGTGCCAAACCAACTCGAGATCGCGTGCTTTCTCCAGGTCCCGGTTCAAAACGAAAAGACTGACCGACTTGTTCTCAACATCGATTGTCCCGGCGACATCGAGGTAAGGTACCGACATGCTTTCGTGGCCTCGGGCCGCAGGCCGTCCTGAAACGGTAACCTCGTAAGCCGGAGATGTCACTGCGAACTCGAGCGCCTTACCACGGGCATATTGCAAAGCCCAGGCATAGGGGTAATAGATCGTTTGCCGGAACAGGCCGTTTTCGTTGGTCATAATTGGCGCGATCACGTTCACCAATTGCGCGAGGCACGCCACGCGTACGCGATCCGAGCGGCGAATCAAGGTATTCAGCAGGCCGCCCACCACCAAGGCGTCCTCAAGGTTGTAAATCTCCTCCAACAGGTGCGGCGCCACCTTCCTTTGGCCATCCACAGCGGTTCCGCTGCGTTGCCGGTACCACACGTTCCACTCGTCGAATGAGAGCCACAGCGTCTTGTTGGACTTCATGCGGCCCCCGACCACGTCGCATACCGCCATAATCTCGTGGATCTGCCGGTCCATGTCGAGGTTCATGGACAGATATCTGGCCGTGTTGCCTTCGGTTTCCTCGGCGTTGCCGAAATAGCGATGTAGTGAAATGGCGTTGACTTCCTCATAGCATTGTTCGAGTGTCTGCTGATCCCACTCCAGGTAAGTCGGCATAAAGGGACCGCTGGATCCACAGGCGATCAGCTTGACCGAGTGATCCATCTCCCGCATCTGGCGCGCGGCATCGCGCGCTTTAATGCCATACTGAACGGCAGGAATGTGCCCGATCTGCCACGGCCCGTCCATCTCATTGCCGAGGCACCAATACTTGATGTTGTGGGGCTTGTCGTACCCATGGGCGCGGCGCAAATCACTCCACTTGGTCCCCTTATCGACATTGCAGTACTCGAGCAGCGCGAGCGTGGTCTCAGGCGTGCCGGTGCCAAAGTTGGTACCGATGAGCGGCTCTGCACCCACGGCGTGGCACCACGTCACATACTCGTTGATGCCGAACTGGTTGGTCTCGATACTATCCCAGGCCCGGTCGAGCACCCGTGGACGGTCTTTTTTGGGCCCTACGCCGTCCAGCCAGTTATACCCGGAAACGAAATTCCCTCCGGGATAACGAATGATCGGGACGCCTAGACCCTTGATCTCCTTCAAAACATCGGTGCGGAATCCGTTGGAATCGGCGAACTTCGAACCCGGCTCGTAGATACCTTCATAGACCGCACGACCCAGGTGTTCGATGAAGGACCCGAAGATATTTCTGTCCAGCGTCGAAATGCAACGGTCCGGATCGATGACCACGCGCGCCGGGCCGGCACTCTCCTGCGCCGCCTCAGTCGATTTCGCCAGCCAGGGAAACCGTGCGGCGAGCGAAGCGCCTGCTATCACGGTGCCGCTGAGAAACTGACGTCTGGAGAAGCAATTCATTTTGGCCTCCTGATGTGAGAGTGAAGGATCGCGGTGTTACTTGTGGATCAACGGAACTGAAATGAGAGCTGTAAGCGCTTTTACAAGGCATGCTGACTCAGCCCTTGCCTCTGATTCCATCGTCCCCAGATGCAGGGTCGAATTGGAAGTCGCGGGCAGCTTATACGGGTGTGAAGAAGAAGTCAAGAGTGCAGAAGCGGAGAGGCGGACTTACTGTAAGCGTTTGCAAAATCGCCGCCCCATGTGATAAATAGACTTCCAGAAGGATGGTGTTCGAGATGAAACCCAACTCAACCTCGAAGTCAACCCTTGCTTTTGTTGCGTTGCTTGCCTTATTGGCGGTTCCCATCGCAGGCAGAACCAGCGACCTTCGTGACCCGGCAACTGGGAAGGCTCCGTTGCTTCCCGCGGGATCGCGCCTCGGGAACTACCTCTGACCGCTGTGCAGATCGAGGACGCTTTCTGGTCGCCGCGCCTGGAAGTCAATCGCACCCGTACCCTCGATCACGTTTACAAAGAACTGGAAGTGACCGGGTGCGTTCGGAACTTCGATATTGCCAGCGGCAAGGCGCAGGGCAAATTCGGTGGACCATGGTGGGCCGATTCGGACGTGTACAAATGGATCGAAGGCGCCTCGTATATCCTCGCCCTTCACCCTAACGCTCAACTCGAGTCCAAGGTGGATGAGTTGATTGCAAGGATCGCGGCCGCCCAGCAAAAGGATGGCTATCTGGACACCTATGTCCAACTGAACCTCCCGGACCTGAAGTGGAAGAGCCTGGCGTTCAATCACGAAATGTTCTGCGCGGGTTCGCTCTTGGAGGCGGCCGTGGCTCATCACCAGGCCACGGGCAAGCGCTCCCTGCTCGAGGTCGCCTTGCGACTCGCCGATCACCTCGACTCCACCTTCGGGCCGGGCAAGCAGGCCGGCATTCCTGGGCACGAAGAGGTGGAACTGGCCTTGGTCAGACTCTACCGGCTGACAGGAGAGAAACGATACCTCCGGCTCGCCCAATACTTCATCGATTCTCGCGGTCAAAAGCCCTCAATTTTTGAACGTCAATACGAGCAGTTGCCGGAGAGGAAGGTGGAGTTGCTGGGCCACCCGATGAGCATTAAGGATTTCTACCGGCGCTTCTTCCTGGTCAATCCGGCAAGGTTCGACACCAGCTACTCGCAGGATCAGTTGCCGGTGCGTCAGCAACGCGTGGCCGTCGGTCATGCCGTGCGGGCCATGTACTTCTACTCCGGCATGGCGGACTTGGTTTATGAAACCGGCGATGCGGGCCTGTGGGACGCCCTGCAAAGTCTGCACGACAGCGTGACCAATCACCGCATGTACGTGACCGGGGGAATCGGCCCTTCGGAGCGCAACGAAGGCTTTACCGCTGACTATGACCTTCCCAACGAGGACGCTTACCAGGAAACTTGCGCTTCGGCGGGCATGGTCTTCTGGAACTATCGCATGCTGAAGCTCACCGGCGACGCACGCTACGCCGACATCATGGAACTTTCGCTCTATAACGCGCTGGCGGCAGGCGTTTCCTTAACAGGAGACACCTTCTGCTATGTCACCCCACTCGCTAGTCGGGGCGACTTCAAGCGTGATCCGTGGTTCGGCGTACCTTGCTGCCCGACCACGGTCGCCCGATTTCTGCCCGCCCTCGGCCGATACAAATACAATGAATCGCCGGATGGCCTGTGGGTGAATCTCTTCATCGCCGGCCAGGTCAACGCGAAGCTTGCGGGCAAGAAGGTCACCCTGCAGCAGTCCGGCAATTATCCCTGGGATGGGAAAATCAAGTTGACCGTGGGGGTGGAAGCGCCCCAGGGGTTCGTCCTCCGCGTGCGCGTTCCGGGATGGGCAGAAGGAGCGGATTTCCAGGTCAATGGAAAGGAATTCTCGCCTCGCGTCGATGAACGGCTACGCCGAGTTCCGCCGCTCTTGGTCGAAAGGGGACACGATTGACCTGACTCTGCCCATGGACGTCCAGTACCTTAAAGCCAATCCTCAAGTACTGTACGACCGTGGGAAGCTCGCGCTTCGGCGTGGCCCGCTGATCTACTGCTTCGAGCAAGCTGATAATCAGGCCGCTGACCAGATCGCCTTGCCTCTGGGAGCACCGCTCGAAAGCCGGTACTTGCCTGAATTGCTGGGCGGCATAACGGTCCTCAAGGGCGAGTGCCTCTTGCACTCTCCTGACAAATGGAAGGACGTGCTCTACCGGCGGGTCCGTCCGGCGAAACCTGAGCCGTTTCCGGTAACTGCCGTTCCTTACTGCGTGTGGGGAAATCGCGGGTTGGGGAAGATGGCTGTCTGGATCGACGCGGCGCCCTAGCGTGGCGTCACCAAGCGCGGTGTAGCACAGTCGTTTCGATCGTCTTCCGCGGGGCAGGGTCAGGCAAGAGGGTTTCTTGATGCCACGCCCCTAGTTGTGCCAAGATAGGGCACGTATCATGGAAATAGCAAGGGCTGCCGGCAGAAAGGAGCTTTCCGATGGGTGTCGAAGCTCTGCTGAAAGCGAAGCGGGAAGAGATCTTACGCGCTGCGGCGAAGCACGGAGCCCACAACGTCCGGGTATTTGGGTCCGTCGCGAGAGGTGAGGCGGATGCCCAAAGCGACATCGATTTGCTGGTCGAGTTTGAACCGGACCGCAGCCTGCTAGATCACGCCGCACTCTGGTTGGAGTTGCAGGAGCTTCTGGGCTGCAAAGTGGATGTGGTGAGCGTGGCCGGTATCAAGGCGCGCATCCGCGATCGTGTTTTGCGGGAGGCCCTGCTGGTATGAGGGACGTTGAGGAGCGCCTGCGTGACATTCTTGATGCCATCACTCAAATTGGCCGGTATGCCTCACGCGGTCGTGAGGCGTTTGAGCGGGAAGAACTGATTCAGGTATGGGTAGTGCATCATCTCCAGATCATTGGAGAAGCCGCGGCCCGGCTCGGCCGTGAGTTTCATGCGGCGCACCCCGAAGTGCCGTGGCCGAAGATCGTTGCCATGCGAAACGTGCTCGTGCACGATTACTTTGGCGTTGATTTGAACGAATTGTGGAACTTGGTACAGCGTGACCTCGGCCCGATTCAGGGTAGGGTGGAATGGTTGCTGGCCGAACTCGAACGAAAGAACCAGTAGTATCGGGCTTGCGGCCAGTCCTACCAGCTTATTTGTAAGAGCGAGACGGCGTGACGGGGAAGAGGGAAGCTAATTCTTAACTCCCCCTGATTCGCGTTTTTCCTTTCCGCAGGCGTGAGTTCTTGCAGGTGTCCCTGCAACACCAGGCGGCGGTATTGCTCTGGGGTAGGCTGCTGAGGGGAACCCATCCCCTTCCACGTCGTGAAGGCGTTGCTGTGTGCCTGGTCGATCCGGTAATGGCGGACCAGAGGCTGACTGGCGGCTGGCGGCAAGCCCGTGATAATCATCTCCACGTTGGCAGCGGGGACGGCGACGTCCTGGTCGTGATAGTTCCAGACTATCGCGGAGAGTCGCCCTTTCTCGAGAGTGGCGATGCCACTAATATCCGCCTGGCCTGAGACCCCCGATCGCAATACGGAATCTATCTTCAATGACGAATTGCTCCTCAGCGCAATGCCCTCGCTGCCCATCATTCCAAACATCCGGAAGACATTCAGGACCGGTTTGTCGATGCCGTTGGTGGCCAGGGTTCGAAAGCCTTCAAAGTATGGCTGGTTCTCGAATTCGAAGGCCCACGTCACCACGCCTGCCAGAGAGACTTGGTGCTCTGCGGCAAGTGCCAGTGTCCGGGCAAGCATCTCGGCGGTGTAGCAGGCGTAAAGCGGACCGTTGCGGTAAACATTCTGAGGGAACCGCCGCGCGGAGCAGGCCGCACAACCTTCCGGGTCGGACTCGCCGAGGATGACCGGCAGATCCTTGAACTGGGGGAAAGAGCGAATGATGCGGAACCCCTCGTCGATGGATTGCAGTTGCCGGCTGATTCCCATCACCACGTGGCCCTCCACCATTTTCGGGTCGCCCTTGGCGTGAAAGGTGACGAAATCGAGGGGAGCACCCTTCCCTCCCGTCGCGGAATTGATCCCGTTGGCGCAGTGGGCCAGGAATTGGCGGAGAAATTCCGCCGCGTGGGGATCAACTGGACCCGTGGAATCCGGCCCACCTACGCGTGCCTGAGGGAGTGCCCGTTTCACGGCTTCGGCTGCATAGTCATAGAGCTCGAAATACTCATCTCGCGAGCCCTGCCAGTAGCCAATGTCAGGCTCATTCCAGACTTCCCAGTTCCAGGACTGGACTTGCTCCTTCCCGTAACGCTCCGCGGCGTGCTGTACCCAGCGGTAAACCAAGTCAGCCCACTGGTGATAATCGCTGGGTGGGTATGCCCAGCCCGTCCAGAGCGTGCCCTCCGGCCAGCGATGCCTGTAGGGGTCTGGCCGGACTGAAAGCGCCTGAGGCATGAAGCCAATTTCCACCAAGGGCTTTGCCTTTACTCGTATCAACGCGTCGAAGATCTTGTCGAGGATCGTCCAGTCGTAAACAGTGCGACCCGTTGCATCCTTACTATAAACGTTGGTGGACCCCCATTTGAGGGCTGCCGTGCCATCGCCGGAAGTCAGCAGATTGTGCATGCGAATCTGTACCGTTGTGGCGCTCAATTGGGAAAGCTCTGCTAGGAGTTTTTCCCCGTTGGGCGCGTAGGTGTAGTTGGGTTCGTCGTACCCGAAATAATCCCACACCGGCGACAGGCGCTCACGCGGTCCTGAGGCATCGATCCGAATCACTACTTCCTGTTGCGCCAAGGCAGGGCCAACGAGGAAGATCAGCGCCAACGTCGAGACACACGCGGCGCCCCGAGACTTGTTCACGGATCTCGCTCCTTCTTTTAAACCAAGTCGATCTCCAGCTTAGTTAGCGATGCGGGTTTGAAGCTCCAGGCAAAGCTGGAACCCGTGACGCTGGCCGGCTTTCTTTCAGGCTCTACAGCGTGCGGATTTTCAAAGTCATCGTGGGCGTGAATATCCGCTGACGCGAGGACTGTCACATTACAGGAGCGGACTGAGGCACCGCGCAGGCTGACCTCCGCGGTCCGGGGCTCGCTAACGTGCGGATTCACCACCGTGATGACCAGCGTCTTCCCGTGCAGCGAAGCCGATCCCGCCAGTCCCCAAAACGACTTGCCCGCTCCAAACGAAATGCTCGGCGCGTCGCTCACAAAGCGGAGCGACTGGCCACCCTTGTGCGATTTGTACATATCGAAGGCATGAAAGATGGTGGTTGCGGCGAAATGGTCCTCGAGGGCGATAAAGGGGGAGTGAATACAGTTCACCAGTTGGGCGACGTTGCACATCGCCAGCTTGTCCGCGTGCCGATTGAAGATATCGAGGGTGATGCCGGTGACCAAGGCATCGCGCAGGCTGGGCACATAGCTGAAGAGGTAGCGGGGGTCGAGGGCCTTGCCGCGGTGCCAGGCGCCCCACTCGTCCACAACCATCTTGACTTTGTGCCCGGCGTCGAATTCGCCCATCGCCAGCCACTGCTTGGTGAGCAGCGAGTCCATCAAGTCCGATTGCCACAGAAGCTGGTACCAATCGTCCACAGTGAAGTCGAGGGATTGGCCTTTGCCGGCCGTCCAGCAGTAGTAGTGCAAAGACAGGCCGAAGATCCGGCTTAGCAGGTTCTTGTCCTTCGCCACCAACTCCTGAAACAGGCCGCGTGTCCAAGCCACTTGCGGGTCATCGATCGCCATCCCGGGGCCGGAGGCGACGAAGTGCAGTTTCAAACCGTAGTTGGGAACCCAGGAAATGAAGCGCCGGAACTCCACCGCGTATTGCTCTGGCCGGAAGTCGCCGCCACAACCCCACGACTCGTTGCCGATGCCCCAGTACGTCACCTTGTAGGGTTCCTTGCTCCCGTCGGCGGCCCGGAGGCCAGCGAGGGTGGTGGAACCGGCGGGCGAGTTGCAATATTCCACCCACTGGTCGTAATCCGTCGGTGTTAGGCTACGCAGGTTTGCCGCGAGGTAGGGCTCTGAGCCGCACAGCCGGCAGAAACGCATGAACTCTGCGGTACCGAAGGTGTTGGGTTCGTACTTCTGGGGGCCGCTAGGGGCACTCCAAAGCGACGGGACGTTGCACCAGAAATTGGTGCGGGCGGGACGTTTGTCGCGCGGCCCAACGCCGTCGCGCCAGTTATAGCTGTCGGCGAAACAGCCGCCAGGCCAGCGTACCACCGGAGCCTTAAGCTGCTGCATGTGGTCGATGAGGTCCTTACGGATTCCGCCCACGTTGGGGATCTTTGAGTTTTCGCCTACCCAGATGCCATCGTAGATCACGCCTCCGAGGTGTTCGACGAAATGGCCGTGAGTCTCGGGCGCAATCTCGCCGATGGGCTCGTCGATGAGCACTTCCACGAGCCCTTCCGCGGCACGCGAACTCCTGGGCGCTACGCCGACTGCTGACGCCGCCACGGCCATCGCAAGGAAATCTCGTCTGTTCATGGGTCCGCCACCTCCGGAGAATCGACTTGGCTGCTTCCGGGCCTGGGTCCTGCGGAACCCGCCCGCTCGCACCAGGGTTATGCCATTTACCAAACCTGATGAAAGAGCTTACACTTTTGCTGAAACCACGGCAATCAGCATTTGTAGCTCCGGCTTTGTTGGCATTGGGGCACCGAGCTTTAGCCGGTTGCTGAAAAGCTCCTGCGGCCACCCATGATAACGGTTCAGAGCCTCTTCTGGAGCCTCTAAAGGCCCGCTCGAATCATCCTAAGACGGCGCTGGAAAGAACTACTAGGTTTACACTAGAGGGACTGAAAAAATTCACAAAAAAGCCTCTTGACAGAGCTTAAGAAAGGTGGTTTTATAGGAAAGCGCGTGAAAGCGCTTACATTAGCGTCGGGTAGTCGGTGCAGCCAGGCACCACGGCCCAGGACGAGTTCGGTTTTGGTTCAATTGCGTCGCGTGCTCCTGGGGCATGAAAGCTCGTGGTCCGGCTATTGAAGCCTTGCGGTTCGGGTCAGGGAATGGGTCTAGCCTGTTTGTTCGCAACACTCAAAGGAGGTGAGTAGTGAAGAAGCAATTACGCTTTTTGACTGTACTGCTGGCGCTGTCCATGCTACCGCTCCTCTGCGGAAAGGCTGTTTATGCGCAGGTAGGAGCTGACCGCGTGGCCGTGACGGGCCTCGTGACCGACCCGTCCGGTGCCGCGGTTCCCAATGCGACCATCACGGCACTTAACCAGGACACCGGCGTAAAGACCGTTGTGGCCACCGACGGCGCCGGTAATTTCACAACCCCGGCGATGATTCTGGGCAAGTACACTTTGCAGGTGACAAAGGAAGGCTTCAGGGCTTACAGCCAGCCCGATATGAATCTGAACATCGGCGGAAGGACTTACACGCAGAACGTCACTCTCCAACTGGGCGCGGTAACCCAGACCGTGGAGGTGAACGAGAGCGCACAACTCATCAACACGCAGAGCACCGAGGTCTCCTACCAGGTTGGCAAGGAGTATTATCAGGACCTTCCGGACATCATGGGCGCTGACGTGCGCTTGGCCGAAACCAAGCTTGTCTTGTCGCCCGGCTACGTCCCGACGGCGCCCAACGGTGACGCGATCTTTCGCGGCGACGCGTTTCAATCGCGCATCAACGGCGGCCAAACCGTTTCCTGGGAAAGCTGGTTTGACGGCGCCGAATACGGTTATGCCGAAGGTCACCAACAAACCCATGAGAGCTCGATTCCCTATGCCGCAGTGCAGGAAATGACCACCACGGTGAACAACTTTTCCGCCCAGTACGGGCACACCAGTGGCGGCATAGTCCTTTACACCACCAAGTCCGGCACTAACCAGTTCCACGGCGGCCTGTACGATATTCTGACCAGCAACCATCTGGACGCCAACAACTTCTTCCTCAATTCGTCAGGCGTCAACACTCTTCCCCTGACTCAAAACAATGCCGGCTTTACATTTGGCGGCCCTGTCCCCAAGGTCCATCTCTGGGGCAAGACCTTCTTCTTCACCAACTATGACCGGTTCGATTATCACAGTACGGTCAACACCGGATTCCAGAACACACTCCCCACTCCGCTTGAGAGAGGCGGTAACTTCAGCCAGTTGCTGTCCCCCCCGACCCTCCCCGCCGGCTGCGCCAGCACTCCCTGTCAGATTGCGACGGATGCGCTGGGCCGCCCGATTTACTATGGGGAAATCTTCAACCCGGCCACCACGCGAACGGTCAGTGGAGTACCCGTCCGTGATGGTTACGGATTTGATCCGACAACCGGGTTGCCCTTGGCGAACGCGAATATCATTCCGGGGACCGATCCGCTGTTAACGGCGAATGTTGGCGCTCAGTATGTTGCCTCCATCGTTCCCAGTCTCGACCGAAACACGCTGTTTACTCCTAACGAATACGGCGGCACTTCGGACGACAACGACAAGATCAATGTCTGGACGTGGTTGTTCAGGATCGATCACACGTTCAACGATAAGTGGTCCGCCTCCTTCACCTACTTCCAGAATCACCGGCCTCGCACCGCCCATTGCGGCGGGCCGGATGGCTGCAATACGGTGAATAATGGGGAAACAGACCCCGAGGCGAACAACACCTATCTCGGGCAAGGCTTCTACCAGTTGGTCGCCAACCACTTTGCGCACCTCCAGATCAGCACGGTGATCAAACCAAACCTGTTTAACCACGTCACTCTATCCTACGACCGTTGGCTGATGGAGGGCCACCAGATCTCCTCCGGGGTCGGCTGGAACCAGAAGTTGGGGCTCGGCCTGCCCGACGAGCCGGAGTTTAATAAGGCTGGCTTCCCTTCGCTCAACTTTATTGGCGGGCCGGTCGGCTACACTACCTATGGAACACCTTGGTACGCTGATGGA
This sequence comes from uncultured Acidobacteriota bacterium, assembly GCA_963842495.1. Taxonomy (GTDB): domain Bacteria; phylum Acidobacteriota; class Terriglobia; order UBA7540; family UBA7540; genus CAVROP01. The sequence goes on from CAWJHY010000073.1 coordinate 99,996, forward strand.
GGTGACATCAACAACCGGTACCAGTTATATGACGACCTCACCTGGATTGTCGGCAAGCACACGCTGAAGTTCGGGGAGCAACTCGAGTACCACACCTATCCGCAAACCGGCTGGGCCGTCAACACCGGTGGGCAGTTTAATTTCGCCGCCGGCTTGGTTTCTGGGTACAACAACGCCGGAACTAACTTGAGCTCCCAGACCGGTGACGCGTTTGCTGCCATGCTGCTCGGCCAAGTCGACTATGCGTCGTTCACCGTTCCCACCTTCTACATGCCGAAGTTCTGGTACGCCTCTCCCTGGGTGAACGATTCTTACAAGGTTACACCTCACCTCACCCTCGAGCTCGGCCTGCGCCTCGACTGGAATTCGGGCCTCTCCGAGGAACACGGCCGCTTTTCGACCTTCTCACCCACCGCTACTCAGACCATTGGCGGCGCGTCTGTTCCGGGCGCGATGGTTTATGGCAGCCAAGCCTACGGCAATGGCTCTACCGGCTTGGCTCCTCGCTTAGGATTTGCCTACCAGTTAGGGCAAAACAGCGTAATCCGGGGAGGATTTGCCGAATACTACGGAGCCACCGTCTCCGGCTCCTGGGCTGGGAACCCTTACCCGGTGAACGGCTTTTCGACAAGCCCAACGCTGTTCAACACCAACGGGGACGAGTATCCGACGTTCCAGTTCGCCAACGGATTCCCCAGCTCTGCCGTTAGCTACCCGCCGAACACGAGTCCAGCGCTCGAAAATGGCGCGTCGCCGGTGGGCGTGCTTCCCGACTCCTACGAGATGCCCAGGTATCTGAACTACACCGTCTCCTTCCAACACCAGTGGCACGGCAACACGGACCTCACCGTGGCTTACGTGGGGAACCACGCAACGCGTTTGCCCATCAACGCGGAGAACCTGGGACCGGAGGCCAATGAAAACGCCGGCAGCGTGCTTCAGTATGGCGCTCTACTGACGAACGGCTCCTTCGCCAACGGCGTCCCCAACGCCCCCTTGGTGACCAAAGGGATCACAACTCCTCCTTACCCGGGTTTCACGGGAGACCTCGCCCAAGCGTTGCGGCCCTGGCCACAATACCAAAACATCGCTTGGCGCGAGGGGCACACCGGAGCCAGCCATTACAATGCCTTGCAGGTGCAGCTCAATAAGCATTGGCGGAACAATCTGGCCACTGTGTCCTACACCTTGTCCCGGCTCATGAACGACGCTGCGGAATCAGGCGAGGCACAGTCGGGCATTGCGTCCGGGAATGATAGCCCTCTCCAGAATCCAAGCAATATGCACGACATGTGGGGGCCCAGTGCTGACGACGTTCCGAATACCGTTGCCATCAGCGAGGTCTTCACGCTGCCTTACGGCCACGGCCAGCGGTTCGGCGCCAACAGTTCAGCCGTTGTGAACAAGCTCTTCGGCAACTGGAACATTTCCGGTATCCTTACCTACGAGTCGGGCCGCCCGCAAACCATCACATCCAACAACATCTTGGGCGGCCTTTTGTTCGCCGGCGGCGTCCAATTCCCCAATGCCGTGTCCGGCCAAAGCCCCGTGAACTCGGGGTCGTTCACGAATCCCTACTCTCAGGTGTACTACAATTCGGCTGCCTTCTCGGATCCCGGGCCGTACGCCTTCGGCGACGCGCCGCGGTCAACGACGGGTATCCGAGGGTTCCACTTCTACAACGAGGACGTCTCGATTTACAAGGATACGTACTTCGGCGAGAGCAGGTATGTAAGAGTCCAAGGCTCGGCGGGTAACTTGCTCAATCGAGTGGATTTCTGCTCGCCCAATTCGGACATTGACGCCGTGGGATTATTCGGGAAGACATTCACTCAGTGCAACGTCCCGAGGCGCATCCAGGTGAGCCTGGAAGTCTTCTTCTAAGGCCGTTTCTCGATTCTCTCCTCACGATGGCCGGTCCACTGTTGGGCCGGCCATCGGTTTTGCTTCGTACGTTGTGATACTGATCCTCAGGCGAGTCGCAAGGAACCCAATCCCCCCCAGGGTCATCTCCCCAGTCGCCCAGTAAGCTAGCCTACTTAGAACCTTTCCCTGCGAATGATTCCCCGGCCTTCCTGAATGTAGACTAGATTATTGGCCTCGACATTTTGGAACTGCTCCACCAGGCCGGAGGGCCAGCGTACCTCAAGCGCGTCCACCCGTTTTGCCTGGCCAAGCCCGAAATGGAGTCGAAAGTCATTTTGGGAGAGATAGCTCGTGCCGCTCATGACCTCGTCAATCTGGGTGTGATTCCCGGTCACGATTTTGACGCGCGCTCCGATGGCGCTGCGATTCGATTTCACGCCGAGGCATTTGACCTTGATCCAAGTGTTTCCCGACGTGCAATCGTTGCGCAGCAACGACGGTGGCTCATTCATATTGATCACGATGACGTCCACGTCGCCGTCGTTATCATAATCGCCAAAAGCGCAACCGCGGCTGGTATGAGGCTGACGGGCGCCGGGCCCGGCGCGTGGCGCCACGTTCTCGAATTTGCCGTTGCCAGTGTTCCGGTAAACGACGGGCGGCGACGGGTAATCTGCCATCAGGCCTCGCCCCGAGATTTCCGGGTAAACATGGCCAGTGGAAATGAAGATGTCGCGCCAGCCGTCGTTATCGAAGTCCTGGAATCCTGGCCCCCAGCCGACATTTGCCGTCGCTGCGGCAAGGCCGGCTTGATAAACCGCGTCGTAAAAAGTGCCATCGTGATTGTTGTGGTAAAGGCTGACGTTCTCGCCCGCGAAGTTGGGCTTCAGGATATCGAGCCAGCCGTCGCAATCGTAATCTCCTACCGCGACTCCCATCCCGCCTTGGGTCGCGCCGTTTCCGTTGAGCGCGCAGCCGGCGGGCGTGGCGATCTGGGTGAACGTCCCGTCGTGGTTGTTATGGTACAAGAGGCTGGGCGCTTCGTCGCACGAAACATAAATGTCGGGCCAGCCGTCGTTATCGAAATCCGCCGCCGCGGCCCCCATCCCATAGGAGCCTGCCGGAATCCAGTTCTGGCTGACCACATAAGGGTCGGGAAGCCCGCGCGGGATGGCGACTCCGGAGGCTTCCGAGACATCCTCGAACCTGCCGTCTCCCCGGTTATGGTAGAGGATATTCGTGCCGCCGCCCATACCTTGAGGCCCGCAAGCCACCGGGACGCCGTAATACTTACAGAGCGCGCTAGCGCCGGGCGCGGGAGCAAGGTTCGGATCAAAGTTCACATAGTTCGCCACAAACAGATCGAGGCGCCCATCCAGGTCGTAGTCAAGGAAACAGCACGCGACATTCCACCTCACGTGCGGACCGTGCTGGACAAGACCTGCTTTCTCGGTCACGTCGGTGAAAGTCCCATCTCCGTTGTTGTGATAGAGAACATTCTGGCCCCAATAGGTTACGAATAAGTCGTCGAAGCCGTCGTTATCGTAATCGCCCACGCAACAACCCTGCCCCCAGCCCGTCCGGACCAAACCTGCCTGGCGGGTGACCTCGGTGAACGTTCCGTCGCGATTATTGTGGAAGAGAAAATTGGAGGGAGGAGGGCCGGAGGAAGGCGGGTCAATCGTCGTTCCATTCACCATGAAAACATCCATCCAACCATCGTGGTCATAGTCAAAGAACGCTACGCCACACCCCATCTCCTCCAGGAGGTAACGCTTCGCGGTTTTTCCGCCGGTGATGTTGATCGCTTGGCCGAGCCCCGCGTGCGCGGCAACGTTGGTGAACGAAAAACCGTGTGGCACGGCCGTCCCCGCCGTGCGCACGGGCGGGACGCCCGTGCCACTGCTTCGCGGCCTCGATCTTTGGCCGGCTATCCCGTTCTGCGTTTCAAGGGCGAGAACGGATGCCGGCACGACAGCGCCCAGGCGTCCAATAGACCGCAGAAATTCTCGCCGTGACTTCAAAACGCCGCTGTCGAATTCAATGTTCATCATCGTGCGTCGGTGGGACTGGGGGAAGGTCCGGTTCGCGTTCGTGGTTGGCGTCCCGCCAGAGTTTCGCCATGGCGTTCTCGTCGTTATGGATCGCTTCGAACTTCTTCAGAGCCGCCTCACTTTCCGGGACTTTTCCCAGCTTCCTCAGAGCCTTGCTGAGAAGGTAGAAATACTCCGCTGTGCTGGAATTGATCGCGATGGCTTTTTGAACCGAGTCCGCGGCCTTCTGCCACTCGTTCTGGATTTGAAACGCCTTGGCAAGATCATAGTAGGCTAGATCGCACTGCGAATCGATTTCGAGCGCCTTGTCGGCAAAATCGATGGCGAGATCGGGCTGTCGCATTCGATTGTAATGGGCGCTGAGATATTCAAAAGGCAAGGGCGAATTCAGGTGTTGCGCCTCATTCATTTGGGCGGCCGTGGTGTAGTCCTTAACCGCCTCGTCATTCTTCCCCAGTGTTTCCATAACCAGACCAAGGTTGTTGTATGCTTTCATGTACCCGGGATCAAGCTGGATGGCGGTCTCGAATTGCTGCTTGGCCATGGCGAATACTTGCCTCGTGTAATACACCCTACCAAGAAAGTAGTGAATCTCAGGCGATTTCGGCTCCAGTTGCGCCGCCGCTTGCAATTCCACTTCAGCCAAGTCATAACGGCCCACAAAGGTGCAGACCAGGGCAAGGATCTTATGGGCTTGGGCGTCCTTGACGTTGAGCTGAAGCGACCTTGAAAGCTCGCGGACAGCCCCTCCGATCTGATGGGTACGGAAATAGACATAACCAAGATCGTAGTGCGCCTTGGCCGAACCGTCGTGGTCTTTCAGGTAGCGCTCCAGTCCCGGCTTGGCTTGCTGATACTGGCCCTGCTGAATGAGGTTTTCTAAGGGCTTAAGCGTATCATAATCCGCAGCTTGAGCCGGATTATTCGGGTTGAAGGTAGCCGCGTTACTCGTTGCTTTGTCCTGACTGGGGGCGTCCTTCTGGGAGCCGTGAGAAAGGGGAACAAACCCCAAGGCGAGCAGCAGACATAACATGCGGCCGCCCTGCACCGCGATCGTTGACAGACTGCCCTCTCCCTTGGGGAGAGGGTGTCCCGCTGCCGGCGTTTTCATCAGCCGGAGCGGGACGGGTGAGGGGTTTTTTGCTGACTTCGACATCATCCATTCCCCTGCCGTGCCTTTTCACACCTTACAGTCAGTATCCATGCAAATCGCGAGTCCGGCTAGCCGACAGTTTGTCCTGTCCCGGCCCACGCTCTTGTCCCATCAGCTCTGACTTCGTTTTGCGCAAGACGCGCGTCTTTGTTCCTTTCAGCCTCTAGATTCGTGCAAGTCTGCCCGCAAAACGCGCATCATTTGCACTACTTAAAAAAGTGATGTCCTTTGTTTTCAAGTACTCCTTAGCTTCGTTCCCACGATTTTCGTATTTTTCTCCCGCTCCTCCGGACTTCCCACAGTCGGACAACACGGTTCCCTCGCTCCAGCCTTCCGCTGGGACGTGTGGGGCGTCAAAAAGCTCGAATTCTGCGTTTAATGCGCGCATTGGGCACACAATTTGGGTTCGTTTTGAGTTCGTTTTGAGTTCGTTTTTCAGCCCTCTTCCTTTGTTTTCAAGCAGTTCTTAGGGTTCGTTCCCACTGTTTTTCATTTTTTCTGTTCTCCAGCTTTGCCCCTCTCGTCGGAACTTTCCCACCAACGCCCACGCCTCGTCGATTTCCGGCGCCCGCCTGCGACAATGTGTCCACAAAATGACCACAATTATAGGCTACCACATCTCCCTGGGTTTGTCAAGTGAAAAATGCGGTAATGACTCGCATTGATATGGCACGGACATCTTGGCCACACTCAGCCCCGTAGGGGCTGGACATGAGTAGCCGGGGGCAGCGCCCCCGGAAACGCCGCCCCTCACCCCCCTCCCCCCTCTCCCCGCCAGCGGGGAGAGGGGAGCCGAAGGCAGGGTGTGGGGCTGGGTCCGGGGGTTTCACCCCCGGCTACTCAACTTGCTCCCCTGCGGGGAGCAACAGCGGACCGCGCTGCCCACCGTGATATCCTACAGCATGCCGCCAGTCGCACGTGGCTGGAGCGCGCTCTCGGCATCCCTTAGCGACCCATCGCAGTTACGCTCGCCCGGGTCGGTTTGTGCGGCGATGGCCGCGTTGAGCGCGACGATGGACGCGCGGGTCGAACCTCCAGGCGCACGCCCTCTGCGCGTTGGAGGTAGGCAACGATTTCCGAAAAATTGCTCGTGGTCGGGTTTCCGTTGGGGCCGAACATATGGTGAAGCGTTTTCGCGTGAATTCCGGTCTCGCCGGCCAACTTAGGAAACCCGACAGTGCCATTGATGTAATCACGCAGCAACTCCTTGCCCAGCGTCGCTTCGCCAGAGAGATAGGCTTCAAGGGCGTCGCTCAGCAGCCCTTTTCGAAATGCCGCGTCTCGTCTCGCCCGCGCCTGGATCGTTTCCCGGAAATCTCTGGTCAAAGCCATCTTCATTCACGTTCCTTGCCAACAAAAACGCAGAGCTTCGCTCTGCGCCACCTGGCCTATTAAGAGCGCCCACGAATTTCAAAAGTCGGCTCGACCAGACGCTCGGCGTACTGCCGGATGTCGGGTGGCCACTCGCGGATGAGTTCGTGAAATCGTTCCGGATTGCGGCCAAACAGGGCTCGCGTCGCCTCTTCGTAGCCGGGCAGATTTCCCGCCATTGCCGTGAGGAAGCGATTGGCGGCTTCAATGGCCAACCGCCTTCGCTCCTCTCCAGGATTTCTCTTTCTCGCTTCGTCAACCAGCCGGCGAAGCGCCGCCGAAGCCCCGTTGGGTTGCTTTTCGAGCCACTCCCAATGCCGGGGCAGCAGCGACACCTCGCGCGCCACCACACCGAGCTTTGGGCGGCCCGGGCCGGGACGCTCGGGCGGCGGAAGTGCGCGCGCCAGGGTCTCATTCAACGTCCCGCGGAGATCGAAGTCCACTTGGCTCCCGCTATCATCTTTAAAGATCAAAATGGGCGCGCCAGGATCTCGATCAAACGATGGTTTTACTCGTGTAAGTACCTCGTCAAGAGGGCCTGAGGCCACTAACATGGTTCCGATAAAGGACGTGTAGGTTGCGTTGTTTTCCATAGTTTCCTAATTATACCCGGATAAAACTATCTGTCAATATTATCCGGGTAAAATTCGCCAAGTGGACCTACGCTGGCGTGATTCCCACTGCTCTCAGTGTATTAGCGGTCGGGCGGGCTGGCGCAGCACTGCGATGCTGGGACTCTCAATCCCCCAAGGCCGCAGGGCTGCGCCAGCCCGCGGAGGATTCGGTCAGCCGCGGGGATAAGGCTGGGCGACATCCAGTCCCGGCACAACCTGAAAATGCTTGAGATTGAAGGTGTAAAGGCGGGCGTTCCGGCTGAGAGCTGTTGGCGCGATAAGACAATCGGGAATGTTGAATGAATCGACCAGGTTCATCGCGCAGGCTCGTTCCACGCCTCCGACCGCAACTTCCGGGCGAACTTCAAGCTATCCTGGATATCAGCGCGATCGCGCCACATGCCGAAGAATTCCGAGCTCAGCAAGTCGCCAAAAGTCGTCGAGGTCATCGACCCGGAGGGAGAGACCATAATTACTATGGAGGCGGACCCCGCGGGCACGTCAGAGGGCAGCGTGATGCGCAGTTCGCGACTGGCCGGGATATCTGTAGTAAGTGTTACCGTTTTGACCATGTCTACTCCCTACTAATCTTAACCTCACGGTAACTAGCAAGCAAGCGGCGCGGATCGGCGGTCTTTCAGTGCGCCACGCCCGGCTTCGAGGCGCCGAGCTGCTTGAGAGTGGAGGCCAGGTTCTCTTGTGCTTCATGGTACTGGGGATTGAGCTTGAGCGCTTGCTGAAACGTGGCGACAGCTCTCTCGACTTCGCCCTTTCGAGCCAGGGCTACTCCCAAGTAGTTGTAGGCCTCGGCCCAGGAGGGGCGCAAGCGGATCGCCTCCTCGAACTGTTGGATCGAAGCGTCCAGGTCGGCATTATCGAGTAAGGTCCGCGCCAAGGTGTAGCGGGCCTCAGAATCGCCCGGCCTCAAGCGCACGGCTTCCCGCCATTCTCGAATTGCGCCTTCGGAGTCTCCCTTCTTCAGCAAAGCTTCTCCAAGCTCCTTATGAGCGGTAGCCGAGTTGGGCTCCAATCGGGTGACGGTCCGGAAGTGTTCAATGGCGGCATCGGTCTGCCCCATGGCTAATTCCTCTTCCGCCAGGCTGAACTGCGAATCGGCAAACTGTGTTCTGGTCTTCGTCGCGTTGAACTTTTCCCCGAGCTGAAATTCCTTGGCGGCTTCCTCAGTTTGTCCCAGGCGCCCCAAGGCCAAGCCCATCTGGTAATGGGCATCGCCCCTTTGCGGATCCAGCTTGACCGCTTCGCGGAGGTGTACGAGCGCTTCCTGGAGGTTTTTCTGATCAACCAACAGCTTGCCCAGCGTGTACTGCGCATCCACGGACTGTGGAGCCATGGCCACCACTTTGCGAAGCTCTGAGATGTCCTGCTCCACGTTTCCCTGGCGGCCATAGGCGACGGCCAGATTGTATTGGGCGCTGACCAGCGTGGGATCGAGTTTCAACGCGGTTTGAAGCTCCTTCACCGCCTCATCGAGGTCGCTCTCCGTCAGAACAGCTCCAAGATCGGCATGCGCTTCGGCGGAATCGGGTTTCTCCTGAATTGCCTTGCGAAATTCCTCGATGGCTGGCCCGCCCTGATCGGCTTGTATGTACACCAATCCCAGCGCCAGATGGGCTTCGTAGAAATCGGGTGCTTCCCGGATCGCCGTCCGGAACTCCTGCATCACCGCCTCTTTGTTGGCGCCCTGGAGACCCAGCAAGTGGCCTAAGACGTAATGGACCTCAGGCAGGCCGTCGTTTCCCTGGGCCGCCTGCTGGAGTTCAGAGATGGCTTCCGCCAGATCGTTCGGGGCTACGGGAGTCTGCGTATCCAGCCGAAGAGCCGCCTCGAACTGATGAAGCGCCGGAGCGAGGCCGCCCTTCTTCAGCAGAATGACGGCTTGGTCCATGTAAGCCGAGAAGTCATTAGGGTTGAGAGCCAGCGCACAGGCCAGGTTGTCCAAGGCATGCTCAGTCTCGCCAAGCTCCTTCAAACTCATGCCCAGAAAGGCGTAGGCCGGGCCCGAAGCGGGATCCAGTTTGACGGACTCCTGCAATTGAGTGATGGCTTCGGTTCGCTGGCCTGCATACCATAAGGCTACACCAAGATTGTAGCGCGCTGGACCGGATTGAGGGTCCAGGGAAACTGCCCGGTTCAATTCTGCAATCGCGTCCGGCAACTTCCCTTGCTGGCCGAGGATGAATCCCAGCAGATTGTGAGCTTGCGCGTAGCCGGGGTCGGCCCGCAAGGCTTCGTCGAGCGCCTCGACAGCTCCATCCAAGTTCCCCTCAACGAGCTTCCGGCTTCCCTCCGCGTAAAACTTCCCGGCGTCTGCATTGGCCGGCGCGGGGGGAATGTGGGGAGATTTTGAGGCAAGCTCATTCAAGATCGGGCCCAGGGCGTAATAGGCTTCGCGCATTTGTGGCGCCAGCCGCAGGCTCGCTTCCAGGCACTCAACGGCTTTCTCCAGTTCGCCCATCTGCCGGTAGGTTTGGGCGCTCTCGTACTCAGTCCGGTAAGCGACCGCGCCCGGGGGATGAAGCGCCAGAACGCGCTCGAAGTGTACTAACGCCCCCTTCGGGTCGCCTTTCGCCCGCAGGATCACACCCATATTGAGATGGGCCTCAATACTTGCCGGACGCAGGGCCAGGGCCTTCCGAATCGCCGCGTAGCCCTCGTCGAACTTCCCCACACTGGCCAGAGTTGAACCGAGGTTGTTGTAGGCCCGGAAAAAATCCGGCTTCAATCCGACCGCTTTTCGATATTCTTCAATCCCGGCGGCGATCTCATTATTCTGCACATAGGCGTTCCCAAGGCCATTGTGGGCATCGGCGGATTTGGGATTCAGTTTCAGAACCGTTTGGTATTCTCCGATGGCCTCCTTGATTTGGCCGCTCTCCTCGAGGGCAAGCGCCAGCGCCAAGCGTGCTGGTTCGAAATCCGGCTGGAGTTCGACCGCGACCTTTAATTCTCTGGTCGCATCCTGCAAACGCTGCGATTCGGCCGCAATAAGGCCTAGATAGTAATGGGCCTGCGCGTTTTTAGCGTCGAGACGAACGGCTTGGCCGAAGGCTTCCTCGGCGTCTTTGGGATTCCCCAATCTAGTCAGCGCTACACCCAGCCCGGCATACGCCTGACTGCTGTTCGGATTACTTCGGATCGCCTCCTGGAATTCTGCCGCCGCTTCCTTCCACTTTTGCTGGGTCAGTAACGCGACCGCTCGGCTATAGGGGTCTGCAAGCGTTTTCGTACCGGTTTGAGGGATTCCCAGGGCTGCCGCGGCCGTCAGCAGGAAAAGGCTGGAGACGAGGAAAACTGATCGAGGCCAGCCGCGTGGCCGCCTTCTGGCGGCCTTTGAGGTCACGCTGTTCTCAGAGCTCTCGTTCATGGCAGAATTTCAATATTCAGCAGGTCGTTTTCTGCCTTCGCGAGCCACGCGGCGCAATTAGACTCACGGCCGTTCATAAAGCACTTTCCCCTCGGCCTCAATGACTGAGACTAAAGTCCCGTGGATCTTTCGCAGCCTTTGGACTTCTTCCGGTGTGTAGACGACGACGTCGAGAGACCAGGGACGCAATCCGAATACAGAGCTCACCTCAATGGCACGTTCGGGCGGACGCGCGTGCGTCTCCATCTCTACGAATAAGTCCAGGTCACTGTCTGGGGTGGCTTCACCTCGCGCTGAGCTTCCGAAGAGAATGATGCGCCGCGGATGAAAGCGGTCCACGATTGTGCGGGTGATATGTTCTAGCAGGTCCGGCGTATTCATGTGCACTTTCAACAGTCTTGTGAATTATACACTGAAACACACGCCCTCATGGAGCGATCACCACGTGCGACTGGAAGAGCTTGAATCCCGAGTAACGATGCGTATTGCGGATGAACACATTGTGATAGTGAACCTGCACCGTTACCTCGTGGGGGAGCCAGAGAATGTTCTTCATCCCCGCGGGTTCGATGGGTGCGTAATTCACGGTGGTGTTTTGGCTTTGAAGCCCGATATCGCTTCGCGGCGCCAGAAGCCATGTCTCGAGCTTCACGATATGGAAGGTTCGCACATCGATCCATGCCAGCCCTTGCACCAGAATTACCCCGGAGTGATCGCCGGCCTCGAAGGTCGTGAAGTTTCGGGCGACGGCAGGTCTTTGCGCGAAGCCCACGACGTAGCAAAGCTGCTTCCGAATCGCCTCGTCCCCGAAGTATCGAAATCGGCTCTCCGGCTGATTTGAGGGGTTAAAGTATGCCCAACTGCCTGTAAAGTTGGTGGTAATCAATCGCAGGTCCGCCAGGCTTGCAAGGTCGATGGGTTTTCCCTTGGGATTGGTGCGGAACTCTTTGAACATCAGAGGGTCGCCGGCCGGCCTGGGAATGATAATGTACAGAAAGTGGTGAGTCACCTCGTTCGGACCCATCTCGCGCCAGGTGAGGATGGGACTACCCACCTCCCATTCTGAGTACACTCGCTCGTCACAAGCAATATTACGGAATTCGGCAATCATCTCTGCCGCTCTTTCCCCCACGCGCCTCAGAATGAGAGGCAATTGTCCCACCCCGGCGGGTCGCAATTTGAAAAGTTCGGGAGCGTCTTTAATCTCCCGCGCTGTCCAATCTATAAGCGTGCGCGCGTGCTGGTAGGTTTCCAGTTCCTCCCGGCTCGCGTGAACCCGCGGCTCCGCAGATTGGGGCGAACTGGCGGCGAGCTGTGCCAGGGCGTCGGTTCCGAAGGCAACCGTCACTGCAAAGACGAACGAAATCACAGACGCCCCGAACTTCACAAGGGCAACGGTCGGCTCGTCAGCTCGCGAGGGAGGACGCGTGTTCATGATTCCATTAATCCCCGCCATTCTCGCGCCCGGTCCCGTCACTCGCCGCGGAGATTCTCTTTCCGTGTTCTGTGTAGCTTGAAAACACCGCTTTGGCCGCAGCTCAGCCCAACTGCGCGTGCTCTGGCGCTTGCCACCCGATTCGTGGAGAATGCCGCTGGCCCCGAAGATTTAGATTGCCTCAGCCCAAGGGGTCGGCTGAGGTATTCGTTAATTCTGCCGGAGTTCCTTTAAGTTACGAGCGGCCAATGTCTCGATTACCGTTCCCTTGCCTAATTGCGCCGCTTTCGAAAAGGCCTCAATCGCTTGCTGCTTCTCTCCCACGTTGGAGTAGATCTCGCCAAGACGAAAATAAAGCGAAGCCTTGGGAGGCTGGGAAAACGAGATGGCTTTCTTGAACTCTTCGATGGCCTGGTCGTATTTGTCTCGCTGCATGGCGACCGAACCGAGCGCGGCATGCGCGCTGGATTCGATGCCGGCCTTTCGCGCCGCAAACTGTTCGGGCGTCTCATCCGGCCGCGTCGGCAGCTTTGGCAATAGGTCGAGCGCCCGTTGCGCGTCGGTCCCCGCTTCTGCAAGTTCCCATTCGCCGTTGTCCTGGGAGTTGCGGACCATGCTGGGTTCGGAAAGCGATGTGGCTACGATAAGCAGGCTGTACGTGTTGTCGGCATCAAGTGCCAGACTTTTCCGCCCCGTTTTCACAGCATTCGGGAAGTCGCCTTTTTGTTGGAAAGCGGCTGCCGCCTGCGTGAAGACGTACGACAGCAGTTCGCTACCCGGAAAGGTCTGGGCGAATTCCATCGCCATGCGGATCTTCGTGTCCGGATCGGAGGCTTGCTCCATCGTCTTATAGCCCATGGCCTCCTTGTAAGTAGATGTCAAAGGGGAGCCGGTGGCACTCATCAGGACTGCACCCTTGAAATTCCGGAATGTGGGGCCGGCCGCCCAGATGGCCTGGAGAATTTGATCGTCCGCCCCGGCTTTCCTCATCTTCTTTTCAATTTCAGGATTGAGGTCGAAATCGACGCCCTGCTCGTGTAAAGTCTTAATGAGATGGTCCGGTTGTTGCTTCTCCTGCTTGATCAGGCGGAGTACTTCATCTTGATTCAGAAAATGGCGCCCGGCTTCTTGGGCCGGTAGAATTCCTACCGCCAAGATTAAGAAGAGATTCAGGCTAACCAGTCTTTGCCACATTTTGTACCTCGCATCGCCAGGAAGGACAGGGGGAATCCGCACCTCACCCCTATTGCGGACTCGTCGCGGACTCGCGGTTGGACTTGCGCATCGATTCTACCTGCTGAAGCATCGACCTGGCTTGAGCGGCCAGCGGCCCGTCAGGAGCGATCTGGAGATAGGTCTGCGTTTCGGTATAGGCTTGAGCGTATTTCTTTTGCTGCAAACAGGCGTCGGCAAGCAAGACGTGAACTTCCGCAGGCACAGCGGAACTTAAGGACAGGGCCTTCTGGTATTCTTCTTCCGCGTCCTTGTACTTGCCTGAGTGTTGGCGCACAATGCCCAGCCGGTAGTAAGGTTGCCAGTCGCTCGGCGCCACCCGCAGTCCTTGTTGCAGAATCGATTCGCTCTCCGCATACTTCTTTTCCATATCCAGGAGGATTCCCAGTTGAAGATAGGGTTCCAGAAAAGCCCCGTCGCAGTGAATTGAATTCTGAAATGAATTCTCCGCGGAAGAAAGCTCCCCTTGCAAGGTAAGCACTACTCCCAACTCGGTGAGCACCCGGGCGTAGCATTTGTCCATCTCAATGGCCCTTTCAAAGTGCTCGCGCGCGCGCGCATAGTCTTTCGCTTCCAGCGCCGCGTGGCCCTGCTCGTATTCTTTGCGTGCTTTCTTCGGCGCAGCCAGATCCGTCGTGTTCTCCGACGGAGGAGGGGGCGTTTTCTTTGGCCCCAGTGGGGTCAAGTAGACGGTTGGATATCGGCTGGCATAATACTGCATGTCAACCTGAGCGCTGGCCGGCTCATACCCCTCGGCAGTGACGATGATCTGATAGGCCTTGTCGGTCAGATCCTGGAATGTGAATGTGCCCGTTGCGCCTACCATCTGCTGAGCGACGACTACATTCTCCGCCACCTCCAGCTTTACGGTGATGCCGGAGGGGAGAGGCCCGCCGTTGGTCACGCGAACCTGCCCTTGAATCGAGTTGTCGTTCCCACGGCAGTCTCCCGGAGTAGTTAGGAGCAGGGTCGCACCCAGAAAAAGCAGGATCAGAAAGTGCGTCGTTCCTTGCAGGCGCGTCAATTTACGCAGCATCCCAACCTCGCTCGGGCTCTTTGTCACCCACCCACGGCAAGACCAGTCTATTCTACAACATGCAGAGCGGGCGGAAAAGCACGAAGAGGGAAGTGTCGCAGCACGAAGAGGGAAGCAGAATAGTTGCAAGCGCTTACAATGTCAAGGCGACGATGCGAACCCCCGCTTCTCCGAAGTCTACAGAGAATGCCCAGCTTACTGACTTGCACCAGGTCCGCGCAACAGTTGAATGTAAGGTCGTTTCCTGATTTGATCCGTAGCGCTGGCCCTGAAGCTGGCATTTGGCGAGGTAGTGGTCGGCGCTATAATCAAATCAGCACACAGCCGAATATAGTGCTTGCCTAAAGCTGATCTGAGTGGTATGGTGTTCGTCCAAGTCTCTTATTTGAGAGAGATGGCTCATAGTATGTTCCGCAAGTCGTACTCAAAGGGAAGGTTCGTAAGACTCCAATTGAAAGCGCTTGCAGCTTCGATCCCGTTGCCAAGCTTGCTCGCGAATAGAAGTAAATCTTTGTCCGCTACTCTGCGGACGTGTAGCGAGCCACCTCGCGTCGCATTTCTTCACGCTGATTTGCAACATTCACAGGGCGTTGCGGGAAGTGAGGGGTCTCTGCAATAGAATCGCGTGGACGGTTTCAGCGCCGATTAGCTTAGTCGGCGGCAGCTTATCTTCACGGAACCGACAATGACACTCCTCGAAGTTGCTAAGCAGGCGAAGGTTTCGACGGCAACGGTATCCCGCGTCCTGAACGACACCGGCCCGATCAAAGCTTCGACGCGACTGCGGGTATTGAAGGCGATCGAGAAGTGCAGGTACTACCCCAATAGCAACGCGCGGGCTTTGGCTGGCCGCAAGAGCCGGACCCTGGGAATGGTGGTTTCGAATCTTGAGAATCCGTTCTTTGTGGACATCTTTCGCGCGCTCGAAGACGAATCGAACCGTCACGGCTACGAGGTCGCGGTGGCGAATACGAACTACATTCCGCGGCGGCTGGTTGCGCAAGTTCACCTGATGATCGAACGGCGTGTCGCGGGACTGGCGGTGGTCGTCTCCGAAATGGAGCCAGCCCTGCTTCGGGAGCTGAGAGAATTAAACCTTCCCGTGGTGCTCTTTGACGTGGGCGAGGCGGGGGGCTGCATCTCCAGGATCAAGGTAAATTACCCAAGCGGGATGAGGAAGGTTGTCACTTACCTCTACTCGCTCGGACATCGCAGGATGGCATTCATCGGCCACCACGCGGGTTTGCAGCCTCTGCACGAGCGGCAGAAAGCGTTCCTGGAGACGATGAAGCTCTATGCGGGTGAGGTCGAGTTCGTGACGGCCTCAGGACGGGACGGCGCGGAGGGAGGCAGGCAAGCGGTTCGCTCCCTCCTGGCTTCAGGTGCGAAGCCTACAGCGATCGTTTGCACCAACGATTTTATGGCCATCGGAGTGATGAAGGGCCTTCGAGAACTGGGCTTGAAGATCCCTGCTGACGTTTCAGTGACGGGTCACGACAACATCAATCTATCAGATTTCTTGGCGCCCACACTGACCACTCTTGACGTCCCCCGCGATCGAATCGGCCGGCTCGCCTTCCGCACGCTGGTTCCGGAGTCAGGCGAATCCGTAGGTCCGGGCAACGAGCTTTTGATCGAGCCCCAACTCCTTGTGCGCGATTCCACCGCTCTTGCGCCAGGGAGCAATCTTGCAGTAGCGTAATCTGGCTAACATCGGCCACCGTTTTACTATTGCTTCTGATTCTCGCTCTGACGTGACTTATGGTAAGGAGGCTTTCCATGGCAACGACTTTAGGTGTGATCGTCGGCAATCGCGGTTTCTTTCCCGCCGTTCTGGCCCGCGACGGGAGGGAAGAGGTTTTGCGCACCCTCGAGCAGCAAGGTTACAAGAGCCTCTGCCTGACTCCCGAAGAGACCAAATATGGCGCGGTCGAGACCCTGCAGGAGGCGCGCCGGTGCGCGGACTTGTTCAAGCGGCATGCCGGCGAGATCGACGGCATCCTGGTGACCCTGCCCAATTTCGGCGACGAGCGCGGCGTGGCCAACTCGATTCGCATGTCGGGGCTGGAGGTGCCCGTGCTGATCCATGCCTTCCCGGATGAAAGCGACAAGATGCTGATGGGCTCGCGCCGCGACAGCTTCTGCGGGAAGATGTCGGCCTGCAACAACCTGTGGCAATACGGAATCCGCTACACGCTCACCTCGCTGCACACCGAGGCGCCTTCCTCGCCGGTCTTTGCGGACGACTTGAAGGCCTTTGCGG
Source organism: uncultured Acidobacteriota bacterium (assembly GCA_963842495.1). GTDB lineage: Bacteria > Acidobacteriota > Terriglobia > UBA7540 > UBA7540 > CAVROP01. The sequence goes on from CAWJHY010000073.1 coordinate 116,406, forward strand.
CCACCTGCCGGATTGTGAAGGGGCTGAAGAACGTGCGGGTGGGGGTGATCGGGGCGCGGCCGGCGGCCTTCAACACCGTGCGTTTCAGCGAGAAGCTGATGGAGAACCACGGCATCAGCGTAGAGACGCTGGACCTGTCGGAAGTTCTGGGGCGCATCCAGCGCTTGAAGGACGAGGACGAAAAGGTGAAAGCCAAGATCGCCTCCATTCAAGGCTATGTTTCGACGCAGACGGTGCCTTCGGCGTCGCTGCTGAAGATGGCGAAGTTCGGGTTGGTGGTGGACGAGTGGCTCGCGGCGAACGAACTGGTGGGCTCCTCGGTGCAGTGCTGGACGGCGATGGAAGAGTTCTTCGGGGTGGTGCCCTGCACGCTGATGAGCATGATGTCGAACAACCTGATGCCCAGCGCCTGCGAGACGGATATGATCGGCATGATCTCGATGTATATCCTGCAGCTTGCGGCGGGCGAGCCCAGCGCCATCGTGGACTGGAACAACAACTACGGCGAAGACCCCGATAAGGCCGTGATCTTCCACTGCTCGAACCTGCCCAAGCACTTCTTTGAAGATTTCAAGATGGATTTCCAGGAGATCATCGCCGGCTCGGTGGGCAAGAACAACACCTACGGAACGGTGGTGGGGAAATTGAAAAGTGGCCCGCTCACCTATTGCCGCGTCTCGACCGACGACCTGAACGGCAAGCTGCGCGCCTACGTGGGCGAGGGCGAAATCACCGGCGACCGTCCGCAGAGTTTCGGCGGCTACGGCGTGGTGAGGATTCCGCAGATGCAAAAGCTGTTGAAACACATCTGCCGGCACGGCTACGAGCACCACGTGGCCGTCAACCGCAGCCACTACGGCGCCGCCGTCGCCGAAGCCCTGAGCAATTACAAAGGCTGGGACACCTACCACCACGACGCCGAGGGTTGCTGAGAGAAGGAGCCCTCCTCGCCGACCGCCCGCTTTGGGCCCCGTACCGTCGAGGAAGAGTTCAAAACCAAAGGGGCGAAACCACTTCCGCAGTCAGCCGCCTATGCGTCCAAGTGAGCCCTCAGATTGTGTCCGAGTTGCCGACAACCCGACCGGAACCCGCAAATCTCACCTGCGTCGAGCCAGAATGAGTAACTCGGGTCTTAGCAACAGGCGTGTGCGAAACTTACCGAAAAAGATGACTCTTTCGGCGCAGCCGCACTTTTTGACCGTACAATCCCCTGAGGAGCGATTCAAACCCCTAGATCAGGTGTAGAAAGGGGAGATTCTGGTTGAAACCCCTGTCTCGTATTCCCTTTTCCCTGCCTTCGTTGCGCTGCGCTCGACCTATCCGACAAATCGTCCAAGAATGCCTTCCACTTCCACCCGTAGCTGGGGTCTCCGGGATGGACCTGCGTTTGCTTTACGTTCAGTATCTCGCGCATGACGATCATCAAAACTTCAACTTCTTATTTCGCCTGCGCTAGCCCCGCAACAACTGCGGCAACTTTATCGAGTATCTGGTTCCAGCCCTCCACTTGACCGCTATTTTTTGCGCTCTCCATAGTTTCATTTCCAATGAAGGTGAGTTTCGTCTGGCCGTTTCCAAAATCCTCAAAGGTAATCACATCGTGCGCACCGTCTATGGCCTCATGTTCTATTCCATATTGCGCAGGCTCAACCTTGTTTCCCTCCGGGTCGGAAAAGTACATGGAGGAAACGACCTTCTCGTGCAGAACAATCTCGTGGTATTCACCAGCATTCCAGAACTCCTGGCCATCCGGCGCTCTCATGCAGCAGAGAAATTTTCCTCCCACGCGAAAATCCATCTCGCAAAAAGGCGCAGTAAAACCCTTCGGCCCCCACCACTGCATCACATAATTCGGGTCTGTCCACGCCTTCCAAACCAATTCGCGTGGGGCATCAAAAACTCTTGTGACAACCATCCGCTCTGTCTCGTTAACCGTGTTTTTTGTCATCTCTGACCTCCGTTTTTTTCATTTGATTCACAACTACATCCAGCTTGTCGATACTCTCTTCCCAGAATCGGCGATAATAAGCCGCCCAGTCGCTGACTGTCTTTATCGCCTCTGGCCTAAGCGTGCACACACTCTCTCGTCCACGCTTCGTCTTGATCACAATCCGCGCCCGCACCAGGTAGGCAATATGTTTTGAAATCATCTGCTGCGAGAGTGCAAACGGTTCCGTCAATCCATGCACAGAGGCAGGACCATGTGAGAGTCGTTCGATCATCCCCCGCCGGGTTGGATCAGACAAAGCAGCAAATGTTGTACCCAATTTATCCACAACCATATGGTAGTGGATTGTCCTATCAATGTCAAGTGTGAATTTTGCGTTCCTGATTTCTGTTCCCTGATCTCTGAACCCTGACACCTGCGCTAATTTATACTTCCCCATGAGCGGTGCCATCGCGACTGGGTGCGTGGTTTAGGAAATAGGCTTCCTCGTGCAATAACTCATTAACCTGACGATTAAAGTGCACACCGCAACCTGCGCAAGGAGCGCGAGCCGGCAGGGTTGAGGCGCTGGCATCAGGGGCCGGGGGAATGCAGATTGACCCTGGAACGTGTTCTGGATGTATCACGGGCCATTCGGAAGTTAGACAGAAGTGGTAAAGTTACCGGTAAACGGCCCAATCACGGTTGTGCAGGGCGGCGCAGCCGATGGCTCCCTGGGGCGGAAGCGAGTAGCAAGGTAGCGCGGACCTGCGGTTTAGGTCCGCGGCTTTTGGTCAGGAATCGCGCCTTTCATTCTCAAATCCGCG
>CAWJHY010000074.1:0-66038 GCA_963842495.1 uncultured Acidobacteriota bacterium
ACCTCGCTACCTATAAGTTATTTGGCATGCGGGCTTTTGGCTTCCATCTGATCAGCCTTTTGTTGCACGTGCTCGTGGTCTGTCTGGTTTATTCGCTGGCCCAGCGAATAACCGGCGAGCGTCTTGCGGCCTTTATGGCCGGCGCCGTGTTCGCCCTGCATCCCATCCATACCGAGTCTGTGGACTGGATTGCGGCAGTCACGGACCTCGAGGTGACATTCTTTTACCTCCTCACTTTCTGGTTATTTCTGGCGGCGTCGAAGCCTGGAGGTCGGCCATCGACAGCTCCGCTGGCAGCCATGGGCGGCGCGTTTATTCTTGCCTTATTGTCGAAAGAACAGGCAATGACTTTGCCGGCCCTTGCCACGGTTTATGAGCATTTCTATCGTGAGGATCGTGACGAAACCACTTTTACACGGAAGTTGAGTCGTTATGGTTTGCTGTGGCTGCTGGCTTTGGCTTACATTCTGTTCCGCATCCGCGTGTTCGGAGGGCTCGCGCCGCACGAGAACTATCCTCAGCTAAACCTCTGGTCAATTGTGCTTTCTGCCATCGCCCTTGTGGGGCAATACGTTGGTAAGCTCCTTTGGCCAGTGCAGCTTTGCGCTTTCTACGTATTTCACGCCAGCCAGAGCCTTTTCGACTTCCGGGTTATCTCCGGACTGCTGGTTCTCCTCGCGCTCGCCGCTGCCTTTGTCGTTTGCTGGCGTAGCTGTGATCCCAACCTCCGCTTCGTTTCCTTCGGGATGGTGTGGTTCCTGGCGCTGCTGGCACCCGTCCTCAACGCCCACTGGGTGGGCGCCAACGTATTCACCGAGCGCTACCTCTATCTTCCGTCTGTGGGTGTAGCGTGGCTCGCCGGCCTGGGCGCATCGAAGGTCTGGTCCCGTGCGGCGCGCCAGCCGGCGCAGCGGCAAATTCTGGTGGTTGCCGGGGTCGTGATAGGCATCCTGTTCGCCGCCCGCATCGTGAGCCGCAATCGCGACTGGAACAACGACATCTTGCTTTTCACTCGGACTCTCGAGCTTTCCCCGGACTCCCACCAAATCCTAAACGGCCTGGGCTATGCTTACTGGGACCTGGGCGCAGTAGATCAGGCGGAGGCCGCGTGGAAACGTGCGCTCGCCATTAATCCCAATAATCCCGTCGTGCTCAATAACCTGGGCATGGTGGCAGGCAAGAGAAAGCAGAATGACGAGGCAATCAAATTCTTCCAGCGGGCGCTGGAGCTGAGGTCGGCGTCGATGGATCCTTATCTCAACCTGGGCAGGGTCTATCGAGTCATGGGAAATCTGGAGCTCGCCGAGGCCGAGCTTCGGAAAGCGCTGGCGCTTTCGCCTCTTGACTACCGCGTCCGCTCTGAGCTTGGCCAAGTTCTCCTGCCGGAGGGCCGCACGGCCGAGGCCGAGGAGCAATTCCGCGCCTCCATCCATAATGAGCCGAATGCAGTTGCCTACGACTTCCTGGGGATGATTGAGGTTCGTCGCAAAGCCATGGAGCCCGCAGAGCGCGATTTTCACGCCGCACTGGGCTTGGACGAGTCTGATAGCAACGCGCATTTTGGATTGGGTTATATTTACAAAGCTGCGGGCCGCAAGGCTGAGGCCCTGAGTGAATACCAAGCCGGGCTGGCTGGCGACCCAAACAATGCGCAGGCGCTCGCAGCCGTCCGGCAATTACAGCAGCAAACGGGAAACTAAGTTGGCCATGATCGACAAGACAAGTCCCGAGCCGTAGGCCGTCAACGGCGAGAGAAAGCGCGTCATCATTATCGGCGCCGGTCCTGCCCCCGGCTACCAGCCATGTTGCAGGAGTACCGCGTTGATCTCATGGTCAGCCCGGGGAGCTTCGCACGAGCCCTGCCGAAGATACAGACAGACGCCATTCCTGCATCCTGCTGAGGTGAAAGTGTGGGTGGGGTCGGCGAGAGTTCCGCCAATCACGACGGCGTTAAAACTCTTCCACTCCGCTTTCAGATCCTCTGCATCGTCCAGCAGAACGATCGGGACATTTTGATGCAGGTGCGCATCGTACCCAAGAGTGAACCACGGGATGCGGTAGATTCCCACTCCGCAAAGCGTCGAGTCGTGGCTGAGTTCATCGAAGGCGCGCAAGTTGCCGGACCATCGGTACCAATCGATTTCCGGAGCGAGTAAACAGGAACAGAGCGCGAAGAACGCCAAACTGCCGGCTGCGATCGTCTTGGGCGACAGGGCCGATTTGCGCCGGGAATTCAAGGCCGGGATTAGCTCCACGACGCCCAGCGCGGCGAGCGTGATCTCAAGGGGCATAATCGGATAGAGATACCGCAAATCACCAAAGCGGAAAAGGGAATGAAACAGCAGATGGATCAGCGCCATCCATCCCAGGAGCGGGCTGCGGCGAATGCCCAGAATAACCAGCAGCGCCACCGGACCAAGATGCGCCAACAATATCCGCGGATATCCAATCCAGGGCGCCACTCTCTCCAGGTGTTCCGCAGATTCGGTGCTGGTGAGCTTCGGAACCGACACCTCATGGGCGTGGACCCGGAAATACTCCAGGAACGACTGGAAGGGATGCCCCCACGTCGCGGCATCCACCATGCCAAAACACAACACCGGCAAGCATAGTCCCACAGCCAGAGGGATTACCCGCTTTCGCCAGTTGGAGTAGGAAAAGCCAAAAGTTGCGACGGCCACCGCCGGAGCTAACTGGATGCGCAGCGCCACGGCGAGTCCGCAGAAGAGTCCCGCCAACAACATGCGTTGATTTTCCTTGAACCTATCTCCGTAGACGCCCAGGTATAAGCCTGGCAGCAGGACGTGGGTGGCCAGCACCTCATTCAAGGTTTTCGGGGCGAAATAGACCAACTCATACCAGATCGCGCAAGCTCCCGCAGCGATAATCGCTGCCTCCATCCCGCCGGCCCGCTTCCCCCAGGCGAAGCCGAACCAGATGGTGGTGAGAGAAATCAGGGAGAGCACAATGGCCATCCCGGCCTGATACCCTGTCGATCCGCTGGCGATCCAGTCCGTGCTTCGCATCACGCCCGCCAGGAAAGCCGGAAACACCCAGGAGCGTGCGCCGCGTCGCCATTCCCACGCCACCACCCCGAAACCGTAGGCCAGGCGATGCGCGGGCTCCTGCAACTCCAGAATCTGGTCCGTGTGCGCGACGTTCGGGAATTTTAACGCCGTGCCCACCCGAAGAAAGAGCCCAATGAGCATGAAGCCCAGCAAAAGAAGGCGGGCCGATGAAGATGATCTCATTTATTTACCCGCCTCGGTCCGCTTCGGAAGATTTTGCGGCTCCGGCCAGATTCTCGCGCCCGCCACGAAATATACGCCGGAGTATCCCAACTGGAATCGACGCCGCAGCCACAATGCCCAGCGTGATCGTGCTGTAAAAAAAGTAGAACCAGTGGAGAGGGATAGCGCAGAGCAAGAAAAGCCAGCCGCGCTTTCGCCGGAAAAACCCGTAGAGATCCCGATTCAAGAAAAGCAGAGCCGACGCCATGAGGGCAGCGGCGGCGAAGCAAAGCGGAAAGTAAAAGCCGGCGATCCCGGTCAGAACCAAGAGCAGCACGGCGGCCGCACTCCATCGCGCCGAGGCAGTCAGGTTGAGATCCTTCGGCGCTCCGCCTTCGGCGAGGATCAGACGTGACCACGGGACCGCTCTCTGCAAGATGTCCGATCGCAGGAGTTTCAGGAACGTCCAGCGTTTGAGATGCGTGGCCTGCATCGCTTTCACCAGCCGGATTCTCTTGCCTTGCCGGCGCAAGCGGTTTCCCAGTTCGACGTCTTCGATGCTGGGCTTCTTGTGGTCCTCGCCGAAGCCACCTGCCTGCTGGAGTGCGGTCTTGCGGATGGCTCCGCAGCCGGTCCAAAAGGTGGCGGCGCTTTCCGCCGCGTGCTGGTGGACGTAGTGGTGCATCAGGTTCTTGTATTGCGACACGAACCCCGGGGCCGCCGGCGCGTCGTCATACGACCCGAAACAAGCATCCAGCGCAGCGTCTCCACGCAGAGTTTCTAACGCCAGTCCCAGCGTATCAGCATGCAGCAGGACGTCGGAATCGGCGAAAAAGAGAATCTCGCCCTGGGCAATTTCTGCGCCGCGGTTTCTGGCGAACGCTGGGCCGCGCGTGGGAGGCGATAGGCGGACAACCTGGGCTCCCGCGCGTTGCGCCACGTCCCCAGAGCCATCGGTCGAGGCGTCGTCCACAACGATCACTTCCTCCGGCCGGGTCGCGGAATTCATCACGGCTTGGAGGCATCGGCGTAACTCCTCTCCCCCGTTATGGACCGGGATGATGACCGCCAGCCTTTCCCGGATGCTGCCTCCTGGGCTACTCTTGTCAGTCGGTGACGGAATGGCGCCTCCAGTCGCTTCGGTGGCCGGCTTCATCGTCGATCTTGCCTCCAATGCCATAATTGCGAAATTCGGAAATTCCCCGGTGGCAATGCCCTTTCGATAACCAGCGCGCCAGCCCCCACGACACTCAACCCGCGCGGCACCAGGCTATCGCGGCGATGGAAGACCGACCGGAGATTCGCACTCCTCAATTTCCGTGCCCGCCAGTATACCTGCACCGGCTCACGGCTGCCAAAGGATTTCCGAGCTAAGATTGAAGTACTTGGGGGATATCAGGCGCTCATCGGTTGGTGAGTTGGCCTGGACGCTGTGCCCATTTGTTACGCGGGGATGCCGGGTTGAAGATGGCTCGGGTTTTTGCTGTATCTTATCTCTTGGGGATGTCGGGGCGGTTCCACCAACCGCCTCCCAAGGCCTGAAACAGCGCCGCGGTATCGGCATAGCGATTCGCTCGCGCCTGCACGAGATTAATCAGGGCTTGCTGGTAGGCCTGCTCAGTGCTCAACAGTGCAAGATAGCCTGCATAGCCGGCCCTCACTTGCGACGTAGTGAGGTCGAGCGTCAACTTGGCGGCGTCCGCGGCGCTACTCGCAGCTTTCAGGGCATCGGCGTCCTGCTGGAGCGCGTGGAGCGCGTCGGCGACATTCTGAAATGCGGCGATGACAGTACTGCGGTATTGTTCGGCGGCTTGGGTAAAGGCGGCTTTGGCAGCGCGCTCCCGGTGGCGCAGGGTGCCGGCGTCGAAGATGGGCTGGGTGATTCCGGCCGTCAAGTCCCAAAAGCCGTTTCCGCCTGAGAACATCTTACTGAAGGCCACCGGCGCGCTGCCCCCATCCGCGGTCAGGGCAAAACTCGGGAGGCGGTTGGCGATGGCAATGCCAATCTGGGCGCTGGCCGCATGAAGGTTTTCCTCGGCTTGGCGAACATCCGGACGCTGCCCGACGAGTTGGGAGGGGAGGCTCAGCGGCAATTCTTGCGGAAGTTGCAGGCTGGCGAGCTCAAATCTCTCAGCCAAATCCTGGTTCGGGAATCCGCCCGCCAGCGCCGTCAGCGCGTCCCGCTGTTGCGCCAACTGTTTGAGCAGCGGTGGTAAGGTGGCGGTGACTTGCGCAAGCTGCGATTCCTGCGCTGCCACGTCGAGTTGGCCCGCATAGCCTTGCGCATACTGCTCTCTCAGAATCTTCAGCATGTCCGTGTTGATCTTGATGAGCGCCTGAGTGGCGTCAATCTGCCCCCGCAGAGATGCCTCTTGGATCGCTCCCGCGGCGACGTTGGAGCTTAAGGTGATGTGTGTGGCGGCCAGCGCGAAGCGCGCTTGCTGCGCTTGCGCGGCGAGCGATTCCACGGTTCTCCGATTCAGTCCGAAAACGTCCGGTACGAACGAAACGCTCACCTGCGGCGTGTAGAGGCTGTAATTCTGGATATTGGCATTGAGGACAGGCGAAAGGTCGGCTGCCGACCTCGCCCGGGTCGCCGTAAAACTGCCGGTGACACTGGGATAGTAAAAACCGCGCTGGGCCAGCAAATTCTCTCTCGCCACCGTCAACGCCGCTTGCGCCGACTTCAGATCGGGATTTGCTTTGAGCGCGCGAGCGATTAAATCGTCGAGCGGCCGCGAGTGAAACACCTGCCACCACTCCCCCGGGATATCCTTGCCCTCGACCAGGCGCTGCGCTTCTCCCCCGGCGACGTTGGGCGTGCTGCTAGTGGTTGAAATCGGAGTGGGAGTATAGCCGCCCACGTCAGGCGGAGCGGGCTTCTTAAAATTCGGGCCCATCACGCAGGCTGGGGCGAGTAGTAAGGCCGCCAGGAAGATAACGGAGAGTGATTTGGAGATGCGAAACATAGGTTTGTTCGTGGGGGCAGCCCTGGTGGCTGTCCGAGGGCGACCGCCTGGAACCCGACGCCTTCGCGATCGTAGGCCCGGAGGGCCGGCAGAGAGTAGCCCACGGCCTCAGCCGTGGGTTAGGGAGTTTGCGTTATGATATCCGAGCCCCGGAGGGGCGACAGAGTCTCCCGCACGATGTCTGTCGCCCCATCCGGGGCTGCAAGACTTAACGCCGCATCGCCTCCCACGGCTCACGCCGTGGGCTACTTTCTGCCGCCGCTCCGCGGCTCTCGAAATCCTCGCGCCGGCCACAAGGGCGGCACGTACAATGCGCGCCACAGCGAGTGTTGTATCCTGCTAGCGCCTCCGGTTCATGCGAGTTCCGCTGACCGAGCCGGTTCCATTCGCTTTATCGGCCGCCGGTCCGCCTACCACCGCCGGGTTTGGACTGCGATGGCGCACATTGTTGACTATTGGCGCGACGATTCGGGTCACGCTTTTTGCAGCGCCGCCCGGCTTGTTTGTTCCCGGTTGATGAACATTCGGGGCGTTGGCCCGTATCGAACGCGGGCGAGTGGTCGAAGACTGCGTAGAACGGTTGATGCTTCGGGATGTCCGGGCGGAGAAACCCCTCACCCGTCCCGCGCCGACTGATGAAAGCGCCGGTCGCGGGACACCCTCTCCCCAAGGGAGAGGGCGAGCGACGAGACAGGCGATGGGGCTGAGAATGAGGAGCAAAAGGTGCGCCGCCTTCATGCCGAGTGAACCTCCGAAGTGTGGTGATTATCGCGGCCAAGAAAGATCATCCGCAAAGCCGGCACTGCCAGAAGAAGCATGACGGGCCCGACCAGCATGCCGCCCACGATGACGGTCGCCAGGGGACGCTGGACCTGGCTTCCGATGCCCGTGGAAACCGCCGCCGGAAACAATCCGATGCAAGCCGAAAACGCCGTCATCAGCAGCGGGCGCATGCGGGTGCTGGCGGCGCGGTACATCGCCTCCACGGGCGCTAATCCCTTGGCCCTTTCGTGTTCATAAAAAGTAATCATCAGGATGCCGTCCATGACGGACACGCCGAAGAGCGAAACGAAGCCGATGGCGGCGGAGATGCTGAAGTGGAGGCCTGAGACATAGAGCGCCAGGATGCCTCCCACCACCGCGTCGGGAATGCCGGCGAGTGCCAGAAGGCTGTCGCGAAAGTTATTGAACAAGCTATAGAGCGCCCCGGCAATCAGAATGAAGCTTATGGGCACAATGATCTCCAGACGTTTCTTGGCTTCCTGGAGATCCCCGAACTCGCCGGCCCAAACCAAGCGGTATCCCGGCGGAAGCTTCACGTGGTCCGCGATGCGCTTCTGAGCCTCCTCGACCGTGCCGCCCAGCTCGCGGCCCCGCACGCTGAACTTGACTGGGATGAAGCGCTGTACGCTCTCGTGATAAACCCAGGCGGCTCCGGTATCCAGGGTGATCGTCGCCAGTTCGCTCAGGGGTATGTAGGCATTGGCGCCGGTAGGGGTTTGATAGCCCACTTTGATATTGCGAATTTTTTCGATGCTGTCGCGGTATTCGGGCGTATAACGGACGACCAACTCGAACTGCCGGTCGCCTTCCAATACCGAAGTCGCCACGGCTCCGCCCATGGACGCCTGCACGACCGCGTTCACATCGCCGGAATTGAGGCCATAGCGCGCGGCCTTGGCGCGATCCACCTTGATGTTCAAATTGGGTTGTCCAAGGACGGGGAAGATGCCGAGGTCGGTAATGCCCCGCACCCGGCTCATCTGGTCCCGGACCTGGTCGGCAAGATTGGTGATGGTTTGGAGATTGGGACCGACGATTTTGACCGAATTGACGCCTTTGACGCCCGAGATCCCTTCCTCGATGTTGTCCTCGATATACTGGGAGAAATTGAAGACGACCCCCGGGAGCTCGTTACTAAACTCTGCTTGAATCTGGTTGGTTAGCTTGTCCTTGGTCAAACCCTTTGCCCATTCGTCAAAAGGCTTGAGGGGAGCGAAGAGTTCGACATTGGAAAAGGGCGCTGCGTCGCTGCCGTCATCCGGCCGGCCATGTTGTGAGACTACAGTGATGACTTCGGGATGTCGCAGGAGAATTTCGCGCATTTTTCGGGAGGCCGCCTCGCCGTCTTCGAGCGAGAGCGTGATGGGCATGGAAGCTCGGATCCAAAAGTTGCCTTCTTCCAAGTGCGGAAGAAATTCGCTGCCGAGTCGCGGCGCAATCAGGAAGAAGGTTCCCAGAGATAAAGTCAATTCCAGTCCAACCACGAGAGCGCGATGGTTCAGGGAAAAACGCAGCGCAGGATTGTAGATACGGTGCAACAGGCGGACGACGACGGTTTCGGCTTCCTTCACATGCTTGGGGAGCAGCAGGGAAGCGATCACGGGCGTGACCGTAAACGTGGCGATGAGGGCGCCCGCCAGGGCGTAGCCGTAGGTGCGCGCCATGGGCCCGAAGATTTGGCCCTCGACGCCTTGCATGGTGAACAAGGGCACGAATCCGGCCACGGTGATCAGCGCCGAGAACAAGACCGCCTTGTCCACCTGCATGGCGCTGATCAAAATCAGCCGCAGGCGATCCGACCATCCGTGAGCGGCCGTACCGGGTTCTGAGGATCTTGTCGGGTCAGGCCCCCATGAACCTTTCGCCAGACGCTCGAGCAGGCTCCGTCTTTCCTCCGGGTCGCGCTGGAAATTCTTGAAGATGTTTTCGACCAGGATCACGGCTGAATCCACAATGATGCCGAAATCCACCGCGCCGACAGAGAGCAGGTTCGCACTCTCGCCCATAATTACCAGGAGAATGGTGGCGAAAAAGAGCGCGAAGGGGATATTCAGACCCACGATGGTGGCGCTGCGGAGATTGCCGAGGAATATCCATTGGATAAAGAAAACCAGCAGGCATCCGAAAATCAGATTGTGCAGAACCGTGTGGGTGGTGATGGCGATCAAGGAGGAGCGGTCGTAATAAGGAACCAGCCTCACTCCCGGCGGAAGACTCCCGTCGTGATTCAGCTTGTCAATGGCTGCTTTCACCTTGGGAATCATGTCGGCGGTCTTTTCGGTCCGCCTCATCACGACGATCGATCCCACGACATCGTCCTGATAGTCCCGGCCCAGAATGCCGAGCCGTGGCCGGTAACCGACCGATACCTTGGCAACGTCCCGGACCAGCACCGGGACACCATTGATTTGGGAGAGAACCACATTGTCGATATCATCAACTTTGTAACCTTGACGCAAATCATCATTGCCACCATCGTCAATGAGGCCGACGCCGCGGATGTTGATGGACTGCTGGCCAATGCGGATTTCTCGCCCACCCACGTTGAGGTTCGAGTTGCCCAGCGCCGTCAGGACCTGGGGCACGGTGACCTTGTAGGCCTCGAGCTTGTGAGGGTCCACCTCGACTTGGAACTCCTTGGTGGGGCCGCCCCAACTGTTGACGGCGGCGATGCCGGGGATGGTCAACAGGCGCCGGGCGACAATCCAGTCCTGGACCGTGCGCAAGTTGGTAATTCCGAAGTGCGGCGGGCCGACCACCTGATAACGATAGATTTCCCCCGTCGAACTGTTCGCCTGGATGGTCGGCACCAGGCCGCCCGGCAGGCTCACGTTCTGTTGCATCGCTACCGAGGCCTGGGCGTAGGCGAAGTTGTAATCCACCCCATACTTGAAGGTGACGCGAACGAATGACAAACCGTAAAACGAGGTCGATCGGATAACGTCAATGCCCGGCGTAGTGTATAGGCCGATCTCTGTGGGGAGCGTGTAGTAGCGCTCCATTTCCTCGGCGGAGAGACCCGGCGCCTGCGCGGTGATCTCGAGGATCACCGGCGTGGGATTTGGGTAGGCCTCGATATTGAGCAGCTTGAAGGCGATGAACCCGGCGCCCGCAAACAACAGCAGACCCAGCACCACAATCGGGCGTCGACTCAGGCAAATGGCGATGAGAGATTTGAACATGACGCTAGTCGCTGGGCGGCGCCTCGAGCATGTTACTCAGAAACACCGCGCCGTCGGTTACGGCCAATTCTCCGGGGTGCAAACCTTCGAGGATTTCGACCCAGCCGTCCTTGCGCAGGCCGACTTTGACGTCCTTTTGCACAAAACGACGGCGATCGGTGGTCACCCAAGCCGTCATCGTGCCGTCGGATTCGCGGACCACGCCATTGGCCGGTAGGGCAGTGGCTTCCACCGGGTCGTGAACGCGAATGACGAAGTTAGCGAGCATTCCGGGGTGCAGCTCATTGTCGGGGTCCGCGATTTCGGAACGGATCGTTACGCGATGCGTATTCGGATCAACCGTCTCGTAGATCTTCGAAACCCGCCCCAAGAACACGCGGTTAGGATACGAGGTCACACGAACCTGGACGGGCTGTCGCAAATGAAAAAGCGGGATTTCGCTTTCCAGGGCATTCGCCAGCATCCATTTGATCGTGACGTCAGACACCGCAAAGGGCGCCGGCAGGTTACCCGGCTGCACCAACCACCCCGGCTGCGCGTTCTTGGAGGTGACTTTGCCGGGAATGGGACTGCGCACCACCAGGGCGGGATCGATCTTGCGTGAGGCGATCATCTGATCAATCTCGGCATCGGTCTTGCCAAAAACACGGACCGCGTCGCGCGCGGCTTTGAGCACACCCTCCGCCGTTTGTTGGTCGGAGATCGCTTGTTCCCTTTCCCGCTCTGCAATCCCTGCCAATCCACGAACACGCGCCAGTTCCCTGTTGGTCAACTCAAAAGTCGCTGCCGCTCCGATCAATGTTGACTCTGCCTGAATCAGGTCGGGGCTCTTAATGGTGTAGAGGGGCTCGTCTATACGAACTTCGGCGCCAAGTTGTACAAGGGTCGCGATGATGGTCCCCTGATAAGCCGGGAAAACTTGCACGGACATGTCCTCGTCATAATCAATGTTGCCCACCGCCTCCTTCTCCACCGGAAACAGGTAGCTTCCCACCGGTTCGACCTTGATCGAGTTCAGTTGGCTGGGCGAGAGGTCCAAAGTCGCATCGGGCTGGGCCTTGCTGGATTTGGCGGCCGAGTTCTCAGGCGTATTAGTATTGGTCGCCTGACCATGACTGCGGCCGGATTCCACGAGGGCCATTACCGCGGCCAGCGCCACGGCCGCCCCGAACATCAGGGCGAATCTCTTGCCGATGTGAATGCGAACTTTCATTGTCTTCCTCCGACGAAGTGCGAGCGCTGTTCGGTAAACAGCCGAAACGTCTCAGGCCAACGACGCGGAGCGAACGCGAGAGAATTAAGAAATCACTGCGCTGACTGCCGGCCGTGTGCGCTCAAGATCACAATAATCCGTCTGCCGGAACATCCTCCAGTTATCTTGCGGGTATGATTGCCTATCTTTCGGCCAGCTCGACCCTATCTTCCCGCCAACTTCTCAGAACGCGCGGGGCGATTTGGTAAAATTGCATCCGTGGCTTAATATTTCGATGCCAACATTGCAGGCAGGCGAGAGCGATATGCTTTCATCATTCCTAAAGCTAAGCCGCACCAAGCTGCTTCTGGTTGCAGGGTTCATGATCTTAGCCGTGGCCCTGATCGATTGGCAGGTCGAACTGAACGTCATGTTTGGCTTTCTTTATCTTTTCCCCATGCTGATTGCGGGAAGTTGCCTGCCGCGCTGGCAACTCGTAGTGCTGGGAGGATTGTGTACGTTTCTTGCCGAGCGCTTTGCCCCCTTCTGGTATACGTGGGATCCCGCAGCAGGGGTTCCCCGCGACATCTTCATGTTCGCTGCTTACTTTGGCACCGCGCTCTTCGCTCATGAATCCGCCAAGAACCGGCGACTCACGGCGCAGCACGTCCGAGAGGTTGAGCAAGAGGCTCTGTTGCGGCGGGACGCTGAGCAGCAGTTGCAGGCCCTCATCGAGAGCAGCCCGGCAGCGATACTGACGTTGGACTCGGGGGGCAAGATTGTGATGGCCAATCAAGCCGCTCACCGCCTGCTGGGCTTCGAGCCTGAGACCTTGCCGGGTGAATCCATCAAGGACTTTCTTCCACCCTTGGCCCGAGTGCCTCCGGCCGAGGAGGCGGCGCCCGGCTTTCGTACGGCCCTGCAGTGCAGTGGCCGACGTCGTGATGGGGAGGTGTTTCTTGCGGACGTTTGGTTTTCCACCTACAAGACGAGTGCCGGAGCGAGGTTGGCGGCCATGCTGGTGGATAGTTCCGAGGATCTTCGCGACAAAGAGGAGTCCAGCCTCCAGTATTTGATGGTGGCTTCCCGCTTGGCCGTCGGAGGGGTGTCGCATGAGATCCGTAACGTGTGCGGTGCTATCGCGGTGGTCTGCGAAAACCTCTCGCGCCGGCCCGAGTTGGCACAGAGTGAGGACTTCCGGGCGCTGAGGGACCTGGTAGAAGGTTTGGGAAGGATCGCCGCCTTCGAGTTGCGGCAGTGCGCTGGAAGCGAGGAACCGGCGAGTGTTGACCTCGGCGAGGTTCTCGACGAATTGCGCATTGTAACCTCGCCGTCCCTGCAAGACTCCGGCGTGCTGGTTCGGTGGCATGTGCCCGAAGGTTTGCCCCGAGTGTGGGCCGAGCGCCACAATCTCCTGCAGGCTCTGTTGAACCTCACCAAGAACAGTTTGCGAGCCATGGAAGACCGAGAGGTAAAAGAGTTCAGAGTCAGCGCCTGTGTGGAAGGCGAACGGGTGGTGGTGCGGGTCCGGGATACCGGTGGCGGCATATCGAATCCCGAACGTCTATTTCAGCCCTTTCAGGAAGGCGCGGAAGCTGCAGGGCTGGGCCTGTATCTCTCTCGGGCTCTGGTCAGGACATTTCAGGGTGACCTCCGTTACGAGCCGGGATCTCCCGGGTGTTGCTTCGCTTTGGACTTGGTTCCTTCTGTGGAGCAAGGTTGCGAGGAGGGAGGGTCAAAGACACATGGATAAGATCCGAATCCTCTTACTGGATGACCACGCTCTGTTCCGTGAGGGTCTGAGCCGGTTGGTAGACAGCGAGGCTGACCTGGAAATGACCGGGCACTGTGCGACGGTCGACAAAGCCATCGATATCCTGCGGCAGAAACGGATTGATCTGGTGCTGCTGGACTACGACCTGGGCAAAGAAAATGGCTTCCAGTTTATGGCGCGCGCCCGAGAGATGGGCTTCGAGGGGCGTTTCCTCATTGTCACGGCCGGAATGAGCGACGCCCAGTCGGTCGAGGCAGTAAGACTGGGGGTAGGCGGGATATTTACGAAGCATAGCTCGCCGGTCTCGCTCGCCCAGGCCATCCGCAAAGTGATGGCAGGAGAAACGTGGCTTGATCAGACCTCTGTGCGGGCATTGGTCGAAGCGGCCAAAAGCCAGGAGGCGCCGGACTCAAGACGCCCCTTCACGGAAAGGGAGAATCAAGTGCTGCAGGGCGTGTTCGAGGGTTTCAGCAATAAGGAAATCGGTGCGCGTCTCGACATCTCGGAAAGTTCGGTGAAGGCGGCGTTGCAACAACTGTTTCACAAAACCGGTGTGCGGACCCGCAGCCAACTCGTCCGCATCGCGCTCGAGGGGGGTTTCGGCCGCAGAAAGTAGAAGTACGACTGCATCGGCTGTCTGCATATGGGGATCTGGCGCCGACCGGTGCCGTCGATGTAATTAACTTTGTTGGTACTTGACAAATGGTCTCATATAGGCTAGAATTCGTAAGTGGGGTTGGGCAGGCGGTTAGGCCCTGCCGGATACGTTATGTCTTCCTCTCTTTTCGTCTGTAGTTCCTGCCTGTGGTTCCTGCTTGCGATTTCCTCTTACTCCCCCCGGACACGCGAGGTTGAATCCGTCGCAGGCAAGGAATCGAGGAGTCGATGAGTTGAGAAGAAAAACACAAAATTGTACGACCGATCCGAGTATGTTATTGAAAACAAAGGAAGGCCGCTTTGAAATTGCCTGTCATTCCGAGCGCAGCGAGGAATCTCGCCCTGGTCCTTGTTCAGTGAACCACTCTACGCAGAGCGAGATTCCTCGCTGCGCTCGGAATGACATTTCATGGGTTCCGGGTGCTGCGGGGGGCATGAGCGACTGCTATGAGCCGCGCCTCCACGCGAGTGGGTTGTGCCGCGGAATGCGCAAGGTCTCCGAAGCGGGCCGGCTTCGGAAACCCGGAGCGGCGCGCGAAGATACAAGAAATCGCGGGAACAAAGCCAAGGAGTCATTGAAAACAAAGGATTTCACATTTTGTTGAAAGGATTGGTAGCGGGGGGGCGGATCGAACGCCCGACCTAGGGATTATGAGACCCTCGCTCTACCACTGAGCTACCCCGCCACAGCACGAACCGGGACGCTGGCCGTAACCACCATACTAGGGTAAGAGCGCCCGCGCGGTCAAGATTACGAACTGTTCGGTAGTGTCTCAGTTTGAGTGTGGGCGGCCACAACGGTGCTTCCAGTCCCAAGCGCCTAGATGTATACTCGTGCTTGCAGGAGACACGGTAGCGCAATGGTTGAGCGCCGGATCGAGACCAACATCGAAATAACTGCCCCGG
Source organism: uncultured Acidobacteriota bacterium (assembly GCA_963842495.1). Taxonomy (GTDB): domain Bacteria; phylum Acidobacteriota; class Terriglobia; order UBA7540; family UBA7540; genus CAVROP01. The sequence goes on from CAWJHY010000074.1 coordinate 14,694, forward strand.
TCGAGCGGATTTGGGCGCTTCTGACCGATTTCGCCCGCATGTCATCCTGGAACCCTTTCATCAAATCCATCTCGGGAAACTTGGCGCAAGGGGATCGACTGTCAGTGTACATCGCTCCGCCCGGCAAAGCGGGGATGCGGTTCAAGCCGACCGTCCTAACAGTTCGACCAGAACGTGAGTTACGTTGGTTGGGACACCTGCTCATTCCAGGAGTCTTTGATGGCGAGCATTATTTTTTGCTCGAACCCATCGGAGAGGGTAGAACTCGCTTGGTGCAAGGCGAAAAGTTCTCAGGCCTTCTTGTTGGTCTTTTGAGCGGCACGCTATCTGCGACAGAAGCAGGTTTCAAAGCCATGAATACCGCTCTCAAGCGAGAAGCTGAACGGAATGGAAGTCCTGACGGCTAGAACCATGCTTTCTTCCAAGCGGCAGAATTCAAACTGAGACGCTACCAGCCAGGCTTATCAACCAAATCCCTTCGTGTCTTGGCGCCTTGGTGGTTCACAAAGCAGGCGGGTTATGCCATGCGGTAGAAGCCGAATTGTGCGTCGCCATGCCGAATCAGCCGTCGCCGGCGCAGGCTTCCGTAAATTTCTTCGAGCAAACAATACCGGGAGTGCTCCGCAATCACCAGAGACTGGGAATCCAGCAAATGTGAACGCGCCAGGAGCCGCAGGACGTGGTGGTACTCGCTAATCTCGTTGTAAGGCGGATCCAGGAAGAGGTAATCGAACCTCGACCCTTCCTGCTCGAGCCGCTCCAGCCCCTTCGCGACCGTCGTCCGAATCAGGTAATAGCCGGACTTAATGCCCAGTGTCTCGAGATTCTTGCGAATAAGCTGCTGGGCCGGACGGTGATGTTCGATAAACACCACGTCGCTTGCCCCTCGGCTCAGCGCCTCAATCCCCACCGCGCCGCTTCCGGCGTAGGCATCCAGGAAGGCCGCGCCCTCCACTTCCGGACCCAGCACATCAAACAGCGTCTCGCGCATTTGATCGGAGGTAGGGCGAAGATTTCCGCCCTTCAGCGTCACCAGATGCAGCCCGCGATATGTGCCGGAGATTACTCTCATGAAATGAAGTGATTCATTTTATCACTGATCCGTTGTTTCACACCCGATACCGCGCATCGGCTGAACCGCAGGTGGCGGCGACATGGCTTTTTATGCCGCCGACCCCAGCCTGCCACCCTCGACACACGGTTCGATGTCCCTGCCCGTCGGATGGTGAATGAAAATATGTCCGAATCGAGCCATTTCGGACGTTAAGTCCAACCGTTTGCCTCAGGGTCATAGAGCGTAGGCGGGGAAGGGTTGGAAGATCAGGCGATTGGTCGGTCGGCGGAGACGCGGTAAGAACTCTGAAGCAGGCTCTATAGATTTCTAGGCGGTCGGTCACTCCGAAGTGAATCGCAAACCTGGGCGTTCATGAACAACACGACCAGCAAGGACTTATCTTGGGTCACTCTTGTGGCGGTGGCGGCCAGCCTCCGACAAGCCGACTTATTGTCAACTGACCGCCCGGACATTGTCCGAGTGGCCGACCATACGCGCAGAACGGGCGCAACCTAGGTGGTGCTGCTGTACGATGGCCCGTGTGTCCGCCGAGGCCTTTGCAGGGAGGGGGCGCTACGCTTCCCCTTGCTTGTTGACCGATCTCGGCGCAAATTGAGTCCAACTCGGACGGTTTTCGCGCCCCATCTGCACAAGGTAGAACCCAGTGTCTCCCGGAAGCTGTACGAGGTGCGAGTTGAGCAGATTCACTGTCTTCGACAGCCAGACGGGAAAGCTCGCTTCGAAAAACGCGTAGTCGGTCTCTCTGCCGTAAGGGTTTGCAGCGTGCATGAGCGATCCACATCTTCCGTGCGCATCAACTAGACTCTCCGCAGTCAAGTAGTCGGGCTGACGGGACGCCAGATCCATCTTTACGCCTAGCTTGTTACTTGGCACTTGAATAACCGGCTCTGGATAGAAGTGCGGGTTGATCTCACGCAGTCTTTTCACAAGCTTGGCGGCTTCCCAGTGTTTTGCGAAATCGCTATAGGCGGCGGAATACAGCTCTTTGTGGGCAGTAAGAGACGCGAACACAATTAGCTCGAACGCCTTTCGGAACTGAAGGCCGATGGTCTCGATATTCGAGGCTTTGTAGACAGCATCTTGCTGTCCGGCTAGAAACATGCTAATGACGTGCGTGCGCCGCTTTAATTCTGCCATCACGCCGACATACTTGTTCATATTCTCGGTATTTTTATTGACGCTGTCTATGTCCATATCGACTGGCCCCTCGGGGCCGAGGCGGTCTGCCCTTCAATATCCGCGAACTCTGGATATGCTGCAGTGGCTACCCTCAAAGGCACCGTTCCCTAGTGGGCCGCTGCTCTAAGTGGGGGACCGTACCACCTTTTGGGGCTGGCGCGAAGCTCTGCGGTCTCCCAGTACTGCGACTCCACGATCTAACTGACCGACCGCTCAACTTGGGCAGTACTATCGTTGACTAACCGAACTTTTGGGCCTAGCATTCGTTGCTATGCCAACAAATAATTCCTCCAAGAAACTCTGGACCGAGGCAGTTCGGCTTGTTCGTCTCTCACTCAACTGGAAGTACGCGAACTGGATTATAGCCGTTATTGGCTTTGGAATCACAGGAATCATGGTAAGCCTGGGGCGATATGGTTTGTCAATGGTCTTTGTAACTCTGTCATTACTTTCGACTGGAATATTGTACTGGAAGTCTGGATTCGTCAGAGATCGTCAGGAGATGCCCGGAAGAAAAAGAGCGAGGCTGGTTCCAAATCGCTTTCGTCAATATTCTGGAATCACAGTGATAACTATAGTGTGGCTGGTCGTCATATATGCGATAAATGCAAAGAGGAACGAGCCTAACATCCAACTCCAAAAAGGATATATCCAAGTTTACAATGTTTTGTTTTCCGGTAACAACAAGACGATTTTGCCCGGAAAGCGGCTAGGCGTAAATATATATCTTAAGAACGAAGGAACAGCGCCTGCCGAAAACGTTTATCCGGTCTTTGAGGCAGCACTCGCTAGCATAGGTCCGGATCCAGCAAAGGGAGATCGTGAGATGCACTCGGGATTTCTCGCAAATGCGCTGAAGGCAAATGCCGATTTTCTCAATTCTGGAAAGAAAGGTCTCACCGTATCCAAGGGGGAAGGGCCGTGGGTTACACTCTTTCTCCCCAAGGAAAGTGAGCCACCGCTTACCCAAGCCCAAGTAGATGGCATTCTGCAAGGCAGCTACAGACTTTACGTTTATGCATGGGCACGCTGGAGAGATGCTGCTAACGATTTGGACTTCTGCGAGTGGTTACAAAAACCGGAAGCAAAGGAAATCGATAACGAGAAATTGATATGGCATCTGTGTGCAGACAGTGGCTTATAAGATGCCCCAACCGGCGTGCGCGCGGGTGGCTAGAGTGGTTTGGACGGCCTTTGGACAATTGGAGTCGACAACCGCCTCTTGTGATATCCTAGCGCCTTCAGAACGTCGGGAGATTCCCCGCGAGGTCGAACAATATGGGAGCTTCGGTTGCTGTCGTCCCACTCGTGGATTTTGATTTTGACTTGCTTGACTCAGAGAGCTTCAGGGAAGACTCAGTTCGAGAAGAGATTGTGCATCCGCTCTTGAACGCCCTCGGATACACGGCCGTAGGCCCGAATCGCATTATTCGGAGCAAGCAACTCTTGCACCCGTTCTTGACCGTCGGGTCAAGCGACAGGCCGATCACCCTCATCCCGGATTATCTGTTAACCGTAAATGGAAACTTCACATTCGTTCTCGACGCGAAAGCTCCGGATGGGGAGATCAAAACCGGCCATAACGTCGAGCAGGTATACAGCTACGCAGTTCACCCAGAAATCCGCGTCGAACTGTTCGCATTATGCAACGGACGAGAGTTTATCCTTTTTGATGTCCACCAAAAAGAACCCGTCCTTTACTTTCATCTTAGTGAGATTACGAACTACTGGAGCGACGTCGCAAAATATCTCGCCCCCGTGAAGGCCGCAACCCAGCTGCCAAAGCGCCTTCGCAAGGTGGGCGCGGTCCCAAAGGCCGGTTTTGATTACCTCGGTATCACGCCACCTCCCGAGATAACGAATTTTCAGAAGCAAACAGCCAAGCGGCACTTTGGAGTCCACGGCTACTTTACTAAACAGGTCTGGAAAGTCGTACAGCAGTATGTTAAGACGTTCACGCAGCCTGGCGATACTGTCCTCGACCCGTTCGGCGGCAGCGGTGTAACTCTTGTGGAAGCCCTCATGCTGGGTCGTAAAGGCATTCACATCGACATTAATCCGCTCTCCGAGTTTATCGTCAGAAACTTGATTGAGCCCGTCAACTTCGGGATGCTTGGCGACGCGTTCCGTCATGTGAAAGCACAATATACGGAACACGCCCCGGAAAACGAACGGGAGATCGAGAATGCTCTGAAAAGATATCCTTACCCGAAGGGTGTAGTGCTCCCCAGGAATTCCGACGTTCCGACTATTGAACGATTATTTAGCAAGAAGCAGCTGGCACAGCTTGCGTACTTGAAGGCTCTTATTCAAAAAGAGAGGCCAGAGGTACGAGGTTGCCTTACGCTCATGTTTTCCGGACTTTTGAATAAAGTAAACCTTACGTACCACGCCTCCAAAGGTCGTAGCGAAGGACGCGGCGACAGCGGCATATTCCGCTACTACCGCTACCGTATAGCGCGTAGGCCAGCCGAAATTGATCTCATGAAATACTTCCAGTCTCGCTTTAACAAGGTGGTGGCAGGCAAGCGCGAGGTGGCGGGCATCGTCAACAGCGGCACGATTGGTGACGCCCAAGTCTTGAAAGGTACAGCCACCGATCTTTCGAACATCACAAGCGAGAGCATCGATTATATTTACACCGACCCACCATACGGTGCCAAAATCCCCTACCTCGATCTGTCAATTATGTGGAACAGATGGCTTGATCTTCCCGTTCTCGATGAGGATTACGCAAATGAAGCGATTGAGGGAGGTGAAGCTCACAAAACAAAAAAGGACTATTCCCGGCTGCTCGCTCAGTCCATCAAAGAAATGGCGAGAGTACTTAAATTCGATAGGTGGATGAGTTTCGTCTTTGCCCACAAAGACCCGGCGTACTGGCATCTGATTATTGATGCCGCTGAGTCCGCTGGCTTTGAGTATGCTGGGTCAGTGAAACAAAACAACGGCCAAACGAGCTTCAAGAAACGACAGAATCCGTTTACGGTGCTGTCGGGACAATTGATAATAAATTTCCGCAAGGTGCGAAACCCGAAGACTATAGGCAAAATCGCACTCGGAGCACCCATCATGGACGTAGTGATGGAAACGATTGAATCGGTGATCGCCATGCACCACGGCGCCACTCTCGAACAAATCAATGATGAATTGGTTATCCGCGGTTTGGAACTCGGGTTTCTCGATGTTCTTGCAAAGGAATACGCGGACCTCACACCATTGCTTGTTGGGTCGTTTGAGTTTGATCTCAAAACAAAAACCTACAACCTACCGACGAACAAGAAGTTCAAGACCCACATCCCACTCGAACTGCGCGTGCGTTACTTCGTTGTTTCATACCTGAGGCGAATGGAACACCTCAACCGCAATCCAACCATTGACGAAATCATTCTCAACATCATGCCTTTACTGAAAAATGGTGTTACCCCTGAGCATCAGACGATTTTGAACGTCCTCGAAAGTGTAGCCGAACGTATCGGCACAGATCGCTGGCGTCTCTCGAAAAAAGGTCAATCAGATTTGTTTTTCTAGCGAGTTATCGCCTGGCCTTCCGATTTTTGAGTGAACTCTTGGGTCGCTACCAGGCGGGCGTAATGTCTTATATAAGCTCACGAAAAAGTGAGACCGCATGCCCACGGATCAAACAGGCGTGCCGCCCACAGTTGTTTTATTGCTGGGACTTGCCGCAGGCCGGGCGCGAGTTAGGCCCAAGTCCGTAGAAGTGTCGGGCGAATGCCGCGGCCGGCTTTACGCCGCCATTTGGCGAGGTAAACTCGCCGCTACAACGTCAAATTGCACCACTGGGCATTTTTTGCTTGACGAGCCCAGCGCGGCATGATAGCCTATAATCGTGGTCGTATTGTGGACATATTGTCGTAGGCAAGCGGTGGACGTGGGACCCGTTGTCCGAGAAAACGGAATGCCCCGGCCCTTCGGGAGAACAGACGACTGAAACAAACAAAAAATATTACGAACGAAGCCAGTATGTTTATGAAAACAAATGATGCACATTTGAAACGAACTCAAAACGAACCGCAATTGAGTGTTGAAATGCGCGCATTGAAGACAGAATTCGAGCTTTGTAACAACTTGCACGTTTTGACGCCGGCCTCGAAAGGCGACCGCGGGCGATCCGGAATCGCCTGGGAGAGGGAAATCCGGCGGACCGCGAGAAAATATGAAAATCGTGGGAACGAACTAAATAAGTGCTTTAAAACCAATGACATCACTTTTCCAATGCTGCAAATCTCGCGCCTTTTGCGCGCAATTTAGCAGCAATCGAACCCCAAAAGAACCAGACAACGCCGGATCTTGCGAAAACGAGGTCAGGGCTTGCGACTCCCGCACGATGCCGTGACAGTGACAAAAAGTCGGCTACAGAGGACCGCCGCCCGAAACTCGTGTGCGAGGGCGCAGGCGCCGCGTCAAACCTGCTGGCTGCCGCCAATTTGAGCACTCGCGCGCGCCAGCCACCGAGCGTTGCTTTCTGCTTTCTCCTTTGAAAACGCGCTGTCATTCTGAGCGAAGCGAAGAATCTCGCTCTGGTCGGTGACAAAGCGACAACGAAAAGATCAGAGCGAGATTCTTCGCTTCGCTCAGAATGACAGGGTTTTCACGGTTTCTGGGTGCCCGTCAGCCGACGGGCATGAGCGACCGCCTTTTGCCTTCCCTTACGCCACGCTGGCCAGTCGATACCGCCGCGGCCACTCGACCCGCAAGTAGCCTGCAAACGCTTCCAATTCCTGGCGAGACGAAGGGTGCTCGACAAAGCTCGAGGCTTCCCGCTTCGCCCACTCCAGAATCTCCTGATCGCGGATCAGGTTGCCGATCCGGAAGGTCGGGATGCCCCATTGGCGAGTGCCGAAAAACTCGCCTGGACCGCGCAGCCGCAAGTCGATTTCGGCGATCTTAAAACCGTCAGTCGTGTCCACCATGGTTTGCAGCCGTTGCTGGGCCAACTCGTTTCGCGACGGGGAAGCAACCAGAAGGCAGTATGATTTCTGCGCTCCCCGCCCAATGCGGCCGCGCAGTTGGTGCAACTGGGAAAGGCCGAATCGCTCCGCATGCTCGATGAGCATCACGGTGGCGTTCGGAACGTCCACGCCCACTTCCACCACCGTGGTCGAGACCAGCACCTGCACTTCACCGAGCTTGAAGCGGCGCATCACGTCTTCCTTTTCGTCGCTGGGCAGGCGCCCGTGCAACAACCCCACACGCAACTCGGGGAAGACGCTGCGCGAAAGCTGCTCGAACATGCGCACGGCGGGCCTCAAATCGAGCTTTCCCCCTTCCTCGATCACCGGATAAACCACGTAAGCCTGCCCGCCTTGGCGTACTTTTTCGCGAATGAACTCGAAGGCTCGCGCGCGTGCGTCTTCCTCCACCAGGCGAGTTTCGATGGGCGTCCGGTTGGGCGGCAATTCGTCGATGATGGAGTAATCCAAGTCGCCGTAGAGGGTCAGGGCAAGCGTGCGAGGAATGGGCGTCGCAGTCATCACCAGGACGTGAGGGTTGATCGCTTTGCGCATCAGCCCGAACCGCTGCAGGACTCCAAAGCGGTGCTGCTCGTCCACCACCACGAGTCCGAGCTTCGAGAACGCCACGTCTTCTTCCAGCAGGGCATGGGTGCCCACGATGAGATTAATCTCTCCCCTCCCCATCCGCTCCTTGACCTCCACTTTGTCCGATGCCTTGCGCGCGCTGATCAACAAGTCAATCTGGTAAGGCAGCGGCCGCAACAGCGCCTTGGTGTAGAGGTAATGCTGAGTGGCCAGAATCTCCGTGGGGGCCATCAAAGCCACCTGATAGCCGTTCTCAATGGCCAGAATCGCCGCCTGGAGAGCAACGATGGTCTTCCCGGACCCCACATCGCCCTGCAATAGGCGATTCATGGGCCGGGCAGAACACATGTCGTCAACCACCTCTTTCAGCACCCGCTTCTGCGCGGCGGTGGGATGGAAGGGCAAAATGCTGCGAATCGCGGCGCGGGCGCTGTCCTTGGGCTCAAACTTGATTCCTTGTAAGGATTTGGCCTTGCGCCGTCGCAGCGCAAGACCCGCGCCCACGTTGAAGAATTCCTCGAAGATCAGGCGCACCTGCGCGGGTGTGCGGAAATTGCACAACTGTTCGAGGGATTGACCGGAATCAGGAAAATGGGTTTGGCGAAAAGCCGTGGCGCGGTCCATCAGCCCGTTCTTCTCACGAACCGACAATGGAAGCCGGTCCGGGATGCTGTCCCCGAGGGCGGACAGCGCGGTCCAGATCAACCGCCGGATGACCCGCGTGCCCAGCCTTCCGGTGCTTTCATAGATCGGTACAACCCGTTCCACTTCTATGGAGTTCCCGCTCTCGGATTCCGCCTCCGGCAGTATTTCGTACTGCGGCTGAACGATCTGCAAATTGCCTGCGCCGTAGAAATCGCGCTCCACCTTCCCGTAAAAGAAAACTCGCTGGCCTTGCCGGAAAACCTTGCCCTTTTCCAGGTAGACTGCGTTGAACCATAGGCAGCGGATCATTCCACTGGCGTCTCGAGCTGCGAGATCATAAATGTAGACGCCCTTCCGAGTCCTGGTCAGGCCGCAAGTCAGCACCTGCGCCAAGATCGTTGTGGTCTGTCCGGGAACCAGGTCACGAATCAGGGTTATACGGGTACGGTCTTCGTAACGAAATGGCGTATAGTAAAGAAGGTCTTCGATGCTTCGGATGCCTCGCGAGGCCAGGAGTTCGGCTCGTGCCGGACCCACACCTTTCAGGTACATCACTTCCGAAGCAGGCGTGAGAGTTGAAATTGGCATCGCGGTTCGGCGTTCCCTATTATACAGTTTCCGGCAGGACAGGCCGCAGTTTTGGTGTCTGCTGCGTGTCTGCCTTAAAACGACAGAATGAAGCCCTCAACCGCTAGGTGGTTAAAATACTTGGTTGCTATCTTGGTTGGCAATGGCATGTATTTTGCCCTCAACCCCTATCTGCCGGAACCTGCCAGACATCACCCCTTCAAGCTCGACCTCGGGACCCTGGTGGACTTCTGGCTATGTCTGGTGGTTTACGGGCTGATGGAATTAGTGACTTATCTGCGGAAGCACGGTAACCGCTGATTAAGGGCGGAAACAGACAGCACAGGCAGTCTTCGCTTTTCACAAATGAGAGAGTTGCGCCGAACGCCTGGGCTGGATGACTTGGTTATCACCACGATAGTAATTTTTTTCTTTCACCAAGCAAATCCTTCAGGTATACTTGTACTGGCAATTCGGTTTGCGGGATGGCAAGGGGCTGATTGATCTAACGCGGACACTGGCCCCTCGCGAGTTCCTGAACGCCATTTGCACCCAGCAAGCAAGCGTGTTTCGGGGCGTAGTAATTTCCGGCACTCAGAGAATTGGTAGGCGTCTGGTGTTGCGACGAAACGTCAGGGTTTCGCGAACCGCCGGCGCCAGAAACGGGAAAGCTCTGAAGGCGTTAATCTGGAAAACAGCAGGAGGATGCAAGAGATGGAACTTAATGGACAGGTCGGCGAAACAGCCGGCAAGATATGGCGCTTACTTAACGAGGAGGGACCTCATTCAGTCTCACAGCTCAAGAAGAAACTGAATGGCTCAGGCGAACTTGTCAATTTCGCCTTGGGCTGGCTTGCACGGGAAGACAAAGTTGACATTACGCAACAAAAGAAGGTTTTTACAGTCGCACTCAGATAAGTCTGGGGGGGGCTGGTCTGCAGCAGCGCACGGGATCGTCAGCCTTTATTGCCGAGCCTGATGATAAGCTTGGCCGGCGGATGCCACAAGACGGTGCTGCCGTCGAACTTAACGACCAGTTAGGGGTCCACCGATGAGCTCAAAACTCACTGCCTTACTAGTTTTTCATCAAACAAAGCCTTTCGATGAAATCAAGGCTGCGTTAGGGAAGATCGCCGTCCCTACGGAGCGGGCGCAAACTCTGGCCGAAGCGAAACTTGCTCTGTCAGACGCAAATCCGCCTTTATTGGCCTTCACAGAGAGCGAGTTGCCCGACGGGAAGTGGTCGGAGATTGTGTCCTTCTCAGAGAAGGCATCTTCGCAGGTCAATGTCATTGTCGTGGGACAAACCATTAACGCCAACCTTTATGCTTCGGCCGTCGAGGTCGGAGCTTTCGACTATATTGCGCCTCCCTTCGAGGGTGTGGATTTAGCTCACGTGGTCCGCTGCGCCGCGGACAATGCCTTGGCGCGGCGTTGAGACGGCGGCGAAGTCGCGGCCCACCGCAGAAGAATTGCTTTCTGTCGCTGTGAAGAGCCAAGGGAGTGCCTGAAAGATGGACCCCTCACCGCTAGACTTTGCGCCGAAGGATGGGGAGTCGATAACGCCCTATGGACCGTTGCCGAATCCCCGCACTGGGGTGCCGTTCTACAAGATCGAATATTGTTTTCAGTGAGTTGGGGTGACCCGAAGCCGCCATGGCCTAGCCTGCTGCTCTCTACTTGACTATATTCCACTACTTTTGTTATAGATAGAAATGAGGCATCCGATGAAGCGCCTCATCGGACCCTCCATCTTTGGTTGGAACATTCTGAAATGAAAAGCCTTAACCGACAAAGAAAGGCGACATTCGGGACTTCAGGCAAGCGGAGGATGCGCACGGTTCGTTCATCTGCCCGATCCGGCCGCGCTCGTTCGACTGGAACCGCGTATCCAGGAGTGGCTTTACGCGCATCCGTTAATTCAATGGCCCGTTCTACCGGTTATCGATCAGGCCCACAAACCACGGATCTTCGGCAACCCGAAGCAGTGTTTCAAAACGCAGTCAAGAATTACGAACTCGGTGCGCGCGCTTTCCACAGGCAGAATTTTGAGAAAGCTAAGGAAATATTCGAAAAGCTGGCATCGAGTGGAGTGGCAGGAATAGCGGAGAGGTCGCGAGTTCATCTGCGTCTGTGCGAGCACAAACTCAGCCGCCCCGTTCCGGCGCCAAAGAAGCCCGAAGATCTTTATACGATGGGGGTAGGAGCCCTAAACTCCCGCCGTCTTGATGACGCCATTGAATACCTCAGCAAAGCTCAGAAGTCGGCGCCCAAGCTCGAGCACGTTTGCTACGCATTGGCCGCTGCTTACTCGCTACGGGGAGATGCGGAATCGGCTTTGCACACTCTGAAGGAGGCCATAGCTCTGCGCCCTCAGAACCGCATCCAGGCCAAGCGTGACGAAGACTTCCAGGCGCTCGCAGCCGATGCTCGCTTTCGGGAATTGGTCTTCAATCCTGAGCTTTAGCTCTGGCTAGAGTGGCGATTCCCTGCCGCTACCCCACGAGTGCGGCGCCGCACGGCCACCTCCGCACGGGAGTTTCATGCAAGTTGTTGCAATTGGTGGTGGGACAGGATTGTCCACGCTCTTACGGGGTCTGAAGCCATACCTCCCGGGAATCACAAACCCCATCGGTCGGCAAGCGAAGATATTCAGATTGACTGCAGTCGTCACGGTTACTGACGAGGGCGGAAGCTCGGACGTCTGCGCCGGGAGATGGGCGTTCTCCCGCCGGGCGACATCCGCAATTGCATGGTGGCACTGGCGGAAGACGAAAAGCTCCTCACGAAACTCTTCAACTACCGCTTTTCCACCGGACACGGTTTGCGCGGCCACAGCTTCGGCAACCTGTTTCTCGTGGCCCTGACCCACCTGACACGTGACTTTGCGAAAGCAGTCCGGGTTTCGAGCGAAGTCCTGGCCATCCGAGGCGAGATCTTTCCTTCCACACTTTCCGACGTCCGGTTGAAGGCGGAACAAGCCAATGGCAACATCATCTACGGCGAATCGCGCATCACCAAAACTGCAATTCCCATCACGCGCTTGCACATTGTCCCCAGCCGTTGCCGTCCCCTGCGGGAAACGCTCACCGCTCTCGAGAATGCCGACCTCATCACGGTTGGTCCCGGGTCACTCTACACCTCGCTCATCCCCAACCTGCTGGTCCATGGGATTCCCGAACAGGTCGCTCGCTCCAAAGCACTAAAGGTCTATATTTGCAATCTCATGACTCAACCCGGAGAATCGCGCGGCTACTCTGCCGCCGACCACTTGCGCGCTCTGCACGAACATGCCGGGCGCAGGCTTTTTGATGCCGTGATCCTGAATACGCGGAAGGTCTCGGCCTCGCTTCGCCGACGATATGCCGCGGATGGAGCGGCGCCCGTGGTGAATGACCTGGCGGAAGTGCGTGCTCTGGGGGTAGTTCCGGTGCTCGCGGATGTCCTAGTCGAAGACCGAGTTGCCCGGCACAACTCGGATCAACTGGGGAAGTTGTTGCTGAGATTAGTTGAGAGTCGAGAGTCGAAAGTCGAAAGTCCCCGTTTCGGGAGTTAAGAAGCAGAGAAATCAGTACTCCCGACTTTTGACTCTCAACTTTCGACTCTCGACTGCGAACTCGCAAATCCGCGAATCATCTCGGCGAGTTGCTCGCTGGTGGCATTTCCGGCCAGGCGGCGTTCTCCGGCCTCAACCACCGGCACGGCACGAATTCCCTTGTCCATCAACACTCCAGGCTTGAGCGTGACGTTGATTTCCTCGAGGCTGAACTCCATGGTTTCGCGCAGCGCCATTAGCCGGCGCTTCACTACCGGGCAGAACGGACAACCTAACGCTGTGTAGAGTGTGACTTTGGCCGAAACGTGTCCCGAGTTCTGCGCCGGCTGGTCGTCAATCCGGCCGTAGCCCATGAGCGGAGAGATCGACGGGAATACGCGGATGTAAACCCACATCCCGAGTGGGATCAACACCAACCATAGTAATGCGAATCCATAATGACCTTTGATGACAAAGAAAAGCAATCCACCCGCCAGCAGCAGCCAATTCAAATAGATCACAGCCATGTAGCATTGCTGTTTCATAAGTCCCCGTTTGACTCGGTCGAGAATTCTAGGGTCGAGGAGCCGAGAAGTCAAGGTTAAGACGGCAAGCCGAGTAGTCAAGAAACCGATAATTGACCGACGAGAGTCAAGAGTGCCACTCTCGAATCCCGGACTTCGGACGTTCGGTTCTCGAATCCTCAACTCCTCGACTTCTCGACTCCTGGGCTTCTCGACTTTAGGGATGGTGCCGCGATGGGGCGAGAAGGGCTATTGCCACCGTGACCGCCACCAGTACGGCCAAGCCGATCCAAACGCCGGGATGGCCGAAGTTGAGTGTGTAGCCAACTCCAAACCGCTTTTCAATGAACAGCGCCGGATCGTCACGATTGACGTAAAACAAGCCTAGCTTCCAGTACTTGTCGGGTGTGCGGTCACCGACGGGGGCCGAGACAATGGAGAGTGGCGCTGCGGCACCGGCTAGACGCGTTCCGCCTTGGCCGTAGCGCGTCACCAGCACCACAACTACCACCACGAAGCCTAAGGCAATAAGAAGGAAGGGGGCGACACCCAGAGGGCCGGCTTGCAGGTGAGACAAGGGCATCAGCCCAATCCACGTGAATTCGAGTGCCAGGAGATACTCAGTCGCTACCACTATCGACCCGACCATTTTCCGAAAGCGGCCCTCGCGTTCGCCCGCTGGTCCGCCCGCTTGGACGGGTCGAGACCAGCGAAGGAAGGCGTAAGCGAGGAATCCCATAAAGGCGCACAACACGACGCCCATCAGCAGTGGCCCATAGACTCCCCTAGCAGTGCGGGTGCTCCAGTTGTTGGGCTGCCCGTTCGCCCCCCAGTGGATTGGGAATGACTCGGGAATCTGCTCCCAGTGCGTATGCAACCATATTCCCGTCCCCGCCAGCACGGCGAAAGGTGGAAACTGGAGGAGCCACCCACCCGGCAAGCGCGCCGGCCGCGGCTCGAGCGCAGCCTCCCTGACAGTTGCCGGAGCGACAGCGTGGGGCAACACACGTCCTCGGGCCCGATAGTACGCAAGGAAGACGCCGGCTCCCTGCAAGAAAAACCCGCCCAGCGTCGCAACCAGTGAGTACCTGGTCTCACCCATTCTCACCGGCGATAGGACAACGAGCAGCGCCAATACGCTGCCGATCGTCACTTCCATGCGGTAGCGTTTGAGGATGGACCAACCCTCTGCCGAATCGCGGAACTCCGAGGGAACCGTCACCGCAAAGTAAACGTCCGGGCGTGTCATCCGAGGCATCAGGTAATAAAGAACCAGGCAGATCACGATCACGAAAGCCATAATCAGGCTCGGCGTCAAATACCATTCGCTAGTCATCTTGTTTCTCCGGGACCGGAATCAACGACTACCGTGCCTGGAGTGCGGCAGCGAAGCTGCCGCCTTGGAATTCCGGCACAACGACGGCAGCTTCCCTGCCGCACTCCAAGGCGCTGCGCGCAGTCTCATTGTGTTCGCTGGGCCGCAACCCAGTTCGCAATGTCATCCAGCGTTTCCCTGGCCACGTGGCTGGGTTTGTCGTAATCGGCGGGCGAGGGCGGGTTGCCTGCCGTGATGAAGAGGTGGCAGAGACCCGGATAGGTTTTGATCGTGACGTTCTTATGGCCGGCCAGCGCCTTCTCCCAGCCTTCCAAGTCTTTCCGCGTAACCTGATAGTCGCTCTCACCTTGCAGCACCAGCATCGGTATCGTCAGACGGGCCGCCGTCGCGGCCGGGTCGTAGCTGCGCAGGTCGAGCACGTAAGCCGCCGGCAACGGAATGCCCATCATGCTCACTGTGTCGCCCAGCTTCAGCGAAGGGCTATCGTAATCCTGGGCAAACTTCTCGGCCGCCCCAATCTGCGGTTTTGCTCCGTCGCCCACCGGACCGCTCAGAGAAGCCAGATATTTGATCTGTTCCACAACGATCTGCCCAAACGGCCGCGTGCTGCCCGCCATGATAATAATGCCGGCGATCTGATTGTCCCCCTCCGCGATGCGTGGCGCCAGCATGCCGCCCAGGCTGTGGCCGAGAACCAAGATGCGAGCCGTTTGCACTTCGGGCCGGCCGGCGAGGAGCGCCACCGCCGCGCGCGCATCGTCGACGACTTCCTCCTTGACGGTCAAGTTCCCCATCTCTTTCTTATACTGCGCAGCGTATTTGTGGGTTCTTTTCTCGTAACGCAGCACGATGATACCGCGGCTGGCCAGCCCCCAGGCCAAGTCCTTAAAGGGCTTGTTCGACCCGACGGTCTCGTCCTCATCGTTCGGGCCTGACCCCTGCACCAGCACGACGGCGGGGAACGGTCCCGGGCCGATCGGCTCGGTGAGCGTGCCCGGCAGTTGCCACGGCTCGGCGCCGATCGTCACGTGCTCCTCGTGGAAGGCGCTCGGGTTAGCGTAGTCGGGAGGATTCCACGCAGCCGCAGGCGGTACGAGGAAGAAGCCGGCGACCTTGCCTTCCTTATCGAAGGCGAGCCTCAAGTTGAGCGGCGCTTTCTCAAAATCGCAGGCGAGTGTGACCACATGATAGCCCTGCATCTCGACCGACCTCGCGCTTTTCACAGTCTTGAGCGCGCCCACTTGCGCGGCGGTCGCCTCCCAGACAGTTCGGAGCTTCTCGAGCGGCATGGCAGAGGCCATCGTTGCGTCGAACCGAGCCTCCACCTTGTCGTATTGCCGGCCCGCCAATTCCTGAGCGACGTTCTTTTGCCAGCGCTTCGAAGTCCTGCGCGCAAAGCTGCGGAGCCAGTCCCGAGAGCAAAGCCAGCGATGCGACAGCTAAAACCTGTAACCGATTCATCGTCGTTCTCCTTGCTCGAGCTTCTCGATCAGAGCCGTAAGCTCGCGGACCACCCCTCCCGCAGGCACGCCTTCCGCAAGCGCTTTGACAACCACTTCGTCCAACCGCTGGCGGAACTCTGCTTCGGCGCGGGGTGTGGGCGCCGGAGCAGGCCGCTCGATCACCGTTGCGCCGCGGCCGCGCCGCAGATCAAGCCAGCCTTCCTCAGCCAATTGCCGATAAGCCCCGGCCACGGTGTTGTGATGAACCCCGAGATCCGTGGCGAGTTGACGGACCGAGGGAAGCTGGTCGCCGGGACGGAACTGGCCGGCCAAGAGTGTAGCACGCAGGCCGCGAACGATCTGTTCGGAGGCGGGCAAGTCGGAGGCTAAGTCGATCTGAAGCACAGGGGGTTGGTCGCTCATAGTCTAATGTACATGTACACTGTACTATACCAGACCTGCCTTGTCAAGCCCTTCTCGGTAGTGCCCTAGTTCAACTGGCGTAGGGGTAGGGCTTGCCCTACCCACGGCGACCTAGTAACCCCCGCCGGGGACGGCAAGCCGTCCCCCTACAGTGCCGGTTATTGTCGAGGGGCTGAGGGCCTTTAGTACCATTGCATGGAGCGGCTATTTATGTGTAGATTACCCGTCGCGCGAGGAGGTTCTATTCGATGTGGTCAAGAATCGTTCGTCAATTCCAGGAGGTGAACAAAGAGCTATGGCTCTTGTTAATGATGTTCGCCATCCTTGCGGGAGTGAATTACCTGATATCTTCTGAGCGAATGCTTTTGGGCTTCTACGTTCTGCCCTCGGTCTATTCCGCATACTTTCGCGGGCGCCGTCACGCGACGTTGACCGCCGTGCTCAGCCTCTTATTGGTGGTGCTGATTGTGTACACCAATCCGCACCTGTTCACCGTGGAAGGCCACGTCAGAATCGTGGCTGAAAAGTGGTGGGACATTGCGGTCTGGGGCGGAACCTTGATGGTGATCGCCTACGCCATGGGAACGTTGTATGAGAAGAAGCAATCGCAGATCATCGAGTTGCGGGATGCCTATAAAGGTATTGTGGTTATCCTACGCCAAATGACCGCGCACGATAAGTACACGCACGACCATTCTTTCCGAGTGGCGGCCTACGCAACCACGATTGCCAAGGGTATGGGATTTGACTCGGAGCGGGTGGACGATGTTTGGGACGCCTCCTTACTGCACGACCTCGGCAAACTGGAAACTTCCCGGGAACTTCTTTACAAAGCGGAACGATTCACCGCCAGCGAGTACGAAGAGATGAAGAGGCATGTGGAAAAAGGAACTGAGTGGGCGGAGCCCGTAAAAGGGAGGCTGAACCGCATCATTCCCATTATTCTGGCCCACCACGATCGATTCGATGGCTCAGGATACCATCCGACAAAAGGAGAGGACATTCCGCTCGAGGCGCGCATCATCGCGGTCGCAGACGTTTACGACGCCATGACCAGCGACCGCCCGTACGCCAAGGCGATGTCGCCGATGGACGCCAAAGAG
This sequence comes from uncultured Acidobacteriota bacterium, assembly GCA_963842495.1. Taxonomy (GTDB): domain Bacteria; phylum Acidobacteriota; class Terriglobia; order UBA7540; family UBA7540; genus CAVROP01. The sequence goes on from CAWJHY010000074.1 coordinate 32,084, forward strand.
GCTATCGCGAAGGGCGCGGAGCAGACTTCGACCCCAGCGTGGTGAAAGCGTTTTCTCAAGGCCTTTCAGAGCGGATCGTTCGAGGTCGATTTCACGGCCTTGGATATGGTCCGGGCGTAAGGGGGCGTGAAGAAACTCAGAACGTGTCATCCTGAGCATTGACAGCCGCGCGGCTGCCCTTGCTGAGCAGAGAAGTCGGCGCGACCGGGAGTCTGAGCCGCCGTTGATTCCAAAAGGCTTACGCGCCGACTTTCTGCAGAGCGAAGCGAAGGATCTCTGCAGTTGTGCGAAAATCGTTGAAGCATAGCCAACTGCGGAGATCCTTCGCTTCGCTCAGGATGACAGAAGTATGCGTTACTTATCCTGAAAGTATACGTTACTTATCAGGCGGCACCGCCTTGGGCGGCGCCATATGCGATGCTCGCGGCGGCGCAAACTTAGGCAAAGGCACCGAGGGCGGGTAGGCGCCATAGTCCAGGATCGGTTGCGAGCGGGGCAGGCCGGGCGGAATGGGGATCACCAGGCTCGCGCTGGGCGCCCGCTCGAAGTCGAAGCAGTCCCGCATGTCGTTCGCCCAGTGATCGCGCGCCGTAAGATGGCGCAGCTTCCATCGTTCTTCCACAAACTTCAACACCGAGCAGAACTCATAAGTGTAGGGCGAGATGTAACCCGCTTTGGCATACGGTGAGATCACTATCATGGGCACGCGTGGGCCAAGCCCGAAGGCATCCATCTCCGGCGGCGGCACATGGTCGTAGAACCCTCCGTAGTCATCCCAAGTGAGAAAGATCACGCTGTCTTTCCAATAAGGGCTCTCCATCAGAGCATTCACCAGCTTGGTGACGTACCACATGCCGTCTGAAACGCGGGCCACGGGGTGCTCGCTGTCCTGGTAGTCCGGAATGATCCACGAAAAGGCCGGCAGCGTTCCCTTCTGCAAGTCGCTGAAATACTCCTTCAAATCCACCAGGTGGGCCATCTCCGCCGGATCTTCGCGAATCGCTTTGAAGCCCGGCAAGGGATTCCAGAGGCTGAATTGCTTGGGGTCTGGGAAGGCCAGCCGGACTCCCGTTTCACCACTTCATGGGCACTCCCTCGGGCAGGGGCTGCGACTCCACGTAGTATTTCCACGGGACTTTGGTTTCGGACATCAGCTTGGCCATGGAGGCAAAACTGAAACCGTCGTCATCATCCATGACCTCCTTGAGTTCTTGGAGGTTGGCCACATTAACGATCAGGCCCCCGGATTGTCCCGCTACCGTGTAGGTATGGTTTGGTAGGCTGTAGCCCATTTGGGAGGAGAAGAAGCGATCACACAGCGTGTAATGCCGGGCGTAATTCAATAATTGGGAATGTCCCGGTCGTCGTAGTAGCCCAGGGTGAATTCACTGCCTTCCGCCCACACAAATCCATCCATGGCTCCGTGGTTGTACGCGGCATGAACGACTTCCCAATCATGGGCCAGATCCAGCGCCGGCTGGCCGGCAGGCATGTGGAAAGGTTTGACGCAATTCATGCTGCCCGGCAGCTTGGGAAGACAGGTGCCCGGAGGAATCCCGTCGGCGCCGGGATAAGTCCCGAAATAATTATCAAAGGTGCGGTTTTCCTGGATGATCCAGATCACGTGATTGATTTGTTTGTTGAATCCGGACGCAGGCGCTTGCGCCAGCGCTTGATGTGAAGAGCTGAACAAGCCCCAGAGACACAAAAACGTCAGCAAGCGCGTTAGCTGTTTCTTGTAGCAGCGCATAGGATCCCTTGAAAGAGTTACGCTCAGACCAAAGTCACTTGCAGGTATATAGGCAAACCGCGGCGACGCTCCTACTCAAACCTCAATGTGTGCCGTCCCGCCGCGCATTGGGCTCACATACTCACGATCTCAATCCCGTCCACTTCCTTGAAATGCTGGTCACGAGTCAGGAGGCTCAGGCCATATTGCTTTGCCAGCGCCGCAATCCAAATGGCGTTTTCGGGAATGGGCCGTCCCTTGGCCGCCAGAGCCGACTTAATCTGTCAAAAGTGGCAGGCTGTAACCGCGTCAACAGGTAGCACAGCGCTGTTGGCGGCCAGCGCATCGATTCTGGTCGAGTTCGCTTCCTTTTGCCTCGACTTCCAGGCTCCGTAATAGAGTTCCCCGAGAACAATGCTCGGCAGGAAAGTCATTTCAGCTTGGGAAAGGAAATCCCGGGTCTCAGGATCTCCGGCCAGAAGGGCAACCACGACGTTGGTGTCCAGCAGCAGGCTACCAGCCATTCACGTCGACTCTTTCACAACCTTCCTCAATCGCCTTTGTCATTGCCTCGGCGTCAGCAGCTTCGATACTTCCGGCAAAGGTGAGGAGATCCTTCCCCGGTACACCGCGAGAGGGCTTGCGCCTCAGGCTTGAGGCAAAGTCGAGGACGAGCTTCTGTTGACTCAGGGGCAGCTTACTCACCTGGTCAAGAATCTGTTGTCTAATCGACGCCTTCATTGACGAACGCTCCTCTTCCCGTAATCGACCATATCATGAATCCGTATCGTAGCGCGCCTTTTGTGTTGGTTTACAATCCGCATCAACACGCGGAGCACAGGATTCACCCGCGTCCCGACCAGCCATTGCGGTCAAGCCCAGTCCTCTCCCCGCGGCGTATGGTCGCGCATGAAGCCGGGATCGATCTCGAGGCCGAGGCCCGGACCTTCCGGGAGGCGGAACATCGACTTCTTGATTAACTGCGGCTTGCCCACGGCCATGTTTTCCACCACGCGCTCAAAATGCCCCAGGCGGCTTTCGCAGCGGTAGAAATTGGGAATCGAGGCGGCGAGGTGGACGGAAGCGAACGTCCGCACCAGCGATCCGACGTTGTGCAGCGCCATCGGCACCCGATTCAGTTGCGCGTAGTCGGCAATTCTCCGGCAGCCGGTGAAGCCGCCGGCAAAGGAAATATCCGGATGAATGATATCCACCGCCATATTATCGATAAATGGCCTGAACTCTTTCACCATTTCAACCTTCTCCCCGGTCAGAACCGGAGTACGCGTCGCCTGCTTTACGGCCATCCAGCCTTCGCAAAACTCCACGCTGTTCAACGGGTCTTCGATCCAGGCAGGGTGAATGTCCTCGGTGGCTCTGGCGACCGCAATGGCGCTGGGGACGTCGTACTGGTTGTGGCAGTGGACGGCGATGTCAACGCTCTCTCCCACCGCCTCGCGCACGTTGGCAAAGCCTCGCGCGATCTTCCCCAGTTGCGCGGTGGACACCTCGGGCCCCACGTGCTCGCCCGGCAGCGCCTGCAACGGCTCAATCTTGAACGTCTTGAAGCCTTCCGGCTGGGCGCGGTTCCACTCCGCCCACGCAAGGCACGACTCCGGACTGCCCATGTCCTTGAGTGTATCGCCGTGCGAATACATTTCGACCGCGTCTCGCAGCGGCCCGCCCATCAACCTGTAGATGGGCAAATCCAGAAGCTTGCCCGCCACGTCCCACAGAGCAATGTCAATCCCGCTGATGAAGGGGTAGTTCGGCCGATAGGGATGGATGGTCCCCGTCATCGCCTGGAAATGACGTTCGATGGCCAGCGGGTCGGCGCCAATCAAGTTCAGCCGCGGGATCAGCGCGCGCGCCGTCTTCACGTCCACGCCGGTTTCCCCGTAGCCCGTGATTCCAGCGTCGGTTTCAATTCTCACCAAGCAGCCGTCGCCTTGAAAGTCCAGTTGCAGCGCTTTAATGGCCGTGATCTTCACCGCGCCGCGCAAAGGGGCAGCCAAGGCTTGAAATCTGGCCAGATACGCTCCTGCCGGAAGCAAAAGCGCGGCCTTGAAGAAATCACGTCGGGTTGGCTTCATATTCGGGTCCTCATAATGCAAGCGTGTTGCGCAATGCGAGATCAACCATCTCCACGCGAGGCATATGTCCGATCGTACGCTCAATCAGTTGGAGCTCGATTGTTGCCAGGTTGTCGGTCATGATCACAGAGTCAGACTTGAGCCCGGTTTGAGAAGCGGCGGGCTTCTTGAGCAACATGGGGACACGGCTGGCGTGCCCAACGCGGCTCAGGTTGCTACTCACCATAGCCCCGACGACCTGGGGGAGGTCGGTGTTGAGATTGTCTGCCTGAACTACTAAGACGGGACGCAGTTTTACCGTTCTCAGGTCCGAGTGCGGAAAATAAACTAAGGCAAAGTCACCGCGTCTAAGGCTCATTGTAGATGTCCATGCTCGGGTCGTCCCAATCCACCGCGAACGTGGCCAGCTTGGCCCGCACTTCCCTGGCATGCTCGCGCGTCCACCCCAGGTCACGAATGGTAAGCCGCTTGCCCCTCCGGGGATCCCGCTGCACCTTCTTACCGGTAGCCGATGCGGGTTGCTTGGTTCTTAATGCCCTAACGTGCATGCTACTCTCCTCACTAAAGCTCCTGATTATGATTCCTCTATTGTAACATCCCCACGAGAAAAGCCGGGGCGCTCGTGCTGCGCGGGGCCGTGTCACCCCCAGTCTCGTCGAGTTGTCTGCATGTATGAATCCTCGTTCCCGAACTTGACGTAGGGGCGGCTCGCGAGCCGCCCCTACACCTGCCGCACAGTTATACTGCGGGTGCACCCCAGACGCAAGGCAGAACGGGTACCGCAAACCTGCTCTTTAGGTCTGCGGCTGGTCCTCACGCGAAGAACCGCGGACCTGAAAAGCAGGTCTGCCCTACCTCCTCAATTGCTGCGTGTATAATAAGTGCAAAAGCGATGAGTCTCGATTGGTTTCACACAGTTGCTGGGTATGCGCCGAACGGAGAGTGAAATGTCCGATCAGAACTTTTCCATATTGATCCTGGCTGCGGGCAAGGCGACGCGCTTCAAATCCGAACACTCGAAAATGCTGCACCGGTTGGCGGGGCGGTATTTGGGCGAGCACATTCTACAAAGCGCGCAGGCGGCAAATCCCGACCGCCTCTACATGGTTATCGGGCACGAGAAGGAAGAGTTACGCAAAACCTTTGCCCGCTCGGGCCTCGTTTTCATCGAGCAGAACGAGCAACTGGGCACCGGCCACGCGGTGATGATGGCGCGCGAAGAACTGGAAAAGTGCCCCAGCGACACGGTGCTGGTGCTGGTGGGCGACGCTCCCCTTCTCCGCCCGCAAACGCTCGTTCATCTGGTCGAAATCCACCGCAAGGCTCGCGCCGCCGCAACCATTTTGACCACTCGCCTTGAATACCCCACCGGTTACGGACGCATCGAGCGCGATCGCGACCGGGTGCGGGCCATCGTGGAAGAGAAAGTCGCCACGCCTGACCAGAAGCGAATTCACGAAATCAACTCCGGCATTATTTGCTTCTCACGAACCCATTTGCTGAACCATCTCGGCGAACTGACCGCGGATAACGCCCAGAAGGAATTTCTGTTGACGGACCTCGTCGAGATATTCAACCGGCATCGCCTCAAGGTAACCGCCTTCCCGACGGCCGATTCGCGGGAAGTGCTGGGCGCCAATGACCGCGTAGAATTGTCACAGATCGAAAAGCTGCTGCGGTTGCGCAAGGCGATGGGGTTGATGGGGGAAGGCGTGACCGTAGTAGATCCCCAGAATACTTACATAGACGCGGACGTGGAAGTCGGCCAGGACACGGTGATCGAGCCGGGTGTAAGCCTGCTGGGCCGGACGCGCCTGGGACGCGACTGCCATATCCAACAGTTCTGCGTGATCACCGATTCGTGGCTCGCCGACCGCGTCACCCTGCGGCCCTTTTGCGTGATCTCGGACTCTGAGGTTGGCTCCGGCGCGGCCCTCGGCCCCTTCGCGCGCCTGCGGCAGGGCGCGGTGATCGAAGAGAACGCGCGCATCGGCAATTTTGTGGAGGTGAAGAAATCGCGCGTGGGCCGAGGCAGCAAGGCGCAGCACTTGACATACCTCGGCGACGCCACCCTTGGCCAGAACGTCAACATCGGCGCGGGAACGATCACCTGCAATTACGATGGCGTTAAGAAGAATCCTACCGTCGTTGAAGACGGAGTCTTTATCGGCAGCGGCAACATGCTGGTGGCCCCGGTGCGGGTCGGACAAGGATCATACACTGCCGCAGGCTCGACGATCAGCGAAGACGTGCCGCCCGATTCGCTGGCCATCGCGCGCAGCCGCCAAGTCACCAAGCAAGGATGGGTGAAGGAGCACAAGCGGCAGAAGGATTGACGATTGACGATGGTCGATGGTCGATTGCAGAGGTTATGCTTTGCAATCGTCAATCGACAATCGGAAATCGTCCATCCGTGAACAGGGCATTCACCTGTTGAATGTCCGCTTCCGTATCCACCCCGATGGTGTCATAGGGCGTCTCGGCCACCAGGATGGCCACGCCATTCTGGAGAAAGCGCAGTTGGTCCAACTTCTCCGCCAGCTCCAGCGAGGATTGCGGCCAGGAGTGAAATGCGGATAGCGCCGCCCGCCGGTAAGCGTAAATTCCCATGTGCTTGTAGTACTGAATCCCGCCCTGAGCGTCGCGGTCGTAGGGGATGGGATAGCGGGAGAAATAGAGCGCACGGCCGGCGTAGTCGGTGACGACTTTGACATTGCCGGGTTCCTGCGCCGCCGCCGCGTCCATGGCAACTTTCAGGGTGGTGACCTGAACGTCTCCTTCGAAGAATGGGGTGAGGAGCAATTCGAAGTGGGCGGGCCGCAACATCGGCTCGTCTCCCTGGATATTCGCGTAGATCTCCGCATCCGTCCGCTCCATGACCTCGTGCACGCGATCGGTTGGAGACGGGTGCCGTCCAGTGAGGGTGACGGGAATCCCCTGCGACTCACAATACGTCTTCACTTCTTCGTCTTCCGTAGCCACCACGAGTTCATCCAGCAACGGTGAGCGCCGGGAATGGTGATACACCCAATAAACCATCGGCTTGCCCGCGATCTCTCGCAGCACTTTACCTGGCAGCCGGGTCGCTCCCAGCCTTGCGGGGATCACACCCATGATCTTCGGACGCGCGCTCATGATCTCTCCTCGACGAGTGCGTAGATAATCGTCCAAATTGCGTTTCCGGTCAACATCGCGACGCTGCAGATTTCGCGGGAGCCTGACTTTGCGACCTTCGCGTCCTTTGCGCCTTGGCGTGAAACCTGCTGGTCAGAATCGCAAATCCCACTATAATATTTATGAAGCTGCTTCACTTGGCAAAACGATGAGATTGGGAATCGATTTCGGCACAACCCGGATCGTGGTGGCATTTGTTGACGCCGGCAATTATCCGGTGGTGACATTCGAGACGCCGGACGGCGCGGCGCGCGACTGGTTTCCGCCGCTCACCGCCGTGCAGGGCTCCCGCATGCTGTTCGGCTGGGATGCCTGGGCGGTTCAGGAGGAGCCCGGCTGGACCGTCATTCGCTCGCTCAAGCGGGTGCTGGGTTCGGCCAGCCTGACGAGCGAGGTCGAGATTGCCGGCCAGCTCATTCCCTTGAATACGCTGCTGGTGGGATTGTGCTCGTCGCTCCGCCAGAGCCTGCTGAAACGCTCCAATCTGCCGGTCCAGGAAACCGAGCCGCTGGAAACGATGCTGGGTGTTCCTGCCAACGCCAACAGCAATCAACGATTCCTGACCACGGACATGTTTCGCGGCGCCGGGTTCGAAGTTCTGGGCCTGCTGAACGAACCCTCCGCCGCAAGCATTGAGTTTGGCCACCGCCGCCGGGATTCATCCTCGGAAGAGGAAGAGCACATTCTGGTCTATGACCTGGGCGGCGGCACTTTCGACGCCTCGCTGGTGAAACTCTGCGGGCGAGAGCACGCCGTGCTGGCCTCGGAAGGAATCGAATCTCTGGGCGGCGACGATTTTGACGAGTACCTCGCCGAGCTCGCCCTCGACTCCGCAGGCATTTCGGCGGCGGAGCGCGACTCGCTCACGCAGGCTGAGCTTTTCCGCCTGCACGAAGAGTGCCGGGAGAAAAAGGAAGCGCTTCATCCCAATACGCGCTTGATCCACGTGGACCTCGATAAGGTTCGCCCGGAATGGTCTTCCACAACCGTCACCACCCCCGATTTCTACCAGAACTGCCGTCCCGCCGTTCAGGAGACCATTCACGCCGTCGAGAGCCTGATCGAGTCGCAGGGGCTGGGCCCGCGCTCTTCGGACGGCGAGGCCCACATCGATACGCTCTACGTCACGGGCGGCGCCAGCGAGCTGCCGCTGGTCTCCCGCATGCTGCGCGAAGTCTTCGGGCGTTCCGTGCGCCGCTCTGCCTATACGCGCTTTGCGACCGCCATCGGGCTTGCCATTCAGGCGGACGCCGAAGCGGGTTACCAACTTCGCGACCGCTTCACGCGCTATTTCGGTGTGTGGCGCGAGGCCGAGGCCGGGCGTACGGCCATCTTCGACCCGATCTTCAAGAAAGGCGTCGTCCTTCCCGGACCCAACCAGCCGGCCCTCCGCGAGGTACGGTGCTACACGCCCGCCCATAACATCGGCCACTTCCGGTATCTCGAATGCGCGCAGCTTTCCGATGACGCTCGCCCCGCCGGCGATATCGTAGCCTGGGGTGACATCCTTTTCCCCTTTGATCCGGCGCTTCGGAACGCTCCCTCGCTTAGCGACTCGCAGGTGGCGCGCACCCTTGCCGGGGGCCAGGAGATCGAAGAGAGTTACTCCTGCGACTCCAACGGAGCGGTGGTGGTGCGCATCTCCAATCTGTCGCAAGAGTACTACCGCGAGTATCGCCTGGGCCGCTGGAACGTCCTCGACCGCCGTGTCGTCCCCGGCCGCCCCACCAGGCGCCGGCGCGCGAAACGCTCTTAGGTGGATTTGTGATTCCTTGACACCCCTGAAAAGGGCGTGCTAAATTTCCTGTCTTTGACGAGACTGCCGACAGATATATGTGAGGGTGCACTTTAATAATGGGCGGTATACTGTCCATACTTGCGGATCTTTTTGCCTCGACCGTTCCCACGGTCATCTTTGTGTTCCTGCTTTTCATTATCTTCGACCATTTCCTGTATAAGCCGCTGACGGCCGTGATGAAGAAGCGAGAAGAAGAAACCACGGGTGCGATGGCGCGCGCCCGAGAGCAGGCGGCTTCGGCGGAGGAGAAAACGCGTCAGCACGATGCTACTTTCCAGGCGGCTCGGCAGGAAGTGTACCGCCAGCGGGAGGCGGCCAGGCGTTCCATGCTCGAGGACCGGCAAGCCGCCCTCGACAAGGCGCGAGAGCAGTCAGAGGCTTTGACCAGAGAAGCGGCAGCCGGACTGGCGGCAGAAGTGGCTCAAAGCGAAAAGGAACTCCTGGCCACTTGCCAGTCTCTAGGCCGTCAGATCGCCGCCACCGTGCTGGGGACGCCGTTGGGGGAGGGATAAGGCCTTGAGGGTTTCTTCGCGTCGCGTCTTGGTCGGAGGGTTGTTAGCCGCCTGTTGCCTGGGGCTGGCAACCTTGCAGCTTCCCGCCCGCACTCCCGCTTCCAACGGCAGCCTCGCCTACGCTCCCGCGCCCCAATCTGAAGAGGAAGGGAAAAAGGAGGGGCGCGAGTTAATTTACAAGTTTATAAACCTCTCAATACTCGTGGGGGCGCTTGCGTACCTATTGCGAAAGCCCGTGGCTGATTTCTTCGCTCAGCGCTCCGCCTCCATTCGCACCGGACTTGAAGAAGGCCGCAAGGCGCTCGAAGCGTCCCAGGCCCAACTCAAAGCCGTAGAAGAAAAATTGAAGCATCTGGAGGAAGAGATTGCGGAGTTCAAGGCTTCTGCCGCCCGCGAAATGGAGGCCGAGAGCCAACGGCTGAAAGTGGCGGCGGCCGAGGCGGCCGAGAAGATCATCCAGTCCGCCCGCGCCCAGACCGACGTGGCAGCGCGAGCTGCAAAGCTGGAATTGAAAATGTACACTGCTCAACAGGCGGTGAAGTTAGCGGAGGAGGTTATTCGCCAGCGCCTTGACGATGCGGGGCGGAAGAAGTTGGTGGGAGATTTCTTGAGTGCAGTCGAGAGTCAAAAGCCGGGAGTCGAAAGTAAGAATGAACGGCCAAGCTAGTGACGAAGAGTCAAGAGTTGAGAGTTGAGAGTCAAGAGTCTGGGAACTCTCAAGTGTTGACTGTGGACTGTTGACTGTCGACTGTCAACTGTTGACTCTCGACTTTCGACTTTCGACTAGGTTGTTCGTATGCCCATGGTAATAGCAAACCGATACGCCCGCGCCCTGGCTGACGTGGTAGCGGCAAGCGGGGATTACCGCAAAGTGCTTGCGGAACTCGAGGACTTCGAGCGGGCTTACCGCGCGAGCCTGGAATTGCGTGGAGTCTTCGCTTCGCCCGCCGTGACGCTGCCGGAGAAGATGAAGGTGCTGGAGGCGATAGGGCAGAGATTGGGCGAATCTCCGGTAACCCTGAATTTTCTGCGGGTTCTCCTCGCCAATTACCGGATGCCCTTGCTCGAAGAAGCCGCCCAGGCTTTCCGGAAGATCGCCAACGACCGCGAGGGAATTGTGCAAGTAACCATTACGTCGGCGTTGGAACTCTCCGCAACCGAGCGCGAAAGCGTGGCGGCGCGCTTCCGGCAGTTAACCGGCAAACAGGTTGAGCTGGACTTTCGAATCGAGAGCGGGTTGCTGGGTGGAATGATGGCGCAGATCGGGAGTACGGTCTACGACGGGTCAGTGCGAGGGAGTCTGGCGCGCATCCGGGAACAGTTGATGGCGCGTTGAGCAAGAGTCGAAAGTCGAGAGTCGAAAGTCAAAAGTCGAGAGTAAGAAGAACGGTATCGAGTCGGCAGGAGTAACCATGCAGCGCTTTACGGACCTCAAAGTCTGGCAGCGAAGTCATCAGCTAACGCTTGAGGTTTATCGAATTACCGTCAGCTTTCCGCTAGCTGAGCGTTATGGTCTGATTTCGCAGTTGCGACGAGCAGCGGCTTCCGTGCCCACAAATATCGCAGAGGGATCAAAGCGTCAAAGCAACCAGGAATATTCGCGATTCCTGAACATCGCCGAAGGATCGCTGGTAGAGACCGAATACCTTTTGATGCTTAGTCGCGATTTAGGATACCTAGCGCGGAATTCCTCCGAGGTGATGATCAACGAAGTTGGTGAAATCGCGCGGATGCTGTCTGGTCTCCGAAAGAAGGTGGGGCTGGTCGCAGCCGCCTAGAAAATCAAAAGTCGAGAGTCGCGAAGCTCTTGACTCTTGACTTTCGACTCTCGACTCTCGACTCTCGACTTTTGGCTCTCGACTCTCCGGGAGATGCAAGCAAATGCCACAGATTAGAACAGACGAAATCACGAAAATTATTCGCGAGCAGATTGAACACTTCGACCGCGGCGTCTCCGTCCGCGAAGTGGGCACGGTCATTTCTGTCGGCGACGGTGTGGCGCGCATCCATGGCCTGGACAACGTCATGGCGGGCGAACTGCTCGAACTGCCGCACGAGGTGGCCGGTTTGGCGCTGAACCTGGAAGAAGACCGGGTGAGCGCGGTGCTCTTCGGGGACTACGTCAAAATTGAGGAAGGCGACACGGTCAAGCGGACGAAGCGCATCATGTCGGTGCCGGTTGGCGAAGCGTTGGTGGGACGGGTTGTGGATGCCCTGGGTCGCCCGACCGACGACAAAGGTCCCATTCTGACTGACACGTACATTCCCATTGAGAGACAGGCTCCCGGCGTGATTGACCGCCAAAAGGTGCGCGAGCCATTACAGACCGGAATCAAAGCCATTGACGCGATGATCCCCATTGGTCGCGGCCAGCGCGAATTGATCATCGGTGACCGCCAAACCGGCAAGACCGCCATCATGCTCGACACCATTCTGAACCAGCGCGGCGGCGACGTCATTTGCATTTACGTGGCCATCGGCCAGAAGCGCTCAACCATCGCGCAAGTGGTTAAGACCCTGGAAGAAAATGACGCGATGAAATATAGCATTGTGGTGGAGGCGAGTTCCTCGGACCCGGCCCCCATGCAGTACATTGCCCCCTATGCGGGCTGCGCCATGGGGGAGTACTTTCGAGACAACGGCAGGCACGCGCTGTGTCTTTACGATGATCTTTCCAAACACGCCGTCGCTTATCGCGAGATCTCGCTGCTGCTGCGTCGGCCTCCCGGCCGCGAGGCCTATCCTGGCGACGTGTTCTATCTGCACTCGCGCCTGCTCGAACGCGCCGCAAAACTGAGCGATGTGCTGGGCGGCGGATCGCTGACGGCCCTGCCCATCATTGAAACGCAAGCCGGCGACATCTCCGCCTATATTCCCACCAATGTAATTTCAATAACCGACGGCCAGATCTATCTGCTGACCGACTTGTTCAATAGCGACATCCGACCCGCCGTGGATGTGGGCCTTTCAGTTTCACGGGTGGGTGGCAACGCGCAGATCAAGGCCATGAAGCAAGTGGCCGGCACGCTGCGCCTGGACTTGGCCCAATACCGTGATGTGGCCGCCTTCGCCCAGTTCGGGAGCGACTTGGACAAGGCCACCCAGGCACAGCTCAACCGCGGGCGGCGCTTGACGGAAATCCTCAAGCAGGGGCAGTACAGTCCGCTGCCCGTTGAAAAGCAAGTGCTCATCATTTTCGCGGGCACCAACGGTTACCTCGACGATCTGGCGGTCGAAGAGTGCCAACCCTTCGAGCACGGGCTCTACGAGTTCATGGATAATTCATACCCCTCGGTGGGAAGCCAGCTTGTTCAGAAAAAACAGATCGACGAACCCTTGCGAGCGGAGATTCGCAAGATGCTGGACGAGTACAAAGCCAAATTCCGGGCGGAACGGAAGGAAAAGGAAAAGGTGGCCTAAGAGGGTGTCATTCCGAGCGCAGCGAGGAATCTCGCTCTGCGCCCGGTGACTCGTCTTGGGCGAACGGAACCGGTGCAAATCAGGGCAGAGCGAGATTCCTCGCTGCGCTCTGAATGACAGGTTAGGCGTTAATCCGGAACGCCCACGAAGCCATGGCAACTTTACTTGATATTCGGCGGCGCATTCGTTCCGTGAAAAACACGCAGCAGATTACCCGCGCCATGAAGATGGTTGCGGCGGCTCGTTTGCGGCGCGCCCAGGATGCAATCTTCAACGCGCGGCCTTACGCCAATCAGATGATGACGCTGCTCGAGAGTCTGGCCGCCCGCACCGAGCAGCGAGATCACCCTTTGCTTGCCGACCGGCCCATCGAAAAGGTCCTGCTGGTGCTCGTCACTGCCGACCGTGGCCTATGCGGGGCGTTCAACGCCAACCTGATCCGCGCTGCCCAGGAATACATCGAGTCTCAGGGTGAGAAGCAAGTCGCGATGATTGCCGTGGGCCGCAAGGGCCGCGATGCTTTCCGCCGGCGATCCGGCGAAATGCTTTCGGAGCACATCAACCTGTTCGCGCACCTGGAGTTTTCGCACGCGCAACAAATTGCGAAGGAGATCATCGATCTCTACACGCAACAAAAGGTGGACGCGGTCGACTTCGTTTACAACGAGTTCAAATCGATCATGACCCAGCGCGTCCGGGTGGAGCGGTATTTGCCCGTCAAGCCGGTGCAGCCGGCGTCGGGGGAGGTGCTGATTGACTATATTTACGAGCAGCCCGCGGCGGAGATATTCAACACGCTGCTGCCGCGCTACGTGGAGATCGAGGTTTACCGCGCGCTGCTTGAGTCGCGGGCCGCGGAACTGGCTGCTCAAATGACCGCCATGGACGCGGCCACGAACAATGCCGCCGAGTTGATCGATTCTCTGACGCTCCATATGAATCGCGTACGCCAGGCGGCCATCACCCGCGAGATCATCGAGGTGGTGAGCGGCGCGGCAGCAACCTAGCTGTCAGCTTTCAGCCCTCAGCGTTCAGCGAGCAGCCTTTTTCAAGTTTGCCTGCTGATAGCTGAGAGCTGAAGGCTGAAGGCTGAGGGCTGGACGAAAGGATTTCTCATGGCAACCGAGCAGCACCTTGGCAAAGTGGTTGAAATCACGGGCCCGGTAGTGGTGGTGGCGTTTGAGGGCGAGCATCTTCCGCCCATCTACAATGCCTTGTGCATTACTTCCGAGGGCTTTGATGTCCCCCAACCCACCCCCGTTCCCTACTTTGCGAAATCGCTGCCCCGACCCAATGAGGTCATCGTGGAGGTCGAGCAGCACCTGGGCGAAGGGCGTGTGAAATGCGTGGCTATGGAGCCTACGGAAGGCATGGTCCGCGGCATGAAGGCCATCGACAAGGGGGAACCCATTACCGTACCAGTGGGCAAGGAGACACTGGGGCGCGTGATGAACGTCATCGGCGAACCCGTGGACAATCGCGGGAAGATTGACGCGGAAACGCGCTGGCCCATCCACCGCAATCCCCCGTCGCTCGAAGAGCAGAATACCAACCTCGAAATGTTCGAGACGGGTCTGAAAGTGGTGGACCTGCTCGAGCCCTATTTAAAAGGCGGCAAGACGGGTTTATTCGGCGGCGCCGGCGTGGGCAAGACCGTCATCATCATGGAGCTGATCAATAACGTCGCCCTGAAACACGGCGGCGTCTCCGTCTTTTCAGGTGTGGGTGAGCGCACCCGCGAGGGCAACGACCTTTGGCTGGAAATGCAGGAATCGGGTGTGGTGGTGCCGGGAAACTCGGATAAATCCAAAGCGGCTTTGATCTATGGTCAGATGACGGAGCCGCCCGGCGCCCGCCTGCGCGTCGGCTTGACGGGCCTCACGGTGGCGGAGTATTTCCGCGACGTGGCGGGACAGGATGTGTTGCTGTTCATCGATAACATATTCCGCTTTACCCAGGCGGGCGCGGAAGTCTCGGCCCTGCTGGGCCGCATGCCGTCAGCGGTCGGTTACCAGCCCAACCTCTCAACCGAAATGGGCGAACTCCAGGAGCGCATCACTTCCACAAAGAAGGGCTCCATCACTTCCGTGCAGGCTATTTACGTGCCCGCTGACGATCTTACCGATCCCGCTCCGGCCACGACTTTCTCCCACCTCGATGCCACCACCGTCCTCTCGCGGCAACTGGTTGAAATCGGCATTTACCCGGCGGTGGACCCGCTGGCTTCGTCTTCACGCGTGCTGGATCCGCGCATCGTCGGCGAGGAGCATTACCGCGTGGCGCGGGCCGTGAAAGCCATCCTGCAAAAATACAAGGACCTCCAGGACATCATTGCCATCCTGGGCATCGATGAACTCTCCGAAGAGGATAAGTTGACGGTGGCGCGGGCGCGCAAGATTCAACGCTTCCTTTCCCAACCCTTCTTTGTGGCCCAACAGTTTACGGGGCTCGAGGGCCGATACGTGAAGCTCCAGGACACCATCAAGGGCTTCAAAGAACTGGTGGAAGGCAAGTACGACGACATTCCCGAGCAGGCCTTTTACATGATGGGGACCATCGAGGAGGCGCTGGAGAGGGCGGAAAAACTGAAGGCGACAGCGTAAAGATATTGAGCCATTGAATCATTGAGCCATTGAGTCATTGAATCAAATACCCAATGGCCCGATGGCTCAATGGCCCGATGGCTCAATGATCCAATGATTCAATCCCATGAGTGATCTTCTCCCAACCGAACTGCAACTGAACATCGTGAGTCCCGACCGCTTGCTGGTACGCGACGCGGTAAGCGCGGTGACGGTGCCGGGCAAAGGCGGGTATATCGGAGTGTTGCCCGGCCACGCGCCCTTGCTGACCGAACTCGTACCCGGCGAGCTGAGCTACACTCGTGAAGGCGCCAAGCACTACCTGTGCGTCAACTGGGGGTTCGCGGAGGTGCTTCCCGACCGCGTCATCGTCCTGGTGCAAAACGCCGAGCCCGCCGAAGAGATTGACGTCAAGCGCGCCCAAAGAGCCATGGAGCGAGCTGAGGACCGGCTGAAACGTTTCTCCGACCCGGAGATTGACATGGAACGGGCTCGCGAAGCCTTGCGCCGCGCCATCGCCCGGCTCGAGACTGCGCACCACGGCCAGGGGTGATTGACGATTGTTGATTGACGATTGCTGATTGCTGGTATTCGAGAATCGAAAGGCGGTGTTCTATGGGGCGGATCCGTTATTCCCGCATCTCGACTTTCGATTTTCGGCCTTCGCAATCGGCAATCGACAATCGTCGATCGTCAATCCCATGAATATCCGCATTTACACCACGAGTTGGTGCGGGGACTGCCGCCAGGCCAAACGATTTCTGGAGGAGCACAAGCTGGCTTTCGAAGAGATCGATATCGATAAGGACCTGCGGGCAGCGAAGTTCGTCAAAGTCGCCAACAACGGCAAGCGGAAAGTTCCCACCTTCGACGTGGACGGCCGCGTCTTCGCCTGTTCGCCTTTTAACGCCCAAGACCTGGAGCAGCAACTGGGATTGTAGGGCGCGAGAGCTCTCAGCCATCAGCTTCGGCTCAAGAACCAGAGTCCTTGGACATTCGCACGGGCCCGCCATCCGCGCGAGGTTCTTCCTCGAGTTGGCGATGTACCTGCCCGCGTGGAAGTTCTCGATTCTGCCCCAAATGCCCCAGAAGCCGGCGATGAGGTTGGAAAAAGAAACCGCCGGCCATCCGCAGGCTCGCCGCCACCCGGGAATCTACGGGACGCTGCCTATTTAATCGGAGGCGGGGTCGTAATTCCGTGGTAGAACCAGAAGCCGACAATCACCACCGCCAAGACGATCCAGGCTACGCCCAGGGCGCGAATGGGGCCGGCGAACTTGTGGGTCTTCATCTCGATAACCTGTTGCGCCTCAATGGCTTGGTCTTCTTTCGCGTCATCACTCAGGGGGATCCAGTCGGTTTCGCTCTTGGTCAGTCGAGAACGGACGACGACCAGGACCAAGAAGAGGACGGTGATCACGGCCCAGATGGTGAAGAGCACAACCATAGTGTCCATAGTGAACCCTCGCGAGGATCAGACATTCTGTCGCTGCGTAAAAGCCTGATCCCTCTCCCCACTCTGCAAACGGTGTTCCATCTTGTCCACGGGGCAGATCTCAGGTGCCAGGTGTCAGGGACGAAGCTCTCAGATCGTAGCCCATGGCGCAAGCCGTGGGTAAGGCATTCGGGTAAGATCCTCAGTCGCGTAGCCCGCGAAGCGGGCGAAAGATCGTAGCCCATGGCGCAAGCCGTGGGTAAGGCATTCGGGTAAGATCCTCAGTCGCGCAGCCCGCTTCGTGGGCTGACTGATTCAGCCAACTCGTGCCACGGCAGGCAGCGCTTCTGGTGTTGAGACTCTGCGCTTCTTCCGGGATTCGGATACCAGACCCAGCCGGGTGTCTTGGCTACAAAAGGACATCTAGAAATCAAAAGGCGCAGAGTTTGAAAGGCACAAATTCTGCACCGCCTGCTTAGAAAAACCCGTTCTGGTGGCCCTGCACGGATTCTGTTACGACCACGCCATAAGTTACGGGACACCCCGCACACGTTGGAACCGGACCCGTGTACGGGAAGAGCCAGCCTTGTACGGAAACAAAATTATTCACGGCCAGGCCGGAAAAACTGTCCTGGCTGAGGCCTTCGTAGGTTGTCTGCGACGTGGCGTATACGGATAGGTTAACGGAATTCCAGGAACCCGGGGAAGTACCTAGATGCGGCATGAAGTAATTTGCCATTGGGGAGATCTGAAAGCTCGAGGTCGATGCGTCGAGGCTCGTGATCTGCCCTGTGATCTGACTGGGTTCCAACATGATGCTATTGGCGGTGAAAGTAAGGGTGGGCAGACCCCGGTTGGATCCTGAACTGGTCGTTGTGCTCACCGATCCATTGGGGGTGACCGATACCTCCTGTCCGGCAAGCAGGTTCCCGGCACCGGTGAAGGTCCCCATATTCTGCACGGACGGAATTGTGAAGCTGCCTGAATCAACCGAGTAGGTGACACCCGTCGCCGGCACCGTGACGCTGGCGTAAGCGCCCAAGGAAGGTGCGTTAGACGTGGTGGACGCGGCCGACGCGTTCTGCAGAATCAGATTCATGGTCGTGTTACTGCCTGACGTGTTGAGGCTGACGATAGTGCCTTGGTAAATCTCCTGGTTCGGACCATCTATGAAGTCAACCTCGGAGGCGAGCAGGCTTCCATCAGATTGCAGGCTCACTCGCACCTCGAGCACGTCTCCAACGGTGATGCACCCCAAACCTTCGCACGCTATGTTGCACAATCCACCGCAAATGGCGGTGGATGGGATATTGTAAGTCGTGCTGCTGTTGACATCGATGGTGAAGGTTCGGCCCCAGGCCGTTTGAAGCGTGAATTGGTTCGTGCCCAAACTCTGGACCGTTCCGAAAAACCGTCCGAGCCCTGAGCTCGGGTGGCCGGCAGGAAATGACGGCAACTGCGAAACGCTGACGCCGTTCGTAGTGGCCAGATTCACGGAGAGATCGGATTGAATGATCGTGTTAAGGTGGATGTCGAGCTGCAAGGCCACGGGCTGGTTCGCGGTCACGGTAAGGGGAAAAGGCGCCGAAGAAAAAGTCAGCGTCAAAGGCGTGGTCGTGGGCGTAAGCTGGCAGACAGCGTTGTTCGCGCAGGTGCCAATTGCCGCGCCCGTGCCATTAAAGATCGTGAGTTGGGGATTAGCGAAGGTCAGTGCGAGACTGTCATAAGTTCCTGCGGCCACGTTTGTGCTCCCCAGAAACGCCGAGTCCGCCTGAAGCTGGCTCACGTTGACGGGGATGGGATTGGTGCTACTCAACAGCGAGACGTTTCCCGGCTGGAAGGAAGCGCTCGTGATGCTCAATTGAAAAAACAGAACCACCACGCCGGCGGGAGGGTCGTCTGTTACGGTCAGTCCGACCGGGGCCACACCGGGCGCCGGGTTGGTTGGCGCCACAGAACTAACTGGTGATTGACTGCCGCATCCTGTCATGAAAAGAAGGATGATTGTAGCGAACAAGGCCAGAGTCGCTTTGCGCATCTTCCCCTCCTTCGCGAGGCCGAGGATGGAAAATCCTGGAATCTTCAATCCCATAGATGCACTGCGATTGTAGCTGGTTTTCTCGAAAGGGGTCAAGCGAAGGTGCTCAAATAGTTATTCGTTAGTTAATCCTCTTCTCAGTCCGTCGCGCCCCCGGTTTTGAGACTCTCCGCTTCTTCCGGCAGTTGGACATCTGGCCGGCCCAGGTTTTTTGGCCTACAGAAGCATATCTACAAATCAAAAAGCGCCAGAGTTTGAAAGGCACAGACACCAACAACGGCTCATTTTCCGCCGACGGGCGCGCCGCGAAACGACATCTCGTCGTAGTCGCTCTTTTTGTCGTTGTCCCGCCAAGCAGGGCGAGGAAATTAGGGAAAGTCCGCTCGCTTTTTTTGCATTTTCCACTTGACAAACCCAGGGACATATGCTAGCCTATAAGTGTGGTCATTTTGTGGACAGATTGTCGCGGGCGAGCCCCAGGGCGCGCCGAGGCGCAAGGGAAAGCGGAAGGGTCCCGGCCAGGGGGGGACGTAGGGAACTACAAAAAATGAAAAATAGTGGGAACGAAGCTAAGGAGTACTTGAAAACAAAGGATATCACTTTTTTGAATACTGCAAGTTATGCGCGTTTTGCATGCAATTTAGCACAATTCAGAGCCTGAAAGGAGCAAAAACAGCACATCTTGCGGAAACGAAGTCAAGGCTTCCGAGCGGCAAGGCAAAGCCGGGCCAATGACAAAACGTCGGCTACAGAGGACCGCTCCCGCCTTGATCGCCTGAATGCCGAACGGCGGCATGTAGGCGCCACCCAGGGCTGAAAGCTGACTGCTGAGAGCTGTTTTTGAGAGAACAAAGCGAGAATGTCTATGAAAACAAAGCACAGGCTCTTTCTCGCGGCACTGTTTTGCGCAATCATGGTTCCCTCCCGTATTGCACGGGGGACGCAAAGTCCGGACGTGAATGCCGACGCTCGGCTGGCTGAGTTGAATCAACAGCTACGCGTCGGAGCCGAATTCTTCCTGAACCCGACCGAGACCAAGGAGAGCGTTCAGCGCCATTTTGACCTGATGCGCCAGAACGGGCTGACGCTGGCTCGCATTTTCATTATTTGGGACGATGTCGAACGCACTCCGGGCAACTGGGACTTCACCCGCTACGACTGGATCTACGACGCGGCGGCCCGCTCGGGAATCAAGATCGTAGCCACACTTTGCGCCGAAGACCCGCCGGGATGGATCCGGAAGACGCCCTTCTATCACAACCGCACAAACCTGAACGACCCGGAGATCCGCAGGCATGCAGCCGCCTACATTTCGAAAGTCGTTAACCGTTACCGGGGCCACACTGCGCAAGGCGTGTGGCTGCTGATGAACGAGCCTGAGAAGTACGACACGGAATATTCGACCATCCAGGCCTTCGGCAAGTGGCTTCAGGCGAAGTACGGGACGGTGGCGGAGCTGAACCGGCACTGGTTTCAACCCCTGGAGGCGTTTCCCGGGGCGCAGATCACTCCCGCTCAACTCTCCGAGTATTGGACTGACTACCATCGGGTGGTGGACTGGCGCGAGTTCAACATCGACAACTTGGTGGATCAACTCCTCTGGATCAAGGGTCAAATCGAAGCGGTGGATACGGTCCACCCCACTCACATCAATGTCACGGCGCCCACGGGCGGCGCCGGCGGGCAGGACGTTTGGAAGGAAAAACGCATTGTTGATATCCTCGGCGCTTCGATTCATCCTGCCTGGATTTTCCCCCCTTCTGCCGCGCATTCCGAATACGGCGAACGCTACGCTTACCGGCTCGACCTGATCGGAACGCCCGCGGGCGACCAGCCGTGGTGGGTCACGGAATTGCAAAGCGGGCCCACCATTTTCACCGGTGGCTTTCCCTTCAATCCCACCCCGGACGACATGACCCGCTGGCTCTGGGACTCGTTCGGCGCCGGGAGCAAGGCGGTCATCTTCTGGCTGTGGCATCCGCGCGTGGGCGGCACCGAAGCCGGCGAGTGGGGCCTGGTAAGTCTGGAGGGAAAGCCTTCCATAAGGCTTCCCGCCGTCAAATCTGTTATCGACGGTTTGAACCGCAAGGCCTACCTGGCTGAAGCCAAACCGCAGCCGGCTAAGGTGGCGATCCTTTACAATCGAGAATCCGCCATCCTCAACAGCCTGGATGAGAGGACCCAGCATCGCGGCGAGGAAGTGGAAGATTCTCTGCTGGGATGCTACCTGGCGCTGCACCGCGCCCACATACCTATTCAGTTTGTGGATATCGATCAATTGAAGAAGACCCTTTCTGATAATATCTCAGTACTCTACGCACCTTATTCTTACGCCATCGACGATCAGGGCGTCGCCGCGCTGCGCGACTTCGTGAGCCGGGGCGGCACGCTTTGGGCGGATGGGCTGACGGCGTGGAAGACCGAGATGGGCGAAATCCGGCCCGCCATTCCCGGCGGGCTGAGCGACATATTCGGCGTCGAGGCCTCCGACATCTACCCTGTGAAAGCCGATGAACCCTACTCCGTCACCAGCCAGAACGAGCGTGCTGGAGAGTTGTGGAAGCTTCCCCTCGAACTGAAGGGTGCGGAAGTTGTGTTACGCGACCACGAGGGCAAACCCTTTGCCACGCGCCATCGGTTGGGCAAGGGGCAGGCGCTCTATTTCGAATCGGCGCTCACTCTCGCCTATTTCAAGCGCGGCAATCCGTTTGTGCAACGGCTCATCATCAAGCCGGCGCTCGAGGCCCAAGGCAATGCGCTGGTGCAACTCACCAAAGGCTCGGATAAGGTCTGCTTCCGCGGCCTGTCACATCCCTCGGGGCCTATCGCTATTGTGTCGAATTGGGGCGATGCGGAGAGCGTCACGGTGAGCTTCCGTGGAAGCTACGCAGTCTCCGAGGCGCTCCACGGGAAGCCTGTTCAGGTGACGCGCGAGCAAGGCAGAACACTCGCCACGGTGCAACTGCCGGCAGGTGCGGTCGCGCTCCTCAAAGCCAAGAAGTAGCAGCGGAAGTTGTGAACATAGCCCGACTTCTCCCCCAACGTTCATCCGGCCCCACGAAGTTGTTGCACTTCAGCATTCGCCTGCTGCTATACTCTTCGCCTTCGCGGGACGGGCAAGCTGCGGTTTCGCGCTGTAAATCTGCATAATACGGAGAAGAGCGGCAATGGACGAAGTTCAGGCCAAATGTTACCTCTTAAGAGTACTTAAGACGGCGTGTATTTCTGCTCTGTTTATAGCCAGTGCTTTCTTGTCGGCTGCTTCCGCGCAGAATGCGAAGGACGCGGCCAAACCCGTAGTCAAAGGTCCGTGGCTGGACAAGAATCTGTTGCCCGACAAGCGGGCCGATCTGGTCATCCAGCAGATGTCGCTGGATGAAAAAATCAGGCTGGTTCACGGTGTCGAGGGGCCGCTGGCCAAGCAGAATTCGCTGGGCGGCGCCGGCTACGTGCCGGGAATTCCGCGGCTGGGGATCCCCGACTTGCAGATGACAGATGGCAGATCGGGCGTCGCGAATATTGGCTGGCGCGGAGTTTACGCCACGGCTTTGCCCTGCGCTCTTGCCAACGCCGCCAGTTGGGACCTCGACGGTTCGTACGAATATGGCGCTCAACTTGGCAAAGAGGTTCGCGACCTCGGTTTTAACGTTTCGCTGGGCGGGACCGCCAACATCATTCGCGAGCCGCGCAACGGGCGCAACTTCGAATGCCTGGGCGAAGACCCTCTCTTGATCGGGAAAATGCTTGGCCGGGAATTGAAAGGCACCCAGGACCAGCAGGTTATTGGCAACATCAACCGCTACGCCGTGAACGACCAGGAGACGGGGCGTTTCATCGGCAACGCGGTCATCGCTCGGCGCGCCATGCAGGAGACCGACCTGCTGGCCTTCGAAATTGCCATCCAGGAATCGAATGTGGGCACCGTCATGTGCGCCTATAACCGGGTGAACAGTGTCTTCGCGTGTGAGAATCCCTACCTGCTGGGCGACGTGCTGAAAAAGGCCTGGGAGTACAAAGGCTGGGTGATGACGGACTGGGGCGCTGCCCATAGTACCGTCAAATCTGCGCTCGCCGGCCTCGACCAGGAAATGCCCAGCGGCCGCTATTTTGGCGACCCGCTGAAGGCGGCGGTGGGAAAAGGAGAGGTCCCCGTTTCACGCTTGGACGAGATGGTTCATCGCATCCTGCGGACGGAGTTCGCTCTCGGCGCCTTTGATAATCCACCCGTTGCCCGCCCCGTTAATCCCTTTACCGGCGCGGAGGTCGCTCAGCGCGCGGCAGAGCGCGGCATGGTGTTGCTTAAGAACGACAACCGGCAGTTGCCGCTTGAAGCTTCCGCCGTCAAGTCGCTGGCTGTGATCGGGGCGCACGCCGACGTAGGAGTGCTTTCCGGCTCGGGTTCCGACCAGGTCGCTGCCGCAGGTGGCAATGCCGTCCCGGGAAATCGCTGGCCTGTCTGGCATCCCTCTTCTCCGTTGCGGGCGCTCAAGGCCCGCGCCCCTGACGCCCAAGTGGTTTATGACCCCGGAACCGACCCGGCAGCCGCAGCGAAAGTGGCCGGCGCCTCCGAGATCGCCATCGTCTTCGTCTGGCAACACACCTCGGAAGGCCGTGACGTGCCGAATCTTTCCCTGCCCGCTAACCAGGATGAACTGGTGAACGCGGTGGCGGCCGCGAACCCGCACGCGATTGTGGTGCTGGAAACCGGCGGTCCAGTGACCATGCCCTGGCTCGAAAAAGTGAGCGCGGTCCTCGAGGCCTGGTATCCGGGGATTCGTGGAGGCGAGGCAGTGGCGCGCGTACTGTTTGGCGATGTGAACCCTTCCGGCAAGCTGCCTGTTACTTTCCCCAAAAGCGAAACCGACCTTCCCCATGCGAACATTGCAGGGATGCTGCCGGGGCCGGCGGGCGGCGAGCCCAAGGAGCAGAAGACGCCCTTTGATATCAACTACACCGAAGGCTTGAAAGTCGGCTACAAGTGGTTCGAAGCGGAAGGCAAAGAGCCTCTCTTCCCCTTTGGCTTCGGCCTATCCTACACATCGTTCTCTTACTCCGCCCTGGAATTGACCCAAGGTGCGCAATTGCAGGTGCGCTTCAGGGTCGCCAACACAGGCTCGCGCGCCGGGGCAGAGGTCGCACAGGTCTACGCCACCTTGCCCTCCAGCGCGGGCGAACCGTTCAAGCGGCTGGTAGGGTGGCAGAAGGTTTCTCTGGCGCCCGGTGAATCCAAGGCGGTGAGTCTGGCCGTCGAACCCAAGTACCTGTCGATCTTCAATGCCGATAAGGGAAAATGGGAACTTGCGCCGGGAGAGTACAAAGTACTTGTGGGTGGGAGCTCACAAACCACGCCCCTCAGTCAGGTCGTAACCATCACCGACCCTCGGTAGCTGAGGCTCGACTCAGCAGCACCGACAGCCCTCTCCCTTGGGGAGTCCGATTTCTGGACCCCGATGGGGTCCATCGGACCCCAGAAATCGGGGAGGGTGTCATGCTCGGCCGTTTGCGTCAGCCGGAGCATGACGGGCGAGGGGTCACCTTCCCTCGCCATCGACCATCGTCGATCGTCCATCGACCATCGTCAATCGTCCATCGACAATCACAGCAGCTTCATGCCGTCCGGATCCCAGCGAACCGCGGCCCCGCGCTCGTAACTCAGATTGCTCAGCAGCGCGGCGCCGGCCGCACGGAATCCGAAAACTGCGTCTTCCACCACCGGTTGGCGCGATCGAACCGCCGCAAAGAAGTTCTTGAAGTGATCGTAGCTGTCACTATACCCATCCGGCACGGAGAATTTCTCCACGGCAGAGTACCCGGCCGAGGGCTGCGTCAGCGGATACTTTTTGCGATACTCCTCGAGGAATTTATCCTGCATCGCCGTGGTGAAAGTCTCGATGTTATAGCCCGGCTCGGTCTCGCGCGGTACTCGATACAGTGTGACGCCATCGCCAATGGTCATCGAGCCTTCCGTACCGTTGAACACAAATCCTTCGCTCTCGCTGCCGCCGCAGGCAAAGTTGACTCGCAGCGCCAGGTTGAATCCCTGCGGATAATCGAACAACCCCAGAAGCACATCGGGAACGTCGCGGCCGTCCTTCCAGAATCGCAGGCCGCCGGTGGCCATGGCGCGATTGGGGCCCGTGGTTTGAGTCACGAAATGCGTTCCGCTGAAAAGATGAACGAAGAGGTCGCCTGCCACACCGGTGCCATAAGCCTTCCACTTTCGCCACTGGAAGAAGTGCTCCGGATTGAAGGGGATTTTGGGCGCCGTGCCGAGGAAGCGCGGCCATTCGATGGTCTGCTCGGAAGCGTCCGGGGCGATGGAATAATCCCAGGCGCCGATGGCCGAGTTGCGGTCCCACCAGGCGCTGATGGCGGTGATGTGCCCAATCCTTCCCGACTGCACGATCTCCTGCGCCTTTTTGTAAATCAGGGAACTGACCCGCTGGCTGCCAATCTGAATAATGCGTTGCGTCTTCTTCGCCGTGGCAATTAGCTCCGGACCATCCGAGTAGGCGTGTATCATGGGCTTCTCGCAATAGACGTCTTTGCCCGCGTTCATCGAGTCGACCGCCGCCTGTTTGTGCCAGTGATCGGGAGTGCCGATCAGGATGGCATCCACGTCCGAGCGGGAGAGAATCTCCTTGTAGTCGCGCGTCGTGAAGATATCGTTGCCCCATAACTCTTTGGCGTGCGCCAGGCGGCCGTCGTAACAATCCGCCACCGCCACCAGTTTCACGCCCGGCACCAGCAGCGCCGTCCGGGTGTCTCCCATGCCCTGGCCGCCCGCGCCAATAAGAGCCAGTTGAATCTGATCGTTAGCGGCGACAGGCGCGGCAGGCTTCTCCTCAGCCGCCAGCAGATGGGTCTTCAATCCATCGGCAATGAAGCTCCCGGCGGTCACTGCACTGCCCGTCTTTAGAAAGTCCCTTCGATTAAAACCACTCGCCATTCTCCACCCCCTCAAGTCGATTCTAAGAAGTTGTTTAATGCAGCTTGGCATACTCGTCGGCTGACAGGCCCCCAGAAGCCATGAAAACCGCCCGGCGGCGGACGGATGTGGCGCGGGCGTCTCGCCCGCGGTCGCGGGAGCGTCCCGCTCCCGCGCGCGGGCAGAGCCTGTCCTGAGCGCAGCGAAGGAATGCCCGCGCGACAGCGGGCGGGACGCCCGCGCCACGATTTTCAGAGCAGACGAGAATACCGCTGATGGGGCTCAGCGTGGTAGGAAAAAACTCAACGTGGCACGAGTTGTAGGGGCGGCCCTGGTCGCCGCCCTGGGGCAGCCACAAGGGCTGCCCCTACAACCCATCACTCCGCCCGCAGGGACTCTACGGGGTTTACACCGGCGGCGCGGCGCGCAGGGAGATAAGCAGCGAGCGCGGCCGTCGCGACCAGTCCCAGCGACACCGCGACGTAGGTTGCCGGGTCAACGGACTTTACTCCAAATAGCAGTGATGACATCAGGCGCGTCAGGGCGGGTGCGGCAGCCAACCCGCAGACCACGCCGACGCCGGTTAGCAGCAACGCGTGGCGGACGAACATTCCCGTCAGTTGCTGACTATGCGCCCCAAGCGCCATACGAATTCCGATCTCCCGCCGGCGCTTCGACACCGAATAGGCAATCACGCCGTAGAGGCCTACGACGCCCAGCAGGAGAGCCATTCCACCTGCAAGGCCCAGCATCACGAGCGTAAAGGAAGTCCGCGCCATGGATCGCCGGTAGAGATAATCCAAGGTGCGGACATCGGACAAGGGGAGATTCGGATCCACAGACCATACCGCCCGCCGCATCTCGTTCATCAGACTTTCCGAGCCCGCTCGCGGGCTGCGAATCGAGAAGGTCACAAAGCGGCGCACATCGACATCGTTGCCCTCGAAGTGCGCAAGAAGCATAGGCCAATAAACCGACTTGGGCGCGTCTTTATCCATGCCGTCATCTCGGGTGTTACCGACCACCCCGACAATCTCGCGCCAGTCATCCTTCGTAGCCACGCGGATTTGCTTGCCAAGAGCCCTCGTGGGGTCGGGCCAGTATTCCCGCGCCACTTTCTCGGAAACGATGACAACCGGGCGCTTATTGTAAGTATCATCCCAGGTGAAATCGCGCCCCGCGAGAAGCGGCGTGCCAAGGGTTTTGAAGAAGCCCGGCGCGGCGAACCTGAACCTGTGGAGTTGCATCTCGCCCGAAGAGTAGACGTGGTCCTTCACGTAGATTGGGTCGCCCCATTCATTACCATCCAAGGGAACGCTCATGGAGAGGCCGGCGGAGGCAACTCCCGGAATAGCCTCGACCTTACGCAAAATCTCTTCCTGAAGCCGGGTCACCCGCTCGGGTTCCTTGACCAGTGTATCCGGAATGTCGATTTGAAACGTCTGAAGCTGCGAAGGAGCAACGAAACCCGGGTCAACTCCAGTCAAGGCGCGGAAAGTGCGGATCATCAAGCCGGAACCGATTAGCAGAACCAGCGCCAGCGCCACTTGGGCGACCACCAGGAAACTGCGTGAGCGGTGCCGCTGCCGGCTTTCGCTCAGCGATCGTCCGCCCTCGCGCAAACCAGTTCCTAAATGCGCGCCCGAGTATTTGAAAACGGGGATGGAACCGAAAAGCAGGCTCGAGAAGAACGCCAGCGCCAAAGTGAACAGCACCACGGTGCCGTCAATGCCGATTTCACCCACGCGAGGCAGGCCCGCCGGCGCCATGGCGACCAGTCCCCGCAACGCTCCGTAGGCCAGCCCCAGACCTAGCAAACTGCCGAGCAGCGCCAGGACCAAACTGTCGAGAAACAACTCCGCCGCAATGCGGGCACGGCTCGCGCCCAGCGCAGCGCGGATAGAGAGTTCTTGCTCACGTCCTTCGGCCCGCACCAGCAGCAAGTTGGCCACGTTTGCGCAGGCAATGAGCAGCACCAGCCCGAGACCGCCCATCAGAACCCACAGGACCTTGCCGACGTCGCCCACCACATGCTGCTTCAGCGTACGAAGGTTCGGCCCAATTTTTATGCCCTCGAACATCTTCAGGCTGAAACCCGGCGGGGGCGGAAAGCTCCGTCCTACGCTGGGGAGCATGCGAGTCACGTCAGCGCTAGCCTGCGCTAAGGTCACTCCCGGCTTGAGCCTTGCGATGCCGTCATAGCTGTATTGGCCCAAAGTGGTCTTGGCGCGGTCAAACTGCAACGGCACAATCAGGGCCAAGTCAGTCCAGTCTTCAAAACGGAAATCCTGCGGTAGGACGCCGATGATCTGACGAAGTTTGCCGTCCACTGTTATGGTCTTCCCAATGACCGCGCGGTCGCCGCCAAACTTGCGGCGCCAGTAGCCGTAAGTCACGATCACGGTGTCCGCGGCGCCCGGTGAATCATCCCCCCTTGAAAACAAGCGCCCAAGCATCGGCGTGACGCCGAGAATTGGAAGCACGCCGTCGGTGACTGCGAGGCCCGCCACATGCTCCGGCTCCCCCAGGCCGGTGACGTTCAGCGCGTAGCCCGTAGTGACGCCGATATCCTGGAACGCGCGGCTCTGCTCGCGAAAAATGAAGTAGGTTGAGGGAGATAGGTTCAAATCCTTGATGTTGATGCCCGGAGCAGTCAGCCAGACGGCGACCAATTCCTCAGGGTGAGGGTAAGGCAAGGGCTTGAGCAAAACACCCTCGAGCACACTGAAAATCGCAGTGTTCGCGCCAATGCCGACCGCCAGCGTCAGCAGCGTGACGACTGTGAAAAAGGGCGCGCGCCCGAGTCTCCTGAGCA
Organism: uncultured Acidobacteriota bacterium; assembly: GCA_963842495.1. Classification (GTDB taxonomy): domain Bacteria; phylum Acidobacteriota; class Terriglobia; order UBA7540; family UBA7540; genus CAVROP01. Next base: position 60,608 of record CAWJHY010000074.1, read on the forward strand.
CCTGTCTGAGCTGAGCGGCCAAGAACCCCATAGACTACCTCCTTACCGCGTTAGACGCAGCGTTGTGAGAGCCAGTTACCGCGGGCGGGACGCCCGCACCACAATGCCCCGATGAGTAATACGCCGACACACCAATGTGGGTTCCGGAAATTTGTCTCGGCGCGTCCGTTGCCTGGGCAGCCCTTGTGGCTGCCCAAGGGTCGCCCCTATCTGATGCAATCCCCCCGTCGTTCCATCCAAAGCTTGTAGAGGCCCCAGGCGGCGAGGGTGCTGCAATCGCGGATGGCGCCGTTGAGCATCATGCCCTCAAACTGGCGAATCGAGACCGCTCGCAGAATCAGATCGTGCTCTTCGGGGTCAGGATCGGCTTGGGCGGGCGACAGTCCGGTAGCGAGGAATACATGCTGCTTCTGGTGGGTGAAGCCGTAAGCGATCCAAAGCGCCCCGAGTCGGGTCATGCTTTGGGCGGCCAGGCCCGTTTCTTCCCGCAGCTCACCCCGTGCCAGTTCCTCGGGGTCGACTCCTGCGGTTTCCCAACCCCCTTGGGGCAACTCCAGGCAGCGTTCCTGCACGGTGTAGCGAAACTGTTCGATAAGGTAGATGGTTTCGCCTTGAATGGGCAGGATGATGGCACAGTCGTCTTTATCCACCACGCCATAGATGCCGTGGACGCCGTTGCTGCGCTCCACCTCGTCCTCACGGACGCGCAGCCAGGCGTTGCGGTACACTTCGCGGCTACTCAGGGTTTTGATGCTCATGGTTATGAGTGTACAGCAAACCTCCATGGACTCGCGGACCGCCGTAGGAATTGTGAATGAAGGCCCAATGGCTTTATACTTAGCGCAGGGGCAAAGATCTGAGGGGGAAGAATCTTCATGAGGGCAGTTACATTCGCAATCTGCATCTCCGTCGCCTGGCTCGCTGTGACCATGCTCGCCACGGATGGCCCTTCCCCCACTGCCAACTCCGCCTCCTGGAGTTCCAAGGCGGCCGCCGGCTACCTCGATGGACGAATGACCTGGTGGATGGGCTGGGACGTCGCAGCTCGTGACCATGGAACCTTCTGCGTCTCCTGCCACACGGTGGTGCCTTATGCGATGGCGCGGCCCGCGCTCCGGGCGACGCTCGGTGAGCAGGGCGTCTCACCAGTGGAGCGCCGGCTTCTGGATAACGTTACGAAGCGGGTTCGAATGTGGAAGGAGGCCGAGCCCTTTTATCCCGACGCCAAGCGAGGGTTCCCCAAAACGGCGGAATCACGGGGAACTGAATCCGTTCTCAACGCTCTGATTCTGGTCGGTTACGATGCGCCCACCGGCAAGTTGAGCGGCGACACGCATCTGGCGCTCGAGAACATGTGGGCAGAGCAACTGAAGACGGGTGAAGCCAAAGGCGCCTGGTCCTGGCTACAGTTCCACAACTCCCCTTGGGAGGGTGATTCCCAATACTACGGCGCGGTTCTGGCCGCGATTGCCGCGGGAAGCGCACCCGGCGGCTATCAATACTCCCCGCAGATTCAAGACAAGGTGAAATTGCTTCGTGACTATCTCGTTGAGGGGCTCGAATCGCAAAAGCTGATTGATCGCGTGCTTCTGGTCTGGGCGTCGACGAAGGTGCCGGGACTGCTGACGCCTGAACAACAGAAGTCCATCATGGATGAGGCCCTGGGCAAGCAGCAGGCCGACGGAGGCTTCAGCTTGTCGGCATTTGTAGGGGATTGGAAGCGTCATGACCACACGCCTCTCGAAACCAAGAGCGACGGCTATGCCACCGCAGTCGTTACGCTGACGCTCGAGGAGGCTGGCATGAACCGCGACCAGCCCGAGCTAGAAAAGGGCCTGACATGGCTGGTGCAGAATCAAGAAAAGACGGACGGCCGTTGGCTGGCTTATTCGCTGAATAAGCAACGTGACCTCGCTTCCTACACAGGCCGCTTCATGAGTGATGCCGCCACGGCTTACGCCGTCCTGGCCCTCGCGCACCGAGAGTAAGGTTCGTTTCTATGCGATCTGGACGCTCTTTGCGGCTTTGTGTGAAACCGGCTGCTTGATCAGCCGGCCGCTATGCGGAGTAAAGTGTACTTGCAGAAGGCGAACACACGAGCGTCTCTTCAGCATCCTATTCGGCCGGTAAGGCATCGAAGGCAACATGGCGCCTTCAAGTAAATCCTGGGTCCGGCGCAGGGTCGAGCAGGGAATGAAGGCGGGCCTGCTCCGCGCCTATCGCGGCGTAGGTGTGAATCCCGATAAGTTCTTGCACCATCTCCGCCGCGCTTATGGACTGCCCATCGCTTCCTTCCGCGCAATGAACACCTTACCGCTGCCGGTCGTAGATTATCTTGCCGATAAGACCATTCGCGCTTCGATGAAGATGGCGATGCTGGAAGGGGCGGGAACGGGCTTGGGCGGTGTGCTGTCGGTTCTCCCCGATGTTGGTTTTCTGGGCGGCATCACCTGGCGCATGATTCAGAAGCTGAGTTTGATACACGGTTTCGAATATGCCAGCGAGGACGACAAGGCCGATCTGTTGCTGGCGGCCGCCAGCGCGGCGGGCGTCGATATGGGGAAGGACCTGGTGCGCAAACAGTTTATCGAACGGTTCGTACCCCGCATCGTGGAACGCATCGCCATTCAAGCCGGCGGCGAGATTGCGGAAAACGGACTCGTCCGCCTGGTGCCGTTACTGGGCTCGGTCATGGGCGGCACGCTCAACTATTACTTCGTGCGCGGGTGGGGACGCCGGGCGCGGCGCCATTTCCGCGAAAGGCACCTCTTGCTCCGCGACCACCTTTCGTCCCAGCCTGCGTTGGATGCCCCTGCGGCTACTCCGCAGTTGACGGAGTCGATGCTCCGCTTGCCCCCATAAACTGTCAATTGAAGACTGAACGGCTCTTCCACTCCGCGCGGACGTTCCCGGCTGGAACGGCACGTTTAGAGAGCGAGGTTCTTACGCGCCCAGGCGAGGCACTTCAGGTTGCACTCATCTTCGAGTTTGATCTGCGCTTCGGGGCTTAGGCCGGCGATGCGCGGCAGAGGCGCCTTCGGTTTGTTCTTGCGCACGAGCGCCAGCGTCTTAGCCAGATCTCGTCCAGGCAGCGGGCTGTAGGAATCGTCAAAGGTGGCCCAGTACTTGGTCGTAAACACTGGGATTTTCAGCGGCTCGCGTGTGATCATCTCCAGCTCGAAGATCATGTTCGGGTCCTTCTGACGCAGGAGCCGCACCATCTCCTTAAGGTCGAGTATTCCCTCGCCCATCGGGACCTCGGAGAGCAGAAAGCCGTCCTCATACTCTTCCACCGCCATGTCCTTGATGTGGGTGAAGAAGGCGTAGGGCAGAAGCGTCCGCAGGCTGTCCATGGGGTCTTCGCAGAGTGAAATATTATTGCCGAAATCGAAGCACACCCCAACGTACTCGCTGCCCAGGCGCTTCAGCCATGCGGCCTGCTCGGCGGACCGGAATCCTTTGTGGTTCTCGATCCCCAGGCGCATCTGGTACTTCTCGAGGACCGGCTCCGCCAGTTGGACCGAAGCCTTGACGCCCTCGAACATGGTCTTCCAGGGCCCGAAGCTGTCGAAGTCTTCGTACCGGCGTCCGGTCAGCGCGGCGTGGAATGCGACCGCTCCCGCTTCCTTGTAGGCCTTCACTTCAGTCTCGAACGCATCCAGATCGCTCTTCTGATGTGGCAACCGCGGATCGCAGACGAGAGACATGTTGTACGTTTCGATCCGCGACCGGAACTTTTTGATCGCATCCGGATCCATGGACGGAGGGTTCATCTGCACGCCCGCCAGTCCGAGGTTATGGCAGTGTTCGATCATGTCGAACGGCTGCCCGCCGGCACGGCTCGCCTGGATGCGCAGCATGAACGCGCTTGGCGTTCCGCCCATGCGCAGCAGATTGTCCGGCGCGAGCGCGGCAGTTGAAATGGAGCGGAGCCAAGCGGGTGCTGAGCTGGCGAGCGCCAGGATATCTCTCCGTGTCATGATTCCTCCCAACTCGATTAGACCTCCACTAGGCTCTTGAGAACGCCGTCCCAGGGGGCGCGATAAGGTCTGTAGCACATGGCGGCGGCTTCTTTATCGCCGATCACCTGCTCCTTATCCGGATCCCATTGGATGGCGCGCCCGAGCCGCAGGGACATGTTAGCCAAGTTGCATACCACTGCCACCTTGTGGCCGTCTTCCACTTCGCATAGGGGGCGCTTGCGAGTCCGCATGCTGCTCAGCCAGTCGCGTTCGTTCATGGCCATGGTGTCTTCCCCACCGGTGCCGTAGCGGGCGTCGGACTCGACTCCTCCCTTGGAACCCTGAATCCACGGCGTCGGCTTCACATCGCTATAGACCGGACCGCCGATGGGCTGTCCCATAAAAGGCGGGATGTCGTTGACCGGATCGATCTTGTTCTCCGGGATGACCTCGTAGCCGCCGGCAAGCACCAGGCTACCCTTGGTCCCCAGGTAGACCTGCCCGCGCGTGGCGGGATCGCCGCGCAAGGCGTTGGCTTCGCGGATGGCAACATTCACGGTGAAACCGCCCGGAAACTGCCATATGGCATCCTGGGTATCCGGCGTCTCGCCGTCGTCTTCGAGCGCGAACCGGCCGCCGGTGGACATCACCAGCGTCGGACCCTTCACGTTCATGCACCACAGCACCTGGTCTAGCAGATGGGCCCCCAGGTTGGTCATTTGGCCGCCGGAATAGTCCCAGAACCAGCGGAAATGGTACATGGCGCGGTGCCTCTGGTACGGCTTCTTGGGGGCGGGACCGAGCCACATGTCGTAGTCGATCTCGGGCGGCGGATCTTCGATAGGCGTCTTGCCGAATCCGGGATAAATATTGCGGTACGAGGCGATCCGGATGGAATGGATCTTCCCAAGCTGGCCGTTTTCGATGACTTTCTTGGCCTCGGCAACACCTTTGCCATGCCGCCGCTGCGTGCCCACAACCACGATGCGGTTGTATTTGCGCGCTGCCTGGATCATCCACTTGCCTTCGTCGATGAACAGGGTCATCGGCTTTTCGACATACACGTCCTTGCCCGCCGCGCAGGCCATGATGGTGAGCAGCGCGTGCCAGTGGTCCGGCGTGGCCACAACGACCCCTTGGATGTCTTTGTTCTCGTACATCCTGCGGAAATCGCTGTACCCTTTCGCACGGGGATTTCCGATGTACTGGAGACCTTCCTCCAGGCGAGGCTTGTAGACATCCGAAAGACCCACCAGATCGACATCGCCGAACTTTTTGAAATCGGTGACGTGCTGTTTGCCGATCAACCCGAACCCGATGAACCCGATGCCGATACGGTCATTCGCGCCGAGAACCCGTTTGTACTGTGCGGCCGTCAAGGCAGCCGCACCCAGGAACTCTCGCCGGGTGGCCTGGACCGTTTCCAGTTTATTCAGCATTTGCTGCTCCCCCTTAGAGCTCTGTCATTA
>CAWJHY010000075.1:0-51449 GCA_963842495.1 uncultured Acidobacteriota bacterium
CGTCAGCGGCTCGAGCGCCGTCCCGAAAATCTGGAAAACGTGCTGGCCCAGGTTGATGTGGAAAGAACTGACGATGAAATCCTCAAACAGGTGCGCGATGAGGTAGGCGGCGATTGAGTTCATGCCAACGACCACAAGGAAAAACGACCACTTTTTGTAGCCTTTTACCTCGATCACCCAACTGAATCCCGCCAGAAACAGGAAACAAGCTCCCCCGCTGAAGAGCGTCCAACTGGGCGTCCAGATGCGCTTCACCACCGGGCAGATGCCGGTGACGTGCAGCAACAGGCCCGCCGCGATGCCGATGACGCCGGCGAGCAACAGCCGTTTCATGGGAATGCGAGGCGCGGAAGCGCGCAACCATTGGCCGGCAATCAAGCCCAGAATCATGGTCCCCAGGGTAGGAATGAAGCTGAGCGTCAAGTATCCGCCGTCGTTATAAGCAAACGGCTTGGGGCGCGGGAACAGGTTGAGAAACCAAAGATCAACGGCTTGCCCCAAGTTGCTGTTCTTGTTCCAGTGGGCGGCGAACCCGGTGTAGAAATGAGTCCAATTCGCCGGAACTCCGACAGCCTGCCAGTTGAATCCCGGGCCCGCCGCGGGATAAAGTGCCCAAGCCAGCCAATAGCCGAACAAAATCGCAGCAAGCGCGCTCCATTGAAAGCGCCGGGAACGGAACCCGAGCAGAAACAAAAACACGTAGCCGAGTCCGATCTGGGTGAGCGTGTCTTCGAAGGTGAAGTTGGTTTGCGGGCTGCTCATGGACCGCAGGAAGATGCCCAGCGCGATGAGCACCAGCGCTCGCCAAACCGTGTGTGCCAACAGCTTGCCGAAGGTCGCGCCTTTCGCCAGGCGGCTGGCAATCGAGTAAGGCAGTGCTACGCCCACCAGGAACGAAAACCCCGGCTGGATCAGGTCGTGCAGGGAGCAGCCCGCCCATTCGGCGTGCGTCTGGTTAAAGGCCAGGATTTTCCAGAACCAGCTCGCCGGAAAAGCTTCTGAGATGCGAGAGAACTGCAGCACTTCACCCATCATCAGCAGCATCACGAGGCCGCGGTATGCGTCCACGGCGACGTTGCGCACCGCGGGCTGGCGGGTGCGGGTTGGTTCTGCCACGACCGGCGCGGCCTCGAGTACCGTTGACAAGGGTCACCTCCTGGTGGAATCACCTTACCTTACACGAAATCCAATCCGCGCACCATACCTTTGGAATGTAACTTTGGAGCGCCGAACAGTGGGCGGGCGCTACGAAGTTCGATAAATGGCAGGATACGAACAAACCTCAACTTGCAGCCGGCAAGGCGTAAGGATAGAGCCCCGGCGGCAAGGACTTTCCGCCTCACGGGTGAAAGCCGAGAGCGGACGGCTGAGTGCTGCCCGCTTTCTAAGCCTGTCCCGACACTGTTCCCTCCGAGAGGGGAGAAGATGTTTCCTGGCTCAGTTCTTCCATCGCCCGGCGAACCTTCTGTTGAGTTTCCGGATCGAGGCCGCGCTCGACCAGCGGGAAAAGCCGCCCGTTTTCCTTCAACAGGTGCGCGCGCACCCACTGAACGTAGCTGCGGCCCCGCTTCATAACTTCCTGGCGGTTCTTGCCGCTTTTCACCCACTGCTCGACGCACTCGAAAAACGCCTTCTCCGCAACTTCACCCGTTTCGTTCTCGCGTCGCATGCGTTCCAGGGTTGCGGCAATGCCCTGCATGTGTCCCTCGAGGGCGGGAAAGAGGATCTGCTCCTGCTGGAGGATGTGATGATGAAGGGCCAGTGTAATCTTCCTGGATAACACCGCCAGGCGCGCCGCCGTTGATTTCAAATCGCGCGCCAGGTTGAGCACTTGCAGTTCAGCTTGAAGCTCATTTAACAATTGAGACAGTTCTTGCTGCCCCTGCCCCAGGTAGTCAGTGACAAATCGTGTCATGAAAGAAAATGACCTCCCTTTATAGTGATGCGCCAAGGACCCGAAAAGATTGATGGTAGTTGGGGGGACAATTTAGCGCTTCAAGGGGTTATCTTTTCGGCGCCGGCGAGCCGCACCAGTTCCTCTCCGCTCACGCGCATGGTGAGCCATTCCTTCATGACCTTGGCCCCGAGCGTTTGGTAGAACTCGAGGGAAGGAGTGTTCCAGTCGAGAACTTGCCACTCGAATCGCGCGCAGCCTTCCTCCACGGCCGTTTTCGCCAAGCGCCACAGCAGCGCTTTGCCGATCCCTTTGCCGCGAAATCGCGGGCGAACAAAGAGGTCCTCGAGAAACAACGTCGGATGGCCGGTCCAGGTGGAATAGTGATAGAAGAAGAGCGCAAACGCGGCGGGCTCGCCCTGCCATTCGGCGATGAGCACGCGGAACTTGGGACTGCCAGTGAATCCGTCGCGACGCAAATCTTCTGCGGTGGCCACCGCCTGCTCCGGGGCTTTCTCATATTCGGCAAGCTCTCGGATGAATTCAAGGAGAAGCGGAATGTCGTGGGCGCCGGCGTTTCGAATGTTCAGCATGCGACTATTGTAGCAGGCAGCGAGGCATGGTTTTCGGTCTGCGGTTCTGAAGAAAGTGCGGGCAGCAGCGCAGTACGGCCCTCGGCAGCATTTCCAATTCAAGATTCAAAATTCAAGCGGCGCCGCGGGCTACTCGGTCTTCACTGGCAGATCGATATACGACGCGAACCCTTTCGAGTGGTACACGCGCTGCGTCGCGATCTGGTAATCTTCGGGGCTTGCCTTGTAAATATTAGGGACAAACTTCTGCGGATTGCGGTCGATCACCGGAAACCATGTGCTCTGCACCTGGACCATGATCTGGTGGCCGCTTAAGAACGTGTGATCGTTGGTGCGCAAGTCGATGGTGTACTCGGTCGCCTTCCCGGGCTCGACGGCCTGCGGGCGCTCGAAACTCTTGCGGAAGCGGGCGCGGAACACTTCATCGGCAACCATCATCTGATAACCGCCCATCGCCGGGTCGCTCGGATAATCCTGCGGGTACACATCGATCAACTTCACGATCCAGTCGGAGTCGGACCCGGTGCTCGAGGCGAAGAGATGGGCGACGATGTCGCCGGTCACGGTGAGGTTCTTGTCTAAGACTGCCGTTTGCCAGGAAGCTACGTCCGGACGCAGGTAAACGAATCGCTGATCCTCAACTAGCCAGGTCCCCCAACCCGGCACCACGCCGTAAGTATGGCCGATCGGCCGATGGCGGTACGGCACCGGGTGGGCGGGATCGGAAACATAGGCGTCGTACTCCCTATCGCCTGTTTCCGCCGGCGCGCTGAAGGAGAGTCGGCTACCCGGCTGCAAATAAAGCTTGCGGCCGGAAATGCCTTGCTGCGGCGGCCACTGATCGTACTTAATCCACGCGTTGGACCCGGTCTCGAACGTGATCGCTTCGCGCAGCGGAAGTTCGCCTTTCCCTTTCAGCCAATAGCTGAACCAGGGGCGCTCGATATTCTCCCGGAAATATTTGCTGGTGTCGCTTCCAAACTGGATTTTGCCCAGGTGGCTTCCGTCGCGCCCGGCCCAGCCGCCGTGATTCCAGGGACCGGCGACAAGGTAATTCATGTGGTCCGTGTCATTCTTCTCCAGGAGTTCGTAAATCTTGTTAGGGCCGTAAAAGTCTTCCTGATCCCACCAACCGGTCACATTCAAGTTGGGCACCTTCAACCGGAGCGACTTCAAATAAGGCGCGAAGGCCTGCTTCTGCCAGAACTCGTCGTAGTTGGGATGGTTGATGAAGTCGTTCCAGGTCGGCACCCGGCCCTCTAGGTACTTCGCGTTGCCGTTGCTGAGAGGCCCCAACTCGTTCAAGTACCAGTCATAAGTGTCGAAGCGATCGAACTTGAAGGAGTAGTTCTCTTTCCCGGTCTCCATTTCGGTCGAGTACTCAAATCCGTAGCTCAAACGAAAGGCGCCGTTATGGTGAAAGTCGTCGCCCAGGAACTGATCGGCGGGCGAAGCCTGTTCAGAAGCCGCCTTGATGGCCGGGTCGGGGTCGAGCAGGGCCATGGTGGTGAGCCAGCCGCCATAAGAAATCCCGAGGATACCGACTTTGCCGTTATTGTTCGGGACGTTCTTAAGCAGCCATTGGACGGTGTCGTTGGTGTCAGACCCTTCGTCGATCGCGCGCGGGTCGTTCTTATCTCGCGGGTCGCGAAACATCACAAATTGGCCTTCGGAGCCATACCGGCCGCGGATGTCCTGGAAGACGAAAATGAAGCCCTCCGCGACGAGTTCCTGGTATATGCGGAACTTCATGGTGTAGCCTTTGGAATCGTCGTGCAAACCGTAGGGGGTGCGCTCAAAGATGAACGGCAGCGGTCCGTCCTGGTGCTTGGGGGTGTAGATCTCGGTGTGCAGTTTGATCCCGTCGCGCATGGGTATCATGACGTCCCGCTTGTCGAAGAGGGCTGACATGTCGGGCTCATCTTCGGAGGCGCGAATGCGCGGAGAGCGAACGATAACCAGCGCAGCAATTATAAGTAAGGCCATCGCAAATAAGGCATCATGTCTCTTCACAATATCTCCTCCCCTCGGTCGTCTCTCAAAGTACGGCTGTCGTCCTGAGCACTGACAAATTGTCCTTGTCATTTGTTTTCATACACATTCCCGGATCGCTCGTCGATTTTTCGAGTGAAGTAGCGCAGAGGTGGGCGCATTTTGCCCTCCTCTGCGGCCCTTCGTCGCGGCGTGTCTTTGGCAGGGACCTCTGGCCATTGCCGCGCCGCGGAGGGAAGTCGAGCACAGGGGTTGATCCCGCGACATATTGTCATTGTTCTTTGTTTTCATACACATTCCCGGATCGCTCGTCGATTTTTGAGTCAGGTAGCGCAGAGGTGGGCGCATTTTGCCCTCCTCTGCGGCCCTTCCTCGCGGCGTGTCTTTGGCAGGCGCCTCTGGCCATTGCCGCGCCGCGCGGGGAAGTCGAGCACAGGGATTTACCCAGCGACACATTGTCATTGTCCTTTGTTTTCATAGACATTCTCACTTTGTTAGCTCGATACTGCAGTCCAAGAGTCGAGAAGTTGAGGAGTTGAGAAGCCAACCGGCGTTTCTCGGACTGTGACTGGGACTTTGTGTCAACTCTTGTCTTCTGCCGTTCGACTCTTCGACTCCTCGACTCCTTAACTTCTCGACTTTCTTAGCCTCGTCCTTTGTTTTCATAGACATTCTCACTTTGTTAGCTCGATACTGCAGTCCAAGAGTCGAGAAGTTGAGGAGTTGAGAAGCCAACCAGCGTTTCTCGGACTGTGACTGGGACTTTGTGTCAACTCTTGTCTTGTGCCGTTCGACTCTTCGACTCCTCGACTCCTTAACTCCTCGACTTTCTTGGCCTCGTCCTTTGTTTTCATAGACATTCTCGCTTTGTTCGCTCGATACTGCAGTCCAAGAGTCGAGAAGTTGAGGAGTTGAGAAGCCAACCGGCGTTTCTCGGACTGTGACTGGGACTTTGTGTCAACTCTTGTCTTCTGCCGTTCAACTCTTCGACTCCTCGACTCCTTAACTGCTCGACTTTCTTAGCCTCGTCCTTTGTTTTCATAGACATTCTCGCTTTGTTTGCTCGATACTGCAGTCCAAGAGTCGAGAAGTTGAGGAGTTGAGAAGCCAACCGGCGTTTCTCGGACTGTGACTGGGACTTTGTGTCAACTCTTGTCTTCTGCCGTTCAACTCTTCGACTCCTCGACTCCTTAACTGCTCGACTCCCTCGGTCTGCGATGTCCCGAAAGGAAAGGTCAGGCCGAGCGGCACAATTTGACCGCCCGGTCCGTTCGGGCGACCGCACACCCGATTCTAGCCTATAAGCTTACGTTTAGTTTGCCAAGGAATTTCCCTGTAGTGGAGTATTTGCGTGCCCCAACGGCGTCTTTGGAGGGCTGGCGCGGACCGGAACATCTTGGAGACGAGCCGCATGGTCTCAACACCCATAAGCGCTAAGATACGGCTTGGCCGAGTGGCCCGGAATGGGGCGCTTCCGCTAAGGCGCGGCGACGAGGTACCCGGTTTTTGCTTTGGCGTCGTAAGGGCGAACATGGATTTCGACAGTGCGACCAAGCGCCGTAAGCCAGGCGGTGAGCCGATCGATGGTCACGCTTTCCATGCGGCCACGAAGGACTTTGGAAAGCGTAGGCTGGTCGGTGCCGCAACGTCGCGCGGCCTCCTTCTGGGTGAGTTTGCGCTTCTCGATAGTCTCTACAATAGCGGTGATGAGCATGCTCTTCGCAGTCAGTTCCGCTGCCTCGGCGGGCGTGAAGCCGATATCTTCAAACACGTTCCCGCTGCTCTTGTGGAATGTCTCGACCATTTTTCAGTCCTCCCCGTCCAGTGCGCGTGCCGACTGCAATCGCACCTGGATCAATGGTAAATTTACCATATTTCGTCAAGTATTATTTTGGGGTTGAAGGGCGCTAAGAATGACCCACAACCATGACCATCGTTTTCTGCCGGAAAAACCGGACAGCGAGGTGCCTGTCCCCATCGACCTCCGAAAGAAATGGACGCCGCAACTTTGACACAGCGCTACACTAAAATAGATTGTAATATCGTGGCGAGCGAAAAGACGCGGCCGCAGAGGCGGCGGTCCACGCAACGAACTTCGGACGAAGGGGCGTGCAATGGTGGGTTTCTGGGGTGCTTTCGCGGCGGGCTTCCTCGCAAACATTGCCGCCGCCTCGCTGGTGGTCGTCCTTTATGTTGTGGTGCAGTGGTTCCTGGGGGCCACGGACATTACCATCGGCTACGTGTGGCGATACGATGGAACGCCTGACAACCCCAGGAACTTGCGGCCAAGTTTCGACATACGGAACCGCTCCCGCACAAGAACCTACTTCGTGGCGAACGCTGGATATTTCAAAGGGGGCGGCCCAGTCGCGCCCTTCGACAACAAGTCTGTTTGGGGAACGGAGCTCAAGCCGGGCACGATCAAGTTTCTGGAAGCTGCCCCCGCCCGAGGGATCACCTCGCTAGACCAATGTGTGGGAATCGAGGTCCATATCCGCCTACAGGAGGGGCGCTCGTTCTGGTTGAAAGGAGTGGGACCTGGCCAACTCCGCATGGGAAGAATCCAGCGCTTTGCCTTCTGGCTCAGAAACAAATTCGAGAAGGCGGCCGTCCCTTTGGAATAGACGCGCCCAAGCACCGCGCGCCGACAAGTAGGTGCGAGGCGCGGGGCACTGAGCACAGGAGACCCCGATGGCCCTAATCGATTACTCATCATCCACGCGTGCCAAAAGAGTGCGCGAGCTTTGCGTTGATCGGATGCTTTCAAGGCTGTATTTCGACTACGGCCTCCGGCACTATGTATCATGGAGCGAGAAGCCGGAGTACCGGTACGCTCTAATTCAATCGGCGTCGTCGATTGACAACGGTCTTCGGCTTCGTATGTTCAACGTTGAGTACACCGTCACTAGTCACGAAGAAACGGACTTCACTGCGGGGCTTCACTTTGCATGGCTCAAATTAACGGCGGACAACAGGACTGTCTACGAGGGGAAGTATCTCGAAATCGGCGAATACGACGAACTCCCCCTAGTGTCGGTGGCGTGTTTCGAAGAAGGGGAATGGCTACGACATTTTCGGGCACTTGTGGATGAGGCGAAGGAGGCGCGCCTCGCCTCAGACAAGAGAACCCATTTAGACGAGGCCTCGCCGGACTACGTCCCTGAACCGACGGACGATGAGTTCTATGGCTATTCGCTAACACTCACCCAATCCTCGGAATCTCAATGTGAGTACGGTCACGATACACTGTTCGCTTGCCCGCTCGCCGGTTCTGAGCACACGCTGAATTTCGCCGACGGCCCTTGCACATCTCGGATGTGCGATTATCACTGGGCTAGGTTCTGCGGAACGATCACGTCCGTAGCCAAAGAGTCATCTTCGGATGCGCCATCGAACGTGGAGCTTAAGAAAGTGCCGCGTCCTCGCCCCCGGTGAGTGGGACGGGTGTGTCCTTCTAGTCGGAGAGGCATTGGTAATGCCATCTCGGATCCCAGGCGTTCCTGTGGAATATTACTTTTGCGAGCAACACCGACCCCTTTTCCTCAATTGGGTCAACGACCGAACGAAGAAAGTTAAATTGCGCCTCGGCCCACAGCTTCGCAAGAAAGTGCAGCTTTGGCTTGCCTCACGCCATAACCAACGGCGGCAACCTAATGAGGAGCAATGAACGAGTATGTGATCATCGGAACCTCGGATGAGATTCAGGATACATCCTACGCTGATGATCCTGTGAGGAAGGCTGTCGCGAAACACTCCGTGGTCCTGATCGCGGAGGAGTACCCATTCAAATGCCCATCCAGAGTAAGCACGCTGGCAGAGAACATGCAAATCCCATATCTTCAGATTGACCCCTTCCCAGAGCATTGGACCGCACTCGGAATTGACCGCGAGATGAGGGCACGGCAAGACCATCTGACGGGGCGGGACATTCGCCTTTCGAACGCGGACAGTGTGCGAGAGAACTTCTGGTTGGAAAAGGTTGAGGCAAGCTTGGACTGCGGGCGCGTGCTTGTAATTTGCGGCTATCTCCACGTCAACTTCCTCTCCCAGAGGGTGGAAGAGCGTGGCGCCACAGTGCTGGAGAAGGGCAGTTTTACTGCTGAACTGCTTCACAGGAAGCCTGAGATGGTCTTGGACCCGGCGGGACTGGAGGAGTACCTGGAGAAGCTCCGCGGACAGCTCTTATTCCGAGGGGGAGAGCCACCTTGGGTACGGCGACGAGGCTGAAACGCGATAGTCACTTCCTCCCTGTCTGCTACCAGAAAGGCTTCGCAGATTCCTCGGGGAAGGTCTGGGTAAAGTTTGCGGATCGCGAAACAGCGGTCCACTGGCATCCCAGCCGCATCGGAAAACAACGAAACCTCTACATTAGGACCAGGGGCGGCATGGAGGACGACAACTTTGAAGATTATTTCGACAAGCAAGTTGAGAATGATTTTGCAAGGTTCTCCCAACGGGTGAAGCGAGAGCGAAACCAGCTTTCAAGTTTCACTGGCAAGGAACTGGGGGCGCTTGGGAAGTTCGTGGCCGCCCAGATAGTAAGGACATGTGCCAACAAGCAAAGCATGGGGGAGCAGATGGGCCGTCCGCTCAGCACGAATGAGTTCCTTTCGGAAATGACCAAGCAGATGAAAGCCATAACCAGTCATTGGACGAAAGATCCTCCCAACTTCGATTTCTACAGCTCCCTACCTGGTGTCGAGGAACGTTTTATCACGGGCGACAATCCCGTTCTGTTAATCCGGGAGAGTGATAATCCGATTTGGACGCACACGCACGAGCCACAGATGGCAATTACGAACCTGCAAGAACTCCTCACCAATCCCGAGGTCTCATTCAGGGTTGCTCTTTCGCCGTACATCTGCGTGTATCTCCGCGCCCACGGCGGAGGAGAAGCAGGGTCGCCCCCGCAGGCCATGGAAGCATCAGAGGTCAGATGGTTCAATAACCACATTGGCAGGCAGTGCAACCTCTTCACCCTCGCCAGGGACAAGGAATCCCTCGCGTAGCACCGGCATGGGGGTGGGGAAAAGCACTCTGCCGCGTCAGCCATCTAACCCATCCTTCTCGTCCCTTGATGAACATCTTGTCTTGGCACTGAAGCCGTCCCCCCACAATTTTCCTCATCACCTTTTCTGGCACCGCTTTCTCGCGGGCACGGTGAGATGGGAAAGCCGCCTGCGTGCTGGCGGCACGGCGGGTTTGTGCTTTGTCCGTCCGCTGACGGACACCCTTTGGGTTTGCGGTTCCCCCAAGAAACAAAACGAAAATCGAAGTTTCTTGGCTCCCCCACAAAAAGGCAGCCCTTGGCACTGGCGAGCAGGCCCCACTCGCCCTTTTCGTGCCCCGCGAGAAACGGGCGCAGAAAAGGAGAAAAAACAAATGAACGAGCAAGTCCAACAGACCAATCGAGGTCAATTTAATGTTGAGGGCTCGTTGCAGGTTCGCACAGGGGATGCGCCAACAGGCGCAGAGAGAAAGCCCATGGTTTCGTGGGCGCGCTCTTGGATGAGGCAGTGAAAAAGCCCGGTTTCATTCACGAGGCTTACAGCCGGTTCCACAACTATTCCCTCGGAAATCAGCTCTTGGGTAAAAAGGGTGAGGGGAAAAAGGGTGTAGGAACCCTTTCTTTGACGGTAATGAGCGCGCGGTCTCGGTCTCCAAAAGCCACGCTGACTACCAGGGCGGGACGGGTTTTTCCCCGCCATGCCGAAATCGATCAGCCAGACCTCACCGCGGCGGGCGACGTAGGGCCGAACGGCGTTCGGCCCAGGACCAGCGCCGCTGGTCCCTACATGTAATCGAACAGGGCGGCGGAGGCAGCGCCGATTTCCTCGTCTTCCAACGGTCCGGAGTCGAAAGGCAGGGAACGGCGCAGCACCTCTCCCACAAAGCAGCGCTTCTCTTCCACGGGGAGATGTTCGAAGGCGTCAAGAAGTACTTCGGTATCTCTGCTCATGAACCCATCATACCAGCCCACCGGCGGGCGAAAAAGAAGTCTTTTCCGGAGAAACGGGCGCGGTAGGGACGACCCTTGCTGACCGCCCCCCAGCGCAGATCCGTACGGGCGCTAGTAACGCATACGGCTCTTACCTCGGATAGTGGCGCCAAGGCCTTACACGAGCGACTTCAATTCGTTCAGCAGGCGAGCGATCTGCTCGGGTTTGTGGTTGGCGAAGACCACGGCGCGCAGAACCCCTCCCGGTCCCGCGCCCACATAATCGGTGCGTTGAATAGCGATGCCGCGCCGCATCATTTCCGCCTGCACTCGGTCCATGTCTTCTGCGGTCTTGAGCGTCCAGGCAGCAACCGGTACGGGCGTGTCGTCCTGGTCAAAACCCAGGGCTTTCAGGCCGCTCTTGAGTTGGTGAGCGTTTCGCCAGAGTTGTTGGCGCAACTCCGGCTGGGCCATCATGAGCTCGAGACCCTTCACCGCCGCGGCCGCCGCTGCTGAGACGGAAGCATTGGAGCCGTTGGCGACATGGCCGGCACGGATTGGCTGAATGAACTCGGTCTTACCCGTGATAATGCCCCCGTGCGCGCCGACTGCCTTGCTCAATGTGCCGGCGCCGTACAAGCGGCCGGAGTGCAACTTATAATATTCATAGGTACCGCGGCCGTGCTCGCCCAGGACGCCCAGGGCGTGGCAATCGTCCAGCCAGAGGCAGCCGTCGTAGGGTTCCACCAGCGGGAAATAAGCCGGCACGGGCGCGATCTTCCCGAACGTCGGAAAGATCCCGTCGCTCGCTACCAAAGGCCTTTGGCCCGCACGCAGGTTCGCCTTCAGTTTCCGGCGGAGGTCCTCCGGATCGCCGTGGGCGAAGGTGTACACAGGTTTCTGAAGTGCATACATGAAATCCGTGATGCTCCAATGCGCAGTTTCGTCCACAAACATCGCGTCGAAACGCTTCAATTCCTTCAACGATTGAAACCCCGCAATATTAATCAGGTACCCCGAGGGCAGATAGATGGCGTCTTCGGTCCCCATGAACTCACGGACCTTCCGCTCAACCGCCAGCAGCAGGGGTGAGGTCCCGAAGATGTCCCGGGAAGTCGCCGTGTCCATGCCGAACTCCGCCAGCGCCTTCTCGGCCGCGGCGAGGATCTCCGGGTGAGTTTGGAAGCTGAAATAGCCGGTACCGCCGAAATATAGATAGCGTTTGCCATTAATCACGGTTTCGGGCCCCGGCCCGCTGCCCATCGTAAACTTGTAGCGCGATCCGATCAGTTGCCCGAAGAGATTCCGAGCGCCCAGACTTGCGGCGACCAAGCCTGTGGTCGCGCCTTTGAAGAGATTACGGCGGCTCACCATTTCATCCTCCTACGTGCATCTCGCGCTTCAGACAAATCAGTTCGATTGCGAATTCGGATAAGCCCTAGCGCTTAGTTGGATTAATAAGCGCAATTCCATATGGCACTCGGAAGGGCGGGGCTTTAGCCCCGCCGCCTACGGGCGTGGCGTGAACAGGGCCTTTAGGCCCTGAAGTCAACTTGCTTCAGGGGCTAAAGCCCCTAAATCCCGCCCGAGTCTAGCGGCGGGGCTAAAGCCCCGCCCTTCCATCTCCGAGGAAGTAAGAGCGCTAACTTCCGCAACTAAGCGCTAGCGCATATTCTTCATATATTTCATCCAGGGATACCACTCTTGCCAGCGCGATCCGAACTCCTCGCCGTCCAGCCGTTTGAATTCGATCCGGAAGTAGTGCAATGGCACGTCGCCATCGTTTTCGATCGAATGCGGCGCCTGGGGCCCGAGTGTCGAGCACGTGGGCACGGTCATGTTCAAGACGCTTGGCGGTGGGCCATACCCTGCTCCCTGCCCGTTCAGAGGACTCTCCGGATCAAGCTTCCTATCAACGATTTTAGCCGGGACCGTATCGAACGCCAGCACCGAAGCATAAGGATGCCCGTGCATGGGGGTAGTTTCGCCCGGGCGCACGGTGACCTCGAGCAGGCGCACGTGGCCATCTTCATACAGAAGCCGGTAATTGTCGGGCGCCGCCAGCACCGAATCGTAGAGCCGCGAATACGGCCATTGTGCAGATAAGTTTGGACCTAACGCCGGTCCGGGCGCAAGATTGGGCACTTGCTTCACCGGCTTCAGCATCCAGGGGTACCACTCCGGCCAATGAGCGCGCAGACCCTCGGCATCGAGTCGGCGAAACTCGATGCGATAGAAATGCACCGGCACGACGCCATGGTTGATTGGCCTGTGCGGCCCCTCGGGGGGCGCCGTTGTGCAACGCGGGAACTCGAGCCCCAGCGGCGGCCCTCCTTCGCCCCACCCCTTGCCTGCAAAGACACTGTCCGGGTCGAGGTGCTTGTCATCAATCGGAATGCCGGCGGCACTCGCCGGCCCGGACCCCCGAGCCGGCGCCCCGCCGGTGTCGCGCGCGAAAACGGATGGATAAGGGTGCCCGTGCATCCTCACGTCGAGGCCCGGAGGGTTCGCCACTTCCAGGAACATGATGTGGGCGTCCTCGTACAACACGCGGTGAACGTCCGGATCGGCAACCTCGGCGTCGTAAGACGCGGCATAGGGATAGCCTCCCCACGGCGTTCGCGGATACTCCTGCCGCGACTGGCTCTGGATTGCTTGCGCGCACAAGAATGCACAAGCCGCCGCCATCACTGAAATCCCAAGTCTGATCCGCATATCAAAAGACATTTATCACAAGCGCCCATGCGGGGCAACCGCTTGCCCCCTTGCGGGGCCGGATCACTGCGCCGTTTGCGCACGCCTCGGGTTCGTAGAACCCTCCCAAATGTGAAACGGAGTCAACGCTGAGAGTTTGGTGGAGCGGTTATAAGTCAGGCGCCGAGGAGCTTCACGCTCAACTCTCCCGGCTCGGTGAGCTGCAGGACTTTACCCCAGAGTGGGGCAATTTCCTCAAGAAAGTCGCCACGATTCCCCTCAAAGTGCTTAACTTTAGCACAACGACCCCCCATGAACGGTCCTTTTGTCCAGAATAACTTTTGGTCCCAATCTTGCCATGGAGGCAAGTGGTTGTCTTGCGGAAGGCTGTTAGCCGACCGCGAACGCGGACAAAAATGCGCTTTAGGATTGGGGTTGCCCTTCAGTCGATTATTCCAGAATGCCGGACACCTGATTCGTCCTGCGCTGGTCTCACTTGCGGGGCTGACAATTCTCTTGGCCGTGTGTGCCGTAATCACGACAGTAACCCCAGGACTCATTAGTTTCCCGCCGCAGTCCGGGTTACCATAGGGAAGTGAGACGCGAGTGAAGGCCGGCCTTCAATTTTATTACTCGCCTCGAGTCACCACCCAGGCGCAGCAGAAGGTGAAGTTTCTGGAACTCGCGCGTCTGGTGCCGTAGAAGTTACCAAACTTCAAGGAGAATACTAATGAAGCTGACTAAGACTGTGATCGCGATACCCATCATTCTCGGCTGCCTGGCCACCTGGACGACAGCCAAGCCAGAATACGCCAAGAAGGAAGGCAAGTCCTGCACATTCTGCCACGTAAAGATGGGGTCCAAAGAGTTGAACGACGCCGGCAAATACTATAAGGAGCACGACCACTCTCTGAAAGGGTACAAAGCGCCGGAGAACAAGTAGGAGCCAATTCGAGTTTTAGCCCAGGAATGACAGTTTGAGAGGAGAACGCGCTCTTGGAAACGCCCGCTCCTACATCGCATGATAGTGTGCAATCCCGCCGGCGCTGGATTAATCTGCTTCTAGGCAGTGGTGTCGCAGCTTCGATTATTTCCTTCCTTTATCCTGCCCTACGCTACATCATTCCCCCGCCCGTGGCAGAGTCGGCCAGCAATTTTGTGGTGGCGGCGAAGGTGGGTGAACTCAAGAACAAGAGCGGAAAGATCTTCAGGTTCGGTTCCGAGCCCGCTCTGCTGGTTCATCTGGCGGACGGCAGCTACCGGGCTTTCTCGGCGGTGTGCACGCACTTGAGTTGCACGGTCCAGTATCGTTCCGACCTGCAAGAAATCTGGTGCGCTTGTCACAATGGGCTCTACAATCTCGAGGGACGCAATGTCAGCGGCCCGCCGCCGCGTCCGCTCGCGAGGTATGAAGTTCACATTCAAGGAGACGACGTGGTGGTGACCCGCGCCGCTTGATTATGGCTACTCTCTACCGCAAAACTCTGAACTGGCTCGACGAAAGGTTCGGCGCCGGGAGTGTGGATGAGTTCTTACGCCATAAGACCGTTCCGGTGACCCGCCACATCCTTTGGTACTACTTGGGCGGTATGACCCTGTTCCTCTTCATCATCCAGGTCCTCACCGGCATCCTGCTGTTGCTTTATTATCGGCCCACCCCCAACGATGCTTTCGAAAGCGTGCAATTCATCATGACTCAGGTGCGCTTTGGCTGGCTCATCCGCTCCGTCCACAGTTGGTCGGCAAACTTGATGATTTTCACCGCTTTCTTGCACATGTTCAGTGTTTATTTCCTCAAGGCTTATCGAAAGCCGCGAGAACTCACTTGGCTCAGCGGCATGCTGCTGTTTTTCATCGTCCTGGGTTTCGGCTTCAGCGGTTATCTCCTCCCCTGGAACACCCTAGCCTTTTTTGCCACCAAAGTGGGAACTGAAATGGCGGGTTCGGTTCCCGGTATTGGAAAATGGCTTCTGGTTTTCCTGCGCGGCGGACAGGAAGTCACCGGAGCGACCCTGACGCGATTCTTCGGATTCCACATTGCCGTGTTGCCAGGACTCGCCACGCTATTGCTCGCTATCCATTTATTCCTGGTACAGAAGTTGGGAATGAGCGTTCCGCCCAGCGTAGAGCGCGCCGTGGCAGAGGGACGCACCTCCCTGCGGAACATGCCCTTTTTCCCCAATTTCTTGTTGCGCGACATGATCGGCTGGTACGCCGCGCTGGGAGTGCTGGGGGGGCTCGCCGCGATTTTCCCCTGGGAACTGGGCACCAAGGCCGACGCGTTCGCTGCCGCACCGGCGGGAATCCGGCCGGAATGGTATTTTCTTTTCATGTTTCAAACCCTGAAGTATCTTCCTGCCAGAATCCTCTTCCTGGAAGGCGAGTTTGCCGGGATATTGGGCTTCGGCGTGGCCGCGGTGGTTTGGATTATGGTGCCCTTCCTGGACCGCAGGATGGGGTTTGGCCGCCTGACGCGCGTTTTTACCGGACTGGGGGTTTTTGTGATCGGGTACATCATTGTACTGTCGGCGTTGGCTTTGCGGTAGAGCGCTATGAAGAAATCCATCATATTTGTCGCCTTGCTATTCTTGTCGCTGCGAGCTGCCGTTGCCGCTCCACCCAAAGACACTTGTATCGCCTGCCACGCGGCGCTCGGGGGCGATCTCGCCAAGCCAGCCGCGCAATTCGAGGCCGATGTCCATCACCAAGCCGGCCTGAGGTGTGCGGATTGCCATGGTGGCGATCCTTCCGACGACTCGATGAACGCCATGAGCCATGCCAAAGGCTTCCGCAGCGCTCCCAAAAAGAACCAGATCCCGGAGTTCTGCGCCCGCTGCCACTCTGATGCCACCTATATGCATCGCTTCAATCCTCAAATGCGCGTGGATCAACTGAGTGAGTATTTGACCAGCGTGCATGGGAAGCGGTTGAAGCAGGGCGACACCAAGGTGGCGGCCTGCGTCGATTGCCACGGCGTGCACAACATTCTGGCCGTTTCCGATACGCGGGCGCCTGTCTACCCGACGAACGTGGCCAGCACCTGCGCCCGCTGCCACGCCGACGCCGCCTATATGAAAGCCTTTAACATTCCCACCGATCAGTTCGCGCTTTACGAGAAGAGCGTGCACGCCGAGACGCTGGCGGGTGGGGACACTTCAGCGCCCACCTGTTCGACCTGCCACGGCAACCACGGAGCCACTCCTCCCGGGGTCAGCTCGGTCGCTAACGTATGTGGCACCTGCCACGCTATGAACGAGCAACTCTTCGATAAGAGCCCCCACCAAGCCGCCTTCGCAAAAATGGGATTGCCGGGATGTGTGCAGTGCCATTCTAACCACGAAATCGTCCGGCCTACGGACGCCTGGGTGGGTACGGGGCCGCAGTCGGTGTGCACCACTTGTCATACGCCGGGCGATAAGGGCTACGGCGCTGCGCAAGCCATGTTGGCAGATCTCACTCATCTCGACTCCTCGCTCACGCGGACGGCGGAAGTGCTGAATGTCGCGGAACGCGCCGGAATGGAGGTCTCGGGGCCCAAGGTGGAACTGGCAAGCGCACATGAGGATTTGGTAAAAGCCCGCGTCGACGTTCACACTTTCGACGCGGCAGCGGTTGGAAAACTTACCGATTCGGGAGTCGAAATCGCCGCAAAATCTTACCAGGCCGGTGTGGCGGCGCTTCGCGAAAGAGATTATCGACGCAAGGGCCTGGGACTGGCCCTTATCGCCATTGTACTTGCCATCAGCGGCCTCTACCTGAAAATTCGCCAGATGGAATCGGGAGATAGCATCGGGCGCCGAGGTGATGTAGAAAGAAAAGCGCGCGAAGTCTAAGGGAGCTGCCATGATGCAGGCAGATCTGGACGACCTGCGCCAGCAGGTTCGTATTCTAACGGACCGGGTTGCTCGTTTAGAAGCGTCCCTGGAGGTTCATCCCGATGCCCCTGTGATGCGCGATGCAGGGGCGCCCCGCGACGTGCCCCGGCAAGAGAAAGATGTAGGGGCAGGCCACGACGTGCCCGGACGAGACGAGGAAGAAACTGCCTCCTTCCCGGTTCCTGAAACCAGCCGTGTTCTCCCTATCCTGGGGGGTGCGACGCTCGGCTTTGCCGGAGCTTACCTTCTGCGGGCCATCGCCGAATCCGGGGTCATTCCCGCCAAACTCGCCTTTGCCGTGGCAGCTCTTTACGCCGTGGCGTGGCTGCTTTGGGCGGCGCGAGCCCACGCGGGACGCCGGCTCGCCACCATCCTCTACAGCCTCACTGCGGTGCTGATCCTTTCTCCGCTCCTTTGGGAGGCTACGGTTCGCTTCCACACAGTCTCGTCGTGGCAAACCAGTGTAATCCTTGTGGCCTTCACCTTGATCGGTCTGAGCGTGTCGTGGCGCAAGGACCTGCTGGTGATCGCCACCATATCCACCGTGGCGGGCATCGCTACCGCCGCCGCGCTGCTCGTCGCAACCTTCGACGTGCTGCCTTTCACCTTCGCCTTCCTGGCAATCGCCGCGGCCATTGAAACCTGTGCGTGCTTTAACCATTGGCTGGGTGAGCGCTGGTTGGCCGCCGCCGCCGCCGATCTCGCGGTCTTTTTTGCCACGTGGCTGGTCACTAATCCACGCGGCCTTCCGCAAGCCTATGCACCCATTCCGGCTGCGGGGCTGTTCGCCGCCCAGGCTGCGCTGCTGGCCATCTACCTCTCCAGCGTTATGGCGCGAACCCTCCTGCGCGACCGCACTTTTACAACCTTCGAAACCGCACAGTGTGTATTGGCATTCGTAATTGGGCTCGGCGGCGCCATTCGCTTAGCCTCCGAGGGTTCGCATCTCACGGTGGCCATCGCGGGATTCGCTCTCCTGTGCGGAGCGGCCTGCTACGCCATTTCATTTAAGCTGCTGGCCCGCCAAGCTTCTCAGGGCCGCAACTTTTATACCTATTCCACTTTCGGAATCCTTTTGGTCGTTGTCGGGTGCAGGATTCTGCTCAGCGACGGCGCGGCCGCCATCGCCTGGTTCCTGCTGGCGCTCGCCTGCATCGGCGCGGGAGGATTCTGGACCCGGTTAACACTGGAGATACACGGTGGCGTCTACCTTCTGCTGGCGCTGCTGTTTTCCGGCGCCTTGCACCAATCGGGGAGGTTGCTGTTGGGAACCGATCTCTGGCCTGATTCGATCCCGCTTGTGCTCTGGACCGGCGCAGTTGTGGCGGGAGCAAGTTATTGGCTGGCGAGAAGGCTTTCGCGCTCCATGCAGGAGGGATGGACGCTCCGGGCATTCCGCGTGGCGATGGCTGCGGCCTTGGTCTGGCTTGTGGCCGGCGTCGCTGCCGGGAGCCTGACCGGCGCCTACCACAGGCTGTTTGCAGCGGCTGCCGGCGACCCCTATTGTGCCACCCTGCGGACACTCGCGGTGGTGGGCGTTGCCTTGCTGCTAGCGGCGATCGGCACCCAGGCTAACTTCCGGGACTTTGCTCAATTGGTTTATCCGCTCATGCTCTTGGGCGGATACCGCTTGCTCTCCGACGATCTGCGCCAGGACCGGAAGACCGCTCTCTTCCTTTCCCTGCTCGTCTACGGCGCCACGCTGATTGCCCTGCCTCGCCTCCGCCGCGCCCGCGCAAATTCCTAGCGGCGCAGATCGCCCTATGAGAGTACGAGCAGGTGATTCTGCTAGAGTTGCTGCCGGCGCGTCGCTTCGGCCGCCCGGAACGCGGCGAGATTGCTGGCATCAATGACGGCCGTTCCGGTATCCACGCGAGTCGGCAGTGGCGACACGGGCGCGGTCTGCCAGTCCTGGAACTCGTGCACGATGTTGTGGTGCAGGTCGTCCAAGAGCCGCAGGCCGTAGAAAGCCATCGTGTAGGGCTTCTGCGCGACGGTGGCGGCGATCACGCCCTGCTGAATGAAGTCGAGGGTTTCGGGAGTCCGATCCATCGCGACGATGGGAATCTTGCCGCCCAGATTCAATCGGTGCAAGGCCTCAGCCGTTCCCGGGCCGCCCGAAGCTTCCAGGCAGACGATCCCATCGATCTTTTCCTTCGCATCCAGCATCGACGATATCTGGTCGTTCGCGGAGCGCGGGTCACCCTTGTCGTCAAGCGTGCGAAGAACCTTGATCTTCGGATACTTCTTCAGCACCTCAGTCACGCCGCGATCACGCTCATCGACGTTGAACTGGCCGGGGAGGGTGATCACGACCAAATTGCCTTCGCCTTTCATCAATTCGGCGATGCGCTTCCCACTGATGAGCCCCGCCTGATAGTTATCCGTACCAATGAAGGTGATGCGGCGCGAGTCGGGGGCATCGGAATCGACGCAGATAACCGGAATTCCGGCCTTGACGGCGGCATCGATGGCGTCCTTGAAAATGTCCGGCCTGGCGGGCGAAACCGCGATGCCCGAGGGGTGCCTGTTGACGGCCTTTTGAAAGACCTCGAGCTCCTCCTGAGGTGAGTACGTTTCTGAACCCGTAAACTCTGCTTTCACGCCCAGTCCGCGGGCTGCATCCATAAATCCGGCCTTAGCTTCCTGCCAGTAAGCGAGGCTGGTATTCGCAGCGACAAAGATGTAGCGCTCGTTCTCCTCATGAAAAGGCTTCTGGCATGAGCTGAATACTCCCACTGCTGCAAGCAGCGCTATCGCTAACACTTTCCATGTGGCTGGTTTCATAGGCTCTCCTTTGTCCGCACGTGGCGGGCGGCTCCCGGCCGCTTTTGGCAGGTCAACATCGACCTTTCTTTTGGAGATACAGGAAGCCTACCACAAATCGACAGCAGCGAAAAGAGAGGGTCCCCGCCGACTGGCAGCGCCCTGGGGCTTGAACCCAGCGCGTCGGCTGCCCTAGAATGCAAAGTGGGAACATGCTTCGATTCGAAGACATCGCGGGAGTAGTGCAGGGTTATCGTCCTGGGGAAGACCTGACGCTGCTGCGCAGAGCGTACGACTTCTGCACCCTCCGCCACGGCGAGCAGAAGCGTCTCTCCGGCGAACCGTTCATGGTCCATCCGCTGGAAGTCGTTCACATCCTTGCCGAGATGAAGCTGGACGTTGTGTGCCTGGCCGCCGGCATGCTGCACGACGTCGTCGAGGACACGGGCACCACGCGCGGAACCATCGAGACGGAGTTCGGTGCAGAGGTGGCGCGCATCGTGGAAGGTGTGACCAAGATCGGGCGCATCAAGTTCCTGAGCCGGGAGGAGCAGCAAGCTGAGAACTTCCGCAAGATGGTCCTCGCCATGGTCAACGACATTCGCGTCGTGCTGGTCAAGCTCGCCGACCGGCTCCACAACATGCGCACCCTCGAGTACCTGCCCCCCGAGAAGCAGGAACGCATCGCCCGCGAGACCTTGGATATCTACGCGCCCATTGCCCACCGCCTGGGAATGGGAAAGGTCCGGGGCGAACTGGAGGATCTGGCCTTCAAGTTTCTCGAACCCAACACCTACCTCGAGGTCAAGAAATCGGTGGAAAGCCGCCGTAAGGTCAACGAGGGATTTCTCTCGGAAGTGCGCGAGCTCGTGAATACCAAAATGCAGGAGCACTCCATTCCGGCGCGCATCGAAGGCCGAATCAAGCGCCTCTACAGCATCCGCCAGAAACTCCTCAGGCAACACGTTCCCCTCGAGCAGGTTTACGACCTCCTGGCCGTCCGCATTATCACGGACAGCGTGAAGAACTGCTATGCGGCCTTGGGGGTGATCCACAACACCTGGCGGCCGGTCCCGGGCCGCATCAAGGACTTCATTGCCATCCCCAGGCCAAACCTGTACCAGTCTTTGCACACCTCCGTCATTGGCCCACATGGCCAGCCGTTCGAGGTGCAGATTCGCACTGAGGACATGCACAGGGTGGCCGAGGAAGGCATCGCCGCCCACTGGAAGTATAAAGACCGCAAGGACGGCAGCGCCGTGGCGACGCGAGATGAGGAGCGCTTCGCCTGGTTGCGACACCTGGTGGAATGGCAACAGGACATGGGCGATCCGGGAGAGTTCCTCTCCACTCTCAAGATCGACCTTTACCCGGAGGAGGTTTATACCTTTACCCCCAAGGGGAAAGTGATCGTGTTGCCCCGCGACGCCACCCCCATCGATTTCGCCTATGCCATCCATAGCGAGGTGGGCCACCATTGTGTAGGCGCCAAGGTCAATGGCCGCATCGTTCCCCTCAAGTCCAAACTACGCAACGGCGATATCGTCGAAATCGTCACTCAGGCGCACCACAACCCCAGCCGCGACTGGCTTGCCATCGTCAAGACCTCGCGGGCGCGGAACAAGATCAAGCACTGGGTCAACATCGCGCAAAGAGGCCAGGCCGTGGAAATCGGCAAGCGCTTGCTTGAAAAGGAGGCGCGCAAATACGATGTGACGCTTAAGAAAGTAAGCGAGGAAGATTACGTGCGGGTGGCGCGGGATAACGGCTGCACGACGGCGGACGACCTGCACGCGGGAATCGGTTATGGCAAGTTCTCCGCGCGCCAAGTGCTCTCCAGGCTGGTTCCCTCGGCTCATCTCGAGACCGCCCAACCTTCCCGGCTTACCACCGTGAAACGAGCCTTGGGCATCTCCGGCGACACGGCCGTCCAGGTCCACGGCCACGACGACCTGATGGTCTACCGCGCCAAGTGCTGTAATCCCATTCGAGGTGAGGAAATCACCGGTTACATCACCCGCGGGAAAGGAATAGCCGTGCATGCCAAGCACTGCCCCAACGTGCAGAATCTCCTTTACGATTCGGACCGGCGCATCGAAGTCAAGTGGGTGGGGCCCAAGTACAGCCTTTATCCCGTCAAGCTCACTTTGTTCACTCGCGACCGCCAGGGCCTTTTGGCCGATGTGACCGGGGCAATCGCGGACGTCCATTCGAATATTCAGGATATCGAAGTGCGAACGGATGACAGCCAGGCGCACATCGAAGTCACCTTGGATATTGTGGATGTGGAGCACCTGGAAAAGGTGGTGTCTTCACTACGTAAGATCGAGGGGGTTTACCAGGTTGAGCGAATGGCGCACTGACCAACCACCCCTCAGTCCCCTCCTCGCTGAGCAGGGGACTCGCAGTGGTGAGGTCCGCTGTCATTCCCGCGCCAGCGGGAATCCACGCTTCTACTTCGCTTTCGAAACTTTTCCCGAACGGATGCAGGCGGTGCAGACACGCAGGGTCTTGGGGACGCCGCCCACGACGGCATGAACCCGGCGTAAGTTGGGGTTCCAGCGCCGCCTGGTGACGTTGTGGGCGTGGCTGATCCTGTTTCCATACGTTGGTCCCTTGCCACAAATCTCACAAGCCAATGCCATAGCCACACCTCGTTATAGGATGAACACTCCTCTTGATTGTACCAGAGACAACCCGAAGTTGCCCAGTTCTTTGTAGGGAGAACCCCTGCGGCAACCACCGGGCGTGCCCCGACGAGGCTTCATATTCGGACGCGAGCGCGTGGGGTGTGGAGTACAATACCTGCATGAGAAAACAACTGTGCCTTACTGCCTTCGTGACCGTCGCGCTGGTTGCGGGCCTGGCGGTGCTCACCTCCTGCCGGCCGAAAACCGCTTCGGACCGCGAGCTAGCGGCGAAAGTCGATGGCCAGCCCATCTACCGCGACCAGGTCGACCGGGTATACCGAAGCCGCCAGGGCGCTTCGCCCGAGGCCAACAGCCCGGAAGAAGCCATGAGCTTCAAGCTGAACGTCCTGGATGAACTGATCAACAATCAGATCCTGGTCGAGCACGCCTCCTACGCCGGCATCTCGGTTTCGGAAGCCGAGGTGGATAACGAGGTGGCCAAGCTGCAGACCCCTTATTCTGCGGAAGAGTTCAGGAAACGGCTTCATGATCAGGGATTGGAAATGGAAGATTTACGCAGAGAGTTACGACGCAATATCACTATAACCAAACTTATCAACAAGGAAATCGTGTCGAACATCAAGATTTCCGACGCCGACATTGCGGACTATTACGAACGCAACAAGGCCAACTTCAACGTCCCCGAAACCGCTTACCATTTGGCTCAGATCGAGGTCACTCCCGTCGCGGACCCCGAGGTGCGCAACCTCAAGAACGACGATGCCAAGACCCCCGCCGCCGCCGAGCGCAAAATCCAGGCGCTTTACGCTCGCCTGCACGCCGGGGACGACTTCGCCACGGTGGCGCAGGAATACTCCGAGGATGCCCGAACCGCCTCGGGCGGCGGCGACATGGGCTTCATTCCGGCCTCGGCCCTGAATTCCACCCCTCAGCTCAAGCAAGCCGTGCTGTCGCTCCAGGTCAACCAGTATACCGGGATCATTCGCAGTTCCTCCGGGTTCCACATCATCAAACTCCTCGGCATTGAGCCGGCCGGAACCCACACCCTTTCCGAGTTGCGAGTTCAGAATGCCATTCGGCAGACACTGAAGAATGAAAGGGAGCAACTCCTGAAAGCGGCCTATATCGAGACGCTGCGCGACCGGGCGAAGGTCGAGAATTACCTGGCGGAGCAGATCGTCAAGGGACAGCTTAATCCGCCAGCCGCCAAATAGACCCGCCGCGTGAGTCTCCTGTCATCCTGAGCGCACGGGGGGATCGCCGCAGTTGCCTTTATCGTCCCTGGCCCGCGACGAACTGCAGAGATCCATCGTTACGCTTCGTCGAGAGCCACTGCATGTGGTGCGGGCGTCTCGCCCGCTGTCGCGGGAGCGTCCCGCTCCCGCGCGCGGGCAGAGCTTGTTCTGAGCGCAGCGAAGGAATGCCCGCGCGACAGCGGGCGAGACGCCCGCACCACGACGCCGGGTCAGCGTTCAGGATAACGGCGAATGGGCCACTCTCACGCGATTCGAATCAGCCGGAACCCTGCCTCCACCCCGGTTCCTTCCTGGGCGTAAATGCGCTCCACGCGGCCGGCTCGCGGGGCGCGAATTTCGTTTTGCATTTTCATCGCTTCGATGACGAGCAACCCTTGTCCTCCCGTCACCTCCTGGTTTTCAGAGACCAGCACTCTGACGATCTTCCCGGGCATGGGGGCCACGATCTCCTGCGGGCCCTGCTCCCGAACCCCGGAGCCATGGCGCTTCCAGCGCCGGGGATCTCGGATTTCCACCAGATAATTCCGGAGCCCAACGGTAACCACGTACGGGCTCGAGGCGCCTTCGGAGTCGCCCGCCCGCTTGCTGACCTGAGCTTCGTAAGACCGCCCTTCGATCAGAATCGAGTAAACCCCCGGCGCGATCTCTTCCCGGTCGGCAAGCAGCGTCTCGCCATCGAAGGAAATCTGCGGGGTCGAAGCAGGCCGCGGGGTGGCCGCAGAGGCGCCCTCCACCGTCTCCGTCAACTCAAATTCATGGTCGGACGTGTTCGAACCCGAGTGGATCTTGATTGCCAGTTTCATCGGCTTCTCCAACCCTCCCGCCGGGGCCACCGGTTGAGCGCCGCGTCCCTGCCGGTGCTTTTCCAGGCGCTCGCGGCCGCGGGCGCGGGAATTCTCTTCTCCTGCCGCCCGCCCGCGTGCAGGGCCGCGGCCAGTGCGGCGACACGCTCTTCCTCTTGGGAAGGCGGCTCTTCTTCCATCAGGCCTGCGGCCAGCACGCGGTCAATCAAGCCGGTGTCCAGGCGTCCCGCCGCAAAGTCGGGGTGCTCGAGCAGCCGGCGGAAAAAGGGGATGTTGGTTTTGATGCCGAAAACCTCGTACTCGCCCAGCGCCCGGCGCATGCGCGCGATAGCTTCCGCGCGCGCCGTCCCCCACACCGAGACCTTGGACAAAAGCGGATCGTACTCCAGCGGCACCGTCCAACCTTCATAGACGCCGCTATCGCGGCGCACCCCCGGGCCCGCCGGAACCTGGAGCCTACTTATATAGCCTGGCGACGGGAAGAAATTGTTGCTGGGGTCTTCCGCATAGATTCGGCACTCGATCGCGGCGCCCCGCAGGCGCATATCCTCTTGCCGCCACCCCAGCCTTTCCCCGGCCGCAATCTGAATCTGCTCTTTCACCAGGTCGATTCCCAGCACCAGTTCCGTTACCGGGTGTTCGACTTGCAGGCGCGCGTTCACCTCCAGAAAGTAGAAATTGCGGCTCTGGTCCACGAGGAATTCCACGGTGCCGGCGTTCCAATATCCTGCCAGCTTCCCGATGCGCACTGCGGTTTCTCCCATGCGCCGGCGCAACTCCTCGTCGACAAACGGCGAGGGGCATTCTTCCAGCAGTTTCTGGTGTCGCCGTTGCAGCGAGCACTCCCGCTCGCCAAGATGAATTAGCCGGCCGTGCTGGTCCCCGAGAATCTGGATTTCAATGTGCCTGGGGCGATCGAGGTATTTCTCGAGGTAAACCGCGGGGTCGCCAAAAGCGTTTTGAGCCTCGGAGCGCGCCGCGTGGTAGGCGGACTCGAGCTCCGCCGCCGAACGCACCAGGCGCAATCCCTTGCCGCCCCCTCCCGCCGAAGCTTTGAGCATGACGGGGTAGCCGATTCCCTCCGCAACCCGCTGCGTCTCCTCGAAGCTTTCGAGTTGGCGGTCGGTCCCGGGGACCACCGGCAGGCCCGCCTGGATCACCACTTGCCGCGCGCTGGTCTTCGATCCCATCAACTCCATCGCAGACACCGGCGGCCCGATGAAAACCACGCCCGCATCAGCGCAAGCGCGGGCAAATTCCGGGTTCTCCGCCAGAAAGCCGTAGCCGGGGTGAATCGCTTCCGCGCCGCTGCGTTTGGCGGCGGCGAGTATGCGCTCGATGTGAAGGTAGCTCTCGGTCGAAGGCGCAGGCCCAATGCAAAACGCCTCGTCAGCGTAGCGGACGTGCAGCGACTTGCGGTCCACCTCGGAATAAACGCCCACCGTGCCGATCCCCAGTTCGCGGCAGGTGCGCATCACGCGCACGGCAATCTCTCCCCGATTAGCGATCAGAATCTTACGAAACATGGCGATCCTTTGTTTTCAAAGACATTCTCGCTTTGTTCTGGCAAATTCGAGTCGAGAAGTCCAGAGTTGAGAGTCGAAGAGTGACAAACCGTCGGCATCCGACCTCCAGCCCCTTGCTTCGGCTTCCCAACTCCTCAACTCCTTGACTTCTGGACTTCTCGACTTGCCGGTCCTTTGTTTTCAATGACATTCTCGCTTTGTTCTCTCGAATTCGTGTCGAGAAGTCCAGAGTTGGTTGAGGCACAGAGACGTGAAGCAGATCGGCTTCGTTTAGCCGATTCCGCGTCGTTAAAGTGCTGATTTCGGCTTGTTTTGCAGTTCGTTCTGGGTTCGTTTTGAGTTCGTTTTTTCGATGTTTTGTTGATTCCAAACGACTTGTTGAGTTCGTTCCCACGATTTTTGTGTTTTCCTCGAGCGGCGATAACGTCTCGTTTGGCGCGACTCTGCGGGAAGGCCGAAGGACGGGGGATGTCATGGTCGTGGGTCGCGAGAGATTACCCTGACTTCGTTCATTCTCGGTCCGCTTTCTCCCTGGGACAAAAAAACCCTGACCCGGCATGATCCGGGCCTTTCTTCCCCCAGGGTCCATAGAGGTAGCCTATCTGTGAATGGCAGCGGCTGTCAAGCGCTTTGCAGGGAATGGTCGCGCAAGTCACGGGGGCGGGCCAATATCGCAGTCCGCCCTCTTCCTGCTGAAAGTCAGCCCTCTCCCTTGGAGGAGAGGGCTGACTTTCTCAATTCGGCGCTCGGCCCCCTGGCTGACAGTAATGAAGGACCCCATTAACCTGGCCCGGTTGGGTACGCCGGCAAATCAGCGGGCCGCGGAGGCAGTTTCCTGGGGTGTTCCTGGATTTCTTTCATCACCACCTCGATGGCCTTTTCGAGTTGCGGATCGTGCCCTGCCATCACCAAGTCCGGGCGGTTATCGACTTCGATATCGGGGGCGACGCCGCGATTTTCGATCACCCATTCGCTGTTCAGGCCGTAAAGCGAGAATTCCGGCCGGGTGACGTATCCGCCGTCCATCAAAGGTATTTCGCCGCGAATGCCTCGCACGCCTCCCCAGGTGCGCATGCCGATGAGCGGGCCCAGCTTATATTTTTTGAAGAAATAACTGAAATAGTCCCCGTCCGAGGCGGCATACTCATTGGTGATGCAGACCATTTGGCCGTGAAAGACCACGTCCGGATTGGTGCTGCTCTGGAAGTTGCGAGCTGACTCCATTCCCCCGAGAATCCGGCGCAGGCGCTCGAAGATAAGCTGATCGACGAAGCCGCCGCCGTTGTAACGCACATCGATGACCAAGCCTTCTTTGCGGACCTGCGGGAAGAATTGCTTCACGAAGTCGTTCAAGCCCCCTCCGCCCATATCGGGGATGTAGATATACCCCACCTTGCCGCCCGTCGCTTCATCCACCTTCCGGCGGTTAGTCTTGACCATATCGAGTTGGCGCAGAGCATACTCGCTGCCCAGCGGTTTCACCACCACTTTGCGCGCGCCTTCCGCGGTGGGCTTCGAGTTGACGGTAAGGGTGACGTTCTCGTTCACGGTGTTGATGAACAACTCGTAAGGGTTCTGCGGAACGCGCAAAGCCTTTCCGTTGACCGCCAGCAGGTAGTCGCCCGGCTTCACCTCCACGCCGGGCTCAGTCAGGGGCGAGCGGAGGGACGCCTCCCAGTTTTCTCCGGAATAGATTTTCTTGAAGCGGTAGAGCCCCTGGGTGGCGTCCGTTTCAAAGTCGGCGCCCAGCACGCCCACGTTGATGGGTTTCAAGTTCGGGTAGTCGCCCCCGCCCACATAGGTGTGGGAGTTGGAGAGTTCCCCGACCATTTCGCCCAGCAGGTAGGTCAGGCCGTACCGGTCTGCAACATAAGGCAGGAGGGGCGCATAGCGCTCGCGCTCCTTTTCCCAATTGATGCCATTCATGGCCGGTTCGAAGAAGTAATCACGCTCCTGGCGCCAAGCCTCATTGAACATCTCTTTCCACTCGGCTGGCGGGTCGACTTCGAGGCGCAACGAGGCCAGATTCAGCGCGCCATCGCCGGGGTGGTGCGGTTGGCCTTCGGGTTTGGCGTCGATGATGCCGTAGGTCTGCGGCACCGGCGCGCCTTCTTCTCCGCCTCCACCCGCCGGGGGCGCAGTATAGAGGATCTTCTTGCCGTCAAAAGAAAGTGTGTAGTTGTCGGCCCCCGAGATCAAAACGCTGTCCTTCCGTTCGTTCATGTCGTAGGCGTGGACGGCCGGCGATTCACCCGGCAAAGGGCCGGAAAGGCCGCCGACGGGCGCTGTCGCGTAGTAGACAAAGCTGTCAGCCGCATTCAGTGCATGGCTGTTTTCCGGTGGAGTCGGCAAAGCCACTACCCGGTCACCGATGCCCGCCAGATCGATGCGGAAATCCTTGGGAACTTCGCGGACGGGGGGTGTTTCCTCAGCCTTCTTCTCTTCCTTTTTCTCTTCGGGAGGTTTCTCGGGCTTCTTCGGGCCGGCCTCGTCGCTCTTGGGAGCGAAGGGCGAGGGCAGGTCGGAGCGCAACGTCACCACGTAGACCCGCGTGGCCTTGGGATTGGAGAACTCGGCGTCATAAACGCCCAACACCTCGTTGTAGTCGCGGTTGGAGAAGAAATAGAGGTACTTCCCGGCGGGATCGAACACGGGGTTCCAACTATTCGTGAAGTCGGTTGTGACCGGCGTGATCTTCTTATCGGCCAGGGAGTAGAGGTATATCACGCCGTTAATATTCTCCGCAGCCTTCGCGTAAGTGACCCACTTGCTATCGGGGGACCAATTGTAATCCGTAAGGTCGGCGTACTTGCCTTTGTCGATTTGGACCGGCTTCTTCTCATCGATATCCACGTAGAAGAGCCGGGTGTCTTTGTCGGCGTAGAGCAGCTTCTTGCTGTCGGGCGACCAGGCGGCAGGCAGCCGATGCATTTTGCCGTCGAAGGTGATGCGAACTTCCGCCCCCGATCCGTCCTGGGGAATGATGTAAAGCTCGTCCTCTCCGGTGCGGTCGGAAAAGTAGGCAATCCATTTTCCGTCGGGCGACCAGGCCGCATATTTCTCCTGTATGCCCGGGGTCTGGGTCAGGTTGCGGATACTGCCTTCTTTGGCGGGCACCGTAAAGATGTCTCCGCGGGCAGTAAAGACAGCGCGCTTGCCTTCGGGAGAGATGTCGAAGTCCGTGATCAAGTGGCCGACCGTCGCCCAGTGCTTTTGCGCCAGGGGCCGGTCGCCAGCCAGATTGATGGTCAGCTTGTGAGCTTTCTGGGACTTCAAATCGAAGAGGTAGAGGAACCCGCCGTTCTCAAAAACGATCGAGTCAGGTCCGAGACTGGGCCACTCGACGTCGTAATCCTTGAAGTTGGTGAGTTGCCGAGTCTGCTTGGTCTTCAAGCTGTAGCTGTAAAGGTTTACGCGCTGCTCGGGGCCGCGGTCGGAGCCGAAGTAAATCGTGTCACCGTGCCACATCGGGTAAGTGTCGGTGCCCGGATAATCCGTGATGCGCTCGTAGGTGTTGTTCTTGAAGTCGTAAATGGCAATGTCCTGGG
This sequence comes from uncultured Acidobacteriota bacterium, assembly GCA_963842495.1. GTDB lineage: Bacteria > Acidobacteriota > Terriglobia > UBA7540 > UBA7540 > CAVROP01. The sequence goes on from CAWJHY010000075.1 coordinate 29,537, forward strand.
CCATGCCGCCCTTGTAACGCTTCCAGGTGCGGAAGTTGCGGAAGATGCGGTTGTAAGCGATCTTCGTGCCGTCGGGTGAAAAGGAGGTGAGCCCGCCCTTGTCAATCGGCAGGCGCACCGGCAGGCCGCCATCGATGCTGACGCTGAAGAGCCGCCCGAACCAGTCGTTGAAGGTGTCACGGCGGGAGAGAAATAAGATGCGCTTGCTGTCCGGGAACCAGGTGATGACCATGTTGTTCGGACCCATGCGCTCCGGCATGCTCACCGGGTCGGGCAGGAAAGTCAGTTGCTTCGGTTCACCGCCGTCCGAGGGAATTACGTAGACGTTGAAGTTGCCGTCATATTGCGCCGAAAAGGCAATCCAGCGGCCGTCCGGCGAGAATTTCGGGAACAACTCGAGGCCGGGATGAGAGGTGATGCGGCGCGCTTCACCTCCCGAGGTCGAGGCCAACCAGAGATCGCCACCATAACTGAAAACGATCTTGTCCTTGTAAACGTCAGGAAAGCGCATCAGGCGGCCTTCCGTCGCCTCCTGCGCAACCACAGATGGGACCGATAGGAGCAAACAGAACGTGAGCCACTTCACAAGACGATACATCCATCCTCCCCCGTTAGGTCGGCATGAGCGTTGACCCGAATTGAATTGTAACACCGCGCGACATTCTACACCTCTTCGAGGCCGGTGGTGCGGCTTGTTTGGTCTTCTGCTGTTGGACTGCCCTCTCCCTTGGGGAGGGGGCGTCTCGCTCCGGCGCTTTCACCAGCCGGGGCGAGACGGGTGAGGAGGCGGTTGCCGGGTCTTAGGACGGCTTGACCAAAACATATGACTATGGTAAATTTATTAGGTCAAAAAGGGGGCGCCATGCAGGAAGTAGCCATTTCCGAATTCAAGGCAAAGTGCTTGGCACTGCTCGAGCAGGTGCGCAAGACCAAGAAGCCCATTCGCGTCACCCGCTTCGGCCAACCTGTCGCCGAAGTCGTCCCCCCCGGACCGACCGCAGCGGAAGCGGACTGGCTGGGCTCCCTGGCGGACACTATGGAGATCGTGGGCGATATTGTTTCTCCGGTGATTGAGGAGACGGACTGGGAGGCGCTGCGCGATTGAAGCTGCTACTCGACACACATATCTGGCTGTGGAGTCTGCGCGAGCCGGAGCGGCTTGGGGGTGGCGTGCGCCAGCTCCTCAGGGATCGAAACAACGAGCTTTGGCTTTCTCCGGTCAGCACTTGGGAGGCACTCCTGCTGAACGCCAAGGGTAGAATCCGCCTGCACGGAGATTTGTCGGAATGGCTTGCCCGCGCGACTGCCCATTTTCGAGAAGCCCCACTGACCCATGAGATTGTGCTGGCGGCACACCAGCTTCCCTTGCCTCACCGCGACCCCGCGGATCGTTTTCTGGCCGCCACGGCCCAGGCGCTCGGCCTGACCTTGGTGACCGCTGACGACCGGCTGCTGGGGCTGGGGGAGATTAGGACCTTGGCGAACCGCTAACACGAAGTAATTCCCGCCGGCCCGCCTTGGTTTGGGCTTGACGTACCTACGCAATGTAGCTACACTCTTTTAATGCGGTATGAATGGGACGAAGCCAAACGGCGATCGAACATTCAGAAGCACGGAATCAATTTTATTGGGATCGAAACATTATTTGCCGGGACAACAGTCACGACTCTGGATGACCGGTTTGATTACGGCGAATCGCGGTTCATCACATTCGGTTTGTTACGCGGCAGTGTGGTGGTTGTCGCGCCTACCGAGATCAGTGAAGTAATCCGAATTATCTCGGCTCGAAAGGCGACGAAGAATGAAGAAGCCAGCTATTTCAAGGAAATCGCGGACTGATTGGAAGCGGGTCAACTCGCTGACGGACAAGCAAATCGATTTTTCTGACATCCCGGAAGTGACGCCGGAGATGTTTGCCCGCGCGGTGGTGCGGCGTGGTCTGCAGCCTGTGCCGCGGAAAGAGCAACTCACAATTCGGGTAGACAGCGACGTGCTTGAATGGTATAGGCGACAGGGACCAGGCTACCAGACCCGCATCAATGCCCTGCTTCGGGCCTATATGCAAGAACGTGTGAGGACAGCACCGCAATAAAGTGCACAGTGTCGTTCTGAGGCAATTGTTGCAGGGAGGCCGAGAAACCTATTCGGCTCCCGTCAAGGACGTTCCGGTGGCCAGTCTATGGGGCGATTCAACCCATGCCGACGGCCAGGGTCACGGGGCCAAAAACTAAACATCGCCTGGAAATCGACGTGGCGGTTTCCGCCATTGGCGAAGAAACCCGCCAGCGAATTGGACTGGCCGAACAGCGGCGGAGTGCCTGACGCAGACCCATCCCGCAACTGCATACCCCTTGCCGCAAAAGGGTGAGGTTATCTCTTACCTCCTGACCGACAAAGGCGTGTTGACCGCTTCTGCTGCCGAAGTGGAGCTGAGGAATAATCGCCATCCTTTATCAAAACTTGGCGGGGCGGCGCAAAACGTCATCACGCAGTATAGGCATGTCGCACCGTGAGAAGGGCAAACGCCAGGATACTTGCGCTCCCTGCTTAAGTCCACTTGGCCTGGCGTTTGCCGTTGGCGCACTCAACCAAATACCAGTTGATCAGACTTTGATACGGAATCCCGCGCTCTTCCGCCATCGCCTTGAAATACCTGATGGTGGCTTCGTCAATGCGGATGGTGATCTGCTTCTTCATCCGCCTCGCATAAGGATTCCTAACGGACTTCGAGAAGTCATAGCTCTTACGCATTTTTGATTCGGCAATACCCTGCCAGGCGACCCATAAGAGCATCCAGAGTCATCAGCAGGGTACGCGCCGCCTTTTCACATTCGCCGGACGGGGCCCCCAGTTCCTGGTTGAAATGAATGAGATTGCGGTAATCGACAAGCGCATCGGGTAGCTCAAGATCTGGAAAGTCTCTACCGAACCACTTGTTAAAGATGTCCAAATAGTTCTGCAAGCTCCGGTCGGGGTCAAATGTAAAGGTGCCGCGTCGCTCCGCGATTCGCTTTTCCTGGCCCTGGAGAAAGCTGAAGAGGATTGCTTCGACTAGGCTGCCTGCCAAGATAACGCTGGCCTTTACGTGCCCGTTGGACGCCACGGAAACGAGCCCGCGCAAATCTCTTAGAATGATTTCCCTGTGACGTGTCAATTGGGCAGGAATGAAGTCAAGGCGCGGGTTGTTCAGGTGGGTGCACTGCCCGCAGATAAACCTCAAGGTATCTGTCATCCGGCCGTCTCTCTATCACTCGGTTTGCGTAATCGGGAGCGTATATGACATCGAATTTGTCCACCTGGTAAAAAGCGCCGCCCTCCGCCAGAAGATAACATGGCCGCCCGCTCGACCAGTCGGAGTAAAAACCGGACGAATGCATAATTCCCTCGGGACTTGCCGGCCGCCATTGCTGGCCAACCTCAACATGGAAAATAGCTACGCAGGTCTCAAAGTCCGGCGACTCCCAGGTTTTGACAATGCCGACCTCCTGTCTTCTTCCGGCACGCGAGGCGAGCAAGCTTTGAACGGTCTGGCCCGAGGCGTATTGATCGTGGTAGAGACACCAGACCTTGATGAGGTGCGGAGGCTCCGTAACGATCCTGAACGCATCGAGAATGTTCCGAGACAGCCATCGCCTTTGGAAAAAAATAACTTCCGCGTTCGAACAAAACTCTTCAACGACAGCGTGGTTTGAAAGAAGGAGCTGAGAGAAGAACTCTACTGAGGTCCAATGAACTATGATATAGGGCTGGCCCTCAACACCTGCCTTCCAGAGTAAAGGCTGGCGCTCAATCTCAATCTTGCTCATCGCGGGCCCGGTGAAGAGCATTAGAAGCTTGTGTTCGTCCGCCTGTGGGGATTTCCCAAACCAAACTGCCAAGGCCAACTGGTTCACAGCGGATTGAGCATGGTGCGCGACAAAATCTTCCAGCAGAGCCCGCACTTGGGCTTCATTTGCCAACGACTGCCAATCGACCTGTACTAAGCCGGCCATCAACTGGAATACTACCACGATCCCCACTAGGTTTCCACGTACCCAACAGCAAAACGGTTATCTTAGGGTAGGGAGGCTCACCGAGAAAACCCCTGTTGGAATATTACGCCGCTTTCGATTTGTATTCGGCAGGAAGATCGACGACCATCTCGCACTCGTCGCCATAACTGCTGGAAGTGTGGAAGCCAAGTTTACGGAAGAGGCCGATGGCGCGGTAGTTGGAAAACTCTGTGGTGAGAAGGACCTTGCTGAAGCCCATCTCCAGCGACCAGGCCAGGGTTAGCTCGCTCATCGCCGTTCCCAGTGTTTCCTCTCGATAGTCCTGATGGACAAAGACAGTGAACTCGATTTGCGGAAGGCGGATGGGGCAAAGAATGGTGTGCGCGACAATCTTCGTGCCCTCCAATGCGAGCAATTGGTAGGACTTCTTTTGAAGCTGCTGCAACCAGCCGGTAATGCGCGGAACGTCCGGCGGAGGGAGGCCTTGGGCTACGCGCTTGGGCTCGAAGCTCGCGTACATTTCGACAAGGGCTGCGAAGTCCCCGCCAGCGTACGCCCGTACCTCGAGTTTCCGCCCCTTTCGGGTTCGGACCTCTGTGGGCTGAAATACGGCTTCTGGCGAACTGGACATAACTTGACTATAGGCGGAGCACGCAATCGGCCAAGAAGCCTGACCTGGAAGTCCTCCCCCGCCAACTGAAAGCAAAGACGGCCATTACCACCGCCCTCTGCATCGGTTTGAAGCCTCGGGCGCCGCCCTTAATCGCCCGAGGGCTGAGGGAAAACCCGCATACGTTCCGGCGAGGTGGCACGGGCATCCTGCCCGTCTGATTCCATGGCCAAACCCGCCCCATCCGAGCACCCGGAGTATCGCGATGCCGTCAATGATCGTAGGAACGCTCGGAAGCATCTCGAACAGGCGCTTGACGACATGTACGGCCATTCACGAGTGCGACGAGGCCGCGGCCGCGAGGCATTCGAGCGCGGCGATCCGCTTAGGGTAGGCGCAACCGTTGGGGCCGCTCAGGGCGGCCCCAAGGGCCGCCCCTACAACGATTGCCCTAAAACAGCAGGTGCAGCGACAACTGCAGGAAGCGCGGGCTGCCGATGGTGTGCTGGATCTCGCCGAGACCTCCTTGGTCCTGGCCAGGAAGATCAGGGGCGGTGAATAACCGGGAAAGTAGAACGCATCGTTCTTCGGCGTGTCAAAGTCGGGATGGTTGAAGATATTGAAGGCGTCAGCTTCGAATCGCAATTGGAACCGGTCCTTGAAGATCGGGAACTGCTTCGCCAGGCTCACATCGAAGCGCGTTTGGAAGGGGCCGCGGAAAGTGTTCCGGCCCGTGGTCCCAAAAAGCGACTCGTACATGTCGCACCCCGAGGAATCGCACGGCGGAACCCCGTTGGTACCCGGAGATAGAAACTGCGGATAAAAATCGACCGCGTTGAGCACTGGCTTGCCCGCGTTGACTCCGGTGGTGCCTTGTAATTGGGCTTGCTTCGCGGTGACGCCCGGCACGAGCGGCACGATCGGGTTCTCGATATAAACCGAGGTGCCGAAGTACATGTTGGCGGTCGATCCTGAGTAGTCGTAGATGCTATAGGGCTGACCGCTCTGGGCCACGGTTTGTCCGCCGATCGTCCAGCCGTTCACAGCGTATCCCAGTGCCTTGTTATCCTTCGCGAGGCTGGGAATCGTGTAGCTGTAATTCACCAGCAAGACGTGAGTCTGATCGAAGTCTGCCGAACCGTAGTTGGTCTTGGGAGTAAGCGCGTTGTTCCCGGTGACGAACAGACCCAAGCCGCTCTGTTCGTCGAGGGCGTGCGAGTAGGTGTATGCGGTCGTAAACTGCAGGCCGTGCGAGAGCCGTTTACGCACTTGAAGTTGCAGGGCGTGGTAGTTCGAGATACCCTCCGCGTTGTAGGTCACCGAATTCATGTCATAGCCGATGTAAGGCACACGGACCGGCGCGTTCCCGGAATACTGGTTGGTGGAAATGGGCTCGTTGTCACAGCATGGATACACGGCCCCGCCGCCATAGGAGTAGATCTGCTCGTTGGTCGGATTCTGCGCCCACAAAGGATGCGACGGGGTGGCGATGAGCGGCTCGTTGAACGGAATCGGAAGGATTTCGTGCTGACCATAGTTGCCCACATAGGCGACATCGAACAGCCAGTTATTGGAGAGTTGGTACTGAAGATCGAAGGTCCAGTTCTGAGTATAAGGCAGCTTGTTGTGGATGTCGTAACCGGAGAAAAGGAAGGGGCCGTACAAGTTGCCATTGGGCCAGCATCCAGGATAACCGCAGGCCGTTTGTGAAAAGTTGGGCAACTGGGCCAGATAACCCGAGGCGCTGCCAGACGGCGGGGCAAGCGGAGTGGTGCCGAAAGGCGCCGAAATTGAAGCATCCTTGGGAGTAGTCACGGGTTGAACGAACGGCGGCGCCAGCGTCACGCCGAAGGGACCATTAAAGCCGGAACCGGCGCCGGCCGAGAAGTAACTGAACAATTCACCACGGTCGTAGTACATGCCGTAGCCCGTCCGCAAAGTCAATTTCGGAATGGGCGCCCAGGCGATACCGATGCGCGGAGCAAAGCCCCACTGGCGCTGGGTCATCAACGAGTTGCTGGCGCCAGGGGTATGGTTGACGTTGTTTCCGGCAATCTCTAAACCCGAACTGGTGATGACGTCGTTAACCGCATCGTAGGAATATTTGCTGGCGTCGAATCCTGTCAGGCGGCCATATTTCTCCGAGAGCGGCCCGTCGTAATCCCAACGCAGACCCGCCGTGATCGTCAGATTGCTGCGCAGCTTGAAATTATCGTTGATATATGTGCCGATGGTGTTGGAACGGTAGTAGCGGCTGCCCGTGCCGGTAAACGCATCGCCGGTGTGCACTGACCCTTCCACAAAGCTCTGAAATGTCTCGAACTCAACGGTATCTGAATTCGTGTTGTTATTAATAACATTGAGCTGAGTGTGGTCCCATTGCCCGCCAATCGCAATGGTGTGTCGGCCTTTCGCCATGTTGAGAGACGATTCGGCTTCCCATTGGTCCTGGTACATGCCGGAATTGCCAAAACTCGTGCTGGTGCCAAACTCCAGACCGGAAGCAACCGTCGGGTCCATAGTGTAGATTTCGATATAGGGGAAAGTCGTCGAACCCAGCAGGTTCATCCCGAGCTGACTCGGCGAGACGGGTTGCCCGGTTTGCGAATAAGCCTTCAGCCGCGTGAAGCCGACACGCTGCTCCCAGGTGATACTCGGCGACAGGATGAGAGTATTGGTAAGGGATCCAACTTGGCTGCCGGCGGAAAGCTGCTGAGGGAAGCCCAGCAGGGAGCCGGCCGCGCCCACCGGACTGGTGGTGGGGTCGCTCTGAACATAATACTTTGCGGAAAGGCGATCCGTGCCGGTCACTTGGTAGTCTATGCCGGCAATACCTTGATCAACGGCGGCAATTGAGTTCGGGCCCTGCACGAGCGCGTCGTAGCCGAGCGCGCTCGCGATTGCCGGGTTGGTGATGGTCGGGCTCGGAATCAAATACTGCCCGTTTGGAAGCTTGGCCTGAAAGACAGCCAGCGATACGGGATTGATCTGGCTGGCGATGAATGAAGTGGTGCCATAAGTCGAATTGACGGCGGCGGCGATTCCGGCGGCGCTGCGGTCGTCCGTTAGGCCCAGAGGCACCGTCGCGTCCTTGGTCGAGTCCGCCGCATCGGAGACGCGCACCCCCTGGTAGGAGAGAAAGTAAAAGAGCTTGTCCTTTTTTATCGGACCGCCTAGAGTGGCGCCGAATTGATTGCGATTCAGGAACGGAGTGGCGATGTTCGCCGCATTGTAGAAGAAGGGTGCTGCGTTCATGGTGCTGTTTTGCCATTGCTCCCACGCCGACCCGTGAAGCTGGTTGGTGCCCGACTTGGTGAGCACGCTGATGTGCGCGCCGCTATTGTTACCCTGCGACGCGTCGTACATGGCGGCATTCACGGCGATTTCCTGGATCGCGTCGATGGGGGGCGTCGGTAAGGCTTGGCCGATGGCGCCATACACGGAGGTGTCGGTTTGAAGCTCGCCGCCCGCCCCGAAGTTCTCGCCCGTATTAAAAGTGAAGCGATTCTCGCCCACCTGACTAGTGGAGTTTCCGTTGAACAGGTTGTTGGTGCTGACGCCGTTCAGCGAAAAGCTGTTGCTGGTGTCTCGGTTGCCGTTGGCAAAGATAGCCTGGTTACCCAGGCCGGCGTTCGAACCCGCGCCGCCCAGAAAATCCGCGTGCACGCCCGGAGTCAGAATCGCGAGTTGTGTGAAGCTGCCTGTGCCAAGCGGCGTAGACTGAATGGTGAGCTGGTCAACGACGTAGCCGTTGGTGGTGTCCGTCTGGTTCATGAGCGGGACAGCGGTCACCTCGACTCGGGTGCTGATGGAACCGACTTTCAGGCTTCCGTCAACCGTGGCGGTCCGGTCGGACTGGACCAGCACCTGAGTGTGAGTCTCGGTCTCGAAGCCTTCCTTCGAGAAGCTCACCTCGTATGTTCCGACGGGAAGGTTGGAGATTGCGTAGGACCCGTTGGACTTCGAGTGCACCGTTACCTCGAAATTGGTGTCCACATTGTGTGCCGTCACTGTGGCTTCGCCGACGGCGCCGCCTGAAGAATCCAATACGGTGCCGGTAATGGCTCCCACGATTTGCTGGGCCAGACTAGGTGTATGTGAGCCGATAAGCACGAATGCAATTAGGCCCACGACCACGCACGCACTCCGCAACAGGCTGACTTGGTAGCTCGTTTCTCGTTTCATATGCATCCTCGCATCTCCGCTCCGGTGGTTTACACGCTTCCCAACCTCAAGCCACAGGTCAAGTGATGAGCCGTCTCTTGGAGTCGTTGTAGCCTTAACCCTTGTGTTTGCAATAAAAAACTAACAAGAGGTTGCGTTACAACCAAGCTCTTTCACAGGCTTTTAGGCTTTCGATTGTGATGCTGTACTAAATTTGAAAGTGTAAGAACGAAGTATTATACCCTGTTGAAGCTATTGTAACAATTCGGTGAAGCACGTCGGTGAAGCACGTAAGTTCAGCGGACGCTTGGCGTTGGGGGTTAGCGCGACCCAACGGCAGACTTCCCCCTGCAACCTGACACTTGGCGCCCGGCACCCTCCTTTAAGGCCGTTGCTGGACCGGGAGGAACTGCGCCAGGGCGGTGGGCGCGTTTCCGAGTGCGCGCGCCAGGCTCAACTTGGCCAGATTGTGGGCGAACACGCTGTCAATATAATCGAGTTTCGCGCCGGCCACCGATTCCTGTGACTGCACAACTTCGACGTTCTCGCTCACTCCGGCCTCGAAGCGTTGGCGAGTCTGGTGCAGCGTCTCCCCCATGAGCTGGATGTTTTGCTGCGCCACTTGGACCTGATTGGCGGCTGCTTCCATGTCCAGGTAGGCGTTGCGCACTTCACTTTCGATCTGGCTTCGAGTGTCCTCGAGTTCTGCACGCCGTTGCGAAAGGGCGGCCTGCGCCTGTTGAATGTCTGCGGCCGTGCGCCCGCCGTTCCAGATGGGCACGTTCAGCGTGGCCGAGACCGTAAAGGTAGGACGCAGCTCGGAAGGAGTGCCAATGGTGCCGTAGTCGGCGCTGGCGGAGGCCGAAGGGTAGCGTTCGGCACGCGCCGCAGCCAGGGCGCGCTCCGCCGCTCTTACCTGGGTCTCGGCCGCTTTCAGATCGGACCGCTGCGCCAAAGCCTGCTTGATGGCGTCCTCCACGTTCAGGGGCGGGGCGGGCGCAAAAGGAATAACGTTGGAAAGTTCGTAGTCAGCCGTGGGAGGCAGGCCCGTCAGGCGGGCGAGGCTGATCTTCTGTTTGGCAAGATCGTTCTGAAGCGTCACTAAACGTTGCTGGTCGAGCAGCACCTCGATCTGGCTTCGATTGACGTTCGATCTGGGCGGCCCGGCCGAACTTGAGTTGTTGCGTAGTGCGCTCAAAGAGAGCCTTGGCGGTGTCGAGTTGCGCCTGAGCGGAGTCGAGCCGCGCGTTGGCGGCCAGCACCTGAAGATAGGCTCCGGCGACGGCCAGGAGCACCAGGTCCCGGGCATCTTTGGCCGAAAGCTCTCCGGCGTGCGCCACCTCCCGCGCCGAACGGTAGTTGTTGAGAGCGGTGAAATCGGCGATGGACTGCGATACCCGCGCGCGGACATCCAGAACATTGAATGGTCCGACCAGGGAGGGAAGTGAAAATCCCGGGACGCTGAAGTTGAAGCCGATCGACCGGATGTTAAACGTTTCCTCGGTGTCGTTTACATCCGCGCTGATGTTCGGCAGCAGGGCGCTGCGCGCCGCGCGCGCCTGGCCGCGGGCTTGCAGCAGGGCATAGGTCGAACCTACCGCCCCCAGGTTGTGCTGGAGGGCGCGCTGGATCGCCTCCGCCAGCGACAGCTTACCGGAGAAAGGAAGCCGCGCCGTGCTGTTCGTGCTTCCGCTGTAAGCGCCCTGCACGGACACGGTGGGGTTCAGGGTATTCACGCTGGTCGTGGTGCTGGGTACGGCGGATTGCGTGGCGACCACTCCGCCCCCTTGCGCGTTTCGTCCCGAAAGGGGAAGCGGCGTGGCTTGCGTGGTGGGCGGAGGCGCGGCGCCGCCGAATTGCGCAGCAGCGTAACTTGCGAAGGCGATGACCTGCAATGCGGCAATGATCGCCGCTCGTCCCCGTAGGGCTGGCGTACGAAATCGCTTCATGTTTCTTCTACCATTCCTTTCCACTGTCGATAAACTCAAGCTTTGAGGTAGCAAGGATCAGTATATGCAAGCATATTCCCACCGCGAAGCGGTGGACTGGGAGTAGCCGTGGGCGCAAGCGCATCGTCTGCGACGGCGGGCCTCAGATCTGCCGTTTGAACAGCAGTATACAGGCCGTAATAAGCACTGCTGAAAAACTCGTTAGGATTGCAAGGTCGAGGCCGATGCCGGCAAACCCCGTATCCTTCAGCAGCAGGTTCTTGAGGGCGTCCACAACGTAGGTGAAAGGGTCGACGAACGACATGGCTCGCAGCCATACGGGAAAGCCGGCCGTCGGGTACACGGCCCCCGAAGGGAAAAACAGCAGCGTGTTAAGCACTCCGAAAATGGCGCGCGGCACCAGGGGATCACTCACCCGCACCATCAGCAGAAACATCATGCTGATCATCGCCAGGGAGGTCACGGCCAGGACGACGATCAGGTAAACCAGCCGTGCCGGTTCCCACAACTGCGGAATCCCGGCAATCAGCCCGCCGATGATCGTGATAATGAAACCGGCCATCAACCCCTTCAGGGCGCCGGAGCTGATGAGTCCCAACACCAGGTCCACTTTGCTGAGCGGCGTGCTGAGATATCCTTCGTGGAGGCCTCGAGCCTTATCATCGATAAAAGTAATCCCGCCGCCGATCATCGCCGTCACGAAGATTGACAGCGAGATCGAGCCTGCCAACAGGTATTTAATGTAGTCGATGTAGGGATAAACCTCCACGGTTTGAACCTCGATGCTGGCCGGAAGGCGGTTGGGGCTGAAAAGGCCGGCCAGGTTCGCGGCCGGAGATTCCCCCGACTCCAGGGGAGGGAGGACGGGGCCGTTCAGGCTGTTCTGGAGCTGCTGCATGCGCTCGAAGATACCGCTCGAGGTGAAGGTATCCGTGTTGTCTTCGATAAAAGCAATGCGCGGGTTTTCGTTGCGCAGGACGCGCTGCGAAAAATCGGGAGGGATAAAGATCACCGCCTTCAAAAAGCCGGCCTTGAGATCGGTCACGGCCTCGGGAAGGTCTGCATATTCCGTGAGGTGAAAGGTCTCGGGATTCGCCACGATGGCGTTCAGCCCCGCGCGCACCTGCCGGGCTTGCGTGCCGCTGTCCTTGTCCACCAGCGCCACCCGCACCTTCGTGATCTTTCCGCCAAAGGCATAGCCCAGCACCACAAGCTGCACCAGCGGGAAAATCATCGACGCCATCATCAGCGCAGGGTTGCGGAAGAACTTCCGCATGTCGCGTTCAATCAGAGCAAAGATCCGGTAAAACTTCATTTCGGTTCTCGGATGGTGGTAGGGGCGGTTCGCGAACCGCCCCTACGGAGCCGTCATCCCACGGCCTGCAAAGGGCTCAGACTGGCAAGCCCATCACTTGTACAGGTGGCTGATATCCAGCCGTTTGGCGCCCAGTTCGTCGCGAAGCTGCCGGCCCGTGAAATGTAAGAAAACGTCGTCGAGGGTGGTGCTATGCACGGTGACCCGGTGTGCCTTCACGCCCCGACGGCGAGCCAGGTCCATGATCGCGCCCAGCGTTTCAGCTCCGTCGTGGGAGGTGATGTGCGTAACGCCTTCGTGCTCGCTCACGTTCAAAACCAGCGGGAGCGACGCGAGGGCTTTGTGCCAGTCGCCCGGCGCTCCGCTAAATTCCGCCTCGATCACCTCGTGGGCGGGAATGCTGTCCTTCAGCCGCGTGGGCGAATCCAGGGCCACCAGTTTTCCGTGGTCGACGATGGCGATTCTCTCGCACAGCTTGTCCGCTTCGTCCATGTAGTGGGTAGTGAGCAGGATCGTCAATCCGGACTGCTTCTGGAGTTTTTCGATCATCTCCCAGACATTCGTGCGTGAGACGGGATCCAACCCCGTCGTGGGCTCGTCCAGAAAGAGGATCTTGGGTGAGTGCACCAACCCGCGTGCGATCTCCAGGCGGCGGCGCATGCCGCCTGAGAAGGTGCCGACGAGGGCTTTTGAAAACTGCCCCAAGTCGACGGCTTCCAGGAGTTCGCGGATCAGCGTCTCGCGTTCCTCGGCAGGGACGCCGTAAATCTTGGCGTGGATCTTCAGATTTTCCTCCGCGGTCAGCTCAGGATCAGAGGTGAGCGCCTGGGGAATTACACCGATGGAGTTCCGCACGCCTTCCGGATCCTTGCGCACGTCGTGTCCGGCGACTCGCGCCACCCCTTCGCTGGGCGGCGTCAGCGTGGTGAGCATGCGGATGAGCGTGGTCTTGCCGGCGCCGTTGGGACCCAGCAGGCCAAAGACTTCCCCTTGCGGCACCTCGAAACTCACGTGGTCCACGGCCACAAACTCGCCGAATCGCTTGCTCAATCCCTGCACTTCAATCGCGTTCATACGCCCTTGATTGCCTTCCGGTGGGTAGGGCAAGCCCTACCCCTACAGCCTGTAGGGGCACGGCTTGCCGTCCCCTGGCGTGGTCTAGAAATGCAGCCAACGGCGCTCGCTCGCCGGCCGTGGCAGGAGCACATACGCGGTCATGCCGGCAAAAAGGCGCCGCTCCAGGTTGGGAATGGCCACTTTGATTTCAAAGGTGACGATGTCCCGTTTTGTGCGGCTGACGTCGCGTTGCGTGGCGAAGTCCGATTCCGCTCCTTTATAAAAGACCGTTCCCTCGAGGATGTTTCCGGAAGGCAGCCGGACTCGCAGCTTTTGACCAAAAGTAATCTGGTCGATGTAGGTTTCCTCGACGTCAGCCTGCACCCAGAGGTGGTCGAGATCAAGCACCGTGACGATGGGTCCGCCCGCCTGCACCGTTTCACCCTGGCGCGCCACTCGCACCGACACCACCCCGTCGCTGGGGGCGTAGACCTCGGTGTATCCAAGCTGCGTTTGGGCCTGGTTTTCTTGTGCCATGGCTTGTGCGATCTGCGCGCGTGTCGCAGCAATATCGTCCTGCTGAACCATCACCTCCCGGCGGTTGGCTTTCGCGACCGCCAATTGCCCCTCGGCCACTCGCACCTGGTCTGTGAGCGCCTTCACATTGGCTTGCGAGCCTCGGTAGTTCTGTTCGGCGGTGTCGCGCTCCTGGGCGGTGAGGACGCCTTCCTTGAACAGACCCTCGTCGCGCTGATAGGTAATTTGGTTCAAAGCCAGTGTTGTCTTGGCTTGCTCGAGCTGAGCGCGAGCCGCCGTAACCGCGGCTTCCGCCTGCTCGACGGCGGCGGAGGTCTGCTGGTCATCCATGGCTCGAGTCTCTTGGGATTGCCGCAGCCGCGCCTGAAACGTGCGAATGTTGGCGGCGGCGGAGTCGTGGGCCGCCTGAAGGTCCCGGGGATCGATTTTGGCGATCAACTGGCCCTTTTTTACGAATGACCCCTCCTGCACCAGCAAACGATCGAGCCGCCCTTGCACCAGCGGGCTGGCGATGTAGTCATTGCCCATGATGATGCCGGTAAATTGGATCTCTTTTGTACTCGGCGTTGTGAAGGCGTAGACCAGCGCCGAGATAATGAAAATCCCCAGAAGAAAGATGAAGAAACGCGCCACTCTCATCGTGTCCTCATATTGCAGCGGCTGGCTTGCCTCGCCCTAGATGGTGACGAATTACCCCGCCGAATATTGTAACGGTGAAGGTAATTCGTAACGCTCGAGCCTTCGTGCAAGCCATCCCCCAGGCACCGCCAGGGGGCGGAGCCGCTCATTCGCTCAATAGATTTTCGGTCACTGCCCTGAGCTTTAGTATAGCGTAGCGCCAAAGTTGCAGCAACCCGGCGCCCCAGGCCTGTTAACGGCTAGGTTAATAGGACGATCGCGCAGCCCTGCTTCTTGAGGTCTGCGGCTTTTCGCGAACGTCCTGAGTCACGGGTTCGCTCTTGCGGCCTGCGGCTTCGCCGCCCCGCTTTGCGGAAAGGCTTCGCCTTTCCGGCGAGGTCCTCAAATCGCTCTCTGAGGTTGAGGCTGCGCCTCAACCGGCGAGGCGCAGCCTCGCCAAAACCTAATGAGGGCGTCGGCCCGGGCCCGGAAAGGCGAAGCCTTTCCGCAAGACAGGGCGGCAGAGCCGCACGTGCGAAGCCGGCTGCTGCCAAGCCGGCTGCTGCCAACTTGTGCAATCGATTTGGCTGAAGTAACATTGCTGGCGGGTTGCAGCGATCAATCCTGGTGACCGATCGGCCGGCGCGTTTTTCAGGGTCACGGGAGCAGCCCAACTTTAGGAGGCTAAATGCGACGATTCGCCTACCTAACCACATCAGTTCTGATTGCGGTGTGTGCGTCAGCGAGTCTCAGCGTATCCCGCGCCAAGGCGGGCGAGACCCCTGGCGAGAATCCGCCGCCCAAGTTCCGCCTTCCCGCCGACGTGGTCGGCCCAACGCGTTACCGCGTCGACCTGACACTCGTGCCGGACCAGGACACGTTCACCGGAGCCATCGACATCGAACTTGAGTTCAAGAAGCCTTCCTCAGTGCTGTGGCTGAATGCCGAGAAACTGGAAATCAAGGACGTGGCTCTCACCGTGGGAGGCGAGAAGGTTACGGCCAAGGTCATCACCGAGCCTCATGACTATGTCGGCTTCGCCTTTGATCACTCCGTTGGCCCCGGGCCTGCGACTCTCCACGCCACTTTCCAGGGTGAGATCAGCCGCAAAGACCAGCAAGGCATTTTCCAGATGAAAGACGGTGGCCAGTGGTACGTCTACTCCCAGTTCGAAGAGATTTGGGCACGCCGGGCCTATCCTTGTTTCGACGAGCCGGGCTATAAGGTTCCCTGGCAGGTCACCTTGCACATCAAGAAGGACCAGGTGGGACTTTCCAACAGTCCGGTCGTTTCCGAGTCCGATACGGGCGACGGCATGAAGACGGTGAAGTTTGCGGAAACCAAGCCTTTGCCCAGCTACCTCGTTGCCTATGCAGTCGGCAACATGGAATTCGTGGATGCCGGGACGGCGGGGAAAAAGAACACCCGGATTCGTATTGTGGTTCCGCATGGGCGCGGTGCGGAGGCACAATATGCCGCTCAAACCACCCCCCCCATCGTGAACCTGCTCGAGAACTACTTCGGCATCCCTTACCCTTACGACAAGCTCGATGAGGTGGCCATTCCGCTCGCCGGCTATGCCATGGAACATCCCGGCCTCGTGACCTACGGGTCCGCCATCATCATCGAAAAGCCTGACCAGGACACGCTGGAGCGCCAGCGCGAATGGGTGAGCGTGGCGTCACACGAACTCGCCCACCAGTGGGTTGGCGACCTTGTCACCACAGCCTGGTGGGACGATATCTGGCTGAACGAAGGCTTTGCCTCCTGGATGGCCAACAAGAATGTGAATAAGTATCATCCCGAATGGAAAATGAACGTCTCGGAGTTGAATGGCTACGAAGGGGCGATGGATAACGATGCCTGGGTGAGCGCGCGGCAGGTTCGCCAACCCATTGAATCGAACAACGACATCGCCAACGCCTTCGACGGCATTACTTACAACAAGGGGTCGGCACTGCTGAACATGTTCGAGTCGTACATGGGGGCCGAGAAATTCCAACAGGGTGTTCATCGCTACCTGTTGACATACGAGTGGAAGAATGCCACCTCCGCCGAGTTTCTTGCCGCGTTGGCGGGCGATGACAGCAACCTTGCCTCGGCATTCTCCAGTTTCCTCGACCAGCCGGGCGTGCCGCTGGTCACCGCCCAGCTCGAGTGCCACGACGGCGCCGCGCAGATTGATTTGGCCCAACAGCGCTTCTTCCCCTTGGGCTCTTCCGGCGCAGCGCCGCA
This sequence comes from uncultured Acidobacteriota bacterium, assembly GCA_963842495.1. Classification (GTDB taxonomy): domain Bacteria; phylum Acidobacteriota; class Terriglobia; order UBA7540; family UBA7540; genus CAVROP01. The sequence continues at coordinate 46,013 of CAWJHY010000075.1, forward strand.
ATTCTGGAAGGTGCCCGTGTGCGTGCGCTATCCGGCAGGAACCGGCGAGGCCCGCGAATGCACTTTGCTCGAGCAGAAGTCCGCTGAATTACGCCTCACGAAAACCACCGGCTGTCCGGGCTGGGTAGAAGCGAACGACGGCGCGAACGGGTACTATCGCGTGCTCTATCAGGGGGACCTGCTCGACGATCTGCTGAAGAATAACGCCCAGGAACTCTCCCTTCCTGAGAAAGTGGCGCTGATCGATGACCTGGTGGCGCTCACCAGGAATGGCAAGATGCCCCTCGGAAAGGCATTGGCGTTGGCTCCCGCCTTTGCCCGGAGCCCTACCCGCCAGGTGGTCACCAAAACCATGGCGATCACCGCGGGCCTGCAAGACAACCTGGTTTCGGAAGACTTGCTGCCCCGCTACCGGCAGTATCTTTTGGATCTTTACGGCGGCCGGGCTCGCGACCTGGGTTGGAAGGCGAAGCCGGGTGAGAGCCAAGATGCCCGCCTCCTCCGCCCTTCGCTTCAGGGCCTGGTTGCCAATGGCGCCGAGGACCCGGAGGCGATAGCGGAAGCGAAAAAATTGGCGCTCGCCTGGCTCGACGATCATCAAGCGGTCAACCCGGACATGGTGCGTGTGGTCCTTTCCATCGCCGCACGCCATGGGGATCGCGATCTGTTCGACCGCATGCGTGCCGCAGCCAAGCGGCGAGTACCGCTTCCCTCTGCTGCTGACTCACGAGGAGATGGCCTCAATGACGTGCACCACCCGCGAGACCGTCACCCGCACCCTCGGTCAGTTTCGCAAAGACGGATGGATCTCGATTGAAGAGTCCAACGTTACGATTCACAATACCGACCGGCTGCAAAACCTTCTTTAAGTCCTATCGATAAGCTCTGGCAGGGCTCGGGCAGAACCAGCAATTCCCGTGCCATTTCGAAGAGTCTGCAAGGTGGCTCGCCGCGGCAAGCCATTTAGAGGGCGTCTCGGTGCTGTTACCGCTTTTTTCGCTCTCGTCTGGCCCGTTTGCCGAGTCCAAGGAGCTATGATGCTTCATAGGACCCACTGTTCCCGGCTGGAGTTCAGATCGCATATGAATCGCTTTTTTTCCTGCTTTGCTGCCGCCGTTTTTTTGTGCTGCGCCGCAGCCGCTCAGAATCCGGCGCCCGAGCCTGCAAGCCGGCGCCAGTCCGGCTTCTCCCCAAGAGGGCGTGACCACTACGGTGAGCCCCGAAGTCGCGCAGTTCCAGAAGATTGAGGACAGTTGGTCCGACGCCGTGAACCGGCGCGACCAATATGGCCTGGAACTGGTGCTCTCTCCTTTGTTCGTCGACATTTCCGCCAGCGGCGATGTGACCACGCGCAATCAGCAAGTGGTGCAGGTGATCAGCGGCGAGGACAAGACGGTTTACCTTACGCAGAAGGTCATCACGGTGCGCATGCTGGGCGATATCGCCGTGGTGAACGGCACCTACACGCTGCACCACAAGGTGAACTCAGGCCCAGTGGACGAAAAAGGCATCTTTACGCATGTCTTCGAGCGCGTGCGCGGCGGATGGCTGTGCATCAATTCGCAGCGCACCGTTCTGCGCCAGGAGACGAGCACCAAGCAAAAGAAGGCGTCCACGGCCGAGATGCCCTTCCACATCCCGTTCTTTTCCAAGAGCGACAAGGGGCCGCAGTAGGCGGGCCGTCGGCCGATCCTGCAATCTCTTTTCAAGCAATATCTGTGGAGCCGGGCAGCCGCTCAAAATGCGGCCAGCGCTTCGGCCTGGGTGGGAAACAGGCCCGCGTACTTGGTGATGCCGACCATGGTGAAGACCTTGGTGAAGTGCGCCGAGAGGCCGAAGGCGCACACCTTCTGGCCGGAGTTCGCGGCTTCAATGAGCAGTTGGATGACCAGCGCGATGCCGCTGGAATTGATGTAGTCCACCTTGGTGAAGTCGAGCAGGATGAGCTTCGTGGTCTCCTTGGGCAGCGCCTGGTAGGCGCCCAGGACCGCGTCTTTCGAGGTGCTGGCGATATCGCCCTCGAAACGGAGGACGGCGACCGGATAGTCCGGACGGGGAAGTGAGCTGGTCAACGCGCGATTTGGTTTCGCTCTGCACTTGTCGATTGCCTCCGCTTTCTATCGAGCTTGAACGACCGCTGCTAAGCCGCTTCTTTATCCAGCCGTGATCACCAGCCGGACGTAGCTGCTTTTGCCGTCCGCGCCGGCCACCCACTCCGCTTCGTCTACCAGCGCCTGGATGAGGAACATGCCCATGCCGCGCGGGATCTTCCTCGCCGTGCATCTTGCGGTCGATGTCGGGCTTGGCGGGCTGCTTCTTGATTCCCGTGCCGTCGTCGATGACCTTCACTTCAAGCTCGTCCGTGTCCGGCCGCGCAGCACTACGCCCACCGAGAGCTTCTCGTTGAGCCGGTTGCCGTGCTCGATGGCGTTGATGCAGGCCTCGGCCACGGCGGTCTTCAGATCCTCGATGCGGTCCTCGGGAAAGCCCATCAGCTTGGCCACCGCCGCCGCCGTGCTCATGGCCACTTTCTCGTAGCCCAGGCGCGTAGGCAGGCGCACTTCCACCGTGGTGGTTTTCGACTCGCTCATGCAGGCATCTCCGACGACAGCCGATCCGCGGCACAGCGCCAGTGCGGTCATGTCGTCCGCTTGCGGGCCGCCCTCGGCAAACGCCTCGATGGCCGCCCACAATGCATCGAGAATACCATCGGCCTTCCGCGCCGGACACGTAGAAAATTCATTCAGAAGCCTTTCCGGCCCAAACTCCTCATCCCCCTTGAAGACCTCGGTGAGGCCGTCGGTATAGAAGAGCAGCCGCGCGCCGGGCGGAAAACGCGCGCCGCTCGCTGGCGTAGCGCATGCCCGGCAACAGGCCCAGCGGCGTGCCGGCGGCGTCAAACTGGTGCGGGCTCGGCGTCCGGGCGCAACCAGGAATCCGGGATTGTGGCCGGCGTTGACCACTTCGATCTCGCCGGCCTCGGGATGCAGGCGCAGGAAGATGGCCGTCACGTAGCGGCGGCGCGCCTCTTCGCCCTCGGCCCAGTGGTGCTGGTTCATGCGCGTGGCCAGTTCGTCGAGCGGCATGCCGGTGGCCGCCATGCCGCGAAACGCGGCGCGAAAGCTGGTGGACATGATGGCGGAGGCCAGCCCCTTGCCGGCCACGTCGGCCACGGCCATCAGCAGGCTGCCGTCGGGCTGCTCGACAATGTCGAGATAATCGCCGCCCACCTCGTAGCAGGTGATCGGAGCGGAAGGCCACCGAGTAGCCGGGAATCTCGGGCAGCGTCTGCGGCAGCAGCGAGCGCTGAATGGCGCGGGCCGCGTCCAGGTCCTGCTGCACGCGCGCAAACTCCACGTTGCGCTTGTGATTGCGCGCGTTTTCAAGCGCCACGGCGGCCTGCAGCGCCAGGCCTTCGAGGAAATCGGCCTCGTAGAGGGTGAGCTCGCGTCCGTCGGGAGACGCCACCACCAGTTCGGTCATTTTGCGGCCGTCGCGGTCCGCCAGCGGATAGATGAGCAGACTCGCGGCGGCGTCTGCGCCGTCTGGGCGCTGGCCGGATGCATCGCCGTAGGCCAGGCCGGTTCCGGGAAACGCCGCGCCGGCCATCTCCAGCTCGCGCACCACGATGCGCAGCACCGACTCCAGCACTTCTTCTTCGCGGATGGTGGAATGCACCTGGCGCGAGGCCTCGAGCAGCGCCTGCAGCCGCGCCACCTGCTGCTGCAAATCGATCGTTTCGCCGCCCGCCGCAAGCCGCGCATCCGATGCCATCGCGACCCCCTGTGGAATTTCACTCTAGCACGGCGACGTGGCTCCAGCGGCCGGCCGGTGCAATCGATAGCGCATGCCCCGAGGGGCAAACGCACCATGGAACCAAAGGCCCCGAGAGCGGCGATGAGAAATGGCAAGGGCTGAAGCCCGCCCTCGTTTTGTACCGATTACGGCCCGGCTGAAGCCGTGCCCTTGTTACGAAGCCTCTATCGTTCGTCTTCTAAGCGGTCAATGGCCATGGCTTCCACACTTAAAACTCATGGTGCGTTTGCCCTGGGCATGCCCCACCACCCTCCCATGGCGTCGGCCGTGCGTATGATATGGTCGAATTTATCTCGCGCTAGCACGCTGCGGGATTTTCCCCGCGTCCTAACAAGAAACAGGTTGTTGCCACCGTTTTTCATCGCGTGATACCGCCCGATGCGTAGTCGGTCTTTTACTCTTTTGAGCGGGGCAGCGTGCAAGCACGAGTTTTCCATCTCACCAGAAAGGCGAAGGTATCCCGATGACCCCGGCCCGCAAATCCATTTTCGGCAACCTGGTTTTGACGCTGGAAGAGATTACCAGCCTGGCGGCGCAGGAAGGCAAGCCGGCCGATACTTTGATGAACGTGGTGGCTTTGATCGCTACGCGGTTCAATACCGACGTTTGCTCAGCCTACCTGCTGGAGCCGGATCGCTCAAACCTGGTGCTTGCCGCCACGCTGGGCCTTCATCCGAAAAGCATCGGCACGCTGCGCATGCCCCTGAACGAAGGTCTCACGGGCCTGGTCGCCGAACAGTTGCTCCCCGTGGCCGTGGCCGACGCGCGCGAGCATCCGCGGTACAAATACTTCAAGGAATCGGGCGAGGACGCATATCACTCTTTCCTGGGCGTGCCTTTGATCGATCGCGGCGTGCTGCAGGGCGTGCTGGTGGTGCAGACCAGGGAGCCGCGCATCTTTCAGGAGAATGAGATTCGCATGCTTGTGCAGGCTGCGAGCCAGGTAGCGCCTGTGGTGAGCGAGGCGCGGACCCTCGACCGCTTCATTGCCCCGGCACAGGAAAAGCTGTGGGAGTTGGCGCGCAACGTGTGGTGGAATTGGGACCCGGAATGCGTGAGCTTGTTCCACGACCTGAATCCCAAGCGCGCTGGGGCGAGCTGAATCAGAATCCGGTGGCGCTGCTGAACGAGATTCCATTGGAGACGTGCTTCGGTTCTTCGTGGAGGATCGCCTGGAAACCTGCCTGCTTTTGTCCGGCCATGGCATCACTCCCATCCTCTTCGCCCAACCCTGGAACCGCCGGCCCCACCCGTTTTTGGAAGTGGCGGACTAGCCACCATGGCCGGCCTTCTCTTCGGGGAGGAGTGAGGAATATGAGTGGGGGAGGGATTGTCAGTGGCCAACGGTCTTTACCCCCAGCCTGATCCTTTTAGGTTCCATAGGCATTTAAAATGTAGCCGCAAACTTTAGCTTGCGAAATAATTAGGAAAAACGAAAGCGCAGGCTAAAGCCTGCGGCTACATAAACCCCAGATATTTTTTTAAGATATTTCTGAAACACGACACTAAATACTCCCTCCCCGGCGTCCCCCTTCAACCCTTCCTTTTTTCCCCCTCATTAAGATAAAATTTCTTTATGACTCAGCGGGAGGCGGCATTAGCAGGGAAGATTACTCCGGCG
>CAWJHY010000076.1:0-210291 GCA_963842495.1 uncultured Acidobacteriota bacterium
CACCGGTGCGGGAAGAACCAGGACTTTGGCGCTCGAGTATCAGGAGTTCGATTCGCATGCCGGGGCGCTCGAACTTTGGTTTTCGAATGGAGTGCGCGTGGAGTTGGGCCAGTGCCGGGAGGACCTCGTCTCGAGGCCGGGCCAGCGCGCGGAGTCCCGGCCGGCCACCATTTTTGAAGACCTGCGGCGACGTGACTTCTCGATCAATGCCATGGCCATTTCGCTGCATCCCAACTCCCGGGGATTGCTTCTTGACCCCACGAACGGCGCCGGGGATATCGAACGTCATGAGCTCAGAGTCTTGCATCCGCGCAGTTTCTCTGAGGACCCCGTGCGCATCTACCGTATTCTGCGGCTCGGCCTGCGGCTGGATTTTACGATCGAGGAGCGAACCAAGAACTATCTCGAGACAGCCCTCGAGAATCATGCCTGGGAGCGGCTGACGCCGGAGCAACAAGGTCGCGAGTTGCGCGCCATTCTGCAAGAGGCCGACCCCTCCCGTATTCTGAAGATGCTCGCCGAGCGGAAACTCCTGGGAGGGCTGGACAAGAAACTGGCGTCGTTACGGATCGCCTACGATCATTTCTCGAAAAGCCGTTCGGCGGCAGGGCTCGCTCAGGGAGTCGATCCCTATCTGGTCAATTTCCTTTCCCTGGTCGAGAAGCTGGGCAGCAGTGAAAAACAGAGAATGGCGAAGAAAGTGTTGCGAGTCGGAAAGGTGATCAAGGAAGTCCTCAGCCTGGAGCACGACGCCAAGAAGCTGAGCCGCGTGCTGGTGGGCCCCAAAGCTGCTCTGCCGCATCAGGTTTATAACCTGCTGTCGAAGGAGTCGCGCAACCTCCTGCTCTACCTGCTGGTTTACTGCCCCCAAGCCAAGGTTCAGTCCCGGGTGAAGAATTACCTTACCAAATACCTGCCCATGCGGGCCAAGCTGCCGCAATCGGAATTGCAATCCTTGGGATTCAAGCCCGGGCCCAAGTTCGACCAGATCATTGAAGGCGTATTTATGGACCAACTGGACGGCAAAATCAAAACCCCCCAGCAACTTACTAAAGCCCTGCGCGAAAGGGCGGGCATCAAAGAACTGCCGCTTGCGCCGCCGCCCCAAGTGCGTCGCCAGCGCAAATCCAAAGAAGTCGCGTGGGTTAAGCGCCGGAATCCTGCTTGACATCCCCTCGGCGCTCACCTATCATGGGCGTGAGAGGTTGACCTTGTTTGGTGGCGCATTTCCCGAAATCGCGTTCATTTTGTTCATTGCTTTCCTACTGTTTGGGCCCAAGAAACTCCCGGAGATTGCGCGTACCCTGGGAAAGGGTTTGGGCGAGTTACGACGTGCGTCCAACGAGCTGAAGATCTCGCTGGAAGAGGAAATCAAGAACCTGGACCGCTACCAGGAGAGCCCAGCCGACTCAAGCCCAAAGTATGGCCACAACGATCCAGAACCCACCCCCAAAGAACCCGGAAAGTGATCCTGAGGACGAAGAACTGAGCGGCAAGCAGATGTCGTTCCTCGAGCACCTCGAGGAACTCCGCAAGCGGCTGGTTCGGTCCGTCCTCTCGATTGTCGTCGGATTCTGTGTCTGCTTTTACTTTCACGAAAAGATCTACGCCTACTTGGCCAAGCCCCTCACTGACACCCTTAGCGCTCTGCACATGCCGGCCAAGTTAGTCTATACGAACCCCATTGACCCCTTTAATCTCTACCTCAAGATCTCCGCCATGGCGGGTCTGTTTGTGGCCTCGCCTTACGTTCTCTACCAGTTATGGCTCTTCATTTCTCCGGGTCTGTACCGGCATGAAAAACGCTATATCTGGCCGTTCGTCGTGCTGACGAGCGGATTGTTCATCTCCGGCGGACTCTTTGCTTACAAGCTGGCGTTCCCCCCGTGTCTACGCTTCCTGCTGACGTTCGGCCACGACTTCCAACCGATGGTGACCATCAACGAGTATTGGAGTATCGCGATGACCATCATCGTTGGCGTCGGTGTGGTCTTTGAGCTCCCAGTCATTATTCTCATCCTCTCGATCTTCGGGATTGTCACTCCCAAGTTCCTCCTGAAGCAACTGAGATACGCGGTGCTCCTGACGGCCGTCGCTGCCGCTGCTATCGCACCCACTCCGGACTTCGCCACACTATTCATGCTTTGGATTCCCATGGTGGGGCTCTATATTGTCAGCATCGGGCTTTCCTGGCTCGTCTATTGGCGCAGGAAACGGAAGAAACAACGTGCTGAGGCTTAAACGTACGGCGCGGCGATCTTTCCTGGTCCTGATCGCAGCATGCGTGTGCCTCGGTTTGGCCTCGCCGTTGACACCGGCCGAACCGGCGGGCTTCAACGGTGGGCGCGCCTTCGAGGATCTTAAGCACCTTGTTTCGTTCGGCCCCAGGCCTTCCGGCTCCCCGGCTCTGCTCAATGCGCGTGAATGGCTCATTCATGAGCTTCGAGACGCAGGGGCCGAGGTGGAAGAAGATTCCTTTACGGCGTCAACCCCCATCGGGCCAATTCCCATGGCCAACCTCATCGCCAAGTTTCCCGGTACGGGTCGCGAGACGGTGATCGTGGCCGGCCACTACGATACCAAGCGATTCGACGATTTCCGCTTCGTGGGAGCCAACGACGGCGGCTCCAGCGCCGCGCTTCTGGTGGAGTTGGCTCGCGTCCTGAACGGTCAAAAGCACACGTTGAATTACTGGCTGGTCTTCTTTGATGGGGAAGAGGCAGTCCGGGCTCAGTGGGTCGATCCGGATAACACTTACGGAAGCCGCCACCTGGTCGAGAAGCTCTCAGAGAGCGGGGAACTCAGCCGCATCAAGGCCCTGATCCTGGTGGATATGATCGGCGATGCGCAGCTCCGTATACCCCGGGAATCCAACTCAACTCCCTGGCTAACGGATCTGGTTTTCAAGACCGCTCAGCGCCTCGGCTACTCCAAGTATTTCGTGGACAGCCAGGAAGCGCGGCAGATGACCATATACCTTTCGTCAGTGCCGGCGTCTCGGCTATCGACCTGATCGACTTTGACTACGGACCCAACAACAGCTATTGGCACACCGCCCAGGACACGATCGATCATTGCAGTCCCCTGAGCTTGACCATCGTGGGCCGAGTCGTCGCCGCTTCACTCGAGGAATTGGATAAATCCCCACAGAAACATTAGGCCGCTCTTTCCAGCTCACTCTCATGCGCAGCGTTGTGGTGCGGGCGTCCCGCCCGCTGTCGTGGGAGCGTCCCGCTCCCGCGCGTGGGCAAGAATGCCCACGCGGAAACTCCAGGTGTGGGCAGAGCCGGTCCTGAGCGCAACGAAGGAATGCCTACGCGACCGCGGGCGAGACGCCCGCACCACAAGCTCGGATGACAACGGTGTCGGCTTAGGACTGACCACTGAAAACTGATAACTGAAGACTTTCTAAGCGAAGAAAACCTCGCCGTCCTTCGCGGCAAACGAATGTTTGGCGGGGGCGGCTTCGTCTTTCAAGGGGAAGTCTGCGCGATAGTGGGCGCCGCGGCTCTCCTGCCGGGCTAGCGCGCATTGCGTGATGATCCTGCCGACTTCCAGAATATTGCGCGCCTCGTGAAATTGACTGGAGGGAGCTGGCTGGCAATCCAGGTGAAGTGAGTTGAGCCGAAGCAGGGCCTCGCAAGTCTCCTTACCGTTACGAATGATGCCCACGTTAGTCCACAGAAGAAAACGGACGCCGTCCACGCATTCTTGCGGAGAAACTCGAACCGGTTCGGCCTCGCCGACCTTCGAGCCGTGCCGTGGCACAGCATGGCCCGGGTGAGTGTTGGGAACCTTGCACGGCGAGGGCGGCTTGAATTCCCGCCGCTGCTCGATCATCGCGAGGGCAGCCCGGGCGCCAAACACCAAGCCTTCCAGCAGGGAATTACTGGCCAGCCGGTTGGCGCCGTGGACACCCGTCGAGGCGACCTCACCGGCGGCGTACAGGCCGCGCAATGTCGTGGCCCCGTGCAGGTTGGTGGCGACTCCGCCCATGGCATAGTGTGCGGCAGGGCGAATGGGCACCAAGTCAGCGGTGATGTCGATGTTGTAGCTCAGGCACGTCGAATAAATCCGCGGGAAACGCTTCTTCACGTGCCCCGCGTCAAGCTCCGTCATGTCGAGGTAGACGCACTCGCTTTCCGTCTTTTGCATCTCCATGATGATGGCGCGTGAGACGATATCCCGCGGAGCCAATTCCGCGCCCTCGTGATATCGGGGCATGAACCGTTCCAGGAGCACGTTGCGCAAACACGCGCCTTCGCCACGCAAGGCTTCGGAGAGCAGGAAGCGCGGAGCCCGCTTGGCGTACAGGGCCGTGGGATGAAACTGCACAAACTCCATGTCGCTGCACAACGCGCCGGCGCGATAAGCCATCGCCACGCCGTCGCCGGTGGCAACCTCGGGATTCGTAGTTTCCTTGTAAACCTGCCCCAATCCTCCCGTCGCCAGCAGCACCGCTTTGGCGCGCACGGTCTTGAGCGTGGAACTTTTCTCCTCGAGGAAGGTCACTCCGCAGACCCGTCGATCCTCCACCAGAAGCTCAACCGCAAAGGAATGCGGCAGAAAGCGGATGTGGCGCCGGGAGCGCGCCCTGGCCATCAAGGCGCGAAGGATTTCGCTGCCGGTGGAATCACCTTGAGCATGCAGGACGCGCGAACGGCTGTGAGCGCCCTCACGCGTGAAGGCCAGCTTGCTTCCTTCACGATCGAAGCGCATTCCCCAAGCCATCAACCGCTCGATCTGCTGCGGACCTTCGCTCACCAGGATTTGCACCGCTTTTTCGCTGCACAAACCGTCGCCGGCGCGCAGCGTGTCCTCGAGGTGCAGTCCCACTTCATCATCCTCAGCCAGCGCCGCGGCGATGCCTCCTTGCGCGTACTCCGTGCTGGATTCGTAGAGTTCGCCTTTGGTGAGAGCGAGGACCGCACCGACTGGGGCGAGTTCAAGCGCCGCCCGCGTGCCGGCAATCCCGCCACCCACAATCAGGAAATCCGTTTGCAGCTCTTTCCTTTCGGACATATCCCTTCAATGATAGCCTTCACCCCACAAGGCTGCAACTGATACAAGCGAAGGGTAGTGTGACATTCTTGCGTTGCTGGCTAACAGGTTTCTCTTGCATCCCTCAGACGCCGTGCTAGACTTTGTGCATGGCCGATCCGATCAAAGCCGCAAAACACATCTTCGATCAATTCCTCTCCAAGGCCGACCCCGCCAGTATGCCAGAATACGACCCGAACGCCAAAGACCCTCAAGCGCAGGCTGCAGGGCGCAAGGGGGGCGGGAAGGGCGGGATTCAGAGAGCAAAGGCCCTATCAGCGAAAAAGAGGTCTGAAATCGCACGAAAGGCTGCACGGGCAAGATGGGTAAGGCATTGATATAATAGGACTTAATTTTCCAAAACATTTCTGTTGACAAAGACTTCAGATATATGTAAAGTCGTATTTGTGAAGCCCAGGACAAAAAATGGCGTACTCTGCGACGTTGATCCTAGGCGTTCAATCCAGCCAGCGCCGAGGACTCGCGTTTCTTGAGTGCGAGGAGGACAGGTTCTTAGATGCTCGGCAGGTATTCGATGGACTCAAGACAAAATGGAATGAGCGCCTGCGTAATCAGTTTGACTACTGGCTTGGCGGTGGCATCTGCAACAAGTATTTCCACGGCTGGCCAGACCTGCTTGAATACAAGGAGTGCTTTGCATTCAAGTGGAAAGATGCCGGGACTTATCATCACTTGTACGGCTTCTTAATTAATCCTAGGCCAGATTCCGATCCGAGATTTCGAGTTTGTGTGCTGAATTGCCATGATTGGAAGAATGATGAAAGTACGGATTTCACGATACTCAACCAAATTAACCGACTGCGGGTAAAGGAGGAAGTGATCCAAGCAGTATGCAATCTGTTTCAGACCACAGAGAGGGGGACTCGTGGAGCAATCAATCCAACGTTGGGAGCCGGAGCATCACTGGACCGCCGCAAGCGATGACGCGTTCCTGCACAGGATCACGTTCGATTTTCTCATGCAGGTAGAGAAGAAAATGGAATCGACTCCAATCACCCAAGCGGAGTTGGCAGAGAGACTGGGCGTGACCGAGAGCGCAGTTTCTCGCGTTCTGAATAGCCCTCAGAATCTAACTCTGAGAACGATTGTTAGGTATGCGCGCGCTGTTGGTATTAAGGTCGGTCTTGTCGCCTACGATGACGATGACTCCGAGAATTTCCACGGCCCGGTGAATTCCGAGATATTCAGTATGTGCTGGCAAAAGGCTGGCAGGCCACATGATTATTGGGAATTGGCAAACAACTTCCAAGTAATCTCTGTCACGACGGTCGCTGTTCATTGGATAGCAAATCAGCAGTTGTCTTTGCCCATGGTCACTGGCAACGTAGACCCGTGGGGCAATGCATATTCTGTCTATTGGAGCAAGGCCAGCTTTGAGTTCACTTATGCCGAATGTGAGGTTCCTGTTTCATTGTTGATCGACAAGACGGGGAGCAACGCAATCTATGCCGGAAACAAAGATTTATTCCTTCACATTTAACGAAATTGTGGAAACGCTGATAAAACAGTTGGATATCCACGAGGGGCTTTGGGCCATATATGTAGAGTTTGGCTTCGGAGTCGCCAACATTCCCGTGACGCCTGATTCCAAGGTGTTTCAGCCAGCAGTTATTAACGTAGTACATAAGATCGGCATTCAAAAAACCGATTCACCGACGAACTTGACCGTTGACGCTGCTAAAGTTAACCCGCCTGCAACTGTAGCGACTTCCCAGGAAGTACTTCCCGCCAAAGAAGCCTGAGGAGAATTGGTTCTCGCTTGATGGCGCTTGATTTCAAACGGGTGCATTTTCTTCTTGACAATGCTTGCACTACATGATACTCTTGCGTTGTTAGAGAGAGGAACCAAAATGAACTGCCCCACGTGCAACGCACCAGCTAAAAAGTTCGGGATGCACCGCAATGGTCTGCAAAGGTATCGTTGTAGCCTATGCAAAAAGACATTCACCGAGCCCCACGACAAACCACTTGGCGATATGATTCTTGCAGAAGAAAAAGCCATCGCTGTTTTGCAGCACTTAGTAGAGGGTTGCTCAGTGCGTACCACGTCGAGGATTACAGGCGTGCATCCGCGAACGATTCTCAATCTCCTGAGTCTCGCTGGCGAAAGATGCGAACGTTTGATGGCAGAACGCATTCACGGTCTGCGGGTGAAAGAAGTTCAGTGCGATGAGATGTGGGGCTACGTGGGGATGAAGGAAAAAACGAAGGCCGCTAAGGGCAAGGATGAAACAACGCTCGGCGATGCTTATACGTTCGTGGGGATTGAGCGCCACAGCAAACTCGTGCTTGCCTGGCACCTGGGAAGGCGCACAGAGCGGGACACGGTAGCTTTCACAGAAAAGCTGGCTGCTGCTACACAGGGGAATTTTCAAGTGACGACAGACGGATTCGCAGCTTATCGGGACGCCATTGTTCTGAGCCTGGGAGCGCAGGGTGTAGACTTCGCGCAGTTGGTAAAACTGTACGCTGCTAATCCCGAGAGCGAGACCCGCTACTCCCCGGCTCAGTGCATCGGATGCAAAAAGTCTCCGGTCTTTGGGAACCCTGATATGGCCAAGGTGAGCACTTCTCACGTCGAGCGCCAAAACCTGACCATGAGAATGCAGATGCGGAGGCTGACACGATTGACCAATGCGTTTTCGAAGAAATGGGATAAGCTCTATGCGATGCTCTCCGTCTACTTCGCGTGGTACAACTTTGTTCGGATTCACCAGACTTTGCGTGTGACGCCCGCGATGGAAGCTGGCGTTACGGATCACGTGTGGACGATACAAGAACTGCTACGATAAGGATAATTAAGGACTTCCAATAACTATTGTCACTCCACCAGTTCCACCTAGCTGTATTCCCCCACCAAAATCGTAGCCTTCTGGATGATACGTGCAGTTCAAACTCGCAGCTTTCATAGCTTCCTGAAATGCAGACGCATCGTTCGAACCCCAATCCGTTGAGTAACACTGCAAGCCCTTAGCAACAGCCTCCCTACCCATGATTGCGCCCCGTGATCTGGGGCAGACTATTCCCCAAGTGACCTGACGAGCCACTGTGCATAATTGTTGCCCTAGCGGAAATACGTCATCGGCTGTGCTGGCGGAAACCACACGAAGCGTTCCATGTTGGGCCTTGCCTAAGTTATCCCGAAACACTGCAAGTTTTTCATCTGACAGAACGCGGGACGGCGGAGTATTGATGACCGTTTGGCTACCGTAGTTCTGAGACTCTTGATTGATAATTGAACCTGGACTGTTGTCAACCGCATTGTGAGCCGAGGGCGTCGCCGCGACGGGACTTTGATGTGGTGCTGCCGCTTCTGAAGTTGTTTTTTGCGTGCGAGTTTTGCTCTTAGTTTTCTTGGCAGAGGTCGTCTGCGATTCAGGAGAAGTACGGGCTTGCTGGCTGGGCATCTCGCTGCCATGCATGATCTGCTTGCTTTCTATCGGATGAAAGACGAACCAGAAACCGGCGAGTCCCATGATTATCGCGCTAATCGCTAAAGCACCTGGCAGAATAAAGCTTTTGGGCCCAACTCTCTTTTCCATCGCAGCCTCGCTTTTGTTCCTTCTCCAGTTCTTGTATCGGTCCCACAGATAGAAGGCGGCGCCCGCTCCCTGAAGCATGGAAGCAGCAAATAGGGCGATCTTCACAACTTCGCTGGAAGGCATGATGGATGCTCATTGTCTTCCCCGCCTTCCGATACGTCAAGAGCATCTTAATCATGGGATATTTTGTTGACAACGCAGGAATATCACACTACCAAGCGAAGTGCCCAGTGAATCAACCACCGAACGATGTGGTGCGGGCGTCTCGCCCGCTGTCGAGGGTGAGTCTCGCCCCCGCAAGCACCCGCGGGCAGAGCCTGTCCTGAGCGGAGCGAAGGAATGCCCGCGCCACCGCGGCGAGACGCCCACGCTACAATTTTCAGAGCACAGCTACGGTCTGCCCGCCCTTGCGGCCTGGTGTGCTGTCGTGGTATCAGTAACATTTCGGGCCAATGCTGAGAGCTGAGAACTGAAGGCTGAAAGCCAAAAGCTGCCTATGAAAAGCTTCTGCGTGACCTCCAAGGGTTTCGAGTACAGCGTCAATGCGGGGCGCGGTGCCTGGCGCACCTTTTCCGACTTCCCTCACGACCACTACTCCGCGATTTTCATCCTCACCGAGAAGCCGTTGTGGGCGCGGTGGGGAAAGAGATTTCTGCGCGAAAGCAAGATGAAGAGCGCGCGGGCTGTATTCGTTCCGTGCGGAGAGAACTCGAAGAGCATGACGATGGCGGAACGGGTCGGAGCTGATTTGCTCCGGCAACGGGCCGACCGGCGTTCACTGCTTCTGGCCTTCGGGGGAGGAGTCATTGGCGATTTGGGCGGCTTTGTGGCCTCCATTTACATGCGCGGCATCGATTACGTCCAGGTTCCTACTACGGTCCTGGCCCAGGTGGACAGCGCGATCGGCGGCAAGACCGCGGTCAACGTACGGGCCATGAAGAATCTGCTCGGGACGTTCTACCCGCCCCGCCTGGTGCTGGCGGAGCCTGAAGTTCTGACTTCGCTCGATGAGCGATCGTTTCGTTCCGGCTTTTTTGAAGTCGCCAAGCACGCCATCCTTTCAGGCCCCGGCTTTTTCAAACAACTCGAAGCCACGTCATCGTACCTCCTCCCGAAGCACGCGGGCATTCTGGCGGACACGCTAGCGCGAGCGGCAAAGGTCAAAGTCGATGTGGTGAGCCGCGATGAACGCGAAGCCGGTCTGCGCCGGGTCCTCAACCTGGGCCACACCTTCGCTCATGCCCTCGAGGAAGCGAGCGGCTACAGGCGGTTCTTGCATGGGGAGGCGGTGGGTTGGGGGATTCTGATTGTGCTGCGCCTGGCAGAGTTGTTGGGAGCCGCCGAGCGCGCCGAAAGCGAGCGAATCGCCCGACTGGTGCGCGACATCGGCCCCTTGCCCGGCCTGCAAGGCCTTGCGGTGCGGCGAATCCTGGATCTGTTGCCTCAGGATAAAAAGGCAGTCGGCGGGCGTATTCACTGGGTCATTCCTGAACGAATCGGCAAGGTCAGGATTTCAGACCAAGTCCCCGCAAGCCTCGTCGAAACTGCGTTCCGGGAAGTGCAGCGGGGTGGTTGACATGAATGACCCTCCCCACCTTCATCCGCTCTCCGGCCATCGTGGTTCTCCAAAGACCACGGAATCCACTGCCCGCGCCCTACGTAAAATGTTTGCGTCGGTCGCACCCCGTTATGATTTCCTGAACCATTTCCTTTCGCTGGGCCGAGACGTGGCGTGGCGGAAAGCCACGGCCGAGGCTCTGCGCCACGTCCTGGAGCGCCCCGGTTCGAGCGTCGCTGACCTGTGTTGCGGGACGGGCGATCTGGCCTTCGAACTGGAACATTATTCAGCCGGCAGGGTATTCGGAACGGACTTCTGCCGCCCCATGCTTCTCCTCGCAAGGACAAAGGCCCGGCGGCATTCGACGCTGTTCCTGGAAGCTGATACGCTGGCTTTGCCGTTTCCTGACGCGTTTCTGGATCTCGTCACGCTGGCCTTCGGTTTTCGCAACTTGGCCAACTACACGCTTGGCCTCGCGGAGATCCGCCGGGTGCTCAGGCCTCGCGGGCTGCTGGCCATCCTCGAGTTCTCTGAGGTCCGAGGGATAGTCCTGGGGCCGATGTTTCGCTTCTATTTCCGTAATCTGTTGCCGCGGGTTGGAACCTGGATTTCCGGCGTTCCCGGACCCTACCAGTATCTTCACGATTCCGTGGCAAGGTTCCCCAACCAGCAGGCGCTGGCGGACTTGCTGAGTGCGCAGGGTTTTCAGAACGTCCGTTATGTGAATTTTACAGGCGGAATAGCCGCCCTTCATCTGGCGGAGAAAGCCGCGTGATTTTCAGCCGGATAGGCAAATGCCCGAAGGGCATTAATTTCATTAGCCGTAGGTGAAGCCTACGGGCTATTAGCCATCTCCCCTCAATTTCTGGCGACCCCGACGGGGTCGAATGTGCCTTCGTTCAACCCCTTCGGGGTTGGTCAACTCCAGGTGCACATGCATTCCGTAGGTTGCACCTACGGCTAATGATCTCGGGTCCCTTCGGGACCCAACGGGGTGAAGAATTCGGACTACCGCGGACTTGCTGCGCCGGCGCCGCTTACTGCTTCACAGTTTCTTCCTGAGCGCCCTGGGCGTCAAATTCTTGCTGCAGCTCTTCCAGAGCTTTCTGGGCCTCGTCCTTCTCCTGTTGTTTCTGCGCCACCTCGTCTTCTTTGTCTTTGACCTGGCCGTCCAGGTCTGCTTTCGCGCTGGAGTTAAGGGCGTGCACATCCTGGATCCGCAGAAGCTTCAGCTCGTCTTGGGTGACTTGTAGCTGTTCCTCGGCGTCCGCTAGTCGCGCGCGCGCCAGCTTGAATCGTGCGTCCCAGTTTTTCTCGCCCTGGGCTCCCGGCTGCTCTGCCGTGCTTGCCCTCGGCTCCCCCGGAGGGACATTACGAAGCCAGCCAGGATCACCACCCTCGCGGCGCAGTTCGACTTGCAGGTCATCGATGGCCGCTTGATCCGCAGCAACGTCCGCTTGCTTCTTGGCGATCTGATCCTGCTGGCTGTGGATGTCGGATCCGGCAATGGGTCCGCTCGACTGTAACAAGCCTTGCATGGGATCGGAGTAATACATGATCTGGCTCTGGCCCAAGGTCTGCTGGAGAATTGCGACTTCCCGTTGGTCCAACTCCAGACGCTCCTCGAGTTTGCCCATTCGGGAGCGAAAGTATTCTTCTCCGTGCTTTTCGCTGCCGACCTCAGCGGGGCGCACCTTCAGGGAATCGTTCCCGGGTTTGTTGCCGGTTGTAGCCTGGGCAGTTGGCTGCCCCGGCTGGGCGTCCGTAGTGCTCATGGGCAGAGGCGGGAGCGCCTCGATGTCTTCGTTGGTGTAAACCTTGGATCTTTCACGTGACTTTGCCCGCCGCGCTTTGGCTTGGCGCGCCAAATCTGCCAAAGACTCCGGACTCGGTGACTCCTGCGCCAGGACAACACCAGCTCCCCAGGCGACAAGCATGGCCAGGGTGGCAATCCCACACTTCATCGCTCTAATCCTCAATGCGGGATGTTCTCCCGCTTCCCCAGGTTACCATCTTGCCAACAGGAACACAATTCGGTCAACAGTACTTTCGGCCCAGTGGTCCTGTGGTGCGGGCGTCTCGCCCGCTGTCGCGGGAGCGTCCCGCTCCCGCGCGCAGGCAGAGCCCGTCCTGAGCGCAATGAAGGAATGCCCGCGCCAAAGCGGGCGGGACGCCCGCACCACAAGGAGTCCACTAACCACTGCCTTCCGAAATCGGCTATGATATGCTTCAGACTTGGAGTGCGATGGTGCAGGCTTGGACAGATCCTGTCGTGCACGCAGTCGGCGCTTGAAGCAGAACTGACGGCGGCCTATCACCACAAGGAGGATGCATCCGATGGCGGAGCAAACAAATGAG
The DNA here is from genome assembly GCA_963842495.1 of uncultured Acidobacteriota bacterium. Taxonomy (GTDB): domain Bacteria; phylum Acidobacteriota; class Terriglobia; order UBA7540; family UBA7540; genus CAVROP01. The sequence goes on from CAWJHY010000076.1 coordinate 12,520, forward strand.
GAGTTGCGGGCCAGAATTGCTGAGCTTGAGAAGCAAGTGGGATCGAAGGGCACCGGCAAGCTGGAGTTTAGAGTCGGCGAGAAAGGCGGCGTAAGCGTTTATGGTCTGGGACGCTTTCCGGTGACCCTCTATTACGAACAATGGATGAAGCTGCTGGATGCCGCTGAAGACCTCAAGGCCTTCATGGAATCGACCAAGGGCCGCCTGAAACTCCGCTCGCAAGGCTAGAGGGATTGCCGATTTTCGATTGTCGATTGCCGATTGAAATCGGGGAAGATCGGTCGCCGTTGGTCCGCTCGGCACACGATTACAGTTGTCTCAATCGACAATCGGCAATCATTCATCGACAATGCTTCTAGTCCCTAATCCCTGCATTTTTCACCCACCGGTCATACCAGGTGATCATTTCCCACAGGGTGTGCTCGACAGACTCCAGTCCCACGTATCCATGGGCCTCGTAGGGCAGCGTCACATACCGCACCGTTCCGCCATTGCCTTTGATGGCCTGGTACATGCGCTCGCTTTGAATGGGGAATGTGCCCGAGTTATCGTCCGCTTCGCCGTGAATCAGCAGGATGGGCGTCTTGATCTTATTGGCATAGGCAAAGGGCGAAACTTTCATGTACATCTCCGGCGCCTCCCAGAACGTTCGCCGTTCGCTTTGGAACCCAAAGGGAGTCAGGGTGCGATTGTACGCTCCGCTGCGCGCCACGCCCGCCTTGAACAGATCGCAGTGGGCCAGCAGATTGGCGGTCATGAACGCGCCGTAGCTGTGGCCGCCCACGCCCACGCGGTTGGGATCGGTTACCCCCATCTCCGCGGCTTTATCGATGGCCGCCTTGGCGCTGGCCACGATCTGCTCGACGTAAGTGTTATTCATGGTTTCCGGGTCGCCGATCACCGGCATGGTGGCGTTGTCGAGAATCGCGTAGCCTTGCGTTAGAAGGAACAGGTGTGAAATCCCGCCGATCAGGGTGAAATGGTACTGCGAGCCGGAAACCTGCCCGGCGGTCGCCGCGTCGTTGTACTCGAGCGGGTACGCCCAGACGATGGTGGGCAGGCGCTGGCCTGTCTTGTAATCGGGCGGCAGGTAGAGCGTAAACGAGAGCTGGACGCCGTCGTTCCGCTTGTAGGTGACGAGTCGTTTCGAGATGCCGCGCAACTGCGGGGCCGGGTCAGGGAAATGCGTCAGTGCGGTTTTAGAATCCGGGTGTGCCGGCTCACGGATGAACAAGTTGGGTGGATCGTCCGGCGTCTCGAAGCGCGTGATGAAGCGCGACGCGTCGTCGCTCAATAGCGCGACCAATGACTCGTAGGTCTTGTCGGCCGATTGGAAGAGGCGTGTGGATTGGCGGGTGGACAAGTCAAAACGATCCAGGAACGGGAAGTCGCCCTTCGACGAAGCGCCTGCACCCTCGAGGTAAATTGCGTTCCCTTGTTGCAGAATCACTTCCTGGGCGTCAGGCAGGGTGCGCATGACCGGAAAGCCAGGATCCTTGTAGCGGTCGCGGATGGAGCGCTCCCACAGCAACGGGGGTGGCTGGCCGGGATGGTCAAGGCTGATCTCGAAGGTGCGGAGCCAGCGGCGATCACGGTCGTAGTCGTGTACCAGCGCCAAGCCCTCTTTCTCGCCAAAAAGAACGCTGTTCGAGCGGAACCCGGGTCCCAGGAAGCGCTGCTCGAGCTTCACCCATTCAACCGGCCTGCCGGTGAATGGGGCAGGGAAGAGAAACAGGTGGTCGCGGAAGGGGACTTTCTTCTTCGGATCGCCCCCGTCGAGCGCTTCTGCCCAGACCAGCGTGGCCGGTTGCGTCGCCGTCCACTGATAATCACGCGGCCCGGTCAGCACTCCCTCAATGGGCACAAGCTCGGTGGTGGGCAGGGAAGCGAGTTTGTGTTCCAGCTTGCCGTTGAGGTCCCAGACTTCAACCTCCTTGGCGAACTCCTCGGCGGGCAAGAGATAACTGTACGGGCGAACGATGCGTGCCACCAAAATATGCCGGCCGTCGGGCGAAGGCGCGACGCGGTCGAAGATCGCCGCCTTCCCGATTTCTCTAAGTTTGCCGCTTCGCACATCGATCAGAGCAAGCTGCGAGGTGACGTAGTATTCAAACAGGTCTTCATCATGGGCATTTTGGAGGAGGTCTTCGTAGGTGCGCACGGGCGCAGGTTTTCCCGCACTCTCCTGGATCGTCGGCCCGGTCGGTACTCTGGACTCCGCCGGGGGCCCTCCGCGATGCGGAGGTACGAGCTGCACCAGTAATTCGTTACTGCCCGACATCCATTGCACGGGCTCGCCAAACGTGGCGTTGATGGCGACATTAGGAACGCGGCGCAGCGCCCCCGTGGCGGCATCGCCCAGCCACAGTTGGATCGTATTGGATGTGGTGTTGGTGAAGACGAAGCGCTGCCCGTCCGGAGACCAGAGCGGCATGCTCAGCCACGCATCCGTCGGCGCCGCGAGCTTGATCTCTTTGCCGTCGGCAATCGTAATCAGCCTCAGCCCAATGTGGCGCGGCGGATGGTGGCGGCCATTGGTCGCCGGATTGATGCGCAGACCGGCGATCCGAAGCATGGGCTGCGCAAGATCGGCGATGGGCGGATGCCGCAGGCTGTCGATCACCAGGACACGGTCCCGCGACGGACTCACCAGCGTCAGGGGCGGCGCCGGAGACTCCAGGATGTCGGTAATGACTTTGGGAGGCTTCCGGTAGATTGGCTTTTCCGGGCCGCTGGCTTGTGGCGTGCCAGCAGCATTCACCATAACCACGGCAAACAACAGAACTATCGCCTGCACGCAAAACGACCGCAAGATCCTGTACATTGGCCCTCCTCATGGCGAGAAATCGACTGAGAGAATAAACCCCGTGATGGGGGATTGTAAAGGCTCGCAACGCTCGCGGGCGCTTCTCCCTGCCCAATGCCGGCGGGCTGGCGCGGAGCGAAGCCAGGTGCTTCGGCGGCTTTCTAAGCCAGATTCACATTTTGCGTAGAGTTCTCAGGTTAACAGTTCGAGACATTCTCGCGTCTTTAGAGGTGAAACGAACTGAGAGGGCCCCGTGAGCATAAGGAACGCAATTGTGACTTTCACTCTCGCCGCAACGGCCATAGCGTCCACGTGGTTAGCCATACCGCGCGCCACCGCTTCCAGCGCGCTGGACTTCACGCAGGTGGTGATACCCGTCGGCAAAGGGCCCGGCTTCATCGCCATCGCTGACTTAAACCATGACGGCAAGCCGGACCTGCTGGTCGCGAACGAGGATGATGGCACCCTCAGCGTGCTCTTAGGCGACGGCAACGGCCATTTCCAGCCGGCGCCGGGCTCTCCGTTTCCGTGCAATCCCAAACCAAACGACATCGCCGTCGCCGATATGACTGGCAACGGCAATCTCGACTTGGTGATCGCCAATCACCAAACGCCCTACCTCACCATCCTGCTCGGCGACGGGAAGGGAAGCTTCAAGCCCGCGCCGCATTCGCCGTTTGCCACGCAATCTCATCCGCATCCGCACGGTGTGGCTGTCGGCGATTTCTTGGGCGATGGCAAGCCCGCGGTGGTCACCGACAGTTGGGGCAATGGTGAGATCCTGCTGATCGCAAGCGACGGTAAAGGCAACTTGATCCTGCCCGGCAAGCTTTTTCCGACTGACGGGCCCTACACTGATCAGGGCGTGCGCGCCGCAGATTTCAACAAAGATGGCCACCTCGACGTGGTGACCAGCGGCCACAACGCCGGAAACGAGAAGATACCCCCGATCGGCGGAAATGCGATCGGTCTCATGCTGGGCGACGGCAAAGGAGGATTCCGCCGGGCGCCTGGCTCGCCGTTTCCTGCCGGAGGCAACGCGTTTGCCTTCACCATTGATGACATCAATCGCGACGGGAATCCCGACGTGTTGACGATCCCTTACGAACGCGATCTTCAGGACCCGAAGCAGCTCGGCGTCACCGTCCTGCTCGGCGACGGCAAGGGCGGCTTCAGCACCATGCGCGGCTCGCCTCTTTCCCTTGCCGGTTGCCGCGGTCCTGCCCGCGTGGCCGCAGGGAATCTCACCGGAAATGGGCTGCGCGATATTGTGGTCTCCTGCGCGCAGAACGACAAACTGTTTTTCTTCCTGGCGGCAAAGGACGGGTCCTTTAGCATCTCCAGCCGCGGTGTTCCGACCGGATGGGGAGGTCTCGTCATTGGTGACCTCGATGGGAACAGCAAGGACGACATCGTGGTTGCCAATCACCACTCGGGCACTATCACCGTTCTCCTGAGCAAATGAGTTAGGCTAATCCCGGAGAACGCGATAACGCCGACAAAAACCTCGGTCTCCCCCGTAGCACATTATCAAACGTGACACTTCGTCCCAGTCGTTGCTCCGCAGGAGTCCCTGCCAAGCACACACAAGGAGAGGGGAGAGGTACGCGCGGTTTTTTTGCACTTTTCGCTTGACAAGAGAAGGAGCCTATGATAGCCTATTATGATGGTCGTATTGCGGACGTTATGTCGCAAGGAAGCGCCGGGGGTGCTCCGGCGTGAAACTGAAATCGGGATGTTTCCGGCCAGACGGGAAACAAGGGCTTGCGAAAAATACAAAAATAGTACGATCGAAGCCAGTACGTCATTGAAAACAAAGGAAGCCGCATTTTGATAAGGGTAAAACGAACCCAAAACGAACCCAATTTCGAGTGCAAAATGCGCGGATTTAACGCAAAAAGCGGCTTTCCGGAAACCTCGACCAACCCTGTCATTCCGGCCCGGAGCGCAGCGAAGGGGAGGAATCTCGCTCTGATTCCTTTCCCCGCGAAACACCCAGGCAGAGCCAAGTTCCTCTCGCGCGACTGCGGGATCGGAGTGACAGCGCGGGAAAAAACGCATAATCGTGGGAACGAAGCTAAGAAGTGGTTGAAAACAAAGCACATCACTTTTTTCAATGCTGCAAATAATGCGCGTTTTGCGCGCCAATCAGCACAAATCGGAGCGCTCAGGGGTAAGCTTACGCGCTGTTGCTTCCAAAGCAAAGGGGACGTAACATGTCAAGTTGGGTAAGGGCATTATATTTCGGGCTTAGCGTGGCCTTAACAATGGGTATCGTGTCGAACCTTTCCGCCCAGGCGCCAGCGGCTCACTACGATCTTCTCTTGAAGGGCGGCCATGTCATCGACCCGGCCAACGATGTCGATCGCGTGGCCGACGTGGCGATTACGGCGGGGAAGATTGCAGCCGTGCAAGAAAGCATCCCGGCGGGCGAAGCGGGGAAGGTGGTTGATGTCACCGGCCTCTATGTGACCCCGGGCCTTATCGATATTCATTTTCACGTGGGCCACGGCGGAGCACCGCTCAATTGGTTTGCGCCGGAAGCACGCTCCCTCGCCGCGCCGTTGGGTATCCCCGCGGACATCGCGCTGAGCGCGGGGGTGACGACGGTTGTGGACGCGGGAACCTCGGGCGCGGAGACTTTCCTCCAGGAAAAGATGGAAGTCATCGACCACGCCAGGGTGCGAGTGCTGGCTTTCCTTAACATTGTCGCCAACGGCATGAACGGCGGCCTCGAGCAGACCGTGGACCAGATGGACCCGCAGCTCTGCGCGGCCACGATCAAGAAGTTCCCCGACATCATTGTGGGAGTGAAGACGGCGCACTACTGGACAGAGAAGCCCGCGGATGCGCTGCACGAGCCCTGGGCCGCCGTGGACCGCGCCGTGGAATGCGGCAAGCTGGCCAATGTGCCGGTGATGTTCGATTTCTGGCCCCGCCCGGATCGAACCTACGCCGACCTGATCCTGAAGAAGATGCGGCCGGGGGATATTCACACCCACGTGTTCGCGCAGCAATTCCCCATCCTGCTCGCGGATGGCAAGCTGAACCCCATCCTGACCGAGGCGAGGGCGCGGGGTGTGATCTTTGACGTTGGACATGGAGCCGGGAGCTTCTGGTTCCGGAACGCCGTGCCCGCCGTAAAGCAGGGGTTCATTCCGGATTCCATGTCAACGGACTTGCACATGGGGGACTTCACCGTGCTCAGCATGACCGAGGTGATGTCCAAATTCCTCGCCATGGGTGTCCCCATCGAAGACCTGGTTCGAAGGTCTACCGTGAATCCGGCGCGAGAAATCCATCGTACGGAACTGGGAACTTTATCCGTGGGAAGGGAAGCGGACGTGGCGGTTTTGGAAGTGCTTCACGGCCACTTCGGGTACATCGATAATGGGGTTGCCAGGATGAATGGAAACGTGAAGCTGATTGCCCGCATGACCATCCGGGCGGGACGAATCTTGTACGACCCCTCGGGCCTGAGCATGGTCGAGTGGGAGAAGGCCCCGAAGCAGTATTTCAACATACCGGGAATAGGCGCACCTCAACCGGCGCGGGCTGATAATTACCCGAGGAATTAAATGACATGGAGCGCGGGCATCCTGCCCGCAGCGGGAATGAAATTGCGGCGCGACAGGCGGGCAAGATGCCCGCGCTCCCGGGTATTTTAAGAGCAGTTCGGAATAACAGCAGCACAATGGAGAATTCATTACAATGAATAAACTACTACTGAAGTTGGCAGTTCTGCTGATGGCTCACCTGGCGGCAGCGTCCCTGATGGCCGCAGGCATTCCCGCGAGTTCCTCGGCAAAGCGGGCGATTAATCCGCCCGGCACCGCGGAAGGATTGCCGTTCAGCAACGGCATCCAGGTGGGCAACACCCTGTACGTCGCCGGCCAGGAGGGATCCGTCAACGGCAAGCTGGCTGAGGGCATTGGGCCCCAGACCGAGGCCGCTCTGGGGAGCATCAAAAAGATCGTGGAGCAGGCCGGTTTCCAGATGTCCGATGTTGTGTCCGTAACCGTGTACATGGCGGACCTGTCCGAATTCGGGGATATGAATAAGATCTACAAGACGTTCTTCCCCGAGCCGCGCCCCGCCCGCGCAACCGTGCAGGTGGCGGCATTGGTCAGTAATGCGCGGATCGAAATCTCCGCTATCGCGGTAAAATCGAAGTGAGTCGAAAGTCAAAAGTCAAGAGTCGAAAGTCGAGAGTCCTTGGACTTTCGACTCTTGACTCTCGACTTTCGACTAAAAGGAGAACCCATGTCAAACTCCATTAACCGCAGGAAATTCTTTCGCAGGGCCGGCGGCACGCTCGTGGCGGGCGGGGCGGTGGCCTATGGCAGCGGGGCCGCCGAGGCTCGTTCCAAGAAGCGCCCTGCGCCCGTGAAGGGAGTAGACTATTACGCTAAACTAGGAGTTACTCCCTTCATCAACGCGGCGGGCACCTTCACCTTTCTCTCTGCCTCCATCCTGCCCGAAGAGGTGCAGGCCGCCATGACTCTGGCTGCCCAGCAGCCCGTGAACATCGAGGAGCTTCACAAGGCGGCCGGCGAGTACCTGGCGAAGCAATTGAAGTGCGAAGCCGCCCTGGTGACGGCCGGCGCCGCCTCCGCCTTGACCCTCGGGACGGCGGCTTGCATGAGCATGGGGAACAAACAGGCAATCGTCAACCTCCCGACCGACCTGACAGGGCTGAAGAATGAGGTGATCGTTCAGAAGACCCATCGCTACGAGTACGACCACGCCCTGAGGAATTGCGGGATCAAATTCGTCAACGTCGAAACGCTGGCCGACTACGAGGCGGCGTTCAATGAGAATACCGTGATGGCCCACTTCTTTAACGCTGCGGAAAGCGGCCAGATCAGCCGCGAAGACTGGGTGCGGGTGGCCCACCAGCATAATGTGCCGTGCTTCAACGATGCCGCCGCCGACGTGCCCCCCATCTCCAATCTCTGGAATTACACGCAGATGGGATTCGATCTCGTGACGTTCTCGGGCGGAAAGGGAATTCGCGGCCCGCAGTGCAGCGGCTTGCTGCTGGGGAGGAAGGACCTGCTCGAATATGCTGTGAAGAACAACAACCCCTACGGCAATACGGTGGGTCGCGGCATGAAGGTCGGGAAGGAAGAGATCGTGGGCATGGTCGCCGCCGTGGATTGGTTTCTGAGCCAGGACGAAGCGGCGATGATCTCGGAGTTCCAGAAACGCGCCGAGAAAATCGCCGCCCAGTTGAAGACTGTTTCTACCATCGAGACCAAGATTTTCGTCCCTCCTGTCGCCAACCACGTTCCGCACCTGCAGATCAATTTCGACCAGAACCGCATCGGCTTGACGGGTCAGCAAATTATGGACAAAATGCGGAAGGGAAGTCCCCGAATTGAGTTGAATCCCGCCGTAGGTCCTGATTTCGTCACGGTGGGTGTCTGGATGCTGAAACCGGATGAGGACGTGATCGTCGCCCGGCGCCTGCGCGAGGTTTTCCAGGGGGCAGTTCAGTCCTGACGGAGCGACAGTTGTGGCGCGGGCGTCCCGCCCGCTGTCGCGGGGGCGTCTCGCCCCCGCACGAACTCGCGGGCAGAGCCCGTCCTGAGCGAAGCAATGCCCGTGCCAGGGCGGGCGCTAAGGGTTGCTAACTTCAAGTAATACATGAGGATTCGGATGTTGAACTCAAGGCGTCTACAAACGCCGCGCCCCCCCTGATCGTTTTCACGGTCCTCGTTGCCTTCCAACCCTTCTTTAGCCTTGCCCCGGACAAAGGCACCTACCAGGAGGAGGCCGACCGCTTGGCTGTGCTGCTGGATTGGCAGCCTACCAGCACCGTCGCGGAAATCGGGGCTGGCCACGGCCAGTTGACCCTGGCGGCGGCCAAGCGTGTCGGCAAGATCTACTCCACCGAGCTCGACGACAAACTCGTCACCAATCTTCAGCAACTTGCGGACACGGAGAAGGACATCGTGCCCCTTAAGGCTGCTGAAACGGAAACGAACCTTCCGCCGGCGTCTTGCGATTCAATCTTCATGCGATTGGTGTATCATCACCTCACAAAACCCCTGGAAATCGACTCCAGCCTCTTTCGCTCGCTGAAGCCTGGTGGATTGCTGGCTGTCATCGACGAAGAGCCGCCTGCCAACTCTTCGCCGCCGGAAGGCGTCCCGAAGAACCGCGGAGGACATGGCATGCCGCACAAGCTCCTGGTCGAGGAACTTGCCTCCGTCGGATTTCAGTTGGTCAAGACCGGCGACGACTGGCCCAACCGGGAGCATGCCGCGAACCACCGTTACTGCGCCGTGTTTCGTAAGCCGAGCCTGTAAAGGGGCTTGAGAGTGCGGCAGAATGCGGCCCGCGTATTAGTTAACATAACATACCTTATCAGACGTATCGATTATGCGTCGATTGCCCCCAAATCCTCCCCTGAGCCGCTCTTTTGCTCCTCTTCCCTGGGGGTTACATAGGACAGAACCGCCGGAATGACGAGCGAAGGACCAAGATCCTTCGCCGAGGTGAGGAGGAATGACGGCTCGAGGTTGGGCCCGAAGAGCAACTGATTCGGCAAGTAGATATGGTCGCAATCTCAAGCTAAGGTTGAAAACTTGTGATTGCTCACGCGAAGAGATGTCGACGCGCAGACATTCGTCTCGCGCCTCCAGACTTGGACGCCTCAGCTCGTAGCATGTATACTGTTTGGCTGGCCATAGTTTCTCCGAGATGCCACTTATGCCTCTTGACGTGGATCGTTATCGTTCGCAGTTCCCAGTCACTGAATCTTTGGTTTACATGAATCATGCCGCGGTATCGCCTCTTTCGCGGAGGGTGCGCGACGCCATGGTGGGACTAATTGACCAAGTCCACCAGCGCGGCGCCGAAAACTGGCAGCAGTGGGTCCGCACTTATGATGCCACTCGGCGCTCCCTGGCGCAGTTGCTCAACGCGGATCCGGGCGAGATCGCCCTCACCAAAAACACTTCTGAAGGGGTCTCCACTTTCGCAAACGGCCTCGAGTGGCGGCCGGGGGACGAGATCGTTTCAATCGAAGGCGAGTTCCCTTCTAACTACTATGCCTGGAAGGCCCTGGAAAAGCGCGGCGTGGTGCTGCGCTTGGTCCGGCCGGACCAAGGCCGCGTGAGTCACGAGTCGATTGTAAGCGCGCTGTGCTCCCGTACGCGCGTGGTGGCAGTCAGCTTCGTCGATTACCTCAGCGGGTTTCGGCTGGACCTCGAGAAACTGGGCCAGGCTTGCGCGGCACAGGGCTGCCTGTTGTTTGTTGACGCGATCCAGGGGCTGGGAGCGTTCCCCCTGGATGTGAAGGCAGCTCAAATCGCCGGCCTAGCTGCCGACGGGCACAAATGGCTGCTGGGTCCGGAAGGCGCCGGCCTGCTTTATGTCAGTCGGCAGGTGATCGACAGGATCACGCCGACTGAGGTTGGATGGTGGGGAGTGCGCCATTGGGCCGATTTCACCAAGCGCGAGCTGTCCTGGCGAGACGGGGCCCGCCGGTACGAATGCGGGACGCTTAACACGGTCGGAATCTATGGCTTGGGGGCCGCAGTTGATTTCCTGCTCGAGGTCGGAATTCCGAATATCGCCGAGCGGGTTCTGGATTTGACCGATCGACTGCGTCGCGGACTGCTGAAACGCGGCCATTCGCTGTTCGGTCCCGAGGCACGGGAAGAAGCCTCCGGGATTGTCTCTTTTGTGCCCCGCCAAGGCACCGCTGAGGACCTCCTGGAATCGTTCCTCGCTCATCGCGTACAGGTGGCGGCCCGCTGCGGGATGGTCAGGGTCTCTCCCCACTTCTATAACACGGAGGCGGAGATCGACCGGGTATTGGAGTTGCTTTGAGAATCGTGGCGCGGGCGTCCCGCCGGCGGTCGCGCGGGCATCTTGCCCGCGACAGCGGGCGAGACGCCCGCACCACATCCGTGTTATTCCTGGCGCAAGACTTCGATGGGGTCGACCCGTGTGGCGCGCCCCGCGGGTGCTGCGCAGGCGGCCAGCGCGACTGCTCCCAACAAGAGGCTGACGCCGCCGATCACCAGCGGATCCGAAGGACGAACTCCGTAGATTTGGCTCGCCACTGCCTTTTGCAGCGCTGCGGCGCCGGCGAATCCTATCGCCAATCCGATGCCCACAAGGGATAAGCCTTCCCTGAGGACTAACTTAACCACCGCCGCTGTCGTGCTACCGAGCGCCATCCGTATGGCAATCTCGCGCCTCCGCTGCGCCACCAGGTAGGCGAGCACTCCGTAGATGCCGATCGCCGAAAGAAACAGCGCTAAGCCGCCAAACGCCAGCGCCAGCGTCAGCGAGGCGCGGCGGGATGACATGGAGAGCGCGGCGCGCTCGTCCATGGTCTTCACGTCAAACAACGCCAATTCCGGGTCGATTCGGGCCATCGCCGTGCGGAGCATGCTCGTTACGCCGCCCGCTTCCGCGACCGTCCTGACGGCGAATGTATAATCTCTTGACGGCTGCTGTGCGTAAGGAAAGTAGTAAGCGCCGAACGCGCTCCTGGCTCCGGCGAGATCTTGCAGCCTGATGGAGCGCACCACTCCAACCACCTGAAACCAAGTTGTGTGTGCGCCGGGTTTGGTGGGTTCCGCCAGGTTGTCGGATTGGTACATCCGCTGTCCAATCGGATCGCGATTCGGCCAGAAGTGGCGGGCCAACTGCTCATCGACAATGACCACCGGCGCGGCGCTTTCATTGTCGCGCTCGTCGAAGTATCGCCCGCGTAATAGGCCGATGTTCATCGTCTGGAAGTAGCCTGGCGTGACCGCGAGGCGGTAGGGAGAGATCACGGACTCGCCCGGCTTCATAACGTAACCTTCGGCCAGGATGACAATGTCCTGTTCGTTGCCGCCGAACGGAATGATCGTGGTCGCCCCGGCCGCGGCCACGCCCGGCAAACGTTGGATCGAATCCAGCGCACGGTTCATCAATGTCCGCAAGTCCCCGTCGCTGCGATAGCGGGATTGCGGCGCTTCGGTAGAGGCAGTCACCACGCCCCTCGTCGTGAAGCCCGGATCGACGGCCAGCAAGTGGCGAAAGCTGGCCAGCAGCAGTCCGGCTCCAGCCAGGAGCACGAAGGCCAAGCCAATCTCAGCGCTGACCAGGCCTTGGCGCAAACGCCGGGTCCCGACTCCGCTGGTGCCCGTACGGCCGCTATCACGCAGCACGCCGCTGAGGTTCACTTTGAAGGCGCTGGCGAGCGGTACAAGCCCCACCAGCACACCGACCACGGCCGCCAGTCCGAGGCTGACAAGAACCACCGTACCGTCGATGTGGACTTCGTATGCCCGGGGGAATTGATCTAGTCCCATCGCCCCCACCGCCCGCAATAGCGCTCGGCCGAGCAGCACGCCGGCGATGCCGCCCGCTCCCGCCAACAGCACGTTTTCCACGATCGTCTGGCGGGCAATCTGGCCACGGCTCGCGCCCAGTGCCAGGCGGGTAGCGATCTCCTTGCTGCGGGCGCTCGAACGCGCCAGCGCCAGGTTTGTGACGTTCAATCCGCCGATGAGCAGCACGAACACCGCTCCACCCCACAGCAGGTAAAGCGCACTCTCTACGCTTTTGACCAGTGCATGCTGAAGCGGTTCCACCCTGGTGTAGTACCCCGCATTGATGAGGAATTCTCTCAAGGCAGGAAAGCGTTCCAGGTTGGCAGCATTGAGAGCGTTGACTTGTGCCTGAACTTGGGAGATCGTGGCGCCGGGCTTCAGCCGGCCGATGTGGCCCCACTGGTTGTTGTGATACTCGGTCTTCTGCTGGGGGGTGAACGCCGCGGGCACCCAGAGACGGACCTGAGGGTCTACGAAAACGAAGTCCTTCGGCATCACGCCCACGATGGTGAAAGGCGTGCCGCCCAGACGCAGTTCGCGTCCGATAGCGGAGGGGTCGCCGCCGTAAAGCTGATGCCAGAGCGCGTCGCTCAGGATCACTTTGTTTTCATTGCCCACCTCGCCTTCCTCCGCTGTAAACGCTCGCCCACGGGCCGGAAAAATCCCCACCAGCTTGAAAAACGACGGGGTCACGTTCATGGCCTCAATTCTCTCCGGTGTGCCGTTAATGTCGAGCGATGTGTCTCCCTCCCCGAACAAGGCTTGTTCCTGCAAAGCCGTTACAACGCGAAGGCGATCGTAGTAGTCGGGAACGGCGCTGACGCTCTGATCGGCGGCACCGGCCTTCGGATACTCGTTGGACATCAGTATAAGGGCGTCGGCATTGGGGCCCGGCAGCGGCCGCAACAACACCGAATTAACAATCGCGAAGGTGGCAGTGTAGGCAGCAATGCCAATGGCCAGAGTCAGCATCACCGTGGCGCTAAACCCCTTGTCGCGCCGCAGGGATCCCAGACCGTGCTTAATGTCGCGAAGCAGATTCTCCATCGCGCCTCCTTCCTCCTCACTGTCTAATTACGTTCGGAGTAGCATTGCGGTTCGAGAAAAATCAGTTCCAGCCGCCTTCCCTGCTGCTCTCCGGCAATTGACTCCCGCGTCGGGAGAGGTTAGATTAATGCTTCCCATGGTTACGACCTTCTTCGAGTATCTTGCACGCTTCATCATTTCAGTGATCTCACACTCAGGCTACCTGGGCATCGTGCTGCTGATGGGCATTGAGTCCGCCTGCATACCCCTGCCTTCGGAAGTCATAATGCCCTTCTCCGGGTATCTCGTCTCCGCGGGTCGATTCAAACTGGTGTGGGTAGCGATTGCCGGCGCCGTGGGCTGCAACGTCGGCTCGCTGGTGGCGTACTACGTGGGTTCATGGGGAGGACGGCCGCTGGTAGAGAAATACGGCCGATATGTTCTGGTCACCCACCATGACTTGGAGATGGCGGACCGCTTCTTTGGCCGCTACGGCGATTGGGCAGTATTCCTGGCGCGCCTGCTGCCCGTGATTCGGACCTTCATCGCCTTTCCGGCAGGAGTGGCGCGCATGGATTTTCTGCGCTTTAACCTGTTTACTTTCCTCGGTTCCCTTCCCTGGTGCCTCGCGTTGGCCTACGCGGGCGTGAAGCTTGGCGAGCGCTGGGAAACTTTGCGGTCCTACTTCCACCGCTTCGATACCGTCCTGGCCGTCCTGATTGTCATTGCCGCCGTCTGGTTCGTGCATGACAGGTGGAAGAACCGCATTCGTGCAGCGTAGGAGTCCGTCGAATCTCCTTTGAAGCCAAGTCAGTTCAAGAGCCCTCTCCCCAACGGAGAGGGCTGTTCGTTTATTGCGGAAACGGCTGTTCACTAATGGGGAAGGACGTTAAATCGACCGCACCGGCATGTTCACGAGATCGTCCACGGCGGCGATCTCGCGGGTGACGAACGGCTCACCGTAGCGCACGCCGATCATGTCCCCGAAATGACGGGCTTGTGCCGCCAGACGTTCGCGGCAATCGGCACGCGAGGGGAACAGATTCTGCCAATCCTGGCGAGGCGAGAACTGCGAACCATAGCAAAGGACTGCTTTGACCTTTCGTTCGAATTGGCCGGTGATGTCAACCACGAAGGTGGGAAGCACGGCGGGCACATACAGCGACGAATAGATGATCTTATGCGGACGATGCGGCGCTGCTTCGAGCGGCAGCTTGGCCAGACCGGCAAGGAAGCACGCTTCGTAGCCGATTTGGCCGGCCGTATAGTGGTCCGGATGGCGCCCTTCCCAATACGGCAGAATCACGGTGTGTGGCTGGAGGGCTCGGATACGCTGCGCAAGCTTCAGTTTATAATCGCGGCGGTGCTCGACCCCGGCATCCGGCAGGCCCAGATTCTCGCGGTGAACGACGCCCATCACCATCGAGGCGCGCGCCGATTCTTCCTGGCGCAGTGCGATGCTTCCGCGCGTACCGGTTTCACCCGCCGTCAGGTCTAAAATTCCCACCTTGTAGCCGGCATCGACCATCTTGATGACGGCGCCGCCACAGGTCAGTTCGATATCATCGGGATGCGCGGCGATTGCCAGCAGGTCGAGTTTCCTAGGACGCGGCATTTGACCTCCAAACAAGTGTCGGTGCTACGCTAGCCTTTTCAGGAATTGCTCCTCATTCAAGTAGTACTTGAAGGCTTTCTTCCCATTGATGAAAACCACTGGAATCTCTTCCTGGAACTTCCGGTAGGCCTGGGGATCGTCGAGGATGTTCACCACGCGCAAGCTGAAGGCGTGGCTTCTTTGCAGAACTTCAAGTTTTTCTTTAAGATCGTCGCACAGGCAGCAGCCCGGCTTGGAATAAACCACCACCTCAGCCATAACCTAAATCTTAGTGGACGGGGGTGGTAGCGTCAAGGAATTGCACCCGGCCGCCTCCTCACCTGTCATTTCGAGGAGCCCCAGGCGACGAGGAATCTCGCAGTGCCTTGAAAAACAAATCAGAGCGAGATTCTTCGCTTCGCTCAGAATGACAGTGTTCAACGGTTTTTTCGCAACCTGTTCCGGCCAGCATGTGCCGACCCTTCGCGGTGCTCAGGGCAGGCTCTGAAGGTCGGAGCTACGTTCACGATCCCGCCTTCCCCCAACAGGTAGCGTAATTCCCCTTCGTGCGTTAAGCTAGGTGCGAATTCTTCCTTGAGGACTCTCATGCCGATACGCACGATTTTCGAGCCATTCAGGATCAAGACCGTGGAGCCGATACGATGGACGACACGGGAGGAGCGAGAGCAACTGCTGCGCGCGGCCCATTACAACCTCTTCCTGCTTCCTGCGGAAGATGTGCTGATCGACCTGCTGACCGACTCCGGCACCGGGGCCATGTCGACCCACCAATGGGCGGCGGTGATGGAGGGCGACGAGAGTTACGCGGGCAGTAAGAGCTTCGAACGCTTCCGGCATTCCGTGCAGGGAATTTTCGGCTACCGCCATGTTATTCCGGCCCACCAGGGGCGGGCGGCAGAACGTATTCTCTTCGGCGTGATGTGTAAGAAGGGAGACGTGGTGCCTAACAACACGCATTTTGACACCACGCGCGCGAATATCGAGTTCCTGGGGGCGGAGGCAGTTGATCTGCCCGCACAGGAAGGCAGGGAGCCGTCGGTCCCGTATCCGTTCAAAGGGAACATGGATGTGACGGCGCTGGAACAGTTGATTGAACGTGTGGGCAGGGAGCGCGTGCCGCTGGTGATGTTGACGATCACCAACAACTCGGGGGGCGGACAGCCCGCGTCGCTCGAGAACGTTCGCGCTGTCCGCGCCGTCTGCCTGAAGCATGAACTCCCGCTCTATTTTGATGCCTGCCGTTTTGCCGAGAACTCCTATTTCATCAAGCTGCGTGAGGCGGGTTATGAGTCGAAGACGCCGAAGCAGATTGCGCAGGAGATCTTCAGCCTGGGCGACGGCTGCACCATGTCCGCCAAGAAGGACGGACTCGCCAACATCGGCGGCTTCCTCTGCACCAACGACGACGCGCTTGCTCAGCAGGAAAAGAACCTGCTGATTCTTACGGAAGGCTACCCCACCTATGGCGGCTTGGCGGGACGGGATCTGGAAGCGATTGCGGTGGGAGTCGAGGAAGTGTTAGAGGAGGATTATCTTCGCTACCGAATCGTCTCCACCGGCTACCTTGGAAGACACATCGCCGAGGAAGGAGTGCCCATCGTGCAGCCGCCGGGCGGACACGCCGTCTACCTGGATGCGCGGGCCTTCCTGCCGCATATCCCTCTCGAACAGTTTCCCGGCGTCGCGCTCGCCTCTGAGCTTTACCTCGAGGGTGGCATCAGGTCGGTGGAAATCGGCACGCTCATGTTCGGCGGTGCGGCAAGAATGGATTTGGTGCGGTTGGCGATTCCACGACGCGTCTACACGCAAAGTCACATCGATTACGTCATCGAGGTCATTCTCGAGGTGTGGAAGAGGCGGGAGCGGATTCGTGGATTGAAGCTGACCTACGAAGCTCCCTTTCTGCGGCACTTCACGGCCTGGCTTGAGCCGGCGTAGGGAATTTCTTTAACCACAGAGACACTGAGGCACCGAGAGGACCAGTAGATTGCTTTGGTGTTCTCCGTGCCTTCGTGCCCCTGTGGTGGAGAACATAATGAACACTCCTCCGCTTCAGAATCAAGTCGCCTTGGTGACCGGCGCCGGCAGGCGCATCGGGCGCGTCATCGCATTGACCTTGGCGCGCGCTGGCGCCGACGTTGTGGTGCATTACAACGAGTCAAAGCAAGGCGCACTCGCCACGGGGCGCGAGATTGAGAGCTTGGGGAGCCGAGCCATGGTGGCGCGCGCGGACGTATCCCGGCCGAAGCAGGTTGCGGCGCTGTTCCGGTCGGTCGAAAAACGTTTTGGCCGGCTCGACTTACTGGTCAATAACGCGGGCATTTTCTTCCCCGCCCAGTGGGACCAGCTCCGCGAAAAGGATTGGGACAAGATTCTCGGCATCAATCTGAAGGCAGCGTTTTTCTGCGCTCAGGCAGCCGCGCGCATCATGCAACGCCAAGGGCACGGCCGGATTGTTATCATCTCTTCCCTGGGAGGGCTTCAGGCCTGGCCGGAATACATTCACTACTGCGCCTCGAAGGCGGGCGCGATTTCACTCACGCGCTCCCTGGCTAAAGCGCTCGCGCCGCACATCCAGGTCAACAGCGTAGCCCCCGGGACGATTCTCTTCCCCGGCGATCCCCGCGACGCCAGAACCGAGAAGGTAATCCAAGCCATTCCGCTCAAGAAGGCCGGCCGGCCCGAAGACATTGCGGAGACGGTCCTCTTTCTGGCCGCCCGAAGCGACTTCATCACTGGACAGGTTTTTGTGGTGGACGGGGGGAAATCGATTCCGTAGCTGGGGAATTGTTAGAGGAGTAGGGGCGGCTCGCGAGCCGCCCCTACAGCGTGGTTTATTCAACGACAAAGTCTGCGGTGCGTAAGGGAGTTACCCCACCCATTGAATTCCGCGCCCGGACCTCCAAGCGGTATTCGCCCGCTTGCAAGCCGTCTGTGGGAATCTGCTGTACCACGGGGATCAGAGGATCTCCGGTTTTCGCGAAACTATCCACAAGTATGGTGTTCGAGGAATACACTTGCTGGTTGGTCTTGGAATTCACGATATTGAAAAGCACACCCACGCGCGGCACCATGGCCGTTTGCATCTTGGGCTCAAACACCTCCACGTAGAACATCACTTTTTCGCCGTGTTGGAAATGGTTGCCGGCCTGGGGGAACACTTCGTGGCCCTGGAAGACCAGCGGGGTCTGATCCTCAAGCAGTTCCGAGTCCAGGCTCGCTACAAGCTGGTTCACCGGACGAACATCATCGCTGAGCGCCGGTCCGCTGATCTCGAGCTGTTTGGCATCGAAAGGAGCGATCACCAAGGGCTTTTCGTATTTCGCAAACTTCTCTCCGCCCGAGCTTAGAACCAGTTTCAGGGTGTACTCTCCCGGCGCGATGTTAAAGGTGTTCTGATATTTGAAGGGCCCTTTGGTAAATTCCTTCAGATCTTTCTTGTCCATGTTGAGCTTCACGGTGTCGCTGAACCGGGCGGCCACCGATCCGTCTGCTTTGGCGGCAATCCCGAGCACTTGCACTTCAGAGTGAAAATCCTTCTTCGCTTTTCCGAAGTCAACGGCCGACCCCGGAATCTGGAGCGACACGTAGACGCGCGCTACGCCGGGCGAAGTGTAGAAGTAAGGAGCGCTGAGCAGTACGGGAACTTGCCCGGGTTGAGAACCCGCCACCAGCGCCTCGAGGTTTTTTCCTTCCGGCTTTCCGGCCAACAGGTCAGGAGCCTTCAGGTCGTAGTAGCCATTCCTGTGGCGGATCTGCAGTCCTGCGCGAGTCACCTTCACTGAGATCTTGTGGTACGTTCCATCATGCGCCTGGCTGGGAGGAACATACCCCAGAATGTAGTACTGGTCTAACTCGTTGGCGATTTTATTCAACCCCGCGAGAAAGTCATTGGTGTTCAGAATCGTAAAGCCGCCCGTGCCGCGTGCCAGCGCTTCGAGTACTTGCTGGTTGCCGGAAACGCTCTGGTCAATCAACTGCGCCAGGCGATTCTGAGGGCACATGGGATCCTGCATGGCAGTCATCGAGTTGTTGCACATGTAAGCGTTGCCCGGCAGGTTCGAATAATTCCCGCCGACGCCATTGGTCGTACCCATCCCGCCGCCGCCGCCCCTCGTGCCGCCAGTGCCGCCAGTGCCGCCGGTGCCGCCGGTGCCACCTTTCCCGCCACCGGTACCGCCACTGCCACCGCTACCGCCGCTGCCGCCTTTCCCTCCGCCCCCGCCGGTGCCACCGGCACCGGTGCCGCCGCCACTGCCACCGCTACCGCCTTTCCCTCCACCCCCGCCGCCACCCGTCCCGCCGGTGCCACCACCTCCTCCTGTACCTCCACCGCCGTGCTGCGGCCAGGGATCTGGCGGTTCGGCCAGGCAGGCGAGCGACGCCGGTGCGTGTGGGAAGGGCAAATCGAGATAGGTGGCGGCCGAGAACCCGGGCAAGGTCGCCAAGCCTCGCGCGTCCACCGCATAGATCGCCACATTGGCTCGATTCGCCGCATCAATCGTGGCATCAAGCTCCGATTGGCGCTCCGCCGTCAACGCGAAGCCTCCGGAGAAAAGAATCAACGTCTTGCGCCCGGGGACAGCGCGCAAAGTCTTGGCCAAGTCGCGGATCGAAAGAAGCAACGACCTTGCTCCGAAGTCGGATTGGTTTAGGGCCATAGAGACGGACGCCATGGAGGGCGCCATGCCTCCGGCAAGTCCCATTGGCCCCAATGCCTGCGACTCGCTCATCGGGATCTCCTGATTCGACGCCACCGCGGAGTACTGCACCTTCTCCGTCGCAGCTCTCAGCTTCGCACCATCCGAGGTGAAGTTCTGGACAACTTGAGTTGTCCCCGTGAAATCCACGACCGCCATCAAGCGATCCGGTGAAGCCGTCTTCTCCACAAATTGGTTCGCCGCCCGCCTGGCCAGCATCTGATCCTGGGTGGTCATGGACGAATCGTCGAAGAAGACCACGATATAGTGGGGCTGGCCCGGCCTTCGAGGACCCTGCATTCCCTCCGGGCGCGAGAAAGCGGTGATGGTTTGCGGTTTGTTATCTTCTAAGACCTGGAATTCTTTGACATCCAGGTCGTTGATGTATTCTCCTTTTTTATTGGTAGCAACCACGTCCACCAGAACAAGGTTTGCTTCAGTTCTCAAAACTTGAGGTGAAGTGGGGGGCGCCTGAGGAGAAGCGCCCGGCGCTCCTCCGCTCTGGGCAAGAGTGACCGCCAGGCCCAGTCCCAGAATTCCGATCGCCGCAGGTAGGAGAATATACAAACCGATTTTGCTTCTTCGACGCATACACCACCTCCTAATAAGGTATTTCAACGGTTCGGCTCAGTCCGGATAATTGTCCGGCTTGGGAGTCGCGGACGATCTGCCGAACCATGTAGGTCCCGGGCTTCAAATCGAACTCCATTTTCAGCGTTATGCCGGTCCGCGTCAGTCTGGCAAGCGTGTCGTCGCGAAGTCGACATATTACCTTCTTCTCTTTCCCTGTCAGGTATTTTCCATCGCGGTCGAAGAGAACGGTGATAAAGGTCAGGTCATCCAGATTGCGATCCTGTGCCTTTTGGAAATGGACGGAACTCATATCCAGATGGGTAAGTACTGAGAGGCGCACATCGGATTCATTCAGTTTAAAAAACTGCGTATGCACGTCGATCGGAAGCTCCCTGAGTTCGTCTTGAGAGTAGACTGCGTCTTGAATTTCTTCCTTGGCCCTGGCAGCAGCATCCTCTGAAGCTCTAGGCGCGAAATAGCCGCGTCGCGCCTGAAGCGTGAAACCCTTGGGGTTCGCCAAGCTCACTTTCAGCTTGTGAAATCGGCCATCGGGCTTGAGGTTGCGTGGAGAAAACGCTAGAACGTAAGAAACTTCCGCAAGCGTCCCAACCTGCCGGAAGCCCCTGTCCAGATCGTTGCTGTTGTGAAAGAACTGCCCGCCCGTGTCCGAGGCCAAGCCAACTAGAACATCCTCAGCAATGGAGTACGAGTCCTGAATGAGTTGGGACTTCCTCCCCATCAAGCCGGCGTTCGAGGGAATCACCGACGTCGGACGGCTCGCGTCACCGCCAGGAATGATCACATAGAGCCCCCGCGGGTCCAAAGCGTTGACAATCACATTGGAGCGAAGGGCGCGATCCGAGATCGCACTAATCTGCGCCTCCAGGTGGTAGAAGAGAAATCCCGGCGACAGGAAGATGACGCTGCGCCGCCCAGGCATCAAAGCAGTGCGGCGGACAACTTGCTCGAGGCCTCGCAGCACGTCTGTGCTCTGCGCCTCCCCCATATTCATTATCCGCATCGCGTCACCTTCGATGACGTTTGGGGCTTGGCTCACACAGCTTTGCTGGGCTTGGGGAGGTAAGGCCTGGCAGTTGCACTGAACATACTCATCGGTGGCAATCGCCATAGATTCAGGGTCGCGCTGCTCCACAATTAAGTAGGCCTGGTAATCACCGATATCAGGGCAGGCGTTCGATTCTTTGCCGTATTGGGGCCTCGGCCGTAGGGCGAAAAGCGCATTGTGGAGCTGGCTGCGATCGTCGGTAAAGTCCAGAGTTCCCTGGCCCGATGAGGTGAAAATGCCGACTCTGCCGGCAGGGGTCAGGGTGGCCGCCAGATAACGCTCCGCTGCATCACGGGCTTGCGCGATGTCTTCAAAAGGCATTTGAACGTCATCGAAATAGAGCGCTTGGTAATTCCTGGGGATTGAATCTGCCGCGGGCCGTTCCGAACCCGCTTCCCCCTCCGGTTCCTTCTCGGATGCTCGGGCGGAGACGGCGGCGGGGCTGGCAGAAGATTCCACTGCGAATTGGTCAATCTCCTGCGGCTTGCCGTTGTCGAATAGGCGAAAGTCCTCTTTCTTCAGTCCGGATACCGGACGGCCATTCGCGTCGCGAACGATGGTGCGCACCAACACCATGTTCCGCTGCACCTGCACCTTGAAGGTGGATTGGACATCCTGCGTGGCCAGCTCCTTGTCCCCCGCGCTTTGGCCCCCGACCGCGTGCGCCGATATGAAAACCCCCGCCACGACTAGCGCCGGCAACAACACGAGCGCGCCGCCGCGCCCAATCCCGCATACGCAGCGACCCCAGGCGCCCGAAGAAGCTGTCGCCAATGGAATCAAGCCCCGTTCGCGGCGCCGTCGCTCGAAACTACGGTCCATTTTTGCCCCAGGTACCCAGAATAACCAAGCTAAGTATCCGGCGGGCGGACCGCAATGTCAAGGAAGGCATGGCTTCGTCCCCAATCCGCCGGTAACGACGGGCCGGACTGGTCAGGACGCATGGCCTTGGCCACCCAACGCGGCATCCGGATTCACCCGGAGGGTGCTGCCTGAAGGGCGAGGCGCCGCCTCGCCCTTACGTCCTCGTCGGTTACCTGCACGTTATCGACGGATTGGGGTCCCCCGATCGACCTTGATTTGCCCGGTGCAATCTGCAATGCTTCCACAACGAAGGATTCTTCGTCGTCATCGGAGAGGTCGCAGTGGCCTACAAAGACTTGCACGACTTCGTGAAACGCCTGGAACGCGAAAGAGAGTTGAAGCGCATCGCCCTTCCGGCGGATGTGGATCTGGAGATTACCGAGATCACAGACCGGGTCTCGAAGGCCGGCGGACCCGCCCTGTTGTTCGAGAAGCCGCGTTCGGCAAAGAACGGCATGGAATACTCGATGCCGCTCCTTATCAACATGCTGGGATCCAAAAAGAGAATGGAGCTGGCGCTCGAGGTCGACTCGCTCGAGGACGTGGCGCGGCGCATCGAAGACCTGTTGGACATGAAGCCGCCGGAAGGGTTTCTGGACAAGGTGCGGCTGCTTCCCAAGCTTTCCGAACTCGGGTCGTTTTTCCCGAAAAGCGTTCGGTCGGGTGCGGCACAGGAAGTGGTCGAAACAGATTCTGCTTCGCTGGCGAGCCTGCCGATCATGAAGTGTTGGCCGCAGGATGGCGGGAACTTTATTACTTTCCCGTTGGTGATTACGCGGAGTCCTAAAAACGGCCGCCGCAACGTGGGTTGCTACCGCATGCAAATCTATGACTCCCAGACCACCGGCATGCACTGGCAAATCCACAAGGGCGGGGCTGAGCATTTTCGCTGGCTGGAGCGACAGGGTAAAGGCCGCCGCCTGGAAGTTGCCGTGGCGCTCGGGGCCGACCCGGTGACGATGCTCTCCGGAGTTTTGCCGTTGCCCGAGGACCTGGACGAATTCCTGTTTGCCGGTTTCCTGCGCCAAGAGCCCGTCGAACTGGTCAAGTGCCACAGCGTCGATCTGGAGGTGCCTGCCGATTCGGAAATCGTGCTGGAAGGCTACGTGGATCTCGACGACATCCGGGTCGAAGGGCCTTTCGGCGACCACACCGGCTATTATTCCCTGGAAGATAAGTTCCCGGCCTTTCATCTCACCTGCCTGACGCGGCGCCGCGATCCCATTTACGTTTCCACCATTGTCGGCCCTCCGCCCATGGAGGACTATTGGATGGGGTATGCCGTGGAACGCATCTTTCTTCCCCTCTTTCGCAAGCAGATGCCGGAAGTTGTTGACATGCATCTGCCCGCGGAAGGAATCTTTCATAACCTCCTGATTGTGGCGATCCGCAAAAGCTATCCGGGACAGGCTCGCAAAGTGATGAACGCCATCTGGGGCTTGCCGGGAGCCATGTTCAGTAAGTGCATTGTGGTCGTGGACCACGATGTCGATGTTCACAACCTTCGCGAGGTGGCCTGGAAGGCCTTCAACCACATCGACCCCGAACGCGATATTCAGTTCACTCTCGGACCGGTGGACCAACTTGAACACGCTTCCCGCCTCCCGAGCTTCGGCTCCAAGATGGGCGTGGACGCGACCACCAAATGGCCCTCCGAAGGCTTCACTCGCCCCTGGCCTGATGAGATCAAGATGGACCCGGAGGTGAAGAAGAGGGTCGATGGCATCTGGGAAAGTCTGAATTTGTGATTTGCGATTTGTGATTTCTGATTGATTAAGTGCAATTTCTGCTTTCTGTTATTCGAAGGGAACCATGAACAAGCCCGGCATCACGATCGACATTCCCGGATTCGGGAAACTCCAAATCAACGCGCTCCTCAGCGATTACACGGGAACGTTGTCATTCGGCGGCAAGCTGTCGCCGGGCGTCAAGGACCGGCTGCTCCGGCTGGCTCAACAGGTGGATATTCATGTTGTCACCGCAGATTCTTTCGGGACCGCCGAAAAGGAACTGGAGGGCCTGCCGCTGATTTGCCGCAAGCTCGCAGGGGCCGGCGAAGACGCGCAGAAACAGCACTATGCGATGGACCTGAATCCCCGCTGCCTGGCCTCGTTTGGAAATGGCGTCAACGACCGCCTGCACATGAAACTGGTGAAAGAGGCGGGAGGGTTGACGATTGCCGTGGATAACGGCGAAGGTTGCGCGCACGAGGCTCTGCGGCATGCCAACATTTTTGTGGCCGGCGCCGTCAACGCCCTCGACCTGCTGCTCGAGCCTACCCGGCTTCGCGCGACGTTGCGCTTCTGACTTTGTTCTTGAACAGGAGACCAGATGCCGTTCATTGGATGGCGGCTTGAGCCTCTGGCAAGGTCGGAAAAATAGACAGGATTTGCTCGACTTTGGTCACTTTCATCAACGTCCTGATCCGGTCTTGCACGGCCACTAACAAGAGCCGGCGACCCGAATTGACACAGGAGACATGCGCGTTAACGATGGCTCCCACACCTGCCGAATCCACGTAAGGGACCTGGGTGAAATCGAGAATGAGAGTTTTCGAGGTCTTTTCAGCCCGCACCGTATCCCGGAAATCAAACAAAGTGGCAATGGTTATCGGACCATTGAGCTGCAGAATTCGCTGCTCTTCGTTCGCGCCCGGTGCATTGACGATGGTTAGCTTTTCTTCCCACATATCTAAGCAATATAGGGTGGCTCCGGGGTTTTGTCAATAAGTAACATCCCGCTCAAGGCATGTTATATGAATTGTTACGGGAGTGTTACAGGAAAACCGCCTCCCCGCAAAGGCCAGGCGGCACGGAGGAGGGGAAATGCCTTTTCTCTGCGCCTCAACGGTCGGTATTTCGATTTATGCCACTTCCTAAAGTGGCGTTGACATACCTCCGGGCAACACCTAATATAGCGCTCAAAGGAGGTAGTCATCATGCAACTGACCATCGACGCCAAGGAAGTCGAAGGGGTTCGCGTCTTGAGGCTTAACGGTAGACTCGTGGCCGGCCCTGAAGTCAACACGGTGCGCAGTTTCATCAAGGAGTTTCTGGGCAATCATTGGAATCATATTGTACTCGACCTCGCTGAGGTGACGCGCATTGATAGCACGGGGATCGGCATGCTCGTCGAGTCGGTGATCTTAACGGTGAAGGAGGGGGGACAACTGAAACTCACGCGCCTTCCTCGGCTCATTCATAATATCCTCTCCACTCACCGGTTGCTGCAGGCCTTCGACATCTATGCCACCGAGGCGGACGCTTTGGCGAGTTTCGCCAAGCCGGCGCAATAAACGAAACGGAGGCGGACATGAACACGCTTATCGCAATGGAAGCATTCGGAGTACTGCTCTGCTGGGCAGTTCTTGCTCGGGCGATTTGGAAGTGGGGACCGGGTCTGCGCAGGAGGTCGGTTCGGTGCCCGGAGCGGAGGGTTGCGGCCAGAGTCCTGGCGGACCAGCGCGAGGCAGAATTCGGCTCCCTGCGAGTGATGGATGTGAAAGGATGCTCGCTGCTCGGAAAAGCGCCCCTCGCATGCAGCAAAGGGTGTCTCGGCAGATTGTGAGCGCGGCCCAACCGTTAAGCGATCATTCCTTCTTCATCTTCATGGCAGGCTCGCCGAATGAAACGCAGAGCGCAATCGCCGACGCCACCCAGATGTACCACGGAAGTCGATCATGACAATGAAATTGTAGGATGACACATACGGCAAAGAGTATGCTCCCAAACATGATTCCTCCTAGCCCGGCAGCCGCCCGCTGATGGCCAAGCTAATAAACCCCAGGATAAGAAACAGGATTCCCCCCAGCATGGTGGCCAGCGCTTTCTTGCCGGCAGCCTTCCATTCTCCGGTCACAAATCCCCAGACGTTCGACGTGATGATAATGGACGACATAAAAAGAGGCCAACCCAGAATCGGTCCCATCTCGGAAAGGCGCGCCGAGACGCCGCCATAAATGACCGTGCTTCCAAACCAGAACAAGCCCATAACGGCGCCAAAAACCCAATTTAGGCCGCTCCCCGAAGCGCGGAACAGGTGCGCGGACCCATTCTTTTTCCACAGGTAAGCGCAATAGATGAGATAAGGGATCAGAGCAGCCGTATTCAGGGGCGCCCAAATCACATTGGCTTGGCTGCCCGGGCCGGCTCCTTGTGCGATCGCGGCATTGATGAGCGGCTTCCCAAAAGCCAGTCCGAAGTTAGTAAACGGTGAACCGATGCCGGCCAGGATGCAAAGGAACAGTCCCAGCTTGAAACTGATCTTTACCGCAGTGGATTCCTTGGGGCCCGCGCCGGTGGCAGCACGCTGCTTCTCCTTCATCCCTCCCGCTACAGCGCATCCTACGATTCCGGCGATGGCCAACCCCACGCCGAGAAAGATGATATGCCCCTGAGGTGTGAAGATCTTCTGCCTCTGCAACACAAGCAGCGGTAGCAGGGAGCCGAGGGCCGTGGAGAGGCCAATGGCAATGGCAAAGTTGAGAGCAATGCCAATCGCGGCAATTCCCAGTCCGAAGAAGATCTGCGCCATCCCAAAACCCACGCCGAACAGGACCATCAGCAGCAGGACTCGAATTCCAGCCGCCTGGAAGACGCTCCAGGCATTCGGAATGGTCAGCCACACCGCCAGCCAAGGGAATACGACCATACCCATGATCGCCCAGACCGACCAGATGTTTTCCCACTTCCAGGCCTTCACATATTTGGTGGGAGTCGCGAAACTACCGTTGAGAATCCCGGCAAGCAACGCCAAGCCCACGGCTAAAGGCACATTTGCCATGTGAGAACCCTCGTAAAAGCAGAAATCAGAAACTAGAAATCAGAAAATAGAAGCCAGGAGCGAGAATCAAAAAGCCAGCAGAACCGGGGCGACAGGGACCTTGCCACTAGCTCGACTTGTAGGGGGACGGCTTGCCGTCCCCTAACGAACGGGGGTAGGGCAAGCCCTACCCCTACGCGTTTTCACACTCGTCACTGTCTTATCTGCCCGGTTCCCACAATCTGGTACTTCACTGAGGTGAGCTCGGGCAAGGCAAACGGACCGCGGCAATGGAGCTTTTGGGTGCTGATACCCATCTCGGCGCCTAAGCCGAACTCTCCCCCATCCGTGAAGCGCGTGGAAGCGTTCCAATAAACCGCCGCCGAGTCCACCTGGTCCAAAAACCTCTGCGCGCGCGCGGCATCGCGGGTGATGATAGCATCGGAATGGCGAGTGGAGTAACGATTGATGTGCGCGATGGCGTCGTCCAAGCTCGCCACCACCGCTACGGCCATTTTCAAGCCAGCGTATTCGGTGAGCCAATCCTCCGCAGAAGCGGCGCGAACCTTTTCTTCGCCCGCCAGGCGGCGCGTCTGCTCATCTCCCCGCACCTCAACTCCGGCGGCGCGCAAACGCTCGACGATTCGGGGGACGTATTCCGCTGCGATGTGGCGGTGCACCAGCAGCTTTTCCGCGGCGTTGCACACCGAAGGCCGCTGCGTCTTGGCGTTGATCACGATGCGGTCCGCCAGCTCGAAGTCCGCTTCCTTGTCCACATAAACGTGACAATTCCCTGCCCCGGTTTCGATCACCGGCACCGTGGCCTGCTCCACGACCCGGTTGATCAGGTCCGCCCCGCCGCGCGGCACCAGGACGTCCACATAACCGCGCGCCCGCATGAGTTCCGCCGCCGAGTCACGGGAACGGGAATCCAGCAACTCCATGGCTCCCGCCGGCAACCCCGGCGCCTGGTTGAGAAGTGCCACTAACCGCTCATTGGTATGAACCGCCTCGCGTCCTCCGCGCAGGACCGCCGCATTCCCGGCCTTCAGCGCCAGCACTGCCGCATCCACCGTCACATTGGGACGCGACTCATAAATGACGCCCACAACGCCCAGCGGCACTCGCACTTTTCGTATGCGCAGGCCGTTGGGACGAACCCATTCGGCCAGGACTTCACCCACCGGGTCAGGCAAGGAGATGACGGCGCGAATTCCCGCCAGCATGTCGGCCAAGCGGGCGGGGTTCAGCAGAAGCCGGTCGCGGCTGGAGGGACGAAGCTCGTTGGATTCGAGGTCGGCGCGGTTGGCCGCCAGAATGGCTTCCTGGCTCGCCGCCAGGAGTTCGGCCATTGATTGGAGGATCGCGTTCTTTTGCTGTGAGCTCAGCAAGGCGAGGCTGGGAGCAGCAGTCCGGGCTCTGTGCAGTTTGTCGAGCGTGGATTCCATGATGCTCCGGTTTACGACGGCAAGCCTGTCATTCCGATGAGGTCGGCCAGGTGTCGGCGGCTTATGAGGCACTCTCGCCCTTGACGCGCAAGGGCGCAAAATAGGTCCCGACGCGGCGCTGCAGGGCAAGTGGAATGACCTCAGGATGGTTTCCGTTGGCAATCACCACCTGAATTCCCGCCGCCGTGGCCCTCAGCGCCGCTCGCAACTTAGAGCGCATCCCGCCTCGCCCCAACTGGCTCTTGCCACTGCAGGCAGCTTCCATCGCGGGTGTGACCCGACGGACCCCCCGCACCAGACGGAGTTTTCCCGAGACGCCTTTGGACCGCAAGAAACCGTCCACGTCGGTAAGCAAGATCAACCAGTCCGCTCCTAAAGCGGAAGCTACAAGGGCGCTCAGCTCGTCGTTATCACCGAACGCTCCTTCCAGCTCGCGCACGGAGACGCTATCGTTTTCGTTCACGATGGGCAGCACTTTCATGCGCAGCAACTGGTGGAGCGTCTTGCAGAGGTTTTGATAGCGGAGGGGAGAGGAAAAGTCATCACTCGAAAGGAGCAGTTGGGCCACCACTTTCTTCCCAAATAGCAGCCGCTCGTAGGTGTGCATCAACCGGCTCTGGCCGACTGCCGCGATGGCCTGCATCAGCCCCAACTTCTTGGGCCGCCGCTTCATGCCCAGCGAAAACATTCCGCAGGCGATCGCGCCCGAACTGACGATGACGTACTCATGACGGGCCAGTTCTAGTTGATCGATCAACGACCGCATCCAAGTGAAGTTGATCTGCCCATCCGGGGCGATCAAGCTGGTCCCGATTTTGATGACTACACGCATGGGTTCGGCTCGCCCCGTGGAATGAGAATGGCGTAGAGTGATTGGCAGGCGACACACCACGCACGCTTGGGAAAAACCGCGGACCCCACCATCGGGGGTCCGCGCTACCTGATCCCTGTCTCACCAGCGCGGCCTGCACGGAAGGGCAAAGCTACTTGCTTTCGGCTTGTTTCTTGCCTTCCCAGGTGCCGTTTTCGGTGTCGCTTGTCCACTTGCCGGAAAGCTCACCCTTCTTGAGTTTGGCGTTTAGCTGGTAGTTGCCTTGCGGCGTGTCGATGTGAATTTCAACGTCGTCTTTCTTAACCGTTCCGGCGCTGATCTCGGTCCCGCCCATGGGCGAAGAAACCGACCCCGTCAACGAATCCTTGGTCTGCTCGAGATACAGAGTGAACGGCATGTCACCTTGCGAGCCCCCGTGCGCCGTGCACTCCCACGTTCCCGTCAAAGGGCCGGGCTTGGGTTTCTTGGCTTGCGACTGAGTTTGCGCCAGCGCAAAGCCTGCCACGCACAATATAACCAGGCTCAGAACGAAAGGAATCATCTTCCTTATCTTCATGCATTTGCTCCTTGTTCAATCTCATGAAATAAACTATCGAGGCATTTTACAGCGGGTCAGGGAGTTCCGTCCAGAAGAACAGTCAGAAGAACAGTTGACACTCGACAGTTAACAGTCGACAGTTAAACAAAACCAAATCCCCCTCGAAGGTTCAGACACGGAGACGGCAGTGCATCGGCTTTTGACTGTCAACTGTCGACTGTCAACTGTTCTTCAGAACCAAAAATGCCATGCCGTGTCGACAAGTGCGTGGGTCAGAGCGGAAGCGGAAATCCTCTGCCGGTTTCTAAATGTGTATCCGTAGAAGATTCCCGCCAGGGTGGCCATAATCGCGTATCGCCAGTTGGGAACCGGAGCGTGATGGAGATGCGATGCCCCGAATATCACGGAAGCAACCAGCAAGCCGTAGACGCCGCGCGGTCCTCCTCGTATGCTTTGGCACAAGAGATTTTGCAGGATCCCCCGGAACAGTAGTTCCTCCGGAATGGCAATCGTGAAGTAGATGGCGAAGAACTGCAGCGGCATCTGCCCGAACGAGGCGCTCGAGAAGTGGGGGTGGATGAAGTGCAGCAACAACCCCAGCGGGATGCCGAATACACAAAACCCTAGAAAATTGGCGACCCCGTCCGCCATGTCCTGCTTACGCCATATCAGACGGTAACCCACGCCTTCCAGGTTGCGGACCACCGCAAACGCGAACACGCCCACGCACACGCAAAACAGAGGACGGAAAAAGTAGAGGTCGAACGGCCAGGTCCATATTCCCGTTAACCAATTGGCGGCGACGGGCAGCGCCAACGCCAGCATGGCCACCACGTCCCGCCATCCGAGGAGCGGCGGGCGGTGCAGGCGATCAGGAAGCAGCAACAAGCTAGGCGCGAGAATATAGGCCAGCAACTTCCCCGCCCCCAGAAACGTGAAAGAGCGCGTTCCAAAGGCGTACACGAGGTACGGGATCAGCAGCAGCAATGGCAAGGTGGCGGCTGCCCATACCGACTCCACCACGCGCTGCCGCAGATAGCGCACCAGGCTCTGCTGCGCCAATCCCACAAATGCGCAGAGAATCAGGCCAAGACTTAATAAGATGGCTCCCAGCCGGACCGGGTCAGGATGAACCTGAAGCAGAATCACGGCCTCCGCCACAGCGCATAGAGCGAGGACTCCGATTGCAAACAAGCCCAGGTTTTTCATCGCATGATTCCTAGCCCCGTGAGGGGCGGTATAGAGTAGCCGAGGGCGTAAGCCCCATAAGCGTTAACTTAAGCGCCCTCGCCGGGTCCCGAAGGGACCCAATCTCATTAGCCGTAGGTGAAACCTACGGAAAGCACGCACATCTGAGATCGTCCAAACCCCGAAGGGGTTGAACGGGGCACGTTTGACCCCTTCGGGGTCGGCAGAAATCGAGGGGGTGATAATCATCAGCCCGTAGGTTTCACCTACGGCTAATAATATTAATGCCCTTCGGGCATTTGCTGTCGAGGTTTCGCGCTTACTTAGCCCCCAAGTCCACGTTGGCCAGGGGAACGAATTCCACCGGCCCCAGTTTCTTCAAGTCTTTCTCGAACCCGGAAAGATGACCCACCAAGACGATGATATTGTTTTCGGGCGCCAGGCGACGGCCGGCGGCGTTCCACACCTCCTCGGTGGTCAGGGCCCGGATTTTCTCCGGAAAGCGATTCCAATAGTCGAGGGGTAGATTGTAAACCAAAAGTTCCAGTGTGTGACTGGCGACATTATCCGAAGACTCAAAATCCAGTGCGAGATGGCCAATCAAGTATCCCTGCGCCGTTTCGAGTTCCTGGGGCGTGATCGGGTGGTCATGCATCTCCTTCATCTGTTCGAGGGCCAGCCGAAGGCTTTTGAAAGTCTCCGGAGTGCGCGTAAAGGTCTTGCACTGCCAGACGCCCGCCGTCTGATAGGAGAGAAGTTCACTCGAAGCGCCGTAGGTCAGGCCCTGGTGGCTGCGCAAGGCCTTAAAGAGCCGGTTCTCAGAAGGTCCACCCAGAATCTGGTCCGCAATGCTCAGCGCCAGGTAATCCGGGTCCGCGCGCGGCGCTCCGAGATTGGCGATGCGAATCTCGGTTTGAACCGCATCCGGTTTGTCGATGGCAAGAATCCGGTGTGTGGCGGCCTCCGGCGAGGCAGCGGGCACGGAAGGCGGGGTTTGGTTGGCCCAGGCGCCAAACCACTTTTCGGCGCGCTCAAAGGCCTCGGCGGCATGTATGTCTCCGACAATGGCGAGCACGGCGTTGGAGGGCTGATAATGGGCCGCGTGGAAGGCTCGAAGGTCTTCCGGCGCAATGCGGCGCACCGAAGCAACGGTTCCATCTTCGGGGTGGCCGTAGGGAGTCCCGGAAAAGGCAAGGCGCCTCAAGGCCGTATCGGCGACGTAGTCGGGGTCGTCGCGAACCACCTCGAGGCCCGAAAGAGTCTGCCGGCGCTTGCGATCGACCTCCGCGGGCGCAAAGGTGGAATGCATCACCATGTCGGAGAGAAGATCGAAAGCCAACTCCTCATGGTCGTTCAGGACGCTCAGACTTATGTATGATTCGTCCCAACCGGCCCCCGTATCGACCAATCCGCCGATGGAATCAATCGCCTCGGAGATTTGGCCTGCCGTGCGCGTCGGAGTCCCCTCCGTAAGCAACGCGGCCACCAGTTGAGCCGTTCCCGGCAGCGTGGCCGGGTCTGATTCCGCGCCCGATTTTACCATCAGGCGCAGCGTCACGAGAGGAAGCGCATGTCTTTCGACGGCCACCAGCTTCAGGCCATTGGGAAGGACGCGCAACTCCGGCGAGGGAAGAACCAGCGGCTTGGGAGGCAAGGCCGCAGGGGGAAAGTCGCGAGCCATGCCGGAAATCGCGCCTAGCAACGCCGCAACGCCCAGGACCAGCGCGAGAATCCGTGGCGCAGGCGTCTCGCCCGCGGTCGCGGGAGCATCCTGCTCCGCGCCTTTCCGGGTGTGGCGAGCGGGACGCTCCCGCGACCGCGGGCGAGACGCCCGCACCACATCCCCAGCTCGCGCAATTTACTTTGTGCCCTCATCGCCCTCCCGTCGATTGGCTGCCGCCTTGCGCATTCTTCGGATACACTTCCACCAGCGTCATATTCTCCGGCACAAAATACTTCTGGGCCACACGCTGAATATCCGCCGGCGTCACCGCCAGGAACCGGGCCAGCTCCGTGTTGACCAGGTTTGCGTCCTTCAGAACCACCGCCGCATAGCCCAGTTCCTCGCCCCGCGTTTGCACCGTCTGCCGGCTCAGAATGAAATCGCGCAGGGTTTCGTTTTTGGCTTTCTCCAGCTCGGCGTCAGTGACCAACTGGCTCTTCAGCCGCGTCAACTCCGCCTCGACTTCAGCCTCGCCCTCAGCCGGCGCGTGGCCCTGGTTCAAGACGGCAAAAACAAAAAAGAGGTTGGGATCTTCGGTAAAGTTGCCGGTGCTCTCCGCCTCCAGGGCAATCTGCTTGTCATAGACCAGCCGGCGGTAGATTCGCGAACTCTCGCCCTCCGAGAGGATGTTGGATGCCAGCCGCAAGGGATAGGCATCCGGGGTTCCGTCCGCCGGCATATGGTAACCCTCGATAAAGGCGGGAAGCGCCACGTTCAAATCGAGTTTCACCGCTCGCTTGGCGGTTTGAGGCGGTTCCTGTGGGATGTGATTTGCAGGAAGGCGCGCTCCCCGTGCGAGGGGGCCGAAATACTTCTGGATCATGGATTCCGTCTCGTTCGGATCCAGATCGCCGACAATCACCAGGGTGGCGTTGTTAGGCACGTAGTACGTGTCGTAGAAATCTTTGATGTCCTCGATCCGTGCGTTGTCCAGGTCATGCATGCTGCCAATCGTCATGTGCTGGTAGGGATGCACGCTATAGGCGTGTTGATAGAGGGTCTCCACCACCGTGCCGTACGGCGGGTTATCGAACTTCAGGCGTCTCTCTTCTTCCACCACTTCCCTTTCGTTGTTGAAAACCGATTGCGTAATGTCCAGGTTGCGCATCCGGTCAGCCTCCAGCCACAGAACCACAGGAAGCTGCGAGCTGGGGGTTGTCTCCCAAAAGACAGTGGTGTCCTCGGTGGTGTAGGCGTTGTCGATGCCGCCGGAGCGAATGATGTAGTCCGAGAAATCCTCCGCGCCGATGTTCGTCGTCCCGTCAAACATCAGGTGCTCGAACAAGTGAGCAAAACCCGTCCTCCCCGGGACCTCATTCTTCGAGCCCACGTGGTACCAGACTTGCACGTCCACCACCGGCGATTGGTGGTCTTCAATAAGACAGGCGTTGAGACCGTTCGGAAGGGTCAGTTGACGGACCGTGGTATGCGGCAGAGTGACCGCGCCTTTCGCCGGCCAACAAATCCCCGTGAGAAGGATAAGTGCGGCCGCAACTACGACCGTGCGCGCTGTGTGGGCTTTGTGGAAGATTCTGGACAACCTGCTCCTGACGCGTTGCGCCGACCTTGCGCATGCTCCGGAGACCCCCTCTGAGTGTGTCATTCCGAGGAGCCGAAGGCGAGGAGGAATCACGCAGTGTCTTTGTTCTCAGGGCGAGATTCCTCGCTACGCTCGGAATGACAAGGCCGACACAGGTTCTGCAGCAACTTCTCCGGTCGGCACAACAAGCCTGAAACACGTATTTTAACATCGAGACGCATT
This sequence comes from uncultured Acidobacteriota bacterium, assembly GCA_963842495.1. Classification (GTDB taxonomy): domain Bacteria; phylum Acidobacteriota; class Terriglobia; order UBA7540; family UBA7540; genus CAVROP01. Next base: position 46,766 of record CAWJHY010000076.1, read on the forward strand.
ACTCGGGGACTTTACGTATGACTTCAAATCTTGCAGACAAAAGCGCAGCCTCCATCCTCGAGCCTGCGGCTCGTTGTTGCCGCACCTGCATTGGCCAGTCCAAACGGAAGCATCAGAGCGGCAAACTTAGTCCAAAGGTGAAGAACGAGGATCTTTTGGCGATCACGCTGAGTCTGCGTCCAGACATCGTGGCAAAGTTTACGGTGGCTCAGGCTCGGGAGTTGGTGCAAGTGTACACTTGTGTCCAAACCGTGCTCGATGAGCGAGCGTCCGAGAGTGCCTCGGGCAGCTCTTTGCTTTCCCGGATAGGACCTATGTACTATTGGCCGCGCGATACGAAGAGCGAGACAATTCTGCTCGCAAGAACTACATTTCCCTAACTACCGTGTTAAGAGAGACACAATGCATAGGAGCGCCGCTGAGGCGAAGGGTATTTTCTGTCGTAGGAAGGAGATTGGTGGAATGATCTGAAGCACTCAACCAGCACAGAGTCAGCGCTGCGGCTTCTGAAGGAATTTCCACCACGTTACACACCGTACATATACCGTGACGTTGGTACGAGAGCGGAGTTTAACTATTACGTCCGAAAATGGCTCCAAGTTGCACATACAAACTACCCGATTCTCTATCTGGCCTTCCACGGCACTCCGGGCACTATTCAATTTGGAGATTTGAGAAATCAGGAGAATATCGTTTCGCTCGATGAACTGGGGCAAGCCCTGTCGGGACATTGCCGGGGGCGAATTGTGTATTCAGCTCCTCCGACACCATGGGAGAGAATGGAAATCGACTGCGTGGATTTCTTAGGAAAACTCAAGCGCTTGCCGTGTGCGGATACCGGTGCTCTGTCGATTGGTTGAACTCCGTCGCTTTTGATTGTCTTCTGTTCTTAGGACAAGCCCAATTAAATGCCTTTACAACTGCTGGTATGCATGCGATCGAACAACGGATCCTTGAAAATGCAGGCGGACTTTCAAAGAAGATCGGCTTTCGGATGGTCATCAACGACCGCTGACTGGAGAATGTCACTCCCAGATAACGGGTAGTGCCCACCCGCTTCTCATGGTCCGCCGCTCTTCGTGTCGGCCGGACCCGAGGGCCGCCAAGGGTAGGTGTGGGAATCGAGGTGTCGGGGAGCAGGTCGCAGGAATCAGGAACGAGGCTAACAGGGACGGATGCGCCTCACGAGCTACCCCCCGACCAATTTCCGGCACCGACAAGTTTCGGCAGATCTGTTCGCCAGCAGGTTTGAGATTTCCGTGTGGCGCGGCACAGCTTCGATAGCGCCAGTTTGGGAGTTCGTCCACAGGGAATGGCTGCTACCTTCGCGCTTGAGGGTGCAACCATGCTTGCGCAACTGCTGGAGTAGGCTGCTTCTTTTCACTTGACGGTGATGGTCTCGAGTTCGGCCTCCGGCGGGATCCCGCGCAGCCCGTCTTCGCGCCGATCTTCAAGCATCAGGGCAATGGCTTGGCGCAGGTCAGTGCGGGCTTCATCCTTGGTCTTGCCTTGCCCGTTGGCTCCGGGAATCTCCGGACAGTAGGCGATGTACCATTCCCCGTCCCGCTCGAATACGGCGGTATATTCGTTTGCCATGAGACCTCCCCGCGTCCTTCCTGCAATGGGTATTATATCCCAGTTCAGCTGAGCATGCCGCTACCGCGCCCGCGCGAGCTACTCAACGTATTTCTGCGCGATGGGATATCGCCGCCCCATGCCGAAGGCCTTGGCGGTGACTTTGAGCGTGGGAGGGGCCTGCTGGCGCTTGTATTCGGCGCCGGCAATCATGCGTACGGTATTCTTCACTAAGTTGAGGTCGAAATGGTGCTTCTCGGCAATCTCCTGCGCGGAAAGCGCCTCCTCGATGTAATCCTTGAGAATGGCGTCCAGAATCTCATACGGGGGAAGACTGTCCTGGTCGGTCTGATTGGGACGCAATTCGGCCGATGGCGGCTTTTCAAGGCAAGCCTGCGGGATGCGTTCGCCGGCGCGATTCACGTAGCGCGCCAGTTCGTAAACCATGATCTTGGGCACGTCGGCGATCACGGCGAGACCTCCGGCCATGTCGCCGTAAAGAGTGCAGTAACCGGCCCCCAACTCCGATTTGTTGCCGGTGCTGAGGAGCAGGGAGCCAAATCTGTTGGACAAGGCCATCAGAATATTGCCGCGTACGCGGGCTTGAATATTCTCTTCCGTCACGTCACGAGGCTGTCCCGCAAAGGTGGGTTCGAGCGCCTGAAGATAGGCCTCATAGATGGGAGTGATGGGAATAATCTGGAAGTTGATGTGCAAATTGCGAGCCAGCGCTTCGGCGTCGCCTACGCTTCCGGGCGAAGAATATGGGCCCGGCATACCCACCCCGGTAACGTTCTCAGGGCCCAGGGCGTCCGCCGCGAGAGTAGCCACCAGTGAGGAGTCGATGCCGCCGCTCAGGCCCACGATCACCTTTCCGGAACCCGCACTTCATCACGTAGTCATGCACACCCAGTTTGAGCGCCTGATAGACGCCTTCGGTTTCGGAAGCGGGAGACAGGTGGATCTCGAGCGACCCGGACCTCCCCTTGTTCCCCTCCTCATTGAGGAGGGGAGTAAGGGGTGGTGAGCCGGAGGTATCGAAAATCACCAGGTCTTCCTCGAACGACCGGGCGCGCGCGCAGATCTCCCCGCAAGCGTTGAACGCCGTGCTGCCGCCATCGAAGACCAGTTGATCGTTTCCGCCCACCTGGTTCACGTAGACTACCGGAATGCGTCGTGTCTCCGCGATGGCCTTGAGCATATCGTGGCGCAGTTGTACTTTCTCTTTACTGTAAGGTGAAGAGGCGATATTGAGCAGCAGGTTGGCTCCGGCGCGGACACACTCCTCAACGGGATTCCGTTCGTAGCGCTGCTGCCTCCAGAAGTGCTTGTCGTTCCAAACGTCCTCGCAGACGGTGATTCCCAGCTTGAAGCCGTGGAACTCCCGCACTTCGATCGACTTGCCGGGCTCGAAGTAACGCGATTCGTCAAATACGTCGTAGAAGGGGAGCAGGATTTTCGTGTAATCCACCACGACCCTGCCATCCTTAATCAGCGCTGCCGCGTCCGCCACGGCTTTGCCTTGCGCCGCGTGGGAGCGCCGCACGTAGCCCACCAGCGTCGGGATGGGCGGAAGCAGCTCAACCAGCCGCGCGAGTTCAGACTCCGACTTGAGAATGAAACCCGGCGTTTCCACCAGATCGCGAGGCGGATATCCGCAAATCGCCAGCTCCGGAAACACTACCAGGTCTGCACCCCGTTCCCGCGCGCATTGCGCATACTTCAGGATGCGGTCGATATTGCCCGCAAAATCCCCCACCGTCGTATTAATTTGGGCGAGGGCGATTTTCATGGCATTGGTGATTTGTGATTGGTGATCTGCGATTGGTGTCCGCGGTTTGCGGATTCCCACCGGGGTGGGAATCCCGCCGCCGCTATCACTGAAGGCGCCCCGAAATTCCCAAAAGGCGCTGTATCAAAAGTGCGCACCCGAGTTTCGAATTTCGCTTTTCGAATTCCGCTTTTCGCCTTCCGGGCTAGGCGCTGAAAGAACTTCCACAGCCGCAGGTGGTCTTTACATTCGGGTTGTCGAACTTAAATCCCGCGCCTTCCAGGGTTTCGACGTAGTCGATTTTGGTGCCGGTGATGTACATCAGGGAGGCCTGGTCAACAAACACCCTCAGGCCCTCGAATTCGTACACCTTGTCCACCCCATTGGTCTGGTTCTCAAAGTTCATCTGATACGAGAATCCAGAACATCCGCCGCCCACTACGGCGACGCGCAAACCCGCAGGGGCAGGGTTCTGTTGGGCCATGATTTCCTTCACCTTGGAAACGGCCTTGGGGGTAAGCTCAATTTTCATCGAATACTCCTTTGTGAATTACCTTACACCAGTAACATCTGATGAGCCAACATACCAGAGAGATACAAGGAAATCAACCCCGTAAGGACCCGAGCGTGTGCAACGTAAAAGTTGGAGTTGCCGCAGGCTTCAGAGGTAGCGGGGGACGTCTCGGCCACGCTAGCTCTGAAGCTTGCGGAAGCTCCACTCCCTCGGCTGCTCACCCTGCTTGGATTTTTCGCTTGACAAACCGGCCGAGCTATGATAGCCTATAGATGTGGTCATATTATGGACATTTCGTCACTAGGAAGCGCGGCGACTCTCGGATGGAAACGGGAAGGCATGATGGACTGGGCGGGCCTGGAAAAGAAGGGCTGGGAACCATAAAAAAAATTACGAACGAAGCCAGTATGTTATTGAAAAGACACGCGGTCAAACAGGAGCAGGCGAAACGAAGCTAAGAAGTAATTGAAAAGATAGGAGTTATACAAGAACGCGGAGATCGAAGCGAAGAAGTTATTGAAAACAAATGACATCGCTTTGTTCAGTGCCCAAAATCTCGAGCGCTTTGTACGCACATTGACGCCAATCATGCCCTTAAAGGAGCAGAAACAGCACATCTGGCGCAAACGAATCGAGACCTGCAAGTCGCAAGGAGAGGCCGGGACAGTGGCGAGCGCTCGGCTACACAAGCTCGCAGTCACGCCTCGCCACGGCTCCCTGCCGGGAGGTAACGTCCGGTGAAGAAGTACATGCTGGCAATGGCGTTGGTCGCGGCCGCAGGCCTTCTTCTGGCGAGCGGATGTAGCGGTCCGGGTGGCCACGGAACCACGCCTCCCATCGTTACGACCCCGGGAACGCTGGCGATTTTCGGTGGTGACACTCCCTTCTGTGGCGTGCTTTCTTTCACGGTCACGATCAACGGCCTGACGTTGACGCCGCAATCAGGTTCGACCCCGGTCTCGGTCCTTTCCAGTGGCACGGCGCTGACGGTGGATTTTGCCTCCCTGATGGACCTCGCCACCATGTTCAGCCTTTCAAACGTTCCTCCGGGAACTTACACGGCGTTGGGAATGACCCTCTCCAACCCGCAACTGACGTACATGGATACGTCCACCAACCCGCCCGCGATCAAGACTGTAGTCCCGGCCATGCCCACCCTGGTAGTCAGTCTGCCTTTGAACCCGGCAATTACTGTTGCCAGCGCCAGCAGCCTTGCCTTGCAACTCGACTTCAACCTCCTTAATTCGATTACCGCCGGCGCCGGCGGTCAGTTTACAGCGACCCCGAATTTCAGCGCTACTGTAGCCTCGGCATCGGGAAGCACGGGTTATGCCCAGTTTGACGACTTAAGCGGGGTCGTTCAGAGTGTCCGCACACGTTCAACCGATCCCTCCTTCCTTGGAAGCTTCACGATCTCCAGCCCAATCGCTCCAACCTTCACGGTCAACGTCAACAGTTCCACGAGCTTCGCGGGGGCTTCCGGCCTGGGTGGGCTGACTCCCGGGACCTTTGTGGAAATGAGCGCCGTCCTCGACGCCAATGCGAACCTCGTTGCGAACGCTGTTGTCACCGAGGCTCAAGAGGACTCGGCAACCGGCCAAGCGGCTTTTGTCGGCTTAATCACCGCCGTAACGCCGCCGACGGGCAACGCCACGCAATTCACGATGCTGGTACAACAGGAGAATCCCGACGTGAGCAGCCGGGTGCCGGTCTTCTCCTTGTTGACAGTTAATGTCGCTTCTGCATCGACGACTTTCGGAATCAGCGCGCCGGGAGCGGATTTTGCCGGCTTCTCGTATGGCCTCAACAGCCTCGCGGTAGGCCAGCGAGTGGTCGTTCATGGCACGCTCCCCAGCGGGTCGGCCACGGTTTCGAGTGCCACGGCGCGCTCGGTGTTTCTGGGGCTACAGTCAGTTCTGGGAAACCTCTCGACGAACCCGAGCACCCCTGTCAGCATCGCCGACGATGGCGTAGACGGAGGCTTTACTCTGGTTCCCTGCTCACCTCTGTTTCAGGGCGCGCCGATTACGGCCCTCGTTAACCAGCAAACCGTTTATTCCGGCCTCGCGAATCTGTCCAGCCTCAATAACCCTGGCGCCCATTTCCTCTTGGCCAAGGGGCTGCTTTTCTATGAGCAGAACGCTACGACGTACGGGGTGGAGAGTTGGACCGTGCCGGCCGAAGTTCAGGTGGCAACGGAGGTCCACCAGTTGCCTTAAGCTTCTCGTGAACGTTGTCATTCTGAGCGCAGCGAAGAATCTCGCCCTGGCTCAGGACGGCAGAGCGCACCGAGCGAGATTCTTCGCTGCGCTCAGAATGACAGACTTGACAGCATTTTTCCGCATCCTATAAGGGAGCACGAGGGAGCGCTTATAACTCAGACCATGTCGCATCGTGACCACGCCAAGTCGAGGCTGGCCCTCGCCGTGTGGGCCGCCGGTATTATTCTTTCCTGTTCCAGGCTGCTTGGCGCCCAGGAAGCCGCGCGCACGGGGCTGGCCTATTTTCCCGCTGACACGCAGCAGATTGCCTACTCGAGCTTCGCGCAACTGCGTTCTTCGGCGGATTATCCGCAGATCCGCCGGCATGTTCTTTATCAACAGTTGCGCGGATTTCAGGAGTTCCTCCACTCCTTGGGCATCAACCCCGAGAAGGACGTTGATGAGGTGATGCTGGGCTGGCGCGGCGACTCCCCCGAGCGGGCCGGGGAGTTTCGGCGTGGCGGCAGGGCGCTTCGAACCCGACAAAGTGAGCGAGTATTTCACCAAGACCCAGTTGCCGGTCCGGTCTTACGACGGCTGCGACCTCTACGCTTTTGGTTCGGGCGCCGGCCAGGACGATACCTTTTTCACTTTTCTCGATTCCACCCTGGCCGCTTTCGGCCGATTGCACGACCTGAAAGCCCTCCTGGACGTCCGCGAGGGTTACGCGCCGCCCCTGGAAGCGAACCAGGCCCTCCGAGGCTACGAAGCCGAACTCGACGGAACGTCTCCTCAATGGGGAATCCTGACCGGGAGGGCTGCTGCGAATGTGGCGACGCCCTGGCTGGCCGGAGGCAAGAAGACTAGCGTAGATTTGACGGCCTTTATGCAGCCGGTGCAGGCCGTCCTCTTTCGCATCGATTGGGACGGCGGCTTCGTGGCTCACATCAGCGTCGTCTGCCAGTCGCCCGAAACCGCCGCGGGGCTGTTTCAGCTTCTGAATCTGCTCAAGTCGGCGCCGGCTTTGCGGCGGCGGCGGGTGGTTCCGCACCGAGCCCGATCGTCCAGAACCTGGATGCTCGCCGGGAAGGAGCGCGCCTCGAGTTGAGCGCCTCCGGGCCTGCGGATGCGCTGGATCAAATCTTGAAGATGCAATGAAACGGTGATTGAATTCATGTGACTCACGGATGACGAGGGTGGGTGGCCGAATGTCAATGAATCAACGGATCAATTCATGCGGGTGTGTAGGGTTTCAGTTCCTGCTCGAAATCTGCCTTGCTAATCGCTTCGCCATCGTTCAGGCGGCTGAGCAGCTTGGCGATGACTTCTTTGGCCTGGTCCTTGCGATAGGCGCGGATGAAGCCGTCGAGGAAATGCTCTCCCGCCATGGCGCGGTTGATCTCCGCTTCCTTGTTGTGGTCCTGCAACTCCGTGAAATAGACCACGCGGTATTTCCCGGAGTAGGTGGTTTCCTTGTAGACCTCGAACATGATCTTGTCTAATTCGAATGGCATGGAATACCTCGGGCTATGGGCTAGCTAAAAACACTCAGCCGCTGATTTGTTCCTTAATGCCCTCTATCTTTGATAGCAGAGATACGGGCAGCGGTCAACGCCAGTCCGCATCAGCGTTGACGTATTACGTGACGCGTAGTACCTTTAAGGAGTGATCAGGAGTTTTCACTCGAAGGAGGCCGAGGAGCTTTTTCACTACCATCACGTCACGCGGTTCCGTGCTTTCGAGCGGGTGGCCCTGCGCAAACTCCTTCAGCTTCATGCCGCCACGGACTTGAGGGTTCTGGCTTCCCCGCCTGGGAACCACCTGGAGGCATTGCGTGGCGACCGGAAAGGGCAGCACGCTATTCGCGTCAATGACCGGTGGCGAATCTGCTTCGTTTGGCGCGAGGGTCACGCCCACGAAGTGGAGATTGTGGATTACCACTGAGGAGAACTGACTATGGGCAAATCCGAGAGTCTAATGGCGCCCGTCCATCCGGGAGAGATCCTGCGGGAGGATTTCATGAAGCCACTCGGCCTCTCGATTAACAAGCTGGCGCTTGACCTGCATGTGCCTGCGACCCGCGTCCATGAAATCGTCCACCAGCGCCGCCGCATCACTGCCGATTCCGCCCTGCGCTTGGCACGTTATTTCAACACTAATCCCGAGTTCTGGCTCAACCTGCAGAACTCCTTCGACCTCGAGATCGAAAGACGCTCGGGGGCGGACGTTGCGATTGAGCGCCAAGTGCATCCCGCCCACATGACGGAGTAGCCCCCAATCACAAGTCCCCAGCCCCTAGTCCTCACGCCGAATGGCATTGATCCCCACCGGTGTCTCGACCTCATACGGCTCGGGAGGCGGGGCTACGACAGGCATGCCATCGAGTTGGGCGCGCAATTGCGCTTCGAACTCTTTCAGCTTGGCGTCGATTTCGGACTGCTTGAGCTTGCGGCGGAGGATATCTTCGCGATAGCGTTTCAGGAAGTAGCTGATGGTCTCGACGCGAATCTTGATCGAGCCGGTGGGCTTGTTTTCGTCGATATCCTTGAAGGAGAAGTAAGGCGTGCCGGACTTGGTCACGGTTTCCTCGACGGCGGTATAGATGGGGGCGTCGTGGCCGCACTTGAAACTCGAGAGCTCGAGGGCCACGAGGTTGGGATGCCGCGCCGTGTACTTGGCGGCCCACATCTTTTGCGAGGTGTTTTCGCTGTAGCTGTTCTTCCAGGCATCGCTGATGTCCATGGGATGCTTGATGAGCCCTGCCTTAACGTCTTCCTCAAAGAGCGGGTTGATGATGTCCTCGTCGATGGGCAGGGATTGCAAGGTCAGAACGGGGTAACCGATCTTCTGGAACTCTTCGAGGATTTCGTGGTTGATGCCCGGATCGTTGTGGTAGGGGCGGCCCAGAAGCACGATGCCGATACGGTCCTCGGCCTCCAGCCGTTTCAGGATTTCCCTGCCCTGGGCGCGCACAACCTTGTTCATGAATTCGTCCTGAGCCTTTAGCCCGGCCTGCACGGCGCGGTAATTCTCTTCCCACGACAGGCCGAGGATGTCCACGAACTCATCGTAGAGCTGCTTGGCCAATAGCACCGGCTTGCCCGGATTCACAAACGTGTCGAGGAAGCGGATATTGTTCTCCTTGAAAATATCGCCTTCCTTGATGAACGCCGCTTTAATGGACTCCGGCGTCGTGGCCACGGTGGGGCAGGAGCGGTGCGCCTGCGCGTACGGAAGGTCGCTCGGAAGGTCATCAATCATGGGGCAAAAGATGATGTCGAGCGGCTTCTTTTTGTGGATCACATAGAGCAGATTATGGACGTGCGGGATGCCGACCTTCGACGGGAAGCACGGGTCGATGGCGCCTCGCTTGGCCCCTTCTTTATAGAGACTTTCGTTCGTGAAATCGGAATAGACGATGTTTTCGGCGGGAATTCCCAGCGCCTCGAAATAGGCGCTGAAGATGGGGTTCACGGAGTACATGTTGAGGATGCGCGGAATGCCGATGCGCAGGTCCTTGCGCTTCTTCATCAACTCGATGCGCTTCTTCTGCTTCCCGGTAATCGCGAACTTTGGCAACGGGTCAACAACCGGCTCGGGTGCGTAGGACTTGAAGGGAGCTTTGGCGCCGAGTTCCGCCATGTTGGGGTTGTCCTTTTTGGCGGCGTCCAGGCCCTTCTTGATCTCGCGCATGTCGGCGACGTCTTCCACCAGGCCCTTCTCGCAACTGTTCCCGACGATCAGGCGCTTGACGCCCGGGAGGATGGGGATTTTCGACTTCTTCCACGATTCGTCCGCGCTGGCGATCTGCACGTCAATAAATGTTCGCATGCACTTGTTCTTGCAGAAGTAGCAGCGCGTGTTTTCGTTGCGATGCGTCGTGTAAGCGATCTTCTCGACCGCTTCGTATCCGATGAAACTGGTTCGATGTCCGTTTTGATAGAGCCGGCGCGATTCGATAGCGGCGCCGATGGCGCCCGCTTCCCCACAATGTTCGTGAACAACGACGTTGGGTTTTTGCCCCTTGTCCTTGAATCGCGATTCGATGAAGTCCACCTGCGCCTTGACGGCAGCCAGGTTGTGCTGCGTCCCCCCTTGCAGGATGAACGTCTTGCCCAGAGAGGCCAAATTCGGAATCTGCGAGACGTAAAGCCAGATGTTTTTGGGCAGCACGTTGGCCAGGCCGGCCATGATTTCTTCGGGTTTCCACCCCTGGCGCTGGAAGTCCACGATATCCGACTGCATAAAGACCGCACAGCCATACCCGAACATGGGCATGGCCTTGGCGCTGAAGGCGAGGTCGGCGTATTGCACCACATCGTGCCCGAATCCCACGCAAGTGGACTGGAGGAAATAGCCGTTGCCCGCTGAGCACTGTGTGTTCAGCTTGAAGTCCTTCACGCGGCCATCCTGGAGGATGATGAGCTTGATGTCCTGCCCGCCCACATCACAGATCACATCGGCATCCGGGTAGAAATGCAAAGCCGCCTGGGTGTGCGCTACGGTTTCGACCAGGGCCACGTCGGCGTTCAGAACGTCCTTGAGAATGTCCTTGGCGTATCCCGTGCTGCCCACGCCCAGCAACTCGAGCGAAGCACCCTGCGATTCAACCTGCGTGCGCAGGTTGGCGAACATCTCCATGGTGTCTTCCAGCGGATTGCCTTTCGAAAGCTGGTAGCACTTCACTATCACTTCGCCATCTTCGTTGACGAGGACCGCTTTGGTGGAAGTCGAGCCGCCGTCGATCCCCATGAAGGCGCGAACCTGGTCTCCCGGGTGGAAGTGGCGCGGCACGAATTTCTTGGGCTTGTACCGCTCTTTGAATGCGGCGAGTTCGTCTTCAGTCTTGTAAAGGCCGGAGCCGCCTTTTTTCTTCTTCTCCTCCGTGCGTCCGACGTTGATGTACCACTCGAGCTTTTCGCGGCCTGCGTAAATGCCGAGGTTGGGATCTTCGTCCATCGCAAAGCGCACACAGCCGAGCGCGGCAAAGTACTGGGCGTTGTTCGGAACCGTAATCAGGTCCTGCGGATCCTTGTCCTGCGGCAGTGGGAAGTTCCGTTCTTCCCAGACCTTGGGGATATTGAACTTCCAGCAGTCCTTCATTCCCTTGATGTAAGTATTCGGTCCGCCGAGCAACAGAACGACCGGGCGCAGCGTGTTGCCGCGCGTGAGCACGGATAGATTTTGCTGGATGATGGCTTCGAAAAGCGACGCCATGAGCTCGTCAGGCGGCACGCCGCTTTTTTGCAGGCCGTTGACGTCCGTCTCCGCGAAAACCCCGCATTTGCCGGCTACCGGGTGCAGTTTCAGGCCAAGATAGCCCATGTTGCAAAGATCTTGGGCGGGGATTCTCAGCTTGGCGTTGATCTTGTCGATGACCGCGCCCGTACCCCCCGCGCACTTGTCGTTCATGGAGGGGATTTTCTTTTTTCGGCCGGTCTCCGGATCTTCCTTGAAGATGATGATCTTGGCGTCTTGGCCGCCCAATTCGATGACCGAGCCGCATTCCGGGTAAAGTTTCTCTACAGCGAGCGAAACCGCGTTCACTTCCTGTACGAATTTCGCCCCAATGTGCTGGCCGATGGGGCCGCCTCCGCTCCCCGTAACAAATATCCGGGTTTCGCCCGCCTTGATGCCGGCCTCGGCTTCCATGCGATTCAGGAACTCAAGGCACTTTTCCGGCTGCTTCGTGTCGTGGCGCTGGTAGTCACTCCAGATGATCTGGTCGGTTGAGCTATCGACCACCACGGACTTCACCGTGGTGGAGCCAACATCGAAACCGACTATCATGTTCTTGGGATTGACTTGGTCCATTTCGCACCTTTCCCGGTAAGGAATTCACCACAGAGGGCACGGATCGAGCGGAATCGTCTCCGTGAACTCAGTGATCTCTGTGGTGAAAGCCTTTGCGAACGCCCCAACCCAGACGTTGCATCTGTCTAGGCGCTCATCTTCGCGGAGGCAGCGTCCGCGCGTCGCTTCAACTCTTCCGCCGGAACGTCCTCGACGTGGGAGAAAAGCGCCCACGTGAAGCCGAACGGGTCAAGCATCTGGCCGTAACGAGCGCCCCAGAATTGGTTAGCCAGCGGCAACGTCACCTTGGCGCCAGCGGCGACGGCCCGACTCCAAAGCTCGTCGACATCTTCCACGCAGATGTGCAAAACAATGGGACTGCCACCCAGCTTTTGTGGCGAGAGAGTATTCATTCCTGGTAACTCGTCCCCGAGTTGGAAGCGAGAATCCCCGAGCTTAAGGGTGGCGTGCATGACCTTGCCGTCAGGCGTCTTGAGCATGAAGATCAATTGAGCACCGAATGCCTGCTGGTAAAACTCGATCGCCTGAGACGCACCGCGCACAGACATGCGCGCCGTGACAGTGTTCACGCCCTCCGGGACCGCCTTTACCTTGTCAGCCATTGTCCTCGCTTGTAGGGTTGTAGGGGCCGTTCGCGAACCGCCCCTACTGATGGAATTTTTTCAGGGTTTGACCCACCACCGTTATACCGCAGCCAGTTCCTTGGTTCGCTCCACGGTCACTCGCGCCCGGCGCTCGGCTTTGATTCGTTCGGCCGCATGGATCGCGAAGTTTGCCGACACTCCCACCACGCCTTTCCTGTGCCCATACTTGTACATGGGCTGCTGCATTTCGGGATGGTCAGCCACAAACGCCTTGATCTCCTCGAGGGTCACGCCGGCTTCCTCGAGCACTCGTTTCATTTCATTCTTGGCCCTTACCTTCGCTTCGCCCAGCGCCATCTGCACGCGGCTGTGCGCGTTCACGTCGCCTTCCCCGGAGGTTTCGATGGGGATGAAGATCATATCTTTGAAGTGGGTTACGACCGCTGATTGCGCGCCGTCCGACTGAGTCGAGGGCATGCAGCCGAACGGCTTAAGGCTGAGGACCATGTGGCAGAGATCTTTGTTGGAATAATAGATGTTCTTGGCGACCTCGAGGTGGCCTTCACCTCCGCCGGCGCGAGAGTTGTAGAACGGGTGGCCGAGCCGCTGGAGTTCGTATTGGTCAGCCAAGTGGTGGGCGATGCCGCCCAGAGAATCGACCAGCCGGTGATACTCACGTTTGAAAATGACTTCGGCGGCGGTCAGTTTGGCAAGTGTCTGCTTGCTATTCAGATGGCTGCCAAGCTTCTTCGTCAAATTCCACTTCGAAACGCCCTGCTGGATCAAATCCAGCCCGCGCTCGTCCTTAACCTGCTGCTTGGCCTGGTGGATCATGTACATGATCCAGGTGCCGATGGGTTCGACGAGGACCTGCGCCCCCTCCTTTTCCAGGAACTTGAACATGTTGAAGTTCCCGTCGCCCTCGGTGGTCTGGGCCCAGAATTCACCCGTAACTTTAACCAGGGGCTTAACCCGGGTGCGATCCACGGGGATGCTGTTAAAGCGCTCGCGCACCTCGTTGAGCGCCGCCGTGTAGTCGTCGCCGTAGAGTTGGTTCAGGAATTTGCCAAGGTATTCGGCGGTACCGGCGAAGCCGGTCTTGCCCAGCAGTGAGTTGAGCTTGCCTTCGAGCGTCCACGGCTGCTTTTTGCGCATGGCCTCGTGGAGCAGATTCATGCATTCCTCAAGGACGCGGTCGGTTTCGCCAGGATTCACTTCGTAGGGGCGGATCTGGTAAGCGACATCGTTAATGACGTCGCCGATGTTCATGGCGTTCAGAATACCCAGGAAGAAATCGAGATTCATCTCGAGGCCTGCTTCAGCCTCGGCCTGATTCAGGCCTCCGCCTTGCTGGAAGAGCAGCACCCGGAACCCATCGAAGCCGGAATTGCGCAGGGCCAACCGGTACTCGGCCTCGTACATCCCGAAACGGCAAGGCCCGCAGGCGCCGGCCGTAATGAAAACATACTTGTCGATGATTTCCTGCTTGCTCATGCCCTTCTCTTCCAGGCCCTGCACAAACTCGACAAGATTACCCACGGTAAAGTAGGTGGGATTGCACTGGCCGTTGTTCCCGTACTCCTTGCCAAGTTGGAAAGCTTTCTTGTTCGGCACCGGAAGCGCCTCGCACTTGTACCCTAGACTTTCCAAAGCCCCGTGAATGAGACTTTCGTGCTTCCAAGTGAGGCCGCCGAAAAGAATGGTGGTCCGGTCACGTTGGGATTTCGTAAAGGGGTTCTCAATGGGCTTGTGAAAGTGCTGGGGCGCGCGCTTCGCGATCCCGGCTTCCTTCTCGAGGCGCCGTCGCTCCTCGTCCAGGCGCTGGCGAATCAATTCCTCTCTCGAGGAGATTTGGACTAATCCGCCGCCAATTGCAGGTACTTCGTTGATAGGACTGATGCTCATTCGTCACCTCATTTCAAGAATCCCAAGCAGGATTTTGGTGCGCAAGATCGCTTGGTGGAAACCGAGCGCCAAAGCTTCTTAAGCTCTTACGGCAATCCCGATCCGCCGTGCCGTCGCTTGAGTCTGTGTGCCCTCGGCGATGGTCACGGGCAGCGCCCAACGGCCGAGGCGATCGAGCTGGAGTGAGCAAGAGGAAACCACCAAGACCCAGTTACGACGGAATTTGAGCTCAAATCAGCCCTGCGCGAACGGAACGCACTCCACCAGTTGACGTTAGTCACTTTAGTTTCTTGGTCCAGGCCCTGTAAACTGACTTCCGTCAAATGGCAACTTTTCACACCTCAATAGAACGTGATTCGAGTTAAGTGGGGACTTATTGACTGCAAACCAGGTGGGTCTGAGGAGGAATGAAATCAACCGCCAGTGACACACGTAGCGAGCTTTCGCAACCTTTCATGACGGCGTTGCAGAAGCGCTTCTGGGGAGAGCTTTTGCAAATCCTGAAGGCACGACCTCAGGACGGGCCGCAGAATGTCGGCGGCAAGCTGATGACTGTTATGGGAGCCCCCGGGAGGTTCCGGCACGACGCGATCCACGATCTCCAACCGAAGCATGTCTTCGGCAGTCAACTTGAGTACCCGCGCGGCGTCTTGTTTGTGATTCCAGTCCCGCCACAGAATGGATGAGCAACTCTCAGGAGCTATAACCGAATAAACGGCGTTTTCGAGCATCAGGACCTCATCGCCCACAGCGATCGCTAGCGCCCCGCCGCTGCCGCCCTCGCCGTGAATGATCACGATAATGGGGACTCGCTGCTTAGGTATCTCCTTTAGATTGTATGCAATGGCCTCGGCCTGCCCCCGCTCCTCGGCGCCGATGCCGGGATAGGCCCCGGGCGTGTCCACAAACGTTATGATGGGCAAACCAAATTTGGCCGCGGTTCGCATCAGGCGCAACGCCTTGCGGTAGCCTTCCGGGTTGGTCATGCCGAAGTTGCGCAGCAGCTTTTGCTTGGTGTCGCGCCCCTTCTGATGCCCCATGACCACAACAGGCTTTTCCTCGAATTTGGCCAGCCCGCCTACTAAGGCCTGATCATCTCCGAACCGCCGGTCTCCGTGGAGCTCCGTGAACTCTGTGAAGAGCATCTGAATGTAGTCCAGAGTGTAAGGGCGTTGGGGGTGACGAGCGAGCAGAACTCGGTCCCAGGGGTCGTTGACGCCGTCGGCGACCCTGTCGCGCAGAGCGTCCAACTGCTGGCGGAGGCGCTCGATTTCTTCGCGCGTCACTTCTGAGTCAGAAGACTCCTCCAGTTCGGCAATCTGCTTCTCAATCTCGCGGACTACGGCGTGTTGGTCGGTAGGGTTTGCCATGGATCGTCCTTAGTCAACTTTCGACTGCTTCTCAAGTTCAACCGCGGAGACTCCGGCCAGGGCTCGCAACTGGTTGATTAGGTCCTCTTCTGCCGCCACGGTCCTTGGGCGGCCAACACGCAGAGTGGCGGAGAATTCCCCGGCCCGCGTAAGTTCCAAGATGAGTGGATTGCCCCCAGGGTGCGCGGAAAGCACATCCAACAACTCTGCGGCAAGTCCCTCGCCGGCTTGGTCAAGGTCCACTCGGATGCGCAGGCGCGGCTTGGGACCATTTACCGCTGCCTCGAGCGGTCGTGCTTCGCTCACCACCACCTTGGTGCCCTGGTTTTCTTCGTGGCGCACGCGGCCTTTAATGAGTAGGGCTTTGTCGGGTTTCAGGACGCCCTGAAGCTGCTGATAGGCCTGTGGGAAAACCAGCAGCTCCACCGACCCCCGGTTGTCCTCAAGCCTGCCGCTGCCCCAAAGATCGCCTTTCTTGCTTGGACGGACACGCAAACTGGTGAGGATTCCGGCCAAGGTCACTGGCGCCTCGTGCGGAAGTTCCTCCAGCGAAGAACTGTCATGGCGTGTGATCGTGGCGAGGCGATCCATGTACTTCTCAAGAGGATGACCGGTAACATAGAAGCCCAAAACCTCTTTTTCGCCCGCTAGCCGCTCTGCTTCGGTCCAGTCCGGCACGTCGGGCAATTCCAAAGGTGGCGGCGGCGCCAGTCCGGCATCGCCCATGAACAAACCGTGCTGGCCGCTCGATGTTTCGCGTTGCCGCTTCTGGCCCAACTCCATAGAGCGATCAAGTACGGCCGTGTGCTGCGCCCGGCGCGCGCCCAGCGAATCGAACGCTCCCGCCTTGATGAGGCTCTCGATCACACGCTTGTTCAATAAGCGCAGGTCCACATTCTCACAGAATTGCACCAGGGTATCAAAGCGCCCGAGCTTGCCTCTCGCGGCTAGCACCGATTCGATGGCCGCCTCACCAACGTTCTTAATTGCCGTCAGCCCAAACCGAATGCTCTGCCCTGCCGGGGTGAAGCGGAGACCGCTCGAATTGACGTCGGGCGGGAGAATCGGAATGTTCATGTCCCGGCACTCATTCAGGTACTTCGTCAATTTGTCCTGGTTCCCGATTTCCGAAGAGAGAAGCGCCGACATGAACTCCACAGGGTAATGGGTCTTCAGGAAAGCGGTCTGATAGGCCACGACCGCATAGGCGGCCGAGTGCGACTTGTTGAAACCATAACCGGCGAACTGTTCAACCAGTTCCCAGAGTCTTTCGGCCTTGGCCGTAGGGACATTGTTTCGCTTTGCCCCGGCCAGGAACTTCTCGCGGTTCGCCACCATTTCTTCGTGTTTTTTCTTTCCCATGGCACGGCGGACCACATCCGCTTCGCCCAAGGTGAACCCCGCAACCCGGTTAAAGATCTGAATGACCTGCTCCTGATACACAATTACACCGTAAGTCTCCTCAAGAATCTCTTTGAGTTGGGGGAGGTCGTACGTCACTCGCTTCTTGCCACTCTTGCGAGCAATGTAATCGTCGATCATGCCACCTTGGAGCGGACCAGGCCGGTAAAGGGCGTTCAAAGCGGTCAAGTCCGCCAGACGGCTAGGCTTGACGCGTTGCAAAATCTCGGTCATGCCCCGGCTTTCAAACTGGAAGATTCCAGAAGTGAGACCTTTGCCCAACAAGGCATAACTGTCCTCATCGTTACTGGGCAAATTGTCCAGATCCAGCCTTTCGCCCCGCGTGCTTTCAATCAACTTCACGCAATCGTCGATAACGGTAAGCGTGGTCAAACCCAGAAAGTCCATTTTGAGGAGGCCGATCTTTTCCAGGTCGTCCATCGCATACTGCGTGGTGATTTCATCTTTGCTGCTCTTGTAGAGCGGGACAATTTCTTGCAAGGGCTGAGGGGAGATTACGACCCCCGCAGCGTGGGTCGAGGCGTGGCGTACGAATCCTTCAAGGTGTGCTGCCACCTGGAGCAGGTCCGCGACGCGAGCGTCGGTGTCCCTTAGTTGACGGAGCTCGGGAGTCTGTTTAATGGCGTCAGAGAGACTAATGTTCAGCGTATTCGGGATGAGCTTAGCAATTCTGTCAACTTCGGCAAATGGGATGTCCAGCGCCCGCCCGGCGTCGCGTATGACCGCTTTCGCACCCATGGTTCCAAAGGTAATGATCTGGCTAACATTCTCGCGCCCATACCGATCCGTAACGTAGTCGATTACCTCCCCACGCCGCCGCATACAGAAGTCGATATCAATATCCGGGAAGCTGATCCGTTCGGGGTTAAGAAAGCGCTCGAAGAGCAGGCCGTGCTGGAGGGGATCAATATCGGTGATGTGCAAAGAGTATGCAGCCAGGCTGCCGGCTGCCGAACCACGCCCCGGACCGACGGGAATGCATTTGTCGCGCGCAAACCGGATGAAATCCCAGACGATCAGGAAGTAGCCGGCGAAGCGCATCTGCTTGACCAGCTCAATCTCACGTTCCAGCCGTTCCTCATAGGCCTCGAGGGGGTACCGCAGCTTCCCTGCCGCCGCCCACTGCTCCAGCCTTCGCCGCCGAAGGAGGAACCCCTCGCGGGTAACTTTCTCAAAATAGCTGTCAAGCGTCTCGCCGGAAGGCACCTCGAAATGGGGAAAAACGTGCTGTTTTGCTTCCAGGTGGACATTGCAGCGCTCGGCCACTTCCAGGGTGCGAGAAAGTGCATCCGGAACCTCGCCGAAAATCGCGTACATCTCCTCAGGGGTCTTGAAATAGAACTGGTCAGTGGCAAACTTCATGCGGTTCGAGTCACTGACTGTCTTCCCAGTCTGAATGCAAACCAGCACGTCTTGGGCGCGAGCATCCTCCTGGGTGAGGTAGTGGCAATCGTTGGTGGCTACCAGCGGGATGCCGGTTTCGCGCGACAACCGGACCATCTGCGGGTTAATCCGCTTCTCTTCCGGGAGACCTTGGTCCTGAATCTCGAGATAGAAATTGCCCTTGCCGAACATATCGCGAAAGTCATAGGCGGCCTGGCGCGCCGCGTCGAATTTGTCGGCGCTGAGGGCCACGGCAACTTCGCCGCGCAAACAACCCGACAAGCCAATCAACCCATCGGCGTGTTTCGCCAGTAACCCCTTGTCTATCCTAGGCTTATAGTAGAAGCCCTCGAGGAAGGCGGCCGATGCGAGCTTGAGGAGGTTGCGATAGCCTCTTTCGTTTTCGCAGAGAAGAATCAGGTGATAAGGCCTGTCAGAGTCTGGCAAGCGGTCAAAGCGACTGGTGGTCGCCACGTAGACCTCGCAGCCCAGGATCGGCTTCAGTCCCCGTTTTAGCGCAGCCTCGTAGAACTTCACCGCCCCGAAGAGGTTGCCGTGGTCGGTGATAGCGACAGCAGGCATCCTAAGCTCCGCCGCGCGGGTCATCAGCCGGTCGATTTCACAGGCGCCGTCGAGCAGGCTGTAATCGGTGTGAAGGTGAAGATGAACGAAGTTTTGGGATGGCATGCCGGAACTATTCTAGCAGAAACGGCCCGCGACGACATCTCGAAGGCGCTCTGAAGAGATTTCCCGCAACCCGGCATCAACTCAAAGCGTCTAAGAAACATGGGGCAACCGGCGGATGCGACAAATTGTACCAGGTGCTGTTGCGTCTTTGAGGCCGATGGTCCCTGTGTTATACTGACGAGCGCAGGGTGAGGAGCTGCTTTCACATGAAACAGACGCCACGGGTGCTGTGGTTTATTCTGGGCACGGTACTGCTTTGTACACTGCTAGGAGGGCTGTACGGGCGGGAAGTCAACGCAACAACCGGTGGTGACGACTCGCAAGTCAAGAACAGCCTCACGGAGTTCACCCGTGTTTACAACGTGGTGGAGCAGAACTACGCCGACCCTGTGGACCCTGACAAGGCCATTTATGGTCCCAGCGACAGCAATCTCGGCGCCATCCCTGGTGCGTTGCGCAGCCTGGACCCTCACTCCAATTTTTATGACCCTCGGGCTTTTTCGCTGCTGCGCGAAGATCAGGAGGGCAAGTACTACGGCGTGGGCATGCAGATCGGGCAACGCGCCGGGAAACTGGGCAAGCTCATAGTTTATGTGGTGGCTCCCATCCCGGGCTCGCCGGCGTTTCGCGCCGGCCTGCGGCCGGATGACGTTATCATCAAGGTGAATGGCGAGTCCACCGATGGGATGGATACTCGGGCAGTTGCGGAGAAACTGAAAGGACCCAAGGGAACCCAGGTCGGTATCACGGTTACCAGAGAAGGTTACGATCAACCCATCGAAGTGGACATCACGCGCGACGAGATTGCGCAGGAGAGTGTGGACGATGTGTTTATGATCAAGCCGGGAGTCGGTTACGTTCACATCAACCGATTCAACGAGAACACCAACGACGAACTCTCCGAGGCGCTGAAGAAACTGGGTAATAAGAATCTCCAAGGTTTGGTCCTCGACCTTCGCAACAACCCCGGTGGCTTGCTCCAGGAAGCAGTTGAGGTATCGGACCATTTCCTCGAAAAGAGCCAGTTGATTGTCTATCACTACGGCCGCCACTCACAAGAGAAGCGCTACTACACGACGAAGGGAGACGGGGGCAAAGAGTATCCCATCGTCGTGCTCATCAACCGCATGACGGCCAGTGCGGCGGAAATCGTGACGGGAGCGTTGCAGGATCATGACCGAGCCTTGGTGATGGGCGAGCCAAGCTTCGGCAAGGGTTTAGTTCAAACTGTTTTTCCGCTCAGCGAGCATACCGGCCTGGCACTTACCACGGCTCGCTATTACACTCCCAGCGGCAGATTGATCCAGCGCGATTATAACAACGTTTCCCTGTGGGATTACTACTATCGCCCCGAGGACGCTCCAACCCCCCACAGCGACGTCCGCCTCACCGACGGCGGGCGTGAGGTTTATGGTGGCGGCGGGATCACGCCTGATGTCCGGTACGAGGAACCCAAGCTCACTCCTGCCCAGGAGGTGCTGGTAGCGCACAACGTTTTCTTTGGGTTCGCCAAGTCTTATCTGGGGGTTCATAAGACCATTCCCAACGACTTTCAGGTGACAGACGCAGTGCTCCAGGAATTCCAACATTACCTTGCCGACCAGAAAGTCCAACTATCCGAGCAGGACTTCAAAAACAATTTGGACTTTATCCGAACCCGCATCCGACCCCTCTTGGTCGAGTTCATTTACGGTAAGACAGAGGCGAGCGAGATTGATTTAGTGAACGACCCGTTGGTTGAGAAAGCGGTCGAGGATATGCCTCAGGCCAGCGAACTTCTGGCCAAGGCCAAACGGTATATCGCCAGCAAGAGCCAGAGGTAAGACAAGTAGCGCGCGGCGCCGCGCCATTGCGGACTTGCGCTGTGGGGGCTTCTTCGCGCGCCGCGACGAACCCGCTTGGTAGCCAGGCAGCGCTGTGGCAGCTGGACCGCCGGAAGCGGGCGAAGAGATATCTCACGAGAGAAAGTCCCCCCGTCAAAGGAACGAGCAGGATCTGCTTCGCGAGCGAGGCACACTCTTGCGAGTGTCTTCGCCTGTCCTGCACGTTCGCCGTGGCCTGGAAAACCAGCATCGCCGCGTATTTCGCGAAGTCGACGCCGCATCGCTCGCATTTACCGCCCTGTTCCTGAACATGCCTGCAGGAGGGACAAGTGAAACGGAGAGGTGTGTGACAGCGGGTGCAGAATTGTACGCCCTGCCGATTCTCGTGTTGGCACTTGGGGCATTGCATAGGAAGAGATGGTGGACGCGAAGGGATTCGAACCCTCGACCTCAGCGTTGCGAACGCCGCGCTCTCCCAACTGAGCTACGCGCCCTCGGTTCTCAGTACAGAATGCCAATATATCACGAATGTGGTGCGGGCGTCCCGCCTGCTGTCGCGGCAGCGTCCCGTTCGCGCGCGGGCGCGGGCAGAGCCTGTCCTGAGGGCAGCGAAGGAATGCCCGCGCGACAGCGGGCGGGACGCCCGCACCACACGCTGCGAAGGGTGGCAGGTCCCCATGCCACTGTGAGTCTCACGCTGGGGGCGCGCCGGTCACCAGCGCCTCTCCGTAAGCCAGGGCTTCCTCCAAGCGGCTTTCTTCCAGTCCCCCGCCCTGGGCAAAATCACGGCCGCCGCCTCCTTTGCCGCCAAACTTCGCGACCGTTTGTTTGAGGACGCTGCCCATCTCCGAGGCGCCGCCCGGGGTCTGCGCAAAAAACAGCTTGGTGGGCTGACCCTTGACTCCCAGCAAAGCCACTGCACCGGGTAGCTTCGTCAAAGCATGCGCCAGCATTTTGACTTGAGCCGATTCATCCACCCCAAAGACCCGGCGCACTATGCGCCGCCCTGCAACGACTGGCGCCTCGCGCCATATTTCGTCCGCTTGGTATTCGGCGAGGCGCTCCAGCAGCTTTTCCCTTCCCCGCATCTCTTCGCGCAGTTCCTGGCTCTGCTTGGCGATGAGCCCAGGAAGCGTCTCCGGAGCGGCCGAAAAGAGCAGCGAGGCTTCGCTCAAGAGTCTGAAATCCCGCCGCGCCAAGTTGAGGGCACGACCGCCGCACACGAACTCGATGCGCGTCGATCCCTTCAAGCGCTCGACCTTGCGCACCAGGATCAATCCGATGGCGCCCGTGTGGTGAACGTGCGTCCCCCCGCAAGCCGACAGGTCAAACCCCTCAACCTCGACAAGCCGCACGTCTCCTCCACGTGAAGTCGGCTTGCGCAGGTCCATACGACTTGCATCATCCGCCGACTGAAAAGAGATCCGCACGGGCCGATCCTGGAAGAGCACCTGATTGGCCGCGCTCTCAGCCTGCTCGAGCTGTTTCGAGCCGAGCCGGTCGGAATCCAAGTCGATGCTCGAATTCTCCGTCCCCATGTGAAACGAAATGGTCTTGTAGTGGCCCACTTTTTCGAACGCAGCGGACAAGACATGCTGTCCCGTGTGCTGCTGCATGTGGTCAAACCGCTTCTCCCAAGCGATCTTACCCGTCACCTCTTCACCCTCTGGAGGCTGTCGGAGGAAGTGCGCGATTTCGTCCCCTTCGTCAATCACGTCGACGACTTCGAGACCGGCGAGAGTTCCCGCGTCTGCCGGCTGCCCGCCCGAAGCAGGGTAAAAGGCTGTCCGATCGAGGTACACTTTGAATCCGTCGGGTGTAGCCTCCCAGCGAAGTACTCTCGCCTGGAACTCGTGCAGGTAGCAATCCGTGTAATAGAGCCTCTCGGTTTTCGGCATAACATTTGTAGGGGCAGCCCTCGTGGCTGCCCGGCGCGGGCGCTTGAGCTTCTGCATTTCCGCAACCGGTAGCATCATAGGCCCGGAGGGCCGGCAGAAAGTAGCCCACGGCGTAAGCCGTGGGATCGTGAGCCCATCCCTCACCCCCTTCCCCCTCTCCCGCCGGGCGGGAGGGGGGACAAAGGGGGAGTGGGTTATCGTTTTCCCAGGGCTTACGCCCTGGGCTAATATCTGTCGCCCCTTCGGGGCTGAGGTGCGTCGTCTAATTCAGTCAACGAACTTGCGACACACGCCACTGCCGCAACATGTCCACGCGCCCCTACGTCGTCAGTTTTTCAAGGACTTCTTGGTATTTGTATGCACTTGCTGTCAGGAACAAAACGATGCTCTCATGACCGGCCAGGAATCCATCCGCTAACAATTTCTTCAGCGCCGCCAGGGTTGCCCCGCCCTCCGGCGAAGTGAAGATGCCCTCCAATTCAGCCAATTCTCGCATGGCTCGAAGCATCTCTGAGTCAGGCACCGCGAGAGCCGACCCGCGGCTTTCGCGAATCGCCCTCAGCATCATGAAATCGCCGATGGCCGAGGGAACACGCAGGCCGGAAGCAAGCGTTTGCGGGGCCTCCCACTCTGCGGCGCGGTCGCGGCCCTGGGCGAAAGCGCGGACGATGGGGGCGCAGCCTTGCGCCTGCACTGAAAACATACGAGGCCGCGCACCGCCGATCCAGCCAAGCTCCTCCAGCTCGTCGAAAGCCTTCCACATCCCGATCAGGCCTGTACCGCCGCCGGTGGGGTAGATCATGGCCTGCGGCACTCGCCGCTCGAGCTGCTCCACCACCTCATAGGCCATGGTCTTCTTCCCTTCCAGGCGGTAGGGCTCGCGGAGAGTTGACACGTCAAACCACTCCCCGTCTTTCAGTTGTTCCCTCATCGCTCGAGCGCAGTCCTTGATGCTGCCGGCGACGAGCTCGACCCTCGCGCCCAACAGGGCACACTCCCGCCGATTCATCAGAGGGGTCTCCGCAGGCATAAAAACCGCCGCCTCCAGCCCGCCATGTGCGGCATAGGCGGCCAAGGCCCCGCCGGCATTCCCCGCCGAAGGAATCGCCAGTTTTCGGAGGCCCAGTTCGTTGGCCATACTGACGGCCACCGCTAGCCCACGCGCCTTGAAGGAGCCGGTGGGATTCAAGGCTTCGTCTTTCAAATACAGGTTGGGGAGCCCCAGCCGATTGCCGAGCCGCTGGGCGTGGATCAGGGGAGTGAATCCCTCTCCCAGGCAGAGAATCGAAGCATCGTTGGTTACCGGAAGAACTTCCCGATATCTCCAGAGGGTGGGCGGCCGCGAGGACATTCGCTCGAGGACCATCGTCTCCGCGGCCCGGCGAAGGTCGTAGCGCACCAGGAGAGGCGCACCACAAGCACAGAGGTTGTAAACGCGGCCCGGTTCGTACTGCCTTCCACAGAGCGCGCACTCGAGGTGGGTGACATTGGACATAAGTTTAAAGTCTAAAGGGTAGAGTCTAGCAAGCGCTTTGGACCAGGTCAATTCTTGGTGATTGGCGATTGCTGAGTTAGAATGCTATCTGCATGCCGATTCGTCTCGTAGCCATTGATCTTGACGGCACCCTGCTGAATAGCCGTCGAGAAATCTCAGAGGGTAACCGCCGGGCGCTTCTCCAGGCTGTCGAACGCGACGTCCAGGTCGTCATCGTCACGGGGCGCAGGTTTCACTCCGCCCTGCCGCTGGTCAGTCAGATACCCTGCGTCGTCAATCTGATTACCTCCAACGGCGCGCTCATCGCCAATTCCTCCGGCGAGGTCCTGCACCAGGATTTTCTTCCCCGCCAGGTGGCCCGGGAAGTTCTTGATGCAGTACGCGAGTTCCGTCCCTACTCGGTGGCCATCTTCCACACCGCCGGCTACGGTCAAGTCACGATGCAGGACAACGCCGCCACTGACGGGCCTCTCAATTGGTATACCCAGAACAGCCCTCATTCCCTGCGGCTCGTTCCGGACCTTGACGCAGCGGTGGCAACTGACCCGATCCAGGTGATGATTGGAGGACCGCCGGCACGCATCGAACCGGCGGAGACGCTCCTGGAAGGTTCCCCCGTCCGGTCAAAGATTCATGTAACCTGGACGAAGTATCTAACCACGAATATTTCCATCCTCGACGTTCTCAACCGCGGCTGCTCGAAGGGCCGCGCCCTGAAGATCTGGGCCGAGCGATGTGGAATCCACCCTTCCGAGATAATGGCCCTGGGGGACAATTTCAACGACCTCGAGATGCTTCAATACGCAGGATTGCCCGTGCTGATGGGAAATCACTGTCCCGAACTCCATCAACCTGATTGGATCAAGACTCTCGCCAACGACGAAGACGGTGTCGCGGCCGCCATCCAAAACTACGTGCTGTAGTGAAAAATATTCTCCCCTCGGGTTATTTTTTCATGCCCACCTAACTTGCATGATGAGTTAACGAGTTGATTCCACGCAATTTGTGCTTGAGCGGGAATATTTGCAACATTCTTGCACCAGCACAGCATCGAAACGAGTAGGTGGGGTTGAACCCCGCTGTGAAAGCTGGGTTTCCCCGGAGATTCAATCCGAGCACCACACCCAGTTCGAATACTGCATTGAAGTGAACGGGCATCAGCTAGCGGACAACCGAACGAGACTTGACGAACACCTGTCCATAGAGGAGCATGTGTTGTACGATCATCACCAGGACCTCGGTGCCACGCGTCTTGAAGCCACGCTTGCCTGATAAGAGGGGCCGGTGAACCTATGCGTTTAAGTTTGCGCCTGATCGTTTCACTCATCGTAGGCGTCACCCTGCTTTCGGCGGTGTTTGCCATCTTCCAGCAGAAGGCCGAGAAGCGCGGGCTGCGCAATGATCTGGGGAAACGCGCCGAGATTCTGGCCGAAAGTTTGGCTGCGAATGTTGAGCCTCTTCTCGCCAAGGGCTCGCGCAGCAACCTTCAGAAGATCGTCACCCAATTCGGAAACCGTGAACGCGTAACGGGAATAGCGGTCTTTGACAAATCAGCCAACACCCTTGCCGTCACCCCGGGGCTTCAGAGTTACCTTTACGGCGAAATGGGCACTATCTCGCATGTGATTGCGCAGGACGCAAGCTACGGCGGGTTCATCACGCTTAACCAGAACCCCGCCTACCTGTATGTGTTGCCACTCCACGGTGGATCGGGAGTGGCCGGGGCTCTGGCGATCTTTCATGATGCCAGCTTTATCGACCGCCAGACCGCTCGACTGCGCCAGGAAATCTACTTTCGTGTCCTGGCCCAGACACTGTTCATCGTACTAACCACGCTGCTGATCATCCGCTGGAGCCTTTTGCGTCCCATCGCCCGGACCGCCAAGTGGATTCGCGACCTTCGGGACGGGAAGAGAGTGCCGCGGCCTAACCTGGCCGAGGGAGATCTCTTTAAACCGCTGGCTCAGGAAGTCAGGCACCTCGCTGATAGCCTCGAAGCCGCGCGAGCGGCAGCCGAAGAAGAAGCACGGCTGCGCGAAAGCGCGGAGTCACTCTGGACGCCGGAGCGCCTGCGGGTCCACGTGCGGAGCAAGCTGGGCGACTAGGCCGCTCTTCGTCGTTTCCAATCGCGAACCCTATCTGCACGCCCGCCGAGGCAAGACGGTGGAGGTCGTGGTTCCGGCCAGCGGCGTGGTCACGGCGCTCGAGCCCATTTTGCGGACTTGCCAAGGAACCTGGCTGGCGCACGGGTCGGGAGACGCCGACCGCGAGACCGTGGACGAGCGCGATTGCCTGCAGGTTCCGCCCGACAATCCCCAGTACACGCTCAGGCGGGTTTGGCTCAGCAAAGAAGAGGAAGAAGGCTACTACTTCGGCTTCTCCAACGAAGGCCTCTGGCCGCTCTGTCACATTGCCCACACGCGCCCCACCTTTCGCGCCAAAGACTGGGAGCAATACCAGGCGGTGAATCGGAAGTTCGGGCAGGCGCTGATCGAGGAAATGACTGGGGCTGAGGAGCCCTGCGTGCTGCTTCAGGACTACCATTTCGCCCTGCTGCCTCGCCTGGTGAAAAAGCAACGCCCGGACGCCCGCTTGGCTATTTTTTGGCACATCCCCTGGCCAAACCCTGAAGCCTTCGGCATTTGTCCATGGCAACGCGAATTACTAGACGGCTTGCTGGGCGCGGACTTGGTGGGATTTCACACCCAGTCTCATTGTAATAACTTTTTGCAAACCGTCGACCGCACTCTCGAGTCGCGGGTGAACTGGGAACGATTTTCGGTTGAACGCGGCGGCCACGTCACACAGGTGCGCCCTTTTCCCATCAGCGTGGCTTTCGCAGGGACTGGGGAACCAGAGCCGCCGCTGGGCGGCTCACCGTATCTGGCCCGGGGCGCCTTGCTGCGCGAGCATGGCGTCGAGGCCACATTCATGGGCATCGGCGTGGAACGCGTCGATTACACGAAGGGGATCATCGAACGCTTCCGCGGCCTGGAACGCTTCCTGGAAAAGTATCCGGGTTACCGCGGCCGCTTCTGCCTGGTGCAGATCGGAGAGCCCAGCCGGACGCACATCAAGCGCTACCATGATCTCTTAGGAGAAGTTGAGGCGGAAGCCGGACGCATTAATTGGCGTTTCCAAACGAACCACTGGCGGCCGATCGTTTACTTGCCCTGGCATCATACGCATCAGGAAATCCAGAGATACTACAAGGCTGCGGACCTCTGTCTGGTCACCTCCCTTCATGACGGCATGAACCTTGTCTCGAAGGAGTTCATTGCCGCGCGCGACGACGACCAAGGAGCTCTCATCCTGAGCCAGTTCACCGGCGCCAGCCAGCAATTGCGCGATGCTCTGATTGTCAACCCTTACGATACGGAACAATTGGCAGACGCCATGCATTTCGCCTTGGAGATGGACCCCTTGGAAAGAAGCGCTCGCATGCATCGCCTGCGGCAGGTGGTGAAGGAGTTCAACATCTACCGTTGGGCAGCAGACTTGATTTCGGGACTCTCTGAGATCCGCCTGGAGCCGGTCATAGACACGGAACCGGGCCGACACGAGACTCGGGCTCCCGCCAAGCTGATTCCAGACACCGCCCCGAATGAAGGGGAAATCTCCGCCCGCCGAGAAGAGGCCGGGTACTAAGGAAGGGAACGTTGGCAGAGGCTATTCTGACTGAGCAAATCGAAGAAACGGTGGAAGGGTTGGGGCCGCTGGAACTGGTGGTTGGCATCCCCAGTCACAACAATGTCTCGACGATCGGCCAGGTCGTCAAGGCCGCACAGGCGGGCTTGGCAAGCTACTTCGGGAATCGCAAGGCATTGATCGTTAACCCCGACGCTGATTCGAATGACGGCACCCCAGATGCCGTGGAAGGCGCCCGCACGGAGGGCAATGCCCTGCTCAGGGTGAAATATCTTCTGGAGCCGGTGCACCGGCTGACTACGCCCTACCATGGGTTGCCGGGCAAAGGCAGCGCCTTTCGCACTCTCTTCCAAATCGTCCAAGCAACTCAGGCCCGAGCCCTGGCCGTGGTGGAGGCGGACCTGAGAAGCGTCACCCCGGAATGGTTCAAGTCCCTGCTCGAGCCAATCCTATCACTCGACTTCGATTACGTGGCTCCTTTTTACCAGCGCCACAAATACGACGGAACGATGACCAACAGCGTCGTCTATCCGCTTTTGCGGGCGCTGTACGGCCGTCGAGTCCGCCAGCCGATCGGTGGTGAGTTCGGGATCTCCGGGCGCTTGGCAAGCCATTTTCTCAAAGACCAGGTGTGGAACTCGGATGTGGCTCGCTTTGGCATCGATATCTGGATGACCACTACGGCCATCGCGGACAACTTCAAGGTGTGCCAATCGCACCTGGGCGCCAAGGTCCATGAGGCCGAGGAACAGGGGCTGGACCTGAGCGCCGTACTGGTTCAGGTCGTCGGGTCCGTCTTCAGTCTGATGGAGACTCACGATTTGGCGTGGCGCAACGTGCTGGGATCTCTGCCCGTGCCGCTGCTGGGCTCGCCGTTTGGCATCAAGCCCGAACCGGCCTCGATCAATTTGCAACGGGCCCTAGCCTCCTTTCAGCAAGGGGTGCGTGATCTTGTGCCGGTCTACGAGCAGGTGTTTTCGCCTAAGCAACTCAAGAACCTTCAATCATGCGCCGCGCAGCCGCCGGGCCAGTTTTCTCTTGATGACGAACTGTGGGTGAGTCTCATCTACGATCTGGCGCTTGCCTACCACCGGCGCGTAATGGATCGCGAACACCTGTTGAAGTCACTCGCTCCGCTCTACCTGGGTTGGGTCGCCTCGTTTGCGCGCCAAACCGACAGTGGTCCCGACACAGTGGCGGAACGCCGAATTGAGAGATTGTGCTTGGTCTACGAGCAATTAAAACCTTACCTGATTAACCAGTGGCCGCTCGCAAGCCGGGAAAAGAGGTGAGATATCATGGAGGGAATCTGGGCAAAAGTTGTTTGGGGACCACTCCGCCAGCTCGGCGAGCAAGCCGTTGCGAGTCTTTCCAGCCTCCTCGGCATGTTGGTTCTAGTTCTGCTGGGACTGGTTGTGGGATGGCTGGCCAAGCAAATCGTCTACGGCGTGCTGCGCGTGTTGCGATTCGATCGCCTCTGCGACCGGATCGGAGTGGGAATGGTGGTGGAACGGACTGGCTTGGCCCGGTCGTGCTCCTACTTGGCGGGTGAGATTGTGCGGGGGCTGATCGTTCTCACAGCTCTGCTCGCAGGCTTGAACGCCTTGGGCACGCCGCTAACCCGAAACCTCGTGGAGCGGACTTTCCTCTATTTGCCGCACCTCCTGGCCGCGGTGCTGATCTTGATCGTAGGCGTACTAGTGAGCCGATTTTTGGGACGCAGCGTACTGATCGCTGCCGTAAATGAAAATCTGCCCTCGGCCCGGCTGCTGGCAGGCTTGACGCGTTTTTTTGTGATGGTGGTAACGGTTGTGGCGGCTCTCGATGAGCTGGGGATCGGCCGCACGACGATTATTGTCACCTTCGCAATCACCTTCGGGGGCCTCGTGACGGCTGCGGCTATCGCCTTTGGCCTGGGAGCTCGCGATCTTGCACGAGATTTGCTGCTTTCTCAGTTCCGGCCGAAAGCCCCCGTCGATGCCAAGGACACAATGCACCATCTGTAAAGAGGAGGGCCTGAGAACATTGTGGGGGCAACCCCTGCGGTTGCCCGAGGGCGGCCTCAAGCGCCGCCCCTACAGCGCCTCCCTCCGCTGCGTCGTTCGGGGGAGCATCAAACCGACTGTATGGAAGACGCGAGACAGATTCGGCAAAGAAGACCCCGCCGTGCGGTTCACTTGTTTGAGTCCTGGCCCCAAGTGGCGCGGCGCATCAGGGCCGCAAGCCGCATTGCATTGTTTCTTGATTTTGACGGTACCCTGACGCCGATTCGGCGCCGGCCGGAAGACGTGCCGCCGTTGGATCTCGCAACCCGAGGCTTATTGCACCGCCTGGCTACCCACCACGGGCTTGAGGTCTTCGTGATTAGTGGGCGCCGCCTTGTGGATTTGAGGTCACGGGTTCAAGCCCCTGGTGTGCACCTGTTGGGATTATATGGTTGGGAAGGGCGTGCCACCCCGCCTCTGCGCACGGAGCGGAAACTCCTTCAAAGGGCAAAACGGCTGCTCCGAGATCGGCTCTCCGAACTGCCGCGGATTTGGATTGAGGATAAGAAACTTGCGATCGCCATTCATTTTCGCGGTGCTCTGCCCGCCGAGGTGCAAGCGGCGCGGCGGGTTGTGCGCGAGGTTCTGGTGCGCTTCCAGCCCCATCTTCGCCTCATCCAAGAGAAGAGAGCCTGGCAGGTCCTCCCTTGCGCTATCGGCGGCAAGGGGTCCGCAGTGCGCAAATTACTGGGAAAGCGGCGTAAACAGAGACTCGCCATATTTGCGGGCGACGACTTGGCCGACGAATCGGCGTTCGCCGCTTTGCCGCATGGAATTACCGTACAAGTCGGGAACACTCGACGGACCGAAGCCCTCTTTTACCTACACAATCCCGGCGAGGTTCTCACATTCTTGCGAAGACTGGAGGCCGAAATCACTTGAAGAAAGCTGAGCATCCCTTTCAGTTCATGACCGTGTCCTATCTGACGCGGATCGCCAACGAGATGGCAACCACCCTGGCACAACTGAAGCAGGGTTTGGAGACTTGCAGCGACACTTCAATCTTCAACCACACCTTCCAAACCTTGAGCCACCATCACTTTCTTACCCAGGGATTCTCAAACGATTTTGCCCAGTGGGTATTGGCGGGGTGCAATCGTCCTGAACTGGCGGAGCATCTTGCCTCCCTGGATATTCGGGACTACCTTTCGCTGGCGGAATTGCGCGCCGACCTCCAACGGCTCGTGTCCGAGTACTGCGAGCAGTACCCCCAGCAAGCCGAGCAGTCTGCTTTCGAACCTTTTTTCTTTTATGAAGCGATCGGGGTCGAGGTGCCCCTTCAAATGGAGGCCTGGACGCTGCAGGAGTTTCGAGACGACTTGCAGAAACTGAGCCATGCGGCATTTCACTTCCATTTTATTGCCTCTCGCCTGCGATTGCATTTGCGCACTAACGACTTTTCGTATTGGCTGGAGAGCTGCCTCGATTTAGGCAGGCTCGCCAGGCAAGTCAACCGCATCGACATCTACACCAACACGCTGGGGAGCGCCCTGGAGAGGATTATCAGCCTGGTTGAAAAGGAATTGCACTCATGAGCGAGACGATGCCCATCCCGCTGTTAATCAGTCTGGATGACTACACTCCTGTGCTCGGAGAGCCCGAATTGGCCGAACTGCGGACCTTAGCTTCGCGGCTTCAGATGCGCACGGTGCAAATGGTGAACTCCACGGCCATGGGAGGAGGCGTGGCCGAAATGCTCAACCGGCTGGTTCCCATTCTTCAGGAGCTGGGGCTTGCCATCCGCTGGGAAGTCATAACCGGCGGCAACGACTTCTATGAAATCACCAAGGCCTTCCATAACGCCCTGCATGGCGGGCCTTATACCATGCCGCCGGAAAGCTTCGATACCTTTCTTGCTTACAACGAGCAGAATCTCCTCCGGCTCCAGATGGAGGCCGAGTTTATCGTCATCCATGATCCTCAGCCGGTGGCCCTGATCCGCGCGCGCCGCGATCATTCCGGCCACTGGATCTGGAGATGCCACATTGACCTCTCGCACCCCAATCCCACGGTCTGGGGATTTCTGGAACCCTGGGTCAACCGATACGATGGCGCTATATTCTCCTCGGCCGAATTCGCCCGCCACTTGCCCGCGCCTCAGTACCTCTTCTACCCCAGCATTGACCCGCTTTCGGAGAAAAACCGCGAGCTGGAACCCGAACTGGTAAGAAGTACGTTGGAGCGCTTCGGCATTGACCCGGACCGCATCGTCCTCACGCAAATCTCACGGTTCGACAGGCTGAAGGACCCGTTGGGCGTCGTGCGCGCCTTTCAGATCGTAAAGCGCTATTTCGATTGCCAACTCGTCTTGGCAGGGGGGGGAGCAAGTGACGATCCTGAGGGTGAAGCTGTGCTCGCCGAGGTTCGCGAGGCCGTGGGCGATGACCCTGACGTCCATATCCTCAACTTGCCACCTTGGAGCGCCACCGAAATCAACGCCCTGCAACGAGGCTCGACCATCATCATTCAAAAGAGCCTGCGCGAAGGCTTCGGGCTGACGGTTACGGAGGGGCTCTGGAAAGGCAAGCCGGTTGTGGCCTCCGCAGTGGGCGGAATTCCTCTCCAGATCATCCACAAGCACACCGGATTGCTTGCCCATTCGGTGGAAGGGACGGCCTACCAGATCCGTTTCCTGTTATCCAATCCGGCCATCGCCGAGAGACTGGGACAGCAAGGACGCGCCTACGTGCGCGAGCATTTTCTCATCACCAGCAGTGCGAAACGCTACCTTACGCTGTTTCTCCACCTCTCAGGCGGGCAATAGAAGTGCGATCAAGCCTCTTCGAATCCGTGTGAGAATTCGGCCACTCCGAGGCAGGGCGCCGCAGGCCCGCAGAGTCTCGCTCTTCCGAGACTCTGCGGCTCTTGGTGTGATCCGACGCTTATTGTTGAGGGGTGGATGTGGCGGATGTTGGCTGCTGCGTTTGTGGTTCGGAACTTGACGCTTGCCCTTGTTGAAGCTGTGCTGTCGCGGAGGACTGCGGAGCTAGTATGCTGACATCGACACGGCGATTCTGTTCTCGTCCACTGCGCGTCTTGTTAGGGGCGGCAGGATCATCCTCGCCGTAGCCGGCCTGGTAAACACGCACCAGCGGGATCTGTTTGTCCAGTGTCAGGTAACGCACGACGGCGTCGGCTCGCTTGCGGCTGAGCTCTAAGTTGTACGGCTTCGGACCGCGGTTGTCCGTGAATCCGCGAATCTCGACCACATAGTGTTTCATACCGCTCACGGTTTGCGCGAGACTATCCAGCGTCTCGATGTCTTCCTGTGTTAACTTGCTCTTGTTAATTCCAAACAAAATCGAAGCCTTCTTGACGGACTGAAAATTGTCTGCGTTTTCGACTTCCTGTTTCACCGCGCCAGCATCTGAGATTCCCTGTTGAGCCAGTCCCCGGGCGTCCGCCGCCGACTGTTGGGCTTTGCTGGCGGCTTGATTGGCCTCATCCGCGGAGGACTGAGCCTGGGAAATACCCTTCTCTGTTTTGCGGTCAAGGTCGGTAATCCGTTCGCCGTTTTCGGCCACCTGCTTGTTGGTATTATCGAGTTTGACTTCGAGTGGCTTGATGTTGTCGTGAGTGTAGTTCTGCACGTATTTCTTGGTTGCGCACCCCGCGCTGAATAAGACCAAGCAAAAAACCACCGCCGCAGTTGCAACCTGCCTGTACTTTTCTGGGTTCATGGGATTTGCCTCCGTCTTAACCCCCTTTGTAGAAGTGTCGACGCAGACGGTAAGAGCAAATTGCTGGCCATAATGTCAGGCGTCCCTAAGAAGCTGATTTGTAACGGGTTAGACTGAGCTTGCAGAGCCCGTGGAGATATCTTTCTTATACGATCAGGAAAAATTTACTCGGTCGCCAATTGCTGTCGATCCTGCGAACAGCGGGTCGATGGGCAGCCCGTTTCGATTGTCAGTCATTCCAGCTCGTGCCGGTACCGCCGTCAAGGGAAGACCCGCGGCGTGACGCTCAGCGTTGGTCAATCACCTCCGTCCCGGGCGGTGCCACGAATTGGAACCAAGAACGGCTTAGGGGGACATCCCGCTCGATGTGATCGAAGTCAAATTCCATGGTGCTCTGGTCGGCAAGCCTCACGAGCAACCTGCGGATGTCGAATTGGGGGCCTACTTCCATGAGCACCTGTCGATAATCCTCCTGCAATGCCTTCTTGGGATAGCCGCGCAGGACACGGTCAGTGGGCTGGTGCTGGAGGGCGTCAGGCGCAAACTCGATCCGCGAAAAGACGCGCCGCAATTCGAGTCTTGAGAGCAGCAGGCGAAATGGGACTCGAATGTCGTCGCTCGCCTTGACTGCGGTACGGGTTAGCTGTTTCTCCTCCGGTACGTAAAGCTGCAGCGTCTTCCCATCGGAGAGGAACAACTTCGGTTGAGGCTGCTGGTAGTCCCACCGCATTAAACCGCCGCGCGCAAAGTAAACTACTCCGGACTCGGTTTGGGTTCTGCCCTCGGTGGCGTAGGTCTGCGTGAAGTCTGCGCGAATTGTCTTGACCGCATGATAGCTCGACTCGAATTGGCGCACGAAGTCCTCGAGGGATACATCGGCAGGGCTTGCCACGACGCAGACGAGGAGCAGGAACGCCACCGCACCACCGGTTATCCCGGTCACCCGATTTCCCGATCTCCCGATCATTTTGATAGCTTCTTTAACCGCTCCACCGCCTCGAGGGCCGTGGGGTTCCTGGGATCCGTCTGAAGTCCTGCCGTATACTCTTGAAGCGCTTCGATGTTTCGGCGTTCGGCCACCAGGACCGCGCCCAGCCCAAAGTGCGCACGGCTTTCAAAAGCATCCAACGCCACCGCCTGCCGAAAGGCGCGCTCGGCGTCTTGCCAGCGATGCCAGCGGCTATAAATATCACCCAATGAATTCCATGCCTGAACGGTGCCGCCGCTCGCCACGGAGGCACGGTACTGCGTTTCTGCCTCGGGGAAGCGGCCGGCATCGAAATAGAACTCTGCCAGCGCATTCCGGGCGTGAACGTAGAGAGGGGCAAGGGCCACCGCAGCTTTCAATTGCGCTTCCGCCTTATCACTGGCGCCGGTTACGGAATAGGTTCGCCCCAGGTTCATATGGGAGTCGGCATAGTTTGGCCGAAACCGTATGGAGCGCTGAAAATCCTCGATGGCTTCGTCGTAGAGCTTTTTCCGCGCCGCGACGAGTCCCAGGTTGTTCAGGATCAGCCAGTGATCAGGAGCGCGGCGCAGCGCAGCGCGCCACTCCGCCTCGGCCTGATCCGGTGAGCCCGAATTCCAGTATACCGCGCCCAAGTTGATTCGCAGAGCAACCGCGTCGGGCTGTTGGGCCAGGGTGTGCTGGTAGAACGTCGCGTCATCGCGCCAAACGCGATTGCGGGTGACAATCCTGACCACGCAGAGGGCAGCGACGATAATCAACGCCACAGCATAGACCTTGCGAGCGGCACGCTGTTCCGCCAGCCGCCTCCAGATCGCCTGCCCTCCCCCCGCCGCAATCCAGCAGAACCCCAGTGAAGGAAGATAAAGGTAACGCTCGGTGAATACGTTAGCGCCCAGCCAACGCCCATTGAGAACCGGCGCGAGGTTCAGGAATAACCATAAGAGACCGAACGAGACAAGACGCTCCGTTTTCCAGGAGTAAACGAGCGCGCACAGGCACAGTCCCAGGAGCACGAGCCCCGCGACAGATCGAGGGTCGAACAGGGAAAGGCTCTTGTGAAAAGTGTAAAACCCGCAGAGATTCACCGGCCAGACGATCTTCCAAACATATTGCGCGATCAGCGCGAAAGATGAATAAAAGGCCTCCCGACGGCTGATCTGCGGCAACTGTAGCACCGGCGCCAGCCCGCCAAAAATGTGGATTCTAAACAACAGGTAGGCGGCGTCAACCAGCCACAAGCTCAGATACCGCGAGAGCTTCTGCGTCAGAGGCGTTCGCTCCCGGTCGTCACGAAGAAAGTGTTCATAAAAGGTCGCCAGAAAAGGCAGCGTCGCCGCTGGCTCTTTGGCGAGCAGCGCTAGGGCGAAGCAGACAACCATGCCAAGTTGTGCCGCAATACCCCTTGATCCGTTTCCCGGAGTTTGTGTAGAGACCCCAGGTTGCGTGTCATTCCGAGGAGCCACAGGCGACGAGGAATCTCGCCTTGCCTTGAAAAGACTTAGAGCGAGATTCCTCGCTCCGCTTGGAATGACAGGCTTGGTCGCGCCTTCAAACCATCCACTGGGTGTTGAGGGGGAGATCCGCAGGAAGAACCAGAATGCGAGCAGGTAGAAAAACGCGAGCTGAAGGTCAGTCACGGCGGCAATCCAGTCCACTGACTCGCTGTGCACCGGATGCAGGGCGAAGATGACCGCCGCCACAAAGCCTAAGGTTCGGTTGTGGAAGGCGCGTTCGGTAACCAGAAAAACCAGGCAGACCACCGCAGCATTCAAAACCAGGTTGGCCAGATGAAAACCATAGGCCATCGGTCCGAATAATTGGTAACAAATCAGGTAGCCGAGCGTCATCAGCGGGCGGTAGTAATTGGTCATGCCCTGCGCGCCCACATACGACCACACATTCGTTGCGAAGATCTCCGGCAAGTGAGAGAAGCTGCGCAGGTAAGGGTTGGCCAAAATCTGCCGGTTATCGTCCTGGACAAAGCCGTTCCACAGCGAATTCAGGTAGGGCAGGCCTGCGATCACAATGAGCAGCGCGAGCAGTTCCTGCGTGGCCAATCGGGCCAGGCCGCGCCGGGGAGGCGTGCCGGAGTTGTTTTCAGGGGATCCCGAACTTGGGTGCAGAACCATGGTCTAGTTTATTTCTTCACACCTTCTTGCGCGGTGGGCTACACGCTGCCGTCCGCGTTAGTGACTCCAAGGTGGGCCAACCTCTCGGCCCACTTCGCGGGTATAGGAATCGAGATCGCCAGATTCCCGAATCGGCTGAATAACCAGTTCGCCAAAAAGAAACTCGCGGGACCCAGCAACAAGCCCGCGGCCACGTCGATGAGGTAGTGGTAGCGGAGGTAGACAGTCGAAACCCAAAGGCTCAAGATCAGAGGCGACACCACCCAAAACAGGGCCCGCGAGTTGCGCCAGGCATAGAGCCACACCAGGAAGGAAATCGCCACATGCATGCTCGGAAAAACGTCGCGATGAATGCGCGCCAGGTCCATGAACGCAAGTTGCTGATTGAAGATGGCGATCGGCTGGCTCAGGGAAACAGTGTAATCATCGCGTAGGCTATACACGGGACCGATGGCCGGAACCAGGATATAGCCAAGAAGCCCCAGAAACGTGACCACCATCAGGCCGTTCATCATCTCCCGAAATCGCCCACGGGGGCGGCAGAGATACACAAAGCAGCCGACCAGGGCAATGTTCAGGATGTGGTAAAAGTAAGCAAACTCCATCCACGCCGTGCGGCCGGGCGTTATAAAGCGCTGTATGGCCACACTGGCCTGAAAGCCAAACAGCCGCTGGTCGAGCGCAATCAATGCCCCGTCGCAGTCGTGCCAGACCAGGAGGTGCGTGGTGTCACCCCAGAGCGAGTAGTACATCAACAATATCGCCAGAAACGGGAACCAGTCTCTGACGATCTCCCAATAAGGCCGTATGAAGACGCGCGGGTCGACAGAAGAGGCAGACGACTCCTTCTTCCCAGCCACGAAATAGTGAATCAGTTCTTTCGCCAGGAGCAAACTCATGGCGGGAACGATAATCAGGACGTCGGCAGGACTCAAGTTGGCGTGCGCGGCCCCGCGGAAAACCAGGCGGAAGCCCAAGTTGAGCACAAAAAAAGCCAGCGCCACCAGGTCTTCCAGGCGGGGATGAAGAATCAACCGGCGGTCATTGGCCATAGAGGCCTTTCAGCGCTTCAATCCTCTGCTGCGCTTGCATGGGAAATGAGAACTTGGATGTATCCTCAAGAACCTCGAGGGCCTGCCGGCGGTTCCCTTCCAGAAAGTAAGCGTGCGCCAGACCTTCCACGGCAAGCTGGTCAGTCGGAAGAATGTTGAGAGCAGAGGTAAGGACGCGCTCCGCTTCAGCGTACTTTTTTTGCGCAATCAGGATATATCCCCGGAGGATTAAAGGTGGCAGATAAAGGCGATTCTGACGGCTTAGGCGCTCGGTGATGGCCAAGCCCTCCTCGTATCGCCCCAAATGGTAAAGACAGACCGCGACACGATACGAGTCCACCTCGTCCAAATCCCGGCCGGCCACGCGCTGCATGGCAGGCATATCGTCCACCACCGAGGCCCACTGGCCAAGATCGAATTTGGCTGACTCGAGGGCTTGCCAATAATCCAATATTCCCGGCCTCAACTGGACCGCCTGAAGTGCGTTAAGGTAGTTCTTTGCCGGGTGCCTGCGCTGAGCATCGCTCACACTGGACCGATAATATACCTCCGCCGCAATGTCGTAGCCGAAGTTCCAGGCGCCGAAAACCGCCATCGCCAGAACGAGGGCGTACAGCAATGCTTTGGCGCGAGCCAGCCGGCCCGCCGGCCCGCCGGTGCCCGTCACCTGCAAGCTCGCTACACCCTTGACGGCCAGCAGGCTGACGAAGGACACGCCCAGAATCTTCAATAATTCCCAGAAAATGAAACGAACCTGCTCCAAGTCGTTGCTCCCGGCCTGCGGCATGCCATCTCTTAGCCCCGCAGGGGCTGGACGTGAGTAGCCGGGGGCAGCGCCCCCGGAAATGTCGCCCCCCTCACCCCTTTCCCCTCTCCCGCCAGCGGGGAGAGGGGTGCCGAAGGCGGGGTGTGGGGCCCAGTCCGGGGGTTTCACCCCCGGCTACTCAATTTGCTCCCCTTCGGGGAGCACTGGCTCCTCGCGAAGAAACTTCCCTGCTACTGCAGCAAACTCAAGTCCACCGTACTGCGCGGATTCAGCCTGACCTTTCCGCTGGCATCGATCATGTACGGCCTGCCCGAAGGATCGCGCGGCAAAGCTCGGAGGTAACCAGCCGCGACCAGCGCCTGGAACGAGCGCGCGGGCTGTCCCTGGCGCTGATTATAGAGGGCCACCAGCTCATTCAGTTTGGCGATCTCTTCGGTAGCCTGGATGGCCATCAGGTGATCCTCGGCGTTCTTGCGAATCTGTTCGTTTCCAGCCTGGCGGGCAATCTCCGACCAGAGGAACTTCGAGGTCGCCAGTTCCCCGCCCTGCGCCGCCACTTTCGCCGCCAGGGCCCGCATCCAGGTCATGGCGCCGGGCCTCTCGCTTCCGGCTTGAAACGCTCGTGCGGCAACGGCGTAATCCTTCAAGTCCCAATAGTAGACGAAGCCCAGATCCTCCCAGAACCGCCAGTACTCGGGGTTAGCAACAATGCCTCGCTGCAGGAGCGCCAGGGCCTGCAAGGGCTCGCCGGCTCCGCGGGGCGGCTTGTCCGCGAGGAAGATCGAACCGAAGCGATAGGCAATGATCAGGTGAGGGTCCAGGTCCGTAGTGATCTGAAGCAGAGGCCCTAACAGCTTGAACTCCGTGGAGTGCGCCAGCCGCTTCCCACCGAAATACTGCACCACGCGCGTCCAGTATATGTCAGCAAGCAATCCTTCGTAACCCAAGCTGAGCTGCCGGAGAACCCTTCCTGACGGCAGAAAAAGGACCTCATCCAGCGCCCTCTCATTTCCTCCTCGGAGGTCAAGGCTCCGTTGCAGGGGAATCAGCCCCAAAAGGCATAGCAACACCAGCAGCCAGCAGGCGCGGCGGCGGGAACGAGGCTGGGAGAAGAGGCCACGAAACGAAGTCATCGGAATTCCCGTTCCTCGAAGATGATAATTGCCAGGCCCAAAAGGATCGTTACGTAAAGAAGTGCGTAAAGAGAGTTTCCCAACCATAGGTAACCCGGCAGCTTCTGCGCGTGAGCCACCAAGCTGATGACATTGAAATTCGCAAAATTGGGCAGCGCATAATAGAGCGCGCCGCAGGCCGTCGCCAGCAAGGGGCTCTGCGTTTGCTGGCCCAAGGCGCGCAGATCGGCGGAAAAATTACCTATAACGAAAAGGCAAAATGTATATACGGCGGATAGCACTGGAGTGGATATACACGAAAAGACTAAGGCAATTCCCACCACCATGGCCAGCTCGAGCAGAATGAAATAGGCCGCGCCCAGAAAGACCAGGTCGTCACGCCCCAGCGTTCCCTTCTGATAGTACAACGTCGCATAGAAGCCCAGCGTCATGATGGCAGTGTTCACAAGCAAGGTGAGCAGAAGGCCCAAGTATTTTCCAAGCACGAATTCCACGCGGCTTACGGGTTTTGAGAGGATGTTGTAAACCGTGCGGCGTTCGATCTCTTTGGAGACGAGGTCGATTCCAATGAAGATGGCGATCAACAGGCCGAAAACCGAGATCGAAGTGAGTCCCAGAGTTATCAGGATTATCTGCTCGACCCCGACGGAGATGCTCCCGAAGAGAATGGAGGCCCCGATCAGCAGCAGGGCAAAGGCCACCAGGTTATACAGAACTTTCTGGCGGACCGATTCCTTGAATGTGTGGATGGCGATCGTCACCACGCGCATGGTTGTTTCCGCGATTGTCGCGAAGTCGAGCAGTTAAGGAGTTGAGAAGTCGAGAAGTTGACGAGAAAGAAAGTTTCTCTTTGCCTCTGCGACGATGGCCAGCGCTCCCTTACGGGGCCGAAGGTCCGGTTTTAACTTTTTGACTCCTCGACTCCTCGACTTCTCGACTCCTTAACTGCTCGATTTCTCGACTTCCTCCGCACCTACCTTCTGAAGAAAATAATCTTCCAGCGACCTCTTGACCGGATTCATGGAGATCACCTTCGTTTTGCCTCGCAAGATAATCTCCAGTGACCTTTGCACTTTGCTTTCTTCGGAAATCTCCAGGCGCACCCGCTCCCCGGTGCGAATCACCGATGAGGCGCAGGGCATCAACTCGGCCATGACCTGTGCTGAGGGGGCCTCAAGTACCAACTCGGTGGTGGTAACTCCCAGCCGGAGGATCGTGTTCAACTCACCACACCCTTGCAAGCGGCCGTGGTTGAGCACCGCCACCCGGTCGCACAACGTCTCCGCGTCGGAAAGGATGTGCGTGGAGAAGAAGACCGTTTTCTTCCGCTTCTTCAGCCTCAAGATGACCTCGCGGACTTCCCTTCGCCCCAGCGGATCGAGGCCGGACATCGGCTCGTCCAGGAAAACCAGGTCCGGGTCATTAATCAAGGCCTGAGCGATTCCCAATCGTTGAATCATGCCCTTTGAATACTTGCGCAAGTGAACATTGCGGGATGCGGCGAGCCCTAATTGCTCGATCAGTTCGCCGGAACGGCGGCGCCGTTCGGAAGCCGATAGACCAAACAGCGATGCGGCGTAGT
Source organism: uncultured Acidobacteriota bacterium (assembly GCA_963842495.1). Lineage (GTDB taxonomy): Bacteria > Acidobacteriota > Terriglobia > UBA7540 > UBA7540 > CAVROP01. The sequence goes on from CAWJHY010000076.1 coordinate 88,213, forward strand.
TCAGAAACTCCTGCGCCGTCAGATGATCATAGAAGGCGGGATTTTCGGGCAAATAGGAGACCCGGGCGCTGACCGAAAAATCGTCGAGTTGTTTGCCGAAGACGCGCACCGTTCCGGAGGTGGGAAAAATCAGGCGAAAGATCAACTTGAGTGTCGTGGTCTTGCCCGCGCCGTTCGGTCCGAGCAAGCCGAAAACTTCCCCCGCCTCGACGCTGAGATTAAGCCCATCGAGAGCTCGCTTAACTCGATTGCGCCAAAACCCCAGTCGGTAGTCTTTCGTCAGCTCGATAGTTTCGAGGGCAAACATGATGAACGAATCGTCTCTTCGCCAAACTCCTCAGCAGCGCAGGGCCTGCTATCACCGCGGAGGAAGAATAATATACCCGATGGCGAGACCTCACGAAAGTGCGGACTCCCGCTCTTTTCCAGCCCAGTCGTCCTCCCCCGCGGCCACATAGGGGCGGTCCTTGTGGCCACCCTGGGGCAACCACAAGGGTTGCCCCTACGACACCTCGTCAGAATGACAGGCTTCATCGCTCCGTCTCCCGCAACTGCTTCTGAATCTCCTTAATCTGCGTGGCGGCCGCCTGTTGAGCAGGATTCACGGCCAACTCTGCTTTGAATTCCCGTAGGGCGCCGCCGAAATTGCCTTGGGCCTTCAGCATTACACCTAACGCAAAATGGTAGGCAAAACCCATGGGGTTTAACGCGATGGCGCGGCGCACGGAAGCAATGGCCTCGTCCGTGTGCCCGGATTTCAGCAGCGCCATGCCGAAGTAGAAATGCTCATCGGCTTTGCGGGGATTAATACGGATAGCCTCCGAAAAGTACTTCTCCGCCTCCGGCAGACGTCCCATTTTGTAGTAAGTCAGACCCAGGTTGTAAACGGCGGGCCAGTAAGAGGGGTTACGACGAACCACCTCGCTAAACTTTTCGAGAGCTGATGCATACATGCCTCTTTCAGCCAGAACGGCTCCGTAGTCGCAGGCTGCCGTGAGATTGTGAGGGGCCATGGAATTGTTGTAGGCATAAAAGGTTAAGTTATCGCGGAAGTAAAAGCTCTGGGTGACCGTACCGTACCCGAGCACCGCGGCAAGACACAACGACGCAGCCTGAAGTGCGGCCGGCATGCCCAGCCGGCGCCCTGCGCGCCCCCACAGCGTAGCCCTGACCTTCAGGTCAGCACTCGAGGATTGGACCGCGCCCACGCACAGTTTCTTCAAACCAAGACCCGCCAGAATAGCAAGGCCGAGCGAGGGCAAGTACAAATAACGGTCATGAGCGAAATCATCGGCTACAAAGACGCGCAGATCGAGGAGTGGAATCAAGGGCAGGACCAGACAGACTACGGCAAAAGCGGCGCTACGGCTTCGGCGAGCTACGGCCACCAGCAAGGCTGCTGCACAAACGTCGAAAATGAGTGGAAAAGTGAAATTCCTCAGCGTCGGGTGGAGCACCGCCGGTAAGTCATAAAAAGCGCTGAGGCCCGCGGGCCAGATCAGGTGGCGAATCCAGAAACAAATCAGTGACGGCCAAGTCATAGCCAACTGCGCCTTGCTGATCGGGGTCATCGGGTAACTCAGTGCTTTGAGCGCGTATAGGCGCGCGGGAAGATAGAGCAGAATAACCAGGAGGTAAGGCCAGATCCTGCACAGGGCGGAGCGGCACCATTGACCTAGGCTGTCATTCCGGGCAACGCGAGGAATTTCGCCCTGATCTTGGTTCGTCGATTCGCCCGACGCAGAGCGAGCTTCCTCGCGGAGTTTACCCTGAGCACCCAGAGCGAGATCCTTCGCTTCGCTCAGGATGACAGCGAAGGGCTCGGAACGACCGGTCGTCTTCGCGCTTTGGGGGCGCGCGTCATCGGACGGCCATGTGAGACTGCTCCTAAAGATCCAATCGTAGGCCAGCAGGAGGCCGGGAAGGATCATGGCGGTCTCCTTTTCGCCCAGGGCAAGAGCGAATAGGGCCAAAGAGGCAAGGCGCCAGTTGGGCCGGCTCGTCTGCCGCCATCGTATGTAGGAAAGGAATGACGCAATCAGAAGGACGCCCAGAAGGGGTTCGGTGGCGCCGGAAATCCAGGCCACGGCTTCAATGTGTGCGGGATGCAGGCCGAACACCAGCGCCGCGACCAGGGCCGCGTCGCCGCTGACTCCCAAACTCAAAGCAAGCAAATAGGCGAGCAGGGTCGCGAGGACATGTGCAAGGACGGTGGTGAGATGCCAACCCCAGGCGTGATTTCCAAATGCCGCGTCGTTGACTCGCAGCCATAACAGGAATAGCGGCCGGTAGTAGTTCCCCAACTCGCCCGGCATAACTCCTGCCCAAACCTGTGAGGTAACGTACGAGGGAACGAAATGCCAGGAATGAACGGCCGGGTTCTCGACAATCTGCCCGCGGTCGTCGTGCACGAATTGGTAACGGAGGGTCGGAATATAAACGACAAAGGTCAGGACGAGGACAGCGGCAATTCCCTTCCAGGAAGGGGGGCTGGAAGCGTTGGTGGAGGTGTGTGGAACTGACAAACCGTATCGACTTCTGTAGGATGCCAGGGCGTCGTCGCGGAGCCGGCGCAGTCGGACCATCCCATCCATGGGACGCACGCGACGACGTCCTGGAAAGTGTTTTCCCACAGGGGCATTGCGACCTGCCAACCTGGAGGAAATCGCGTGAAAAGGGGATAAACACAGGGAAGGCCTCGCCGCCTTCCCTGTTGCGAACTGCATCGTCTACCCAGCCAGCGGCGAGTCGGTCGAACCGGCCGTTGCCGTGCTGTTTTGACGGATTACGCCGGACATATCGGTATAGTAGAAGTTCGTGCCTGTGGTTCCCACGGTTATCGGCGTGGCGGTGATGCCGTACGTGTCAATCCTGCCGCTCGCATCGGTAGCCGCCGGCGTGTAGACGAACGTGTAGCCGCTCTTAACACTGGAAGTGGCTGAGAGCGGATCCCCCGGAAAGGACGCTGTCAATGAGTCCCGCAGCGGTGGCGACGGGGTTCGCACCTGCCGCCGGCGGGCCCAAGTTACCCAGCGTCGCGGTGTAGCCTGTATTGTACGTAGTGGCATAGGTTATCTCCGCCGTGTTAAGGGTACGTAGAGACCCCACCGCCGAAGCTTGATTGGCGGCAATGCGCGAACGCAGCAGATTTGGGATGGCGATTGCCGCGATGATTAAAATGATCGCGACTACGATCAGCAGCTCAATCAATGAAAAACCTCGTGAACCCTTCTTCATTCTTCCTCCTATCGAGATCCAAAGCGCGTGAAAGCTGACCGCCCATTATGAGGCATTTTGCGTGCCAAGGCAACGCCCTGACGGTTTTTTAAATCTCATCTAACCCGCTCGTATTCAACTACTTAGATAAACCTCTAGAGAGACTTCGGCATTCTCCTGTGGGCCGCAAGCCATTTTCGCCGCTTTTTGTCCAAACAGCGCGACGGATTTTGTCACTCCCGGCACGAACGTACTGACCCGGAGTCCGGATGGCAAAAGCAAGAGTGTCCGATACGCCCCCAGGGGCCGCGCTATCGATGGTTCGCCAGCTTTCTCACGGCCATCTGCACTGACTCGTCTTTGGGGTCTAGCGCTTTAGCTTGCTCGATTTCGCGCTGGGCAGCGCCAAGTCTTCCCGATTGGAGGTAAGCCAGGCCAAGTTGAGCATGCGCCAGTGCCGATTTCGGCTGAACCGCAATCGCTTTCTCCAGGGCCGCGATGGCCTGGTCTATCCTCCCCATTTTCAGCGCGAGGACGCCCAATCTGAACTGGCCGTTGCCTGAGCCGGGGGCAGAAGTCACGATTTTCTTATAGAGCTCAAACGCTTCCGCTTGTTTGCCTTGGTCTTCGTAAACACCGGCAAGTCCCAGATAGGGCGTCTCATCTTGCGGAGTCAGTTGGATGGCGCGCTGGAACTCGGCTTCCGCAAGGGCGAATTTCTTCTCGCGCCCGAAAACGGCCCCCAGGTTCAGGCAGACCAAGACTGAAGAAGGTTGAACGATTGCATCACGACGAAAGAGATCCTCCGCCTGGGCGAGCCGGCCATCCTGCAAGGCCAGAATTCCGAGCTGAAAAAGGGCCTCGGAATCATTGGGGTCGAGAGCCAAGGCTCTCTCGAAAAAGTCGCGCGCCTCGTCCTTGTTCCCCCGGTAGAGGGCGATTTTGCCTAAGGCGAACAAGGGCTTCGAAAATGAAGGGTTCAATTGCGCTCCGCGCCGCAGGGTATCCTCTCCTGCGGCGACGTTGCCGTCATCCAAGAGAACGCCCGCCAGGTTAACAAAGGCCTCGCCGGCTGAGGGATCCAAGGCAATGGCCGTTACCAATTCAGTGCGCGCGCGGTTCCGGTCGCCCGCCTCCCTGTAGCCGTTCCCCAGAAACACGTGGAACATCGCGGCGGTGGGATCATCCCGCACGGTAGCCAGCCCCAGCGTAAAGTTGTTGCGCCAAGCCGGCAGTCTCACCAGGACTCGTGATGCACCCGCCACGAGGAGCACCGTCCCGAACACGACCGCGGCGACCCGGCGCACGTGATGTAGGGACAACCCTTGCGACTTCCCCTGGGCAGCCGCTAGAGCCTCGCCCGCCAGCCAGCAGATTCCCACCGAGGGAATATAGAGGTATCTTTCTCCATAAGCTGGCACTCCGACACCGGCGATGTTGAGCACCGGGGCGAGAGTCAAGACGAACCAAACGATGGCGAAGCTGACCGGGCGGTCCCGGCGCCACCAGGCAGCCACCATTCCCACCGACCAGAGGGCAAACAGCATCCCCATCAGCACGGCAGGATCCCGCCAACTCGAAGGGGGGTAAAACTTCCAGGAATACGAAAGATGCTGAGGCCAGAGCAGCTTGGCAACATATTCACCGAGCTGCGTCGAGCCGAAAATCACCGTCTCTCTCAGGCGCATCCGGTTGGGTGGGCCGACGCTGGAAACACCGCCGATGACAACCAGATGAACCACCACATAGAATGCCGCCAGCAAGAAACTCGGCAGGTAGCGGCTCAGGCGTTGGAAGAATCGCGTTCCCGCGTCGCCACGCAGGAAGTGCTCGTAGAAAACCAGGAGCAGGGGCGCGGCCAGGGCCACTTCTTTGCATAGCGCCGCCAGAAGAAACATGAGCGCACTCATCCAGGCGCGCAGCCGTGAGAAGCCTCTGGCGCCGGGCGGGTGAGTGTAAATTAGAATTGCCGCCAAGAAGAATGCGGCGCATTCGAGGTCGGAGAGACCGGAAACCGTCGCGACATCCTCGGAATGAACGGGCAAGGCAGCAAAAAGCAGGGTGCCCCACAAGGCTCCCTGCCCTGAGGGCCAGAGCCGTTTGCCGAGCTGATAGACCATCACGACCACCCAGGAATTCAAGAGGACATTACAGAGGTGGAAAGGAGCAGGTCGCGGACCGAACAACGTCGTCTGCACGAGAAAAGTGAACATCACCAACGGCCGGTAGTAGATGCTGTCGCCGCGCGCGCCGCGAAAGGCCCAGAAATTCTGCGTGAAGATCTCGCGCAGAAAATGGAAACTTCGCACATAAGGGTTGGCCCCGACCAGGATCGCATCATCCCCTACCAGTTCGTAGCGGGTGGTGACGATATATAACGCGATTGAAAAGAGAATGAGGAGGGGGATTGCCAAGCGGTCGAGATTCTGATTCCTCCGTGCGGCGGAGGGGGTGGAGGGGGCGGCCAGGTCAGATCTCATATTTCTTGGCATAATGACGAAACGAACGGTAGGACATGCGAAGAAGTTCCGCCGCGTGAGTTCGGACGCCATCGGAGGCGCGCAAGGCCGCAAGCAGGTATTGCTTCTCGATCTGCGCGATGCGGGCTTCGAAATCCAGCCCTTCAGCGGGAATCTCAACGACGGCATCACCGCTCGGGGTCATACCCGTCAGGGATTGAGGCAGGTGTTCCAGGCAGATTCGGCCATCGCGCTCCCCGCACATCGCCACCGCATATTCGATTGCATTCTCGAGTTCGCGGACGTTTCCGGGCCAGGAATAGCGCGTGAGAACTTCCAAAACGTCCCGGTCGAATTCCAACCCCCCTTTCCCCATCTGCAAACCGAACTTGTTTAAAAAATGGCGCGCCAAAGACGCAATGTCGTCAGGCCGCTCACGCAAGGGCGGGACGTGGATCGGGATGACGCTGATACGATAGTAAAAGTCCTCACGAAATTGCCCGGCCGCCACCATGCGCTTGAGATCGCGGTTGGTGGACGCAATCAACCTCACGTCCACGGAAACATCGGAGCTTCCCCCCAATGGACGCACCCGCCGCTCCTGTAAAACCCGCAGAAGCTTGACTTGCATGGTGGGGCTGGTCTCCCCAATTTCGTCCAGGAATAAGGTACCCCCGTTGGCAGATTCGATAATTCCCTTGCGGTTGGTCTCGGCGCCCGTGAAGGCCCCTTTGAAATATCCAAACAGCTCGCTTTCCAGCAGAGTTTCCGGAAACGCCCCACAGTTGATCGAGACATAGGGCTTTTCGCGCCGCAAGCTGGCCTCGTGCATAGCCTGCGCCACCAACTCTTTGCCGGTTCCGCTCTCGCCCGTAATCAGGACGGTGCTGGTGGTCGGCGCGACGGTGCGGACTAATTCCAGGATCCCCTGAATCTGCCGGCTCTGACCGATAATCTTGTTGTGCGCAAAAACGTGCAGCAACTCGCGCCGCAGGCGCACATTCTCTTCCCGCAACGCCGAGTGTTGCAGCGCCCGGTTAACGGTGAGTTTCAGTTGTTCGACCAGTTTGTCCGTCTTGATCACATATTGGTAGGCGCCCAGGTTGAGTGCTTCGATGGCGGTTTCCATGCTTTGATACGCGGTGATCAGAATAAACGGGGCGGGATTCCGGCTTTCGCAGAAAAACTTGAGCAATTCGATGCCCGAGATGTCCGGCATGCGAATATCGGAGATGACCAGGTCGTAGACTTGGGATTCGATCTTCTTCCTTGCCGCCTGACCACTGAAGACCGTTTCGACCGAGTGGCCGTCCTTGCGGAAGCCAATCTCCAGCATCTGGCACAACGACTTTTCATCATCCACAACCAGCAGCCGAGCCATCTACATCTCCCTGCGAAGCTAAAAGTCGACGTCCGAGGGCCAGGGGCGGTTCGCGAACCGCCCCCACTTCGCATTACTGAATAGCGGCCGCCGACGTGAAGGGCGCCTTTTGGGCGACCGCAGGAGCAGCATGCTTGGGTAATTCCAGTATGAATCGAGTGCCTTGCCCGGCCTTCGACTCCACCCGGACAGCGCCGCCGACGCCCTGCATGATCTGGTAAACGATCGCCAATCCGAGGCCGGTACCACCGCTGAATCCCGGTTGGAAGGGCTCGAAGACTTTTTCGAGTTGCTGCTCCGAAAACCCTATTCCTGTGTCGCTCAAGGTAACGCGGACCATCCTCTCGCCGGCTTCCTCAGCCAGCACTGTCAACACGCCCCCATCCGGCATGGCCTTGAGTGCATTATCCGAGATATTCCAGAAGACCTGCCGCAGCTTGTCGGGGTCGGCCCAGACGGTCGGAAGCCTCGACGGAAAATGCTTCTCCACCCTCACATTTCTGCCAAATAGCGGATGGTGTGAAAGCAACACCAGCGTCTCTTCGATTACTTTCACCAAGTCCACTTTCTGGGGTTCATGGTGCTGGTCACGGCAGTAAAGAAGAAAATCCGAGACCAGTTTATTAAGCCGTTCCGACTCATGACTCACAATTTCGATTAGTTTGGTTTGGTCCTCGTCCATGCGCGAAATCGACTGCAAGAGCTTGACAGAACCGGTAATTGACGCCAGCGGATTCCGGATTTCATGTGCGATTCCCGCTGCCAGGCGCCCCAACGTCGCCATGCGATCCTTGGTCCGGTACTCGGCTTCCCGGCGTTTTTCCTCGGTCAAATCCTGGAAGTTGTACACAAAACCGGCCACGCCAATCGCGGGTACCATCAGCGGAGATACCGAAACACCCAGGACGCGCTTTCCGGCGCGAGGACTTACATAAACCATTTCCTGACGGGCGGAGAAGGCGTTCGCGGACGGAAAGGAGGCGGGGCCAGTCTGTAAGCCGGGGAATAATGACTGGATCAGTTTTCCCCGCAACTCCTGCGGCCTGAGACCCAGTATGGCGGCGCCGGAACCGTTCAGTTCGCTCACCACACCTTCCAGATCGGTCGTCAGCAGTCCATCACGCATGCTTTCCAGGATGTTTTCTGTTTTGGCTTGCAGGTTAGCTACTTGGCCGTTCTTGTCCCGCAGTTCGGCTCCGACTTTTCGCAGGTTTTCCGCCAGTTGGGCGGACAGGTAGGCAATGGCAAAGAAACCAAAGAAGCTCGCCCCGATCTTGACCTGAAGGGTTCGCAAATCGACCGGCAAGGGAGAGGAGGTCACGAGATACCGGAGAGCCGGATAATGAACCGCAAAGTCCGGAAGTATAACCGGAAGATACGCCAATTCCAGCACCCCTCCCATGCAAACAAAACTGACCGCCGCCACCAGGAAGACCCGGCCGCGTGGAAGCAGCGTGCTGGAAAGGATGATGACGAGCAGGTAAAGCGAGATGTAATTGCTATCCAGATCTCCTGTAAGGTGGAGTATGGCGGTGATGACGGCAATATCGGAGAAGATCTGAAGGTAGGCCTGTAACAGGTAATCCTGGCTAAGCTGATTGTAGATCAGGTAATAAAGGCCGAGGATGTACCAGAGGATGATGGCGATGGCAAAGTATTTGAAAGATGCGGGGTTAGGATTGGCGACCAGAGTTCGAATGGCAAAATCGATCGCAAAAACAAAGCTGATAATGACAAACCGGATCTTGGTTACCCAGGGCAGCCATTCCTTTAGCTGATCGGGTAATCCCGCAAATAGGCTAGCCGCACTGGGAGAAGAGTAGTTTGCCATAATCTAGTCGGTCAACCGACAATTCTACGCACTCTGACGCCGTCGTCAATCTTTCTTTTGCCGGAAGTGCGGGGTCCGGGCTTGCGCCCTCCTCTGCCATTCTGAGCCACGCCGTGCCGTACCCACGGAAGCGGGAGTCCATTGGCCTCCAGACCGGCGATCGGCTCCCCCTCTGGCGGGCGGAGATGAATTCTGACTTTCACTGAAGGGGGTCGGGTACTGTTCTACCCCGCGTGCTGATGACAGGCCGCATCTAGCCGGCGAGTTTCCCGATCAAACTGAATAAGGGAAGGTACATCGAGATTACAACACCTCCGACGACTACGCCTAGGAACAGGATGATCAACGGTTCCATGGCCGTTAAGAGGTCCCCAACCGCGACATCGACTTCGTCTTCGTAAAAGTCCGCGATTTTCTGGAGCATGGAGTCCAACGATCCGGTCTGTTCTCCTACGCCGATCATCTGCACCACGAGGTTCGGGAATACGCCGGTTTCGCGCAGCGGATCAACGATGGTCCGTCCTGCTTCGATAGCCAGGCGAACTCGCAGAATGGCTTTCTCGACCACCGCATTGCCCGAGGTGCGAGCCGTAATCTCCATAGCTTCCAGCATGGGAACACCACTGAATAAGAGGGTACCCAGAGTGCGCGTCACCATCCCCACTGAGATCTTGCGCATCAGGGGGCCCACCAGAGGCAGTCTGAGGATGATGCGATCAATGATCAAGCGTCCTTGGGGCGTGCCATAAAACAGCTTGAAGCCGTAGCCTGCCAGCCCAAGGAAAACTGCCGCCGGCACGGCAAAGGTGCCGACCGCATTGCTCAATCCAATAACGATGCGAGTCGGCAGGGGCAGAGCCACTTCCAAACCTGCAAAGAGCGTGGCGAAAATAGGTACGACCTTCCACAAGAGAAGAGTAATCACCGAGCCCGCGATGAACACTACCACGGAGGGATAGATCAAGGCGGACTTCACTGCCCGGCGCAGCTTGACAGCCTTTTCAATGTGTGTGGAAAGCCGCTGAAGCACTCCGTCCAGAATTCCCCCCGTCTCGCCCGCTTCCACCATGTTCGTAAAGAGATCATCAAACACCCTGGGGTATTCGCGAAGCGCATTGGCGAGCGTGGAGCCGCCCTCCACCGTTTTGCGGACTCCCCGCAAGATCTCGGTGAAGGCCTTATTCGCCTGCTGGCCGGCGAGGATGTCAAGGCATTGAACCAAGGGAAGACCCGCATCAATCATCACCGAAAACTGCCGGGTAAAAATCGAAAGCTCGCGGGGGTTTACTCTCCCTCTCACTTTCGGCTTGGGGAGTGCGGCTGCGCGTTTTAGCGCAACGCGGCCGGGGGTGGCCGGCGGGCGTCGCAGCGCTGCGCCCGGCGCCCCGCGGGTTACTGTCGCTCGCACGCCGCTCGCCGCCGAGACGACTCGTGAAGTACCTGGAGATTCAAACTGTGGCATCGGTCCACCTCAACCTCAATCGCGGGGTCGCATGGCCATGCGCCCCGACTACATACTGCCGCCGCTACCTTCGCATAGAACCATGGAGAGCACTCATTGCCTGCCCACCCACGCCCGCGCTGACACCTCGGTCGATCATGTCCTGAAGTTCGTCGAGGTGGCTGGTACGCGACAGGGCAGTCTCCAAGCTAATCAGCCGTTGCGCGTAGAGAGAGTAAAGCGACTGATTCAAAGTCTGCATGCCGAACTTCTCTTGACCCAATTGCATGGCGGAGTAAACCTGGTGAATCTTATCTTCCCGGATGAGGTTTCGAATAGCCGGGTTCGGAATCAGAATCTCCAGTGCCATAATGCGGCCCTGCCCATCCGCCCGGGGCAAGAGCGACTGGCACAAGATACCTTCCAATACCATCGAGAGCTGTGCGCGAATTTGGGATTGTTGGTACGACGGGAAGACGTCAATAATGCGAGTAATGGTGGAGGCGGCCGAATTGGTATGCAAGGTCGCGAAGGTAAGATGCCCCGTCTCGGCTATCCTCAGCGCCGCCTCGATAGTTTCCAGATCACGCATTTCGCCAATCAGCACAACGTCCGGGTCCTCGCGGAGAGCGGCGCGGAGCGCATTGGCAAAAGAGTAGGTGTCCGAGTGGACCTCGCGCTGGTTCACCAGGCACTTCTTGTGTGAGTGGATGAACTCGATGGGGTCCTCGATGGTAATGATGTGCTCGTGGCGCGACTGGTTGATGAGATCGATCATGGTCGCCAGGGTGGTGGATTTTCCGCTGCCCGTTGGACCCGTCACCAAAACCAGCCCGCGAGGCTTCTCACATAGCGTTCCCAAGATGGGCGGAAGCTTCAAATCCTCAAAGCTTTTGATTTGAAATGGAATCAAACGAAACGCGCCGGCGACCGCCCCACGCTGGTTAAACAGATTGGCTCGAAACCTCGCCATATTCTTGATTCCGAATGAGAAATCAAGCTCGAGATTCTCTTCGAAGCGGTGCTTTTGCGCGTCCGTCAGGACACTGTAAGCCAGTTGTTTCGTATCCACCGGCCCCAGCGCCGGCAAGTCCTCCAGCGGTTTCAGTTCCCCATGCAGGCGAACCCTGGGCGGTGAGTCAACGGTAATCTGCAGGTCTGAACCTCCCATATCCACCATGCGCTTCAAAAGCTCGCTGAGACTTGGAACTGCCATGAAATGCTCTCCGCTTAAGATCGAGAGTCGACAGTCGAGAGTCGAGAGTCGAGAGTTGAAGGTGTAAAGGTCTCTTCTTCGACCGCCCCCGAATTCGCTGCGCCCGATATGATCCGAAGGTAACCCTGGGGAACCACCGAGTTTAGATTTTTGACCTTCAACTTTTGACTCTCGACTTTCGACTCTCGACTTCTCTACAACACGCTCTCCCGCATCACTTCCTCGAGGGTTGTCATTCCCTGCGCCACCTTGGCCAAGCCGCTGCGGCGAAGGGTCATCATGCCTTGCTCGACGCCCCGCTTCTTGAGTTCGAGTGCCGAAGCTCCCACCAGGATCAGGTCGCGAAGCTCCTCCGTGACCTCCAGCACTTCATAGAGGCCGACCCGGCCCTTGTAGCCTTTGCCACCGCAGTTCCCGCAACCCTGCCGTCTGTAGACTTTGACGGTCTTGGACTCATCCGGCGTATAGCCGGCTTCGAGGAGAACTTGCGGGGGAACCTTATCCTGCACCTTGCAATCCGGACAGAGACGGCGCACCAACCGTTGTGCGCAGATCAAGTTCACCGAGGTCGCAACCAGAAATGGCTCGATTCCCATGTTCATCAGGCGAGAAATGGTAGACGGCGCGTCGTTCGTATGGATTGTGGAAAGAACCAGGTGGCCGGTCAGCGCCGCCTTGATGGCGATTTCGGCCGTCTCAAAGTCCCGGATCTCACCCACCATAATAATATTGGGATCCTGGCGCAGGAAGGCCCGCAAGGCCGTGGCGAAGTTCAACCCGATCTGCTCTTTCACCTGGACCTGGTTGATACCGGGCAGTTGATATTCCACCGGATCTTCAGCCGTCATGATGTTCGTTTCCGGGCTGTTCAACTGGACAATGGAGGAATACAGGGTGTTGGTCTTTCCGCTGCCTGTCGGGCCGGTGACCAGGACCATTCCATAGGGCTTGAAGATCGCTTTCTGGAACTTCGCCAGGGACTCCGCTTCGAAGCCCAGCTTAGTCATGTCCAGCCGCAGGTTCTCTTTATCCAGCAGCCGCATCACGATCTTCTCCCCATACAGGGTGGGAAGGATCGAAACGCGAAGGTCGAGCGCCTTCTTCCTCCCATCTTTCAACATTTTGACCATGATGCGGCCATCCTGCGGCAGCCGCTTTTCGGAAATATCCAGCTTGGACATGATCTTGACGCGGCTGATGACGGCGTCGCGAAGCCTATTGGGCGGAGTCATGATGGTTTGCAGAACGCCGTCAATCCGGTACCGAACACGATATTCCTTCTCGTACGGTTCCATGTGGATATCACTGGCGCCCCGCTTTAGGGCATCGGTCAGGAAGTAGTTCACCAGCTTGATGACCGGGGCTTCCTCGGCGGCCTTCTCGAGTTGCTCGAGGTTCAGGGTGGTTTCATCTTCGGCTTCCAGTTCGAGCGCCTCATTCTCAGCTCCGTCGATGAAACTAACGATCTCTTCCAGTTCCCGCTTCCGTTCCTGCTCCTCAATGCTTCCGTAATTCTTCTTGATGGCCTCGGCGATGGCGGTTTCCGATGCAACCACCGGCTCGATATTGAAGCCGGTCATGAACTTGATGTCGTCCATGGCGAAGACATTGGTCGGATCTACCATGGCTAACGTCAAGGATGTCCCCACACGGCTCAGCGGCAGCACCTGGAATTTCAGCGCCGTCTCCATGGGAATCAACTTCGTGACGCCCGGATCGACTTCAAAGTGAGTCAGATTGATCGAGGGGACGCCGTACTGGTGAGAGAGAACGACCGTGACTTCATCGTCGCTCAAAAAGCCGAGCTTCACCAGCGCACCGCCCAGCCGCCCTCCGTTCGCCTTTTGGTGTTCAAGGGCTTGCTTGAGCTGCTCAGGGCTGATGAGATTCTCTTTTAGGAGAATGTCGCCGAGCTTTCCTGCCATTCCTCCAACCCTCGCCTAAGCCTGTAACGAAACCTCGTCCACGAGAATTCTATTCTAGCCGAGCGTGGTCACACGTCGTCGCCGGCCTTCAGGTGGGAAGTTACACCCCCCCAGGAACTCCCCAGAGCCCCCTAAGTCTATGACCAAAAGGACTACCCAGCAAAGGTACGTTAGTACTATCCGACCCATCGGGAGATCCGCTGATCGGAAGATCGGATGATCGGGTGATCAGCAGATCGAGTGAAACAGAAAAATCGTGCGATGGAATCGAATGTTTGCGTTTGATCAGCGGCGAGCCCCATCACAAATCAGAAATCACAAATCAGTGCTGTCCCATTACAAGTCGAACAGGCTCAACTGGATATCTGTATCGACATCGGTAGATTGATCGTTGAAATTGCAAAAACCCTCTAAAATCGGGGTTTTTTCGAAAATCGTGACGCTGAGAATTTCGAGAATTTGGTAGAGGCTCATATCCAACCCGAGTTGTTTTTTGGCAATGGCCACCAAGACGTAAGCGGCGAGGGCAGCCCACACTTGTGTCTTCACGGCGTTCTCGGAGGTACCGTAAAAGGCCTCGATCCGGAGGTGCTGTTTGATCCAACGAAAGAACAGCTCTACCTGCCAACGCACCCGATAGAGCTGGGCGATGATCAAGGGAAGCAGGGAAAAATTGTTGGTCAGGAAGGTGAGCCGGGACTCTTTTTCGGCGTCGAAGTACACGATGCGGCGCAAGGTGTCGGGATAGCGCTGCGCCGTTCGGATGCCGGTGAGGCGAATGGTTTGGTCGCAGCGCAGGCCACTGGAGCGATCGATGGGGCGCGACGTACGCAGGTAGAACTGCAAGTTCTTTTTGGCGCGCGTGACGAAAAAGGCGCAAGCTTGAGTGAACAGATGGAGACGCGCGAAGTCCACATAACCGCGGTCGAGCAAGTAAAACGCCCCCGGCTCCAGCAGCAGTTCGTCGAGCAGGTTGATATCGTGGACCTGCCCGCCGGTCACATAAACACTGGTCGGAATGCTGCCGCGCACGTCCAACAGCGTATGCAGTTTGACCACACTTTTGTGGCGGCGGAACTTTCCCCAAGGGAAGAGCGACAGGCACAAATCGATGGTGGTGGAGTCGAAAGCATAGACGGTCTCGGACAAGTCCACGCCGAAAGATTCCTCGCGGTAAAGATCGCGCGCGAGGTGAATCAACGCTTGCGCAAAGTCGCGGTAGATACGCCAGTCGCGAACCTCGTTGGCGTGCGCCAGCGTGTTGCGAGAAACTTGTCCCCGAAAACCCATATGGTAAAGTTTGGATTGCTGGGCGCGAAGACAAGCTTCGATATCACGCAAGCTGCGGCGATAAGTGAGTTGAGCGAACAGCAAGCAAAGGAACTGGTCCCAACAAGAGAAGTCCTTCACGTAACGATTGCCTTGGTAGCGATCCACGCAAATCTGAAACTGGTAGGTCGGGAGGAAATCCAAAAGCTGTGAGAAAACACTGCGGCCAAGATTCATCGGCTGCCTCCGGCAGGGGCTGGAAAACAGCCAAATCATGCCAAAAAGGCCGCCAAAAATTGAAATCGAAAAATAACATACCGACTCTTACTTCGCGTCGATCAAGCAGTTACGATGAACGGCCCCAACTTTCTTGGGACAGCACTGATCACAAATTGCAAATTGTTCACCCGATCACCCGACAGGCAGCGTCTCAGTTTGATGTAGAGGCGGCTTTACGCCGCCACGTGGCGAGGTAAACTCGCCGCTACAAATTCAAACTCAGACACTACCCACTATTACGGTCTTAATCCCCTGCATTATGAGAAGGTGGCCGGGGGGCTTAGCGGCACGAGAGGCGCAGGGACCTAAATATGCACGTTCTTGCATTATGTGTCAAAATGCTACATTTTGAGCCCAGTTTACCACTTCAATAACCCGTTCAATCCTCTGATTCCATTGCAATAAGAATTTATTTTCGCATCATTCTCAGCTTTTCCCACTCTCTCATTTTCTTCTGATAGCCTGGAAGATGGGGGATTGTCGCCGTGACGCCTCAGTCTCGGTCGCGGATGTAGCGGCGGGTTTATCCCGCCACCGCGAAAATGGCGGCATAAAGCCGCCGCTACGAGACCGTACGGGCACGCCATGGCGTGCCCCTACAGAAAGGAAACGAGACATGGAAGATTCAAATGCTAACCAGGCGACAAGCCCATCGCCAACCGCCAGGCGCTCCTCCGGCCCGCGCACGGCAGAGGGCAAGCGGCGCTCGTGCCAGAACGCCCGCAAGCACGGGCTCTACACGGACGAGCGGTTCTTGCAGGGCGCTGCCCTGGAACTGGGCGACGACCCGCGGCACTTCCAACGCCTGCTGAAGGGTCTCGTTCAGGCGCGGCGGCCCGTGGGCGCCCTCGAGATGGCCCTGGTGGAAGGCATCGCTCTGCTGCTTTCGAAGACGGCGCGGCTGGACCGCTCGGAACTGGCCGTGCAGGTCTCGAACCTGCACCACCGGATCTTCAAAAAGATTAAAAATCGTGGGAACGAACTCAAAGATTTATTGCAAAGACAGGGGATAACTGAAATAGCGACCTCAAAACGAACTCATTTTCGCGCCGAAAAAGCGGCCATCGGCGCGGAACCAAGCGGCATTTCTACGATTGTAGGGGGACGGCTCGCCGTCCCCTGTCTAGAGCGGTCTTGCACGATCCGGGGTAGGGCAAGCCCTACCCCTACGCCTTTTCGACGCAGTCGCGCATGTTGCTCGTGGCACCCGGTAGTGTCTCAGTTTGACGTAGAGGCGGCTTTACGCCGCCACGTGGCGAGGTAAACTCGCCGCTACAAGTTCAAGCTGAGACACTACCCGATCCCTGGGTTCGTTGACTTTACGGCAAGCCCGGTATACTTTTTGGGTATGACGGCAGTGCCCAATCCGGCGAAGACTCCAGCCAGGCAAGTGCTCAACGGCTATTATGCTGCTCTTCTGCGGCGATTCGGGCCGCAGCAGTGGTGGCCGGCGCGGACCCGCCTGGAAGTGATTTTGGGAGCCATCCTCACACAAAACACCGCCTGGCACAACGCCACGCTGGCCCTGCGCCGGCTTCGGCAGGCAGGCCTGCTAAGCTGGCGGGGATTGCGAGCCGCGGGGCTTGACACGCTGGAAGCGTGTGTTCGGCCCGCAGGTTTCTACCGGCAGAAGGCGCGCACCATAAGGAATTTCGTTGACTGGCTGGCACGGGAGCACGGGGGCTCTTTATCTAGGCTCTTTTCCCTGCCGGCGGAGGAGCTCCGCCGCCGGCTGCTGGAGCTTCAGGGGGTGGGCCCGGAAACGGCCGATGCAATCCTCCTCTATGCGGCCGAGCGCCCCCTCTTTGTGGCGGATGCTTATACGCGGCGGGTTCTGTCAAGGCACGGTGTCATCGCCGCTGATTCGGGATACCACGAGGCCCAGCAGTTCCTGCACACGCACCTGCCGCGCGAGGCCGCTTTCTTCAACGAGTTTCATGCACTTCTGGTCGAGGTAGGAAAGAAGCACTGCACCCCGCACTCCCCGAGCTGCCCGGGGTGCCCGCTGGAGGAATTCCTTGCCTGAGAACCCATCCGATCGCCGCAAGGTGGTCCTGATATTCCTGCTGGTACTGGTGCCCGCCCTTTTTTTTCTGGGGTGGAGCCAGGCGTCCTTAAACCTTTCCTTCATCCGTCCTCAAAGCCCTGAACAGACGCTGCTCCTGCTCTCGCTTTCCGCGGTCATCTTTCTTGCCTTCGTCATCTTTGCCCTGATTCTGCTGCGCATTCTGCTCAAACTGTATGTCGAGCGCCGGCAGCAACGGCTGGGTGCGCGCTTCAAGACAACCATGGTGGTGGCGTTCCTGGTTCTCTCGCTGGTGCCGGTCGGTTTCCTTTTTGCCTTCGCCTACGGCCTGCTCAACCGGACTATCGATCGCTGGTTCAGCATTCCTCTCGATCTGATCCGGGCCGACTCCGGGGAGATCGTCCGGCAACTGCAATCCCATACGCAAAGCCGCTCCTCGCAGATCGCCCAGCATCTGGCTGGTAGCGGAGCCCTCCTGCATGCTGTGGCTGCTTCCGACCAGGACGGCGTTCTGCGCGTGCTGGAGCGCGAAGTGGTGGACCTCAACCTCGAGTCCGCCATGTGCTTTGATCGCCAAGGCAGGCTGCTTGCCGAAGCCGGCGACCCGTTTCCCGATCCGTCCGAAGTCGTCCGGATGTACCCGCAACTGGCCCAGGGCCTCGTTCCGCCGGGAGGAGTTTCGGACAACTGGCGATCCGGCGGCTTCGAAATGTTCGTCAGCGCGCAACCGCTCCGTGATCCTGCAGGAGCGGTCGTGGGAACCGCGGTTGCCGTCACTCGCCTTCCGCTGAAATTAATGGCCCTCTCGCAGGAGATTCAACGCGAAGCTCAAAAATACGCCCAACTCACCGGCGAGCGGCGAGCTCTGAAGCGGACTTACCTCTCCTTTCTCTGTCTGATCACTTTGGTGATCCTTTTCATCGCCACTTGGTTCGCGTTGTTCCTCGCCAAACAGGTGACGGTTCCCATTCAGGCGCTTGCCGAGGCCACGCAGGAGGTTGCCAAAGGCAATCTGGGGTATCAAGTTTCGGCCCGAGCGGACGATGAGCTTGGAACCCTCATCCAATCCTTTAATTCCATGACTCGTCAGTTGCAGGAGAATCGGCTGGCCATCGACCAGGCAGCCACAGAACTCCAGGCTGTCAACCGCCAACTGGAGGAGCGTGGCAACACGATTGAGGCCATCCTCGAGAATATTCCGACCGGAGTCATTTCCTTCGACCCGCAAGGCCAAATAACCAGCGTGAATACGATGGCCAAACGCCTGTTTGGCCGGGATGAGATGGGAGCGCTGCACACTCTGACGGACCTCTTCACGCCGGAGGATGCGCGCGACGTGGCTCGGCTCTTCCGGCGCGCGACCCGCCAAGGCGTGGCCTCGCGCCAGATGGAACTCGTTTTGGGTGGGCGGCGGGCGGTTACTTCCCTGACGGTGTCCTCAGTCCGTGCTCGCCACGGCAAGATCGGCTCGGTACTCGTTCTCGAGGATTTGTCGGAACTGGTGCAAGCCCAAAAGGCTGCGGCCTGGCAGGAAGTCGCACAGCGCGTCGCCCACGAAATCAAGAACCCGCTCACTCCTATTCAACTTTCCACGGAGCGTATAACGCGGCTCATCGAACGTGCAGGGGCCCTTCCTCCCGATTTGCTGCGCGTGGTTTCAGAAAGCGCCGCCCTGGTGGGGCGCGAAGTGGCCTCGCTGAAATCGCTCGTGGACGAATTCTCGTCCTTTGCGCGCTTCCCAGCTTCCAAACCTCTTCCCTCCAGCCTGAACGAAATTGTCGAGAACGCGTTGAGGATCTTCGAGGGCCGCCTGCGGGGCATCGAGATCCATCGGGATTTGTCGCCGGATTTGCCCCTGGCCCTCGTCGATCCTGAACAGTTGAAACGCGCCGTGGCCAATTTGATTGACAATGCCGCCGAGGCTCTCGAACACGCCCTGCAAAAGGAAATCTGGGTTCGCACCACGCTTGATCCGGAGCACGACGTGGTGGAAATCACGGTGGCGGACAGCGGCCCGGGCATCGCGCCGGAGGACAAAGAAAAACTGTTCCTGCCCTATTTCTCCACCAAGCACCGGGGCACAGGACTGGGCTTGGCCATCGTCAGCCGAATCGTCAGCGAACAGAAGGGGATCATTCGGGTGGAGGAAAACCAACCGACCGGAACTCGATTCATTATCGAACTTCCCGTCGAGCGCACTCCAGCCATCCAAGGGCAGGAAGGCAGTAGGCAGTAGGCAGTACAATTCTCTATAATTCAAAAGTCAATGGCGCACTACTCCGTTCTTATTGTGGATGATGAACCCGGGATTCGCGAATCGCTTGCAGGCGTGCTGCAAGATGAAGGGTACCTTGTGGACGCGGTGGAGAGCGGCGAAGCTTGCCTCGATTTCCTCGCCCATCATAATTGCGATTTGATTCTGCTGGACATTTGGCTGCCGGGCATCGATGGCATCCAGGCGCTCGAGAAGATCCAGGCTCTCGAGAGTCCGCCCATCGTGATCATGATTTCCGGCCACGGAACGATTGAAACGGCGGTGCGCTCCACAAAATTGGGAGCCTTCGATTTCATCGAAAAGCCTCTCTCCATTGACAAGACACTGTTGACGCTCAAGCACGCGGTCGAGCAATTAACGCTGGCCGCGCAGAATCGCCAGTTGCGCGAGGAACTGCAGGGCAAGTATCGAATCATTGGCGAAAGCGTCCCCATGAAAGCCCTACGCCAGCAACTCGCCCTGGCCGCACCCACCAACGGCCGAGTGCTGGTTTTCGGCGAAAGCGGGACCGGAAAAGAATTGGTCGCCCACGCCTTGCACCTCCTCAGCCTGCGCGCCCGGGAACCCTTCGTGGAAGTGAACTGCGCCGCCATCCCCGAGGAACTGATCGAAAGCGAGTTATTCGGACACATCAAAGGCTCTTTCACCGGGGCCGTCGAGGACAAGGTGGGCAAGTTCGAGCAGGCCCATGGCGGGACCCTGTTCCTGGACGAAGTCGGCGACATGAGCTTGCGCACGCAATCCAAAGTCCTGCGCGTGATCGAGGAGCAGCGGTTCACCCCTGTGGGATCGGGGAATAATCTCACCGTGGATGTGCGCGTCATCGCCGCCACCAACAAGAACCTGCAGGAAGAGATCCAGAAAGGCAATTTCCGCGAGGACCTTTTCTACCGGCTTAACGTCATTCCCTTCTTCGTTCCCCCGCTGCGCGACCATGCGGAGGATATTCCCGCTCTCGC
Source organism: uncultured Acidobacteriota bacterium (assembly GCA_963842495.1). GTDB lineage: Bacteria > Acidobacteriota > Terriglobia > UBA7540 > UBA7540 > CAVROP01. Next base: position 108,490 of record CAWJHY010000076.1, read on the forward strand.
CAACTACTTCCTGGCGGAGTTCGCGCGCGCCTATGGCCGCCGCCCGAAACACTTCTCCGATGCGGCCCAGCAAGTAATCCTCAGTTACCGCTGGCCGGGCAACGTGCGCGAATTGCGCAACCTGGTCGAACGGCTGGTCATCATGGTGCCAGGTGATAGAATCGAGCGACGGCACCTTCCGCCTTCTCTCTCCCACGACCATACAGCTTCCGGATCTGCCAGGACACCTACGACGGGTTTCTCCTCATTGCAGGAGGCGCGAGCCGCCTACGAGCGCGACTACATCCTCCGCAAACTCGAGGAAAATCAGGGCAATGTTACGCGCGCGGCCGAAGCGCTTGGACTCGAGCGTAGCCACCTCTATCGAAAAATGAAATCCTTGGGAATCACGGTTGGGGGGTAGGCGCCACGTCCGGACCGTGTCGCAGACGGAACGACTCTCCCTCGGAGCGGGCGGAGCAGCAAGCTGCCGCGCTCGAGAGCGTCAGCCGCCCGCTCCGAACTGACTGGGTCAGCGTTAGGATATGGTCGATGCCGGGGGCTCCTATATGGGCTTCTCGGGAAGCGCGAAAACCGACTACGTGAACGCGTGCGACTTTTCGAGTTTTTCCACTTACGTCCTCGTGCGGGTGAGCGTTCAGGATGCGTTCGAGAGCATTGATTCTCCTGTTTTCTCGCCCGACGCCAACGAAGTGCTTGTCAATAATTACCCCGCTCGCTTTCGCCAACGTTTTGGCGACTGTTTCATCGCCGGTGTGGCAAGACCCCGGCTTGGCGGAAATGATCGGACACGAACTGCCCTCGCCCAGCGCCGCGCTGCAGTTTTTGTAGGCCTTTCACGAGGAGGAGAAGATCATCGAAGCAGAGCAGCGCCGCCGGCCAGGGGAGATCGCCCACATTCCAGAAGAAACGGTGCCGTTGGCGGGATTGGGGCAGGTCAACCGAGATCTGGTGCAGCGCTTCGGGGAGCGTCGTCCCGAACAGCGCATTGCCACGGTGGATCAGGACGCGACGATTATCGAGAGCCGCAAGCAGGAAGCGAAGGCGACCTACGAGGGAGAGCGCGGCTATCAGCCCATGCTGGCGGTGTGGGCGGATACGGGTCTGGTGCTGGCGGACCAGTTTCGAGACGGCAATGTATCGGCGCAGATGGAGCCGTTGCAAGTCGCGCAGGGGGCTTTTGCCGCCCTGCCGGGGACGATGAACGAATATTACTTCCGGGGCGATGCCGCCTGTCACGAAAGCGGCTTGGTGAATTGGCTGCGCAGCGAGCAACGACCGGGTGGGCCGCACGGGCGGATCGGCTTTGCCATCAGTGCACGCCTGACCGGAGCTTTGCAGGCGGCGATTCAGGCGGTGGCGGAAGCCGAGTGGGAACCCTACGGCAAGCCCCATCCGGAAGAGATCCGCGAGTGCGCGGAGGTCGCGTTCGTGCCCAGTGAGAAGACCGAGAAGAAGGATCTACAACCTCTGCGCTACGTGGCCATTCGGATTCGCAACAAGCAGGGGGAACTGTTCGAGGATGGCAGCCGGGTGCGCCATTTGGCGGCACTGTCGAACCTGTGGGAGTGGAAGGCACCACGACTGATCGAGTGGCACCGCGAGGAGGCGGGCAGCGTGGAAATGGTCCACGACGTTCTCAAGACTGACCTGGGGGCGGGGGTGCTGCCTTCGAAATATTTCGGAGCCAATGCAGCTTGGCTGCACTTGGCGGTGATGGCGCATAACGTACTGACCGCACTGAAGTGGATTGCGCTGCCGGCGGAGTTACTCACCATGCGCCCCAAGCGTTTATGCTTTATGATCTTCAACACGCCGGGACGGCTGGTGCGCCACGCTCGCCGCTTGCTGCTGCGGTTGGCAACGGCAGCCGAGGGGATTGCGGCCTACCGGGAAGGGCTGCAGTGGTTGGGGGCAGCGACCTGAAGGGGGTGTCAAATTGGCCGAGTTATCAAAGGATTTGCGAACCACTTTTCCAAAACCCTTTCCGCGCGTCTGGCTTTTGCGCGGTGCAAAAACGGTAAGGAGTATTCCGCTGAGCCGAGCACCATAACCAACCCGCCGGTGCGCCACGGAGACGCTTCACTCTAGCCCACGGTCCCGCTAAACAACGGGAATTGCCGCCGAGTGAACCGCTCTGCGTCGTTATCAACGGATTGGGAGGGCCCATTGAGATTTGCGCCCAGAGGCGGTTAGGCGTATGCTAACGGAAAGCCAAGGATTGAAAACGGAGAATACGGTTGAACGATTTTGTTGTGAAGGGGACTCCTGCGCACTTGCCCAGTGACTGCTGCGCTAGCAGTTACTCAGGGGTCGTCTTATCATCCGGCACCAAGATTCGCCAGCTACGGGGGGCAGCAAGCCGGCTCATGCAGCAAGCTGACCCAATGCTGACCCCGGAGTTTTTCCTGGCCTCGGCGTCCGTTGGTTGGCGGCCCAGGGTCGTGGCCATTTACTGCGGGTGCGAAGTCGTCGGACTACTCTATGCAAAGGAGAGAGTGTTGGCCGGCATTCCCAGCGGCGTTGTTTATGCCGACGGAAGTCTGTCCTCTCCCCTCCTGGGGGATCCTCGGCATCGGCAGGTCTTCTTCCGCGTTGCTTTGGAGAGCCTGCTCGCGCATCCGAGGATAAGGGGTGTGTTACTTAGAGTCCCGCAGGCTAGCGATGAACTTGAGGCTGTGAAGCAGTTCGCAAGCTCCACAGGTCTCGACGCACGTTATTCCAACCTTGTATTTGAGGATTCCACTCTTTGGAAATCTCATGCTCACTTGGCGCTGCCCGGCACCTATGAAGATTTTCTCCAGGGTTTGGGTTACACTACCCGGCATAATTTTCGATACTATCGGCGACGTTTCGAAGCAGCGGGCCATAGTTGGGTAGAGGGTCTCTCGAGGGACGAGTTGCATTCGGCGGTGTCCCACCTTGCCCCCAAAACCAAACATTACGATGCGGCTGACCTGGTACGCGTGGAAACGCAGTTGAACATGGTGGCTACCACTGATTGTCCACTCGCCATGGGGCTGAGGCATCACATGGGCGAGTGGTTAAGTGTACTGGGGGGGTGGTGCAAGCCGCGCGGGACAGTGTTGTGCTTCCAATACAATAACGACCAGGAGTTCGGTCAGTATTCTCTCTCCCTAGTGCTGCGAACCTACCTCATCGAACATCTCATCGGGCAGAAACTGGAAGAACTGGTTATCTGGGGCGGTACAGGTCCGCCATTGTCACGCTACGTAACCTATGTTCCGACGATCGTAATACGATTTGATGAACCAACGCTATTGTGGCGTGCGGCCCGCAGGGTTATCGCCACAATCGGACCTCACCTGCCCACGCGTTGGGCCGGCGCCGCGCGATGGCTCGCCTGAAATAAGACCCTTCCTGCCGGCGGGCCTTTTCATTTCAGGCTAACCCATCTCTGCGGCTTCCCTGGCTCGTCTTGCCAACAAGTATACTTTCGACTTGGCCGCTTCGCGTGAGTAACCCGCGTGCAAGGTGTACCGATAGGCGTTGCCGCTCTGAAGGCAAAGCCCGTAGAACTTACGGAAGCGCCGGGCCTTGGACGCACTCGCCATGAAGCGGGGCAACAACCGAAACCAGGGGGATTCCGAGGGGGGTTACGTCACAAAGAACGTCACAAAAGAGGACATATCCGAAGCTATACATCCGCAAGTCATTCAGAAAGCTGGCGGGGACGACGGGACTCGAACCCGCGACCTCATGCGTGACAGGCATGCGTTCTAACCAGCTGAACTACGTCCCCTGGAAAGCAGTGACGAGTGACGAGTGAAGAGTGACAAGCCAAAACCGGTGATACCCTGGTCTCTCCTTCTCACTCGTCACCAGGTTTCTGGTGGGCGGTGCCCGGCTCGAACGGGCGACCTTCTGCTTGTAAGGCAGACGCTCTAACCAACTGAGCTAACCGCCCCGCCCAGTCCAAGACGGCGCAGGGCGCGCGGCGTGGTACTGTCCTGGTTGCCGCGCAACGGCGGACTTAAGGTTGACAGTTGCCGGCCTGAAGCCCCGCGCCACCAGTCAAATCAGGGCACTACCTGCTGCACAACCTTGACACCTGCAACCTATGAAATATACACTAGCGTATCACAAGCGTCAAGGAAAGGCCCATCATCCATGCAGTTTCAGCGCGAGTATGTCGCCTACATGGCCAAGCAGGTATTGAAGCGGCTGACCGATGACGGGCTGATCACCTATGAACAGCCGGAATATGTCACCGAGGTCATCAACCAGGTGATGCTGGAAGAGTTAAGCCTCGAGGATCGCATCAACGACGAAGTCCGAAGAATCCTGGAGGAGCACGGTAACCAGATGAAAGAGCTGGGCGCCAGTTACGAAGACGCCTTCAAAGCCATCAAGAAAGAATTGGTACGCCAGCGGAAGGCCATTCTCTGAGGCGGGTAGTCCAGCGACCATGAAAATGACTCACGAAAAGATCGTTCAGATTTCACACCAGGTCATGGCCGCCATTGAGGCTCTAGATGAAGTGGAAATCTACGACGAGCCCAATAGCATCCGCGTGCAGATCGTCAAGATCCTCACGGAACTGATGCAGGAAGAAGAAAAGATCGACCAGCTTGTGAAAGGCCGCATCGCCGCACAGAAGCGAACCATCGTGGAAGGCGGCGGAGAATGGGAAATCCTCTACCGCAAGTACTATTCCGAGGAACTACGAAAGCTCGGAATAGCTCCCCCGCCCGCACCGCCCCACTTTTAGTGAACAGGGCTTAGTGAACAGGGATTAGGGATTGAGGACTAGCACACGCAGCCCCCTCTCGCCCGTTCCGCGTTCCGACATCTCTCTTCCCTAATCCGTGAGCTTTCGGTAGGCGTGCGTAATCAGTGGCAAGAGCGCCGCATCCCTGGGGGATCATGGGCGTTTTGAGGTTTTTGCCCACCAGCGTTGGAGAGGTGCGAGTTTCTGGTTGACCTCATCGACTGAGAAGGCGTCGGGGTTGAACTCGCCGCCCACCCATTCCAATAGGTCCTCATGTTCCTCGTGGTCTGGATCGCGGAGAGCTTCCAAGAGATTGTAGTAACCCGGAACGCCGCCGCAGTCTTCGGGCGGACCTTGAAGTTTGCCGCCCACGCAGATCGGATAGTGGCCCGCCGGATCGGGCGGCAGCACTTTCTCCACAACGATCACGTGCTCCCAACCGTCTCCAAAGTCGTAGGTGTACATGGCCTTTGCTCCGACTTTGCCGAGAACCGTGAACAGGTGCGTGGTGCGCTCGTTGCCGATGGCGGGCCGCCCCACGAGCCAGTCGTTGGGATAGGGTTTCCCGAACCGCTTCGGGCCGATGCGGAATTCGTGCAGGTGGGAGTCGTCCCATCCCATCGTCACTTGCAGCACGTCGTGGAACACTTCGAGCGTCAGGCCCGCCGGCACCAGGAGGCGGCGCCAGATCGGTGGCCTCGTGTCGCGAAGCATCACCTTCAGTTGGTAGATGTCTTGCGGAAGCCAGATTCTCTTGGTAGGCATTTCATCTCCTGTTCGTTGCCAGGATGCGGCGGACGGAAGTGCGCCCGATCTGCAACCGACGGGCAATCTCGGCTTTGCTGATACCCGTACGATAGAGCTTGCGGACCTGGTCAGCATGGAGGGCCGCCGTGAGTGGTCGGCCCAGACGTTGGCCGTTTCGGCGCGCGTGCGCCAAGCCGTCGCGGACACGTTCCCGGAGAATCTCTCTTTCGAACTCGGCGAAGACGGCTAATAAGCCGGCCATGGCTCGACCGGCGGGTGTGGTCAGATCCAGGGCTTCGGTCAATGAAACGAAACCGACTCCCAGATGTTCCAGTTCCTGCAGGGTTGCCAGCAGGTCCGTGACCGACCGGCCCCAGCGGTCGAGTCGCCACACCAACACGACGTCGATCTCACGGCGACGTGCCGCTTCCAGCAGTTGCTCTCGCCGCTCCCGCTGAGAAGCGCCCGAGCCGATTTCTTTCACCTGCAAAGCGATCCTCCAACCTCGGCGGGTGGCGTATTCCCGCAGGGCACGGGTTTGCATGGGAACGGTCTGCTGGTCTTGGGTAGAAACGCTGGCGTAGAGACCCGCCCGAACCACCGTTTTGCTTCGTCCGGAGGGGTGGCCAAAAACCCTTGGCGATTTCGTCTTGTGGGAGGCCCGTATTTCTGCCATTTTCAAGTGCCGCTCCGCCATGGCCGCAGACTATGGTTTCCGGCCAGGTGGGAAGTATTCTACTCCAGGTAGGGGCTATGCAGGTTCCTTGCTCATACCGGGTTGCAGAAGGGTCTGGCGGTAATTCCACGGCATCCAGGCTGCCGGGTTCTTCGCCAGCTCCTCAGCGTGTTTCTGCAACTCAGTGAGGTAGTCGAAGGGATTGACGTCGTGCAATTCGCAGGTGTGGATCAGGCTCATGAACAGATCACCCACCTCGGCGCCGTTTTCGGTCTTATAAAATAGGGAATTCTTGCGGTGAAGAATAGCCTTCTTCAGGGCGCGCTCCACGAGGTTCGAGTCCAGCGGCGCCCCCGCTTGGCGGAGGAACAGCGTCAGCCGAGTCCAACGTTTCAAGCAATAAGTGATGGCCTCGCCCAGACCGGAGTTGGGCTCCACTTTCTTTTCCACGAACTGGGCCTCGAACCAAGCGTGGAGGGCCTCCATCACCGGCTGGCTGTGCTCCTGGTGAAAGCGCAGCCGCGCCTCGGGCACGAGACCCTGCCGCTGGGCCTCGGCTTCGTAACCATAGATGTCGCGGAAGCTTTCCAGCACGAACCGGCACTCCTCGGGAAAGTTCGGCGTCACCTGCACAAAGCGACGCCGAGCATGGGCATTGCAGTTTCCCCAGAGAATTTCCAGCTTCTCTTCCAGCTTCGGCACGTTGCGTGACAAGGCATCGGACATTTGAATGGGCGGCGCGAGCCCCTTGGCCCGCTCGATGAACACCCGGGCAAGGTTCTCCCCGGCATGCTTCCGCCCGGTGAAGAACAGCGCGATCCGCTGCCCCTGCCGCGTCGTCGAGACGATGCCGGAGGTGAACAGTCCGGTCCGTTCCTGGGAGCTCGACGAGGCTTCCTCCTCCTCCGAGCGCGGAGGGCTTGCCCTCGCCAGGGCCAGGATCTTCATGCGGGTGTCATCGTTATAAAAGACTTCGCCTTGCGCGGCCTGGCGGATCAACTCTTCGAAACCGGGCCGAAGGGCTTCCGCCACTTCCGCCACGATTTCGCACTGGGTCGAAGCCGGCAGTGGAATTCCCAAACTCGCCTCCAGCCTCTCCAGCCGATCCCACGGAACGCCACTGCCGTACTTCAACAGTGCGATCATCGCCGCGGCGCTGGCCTCGTACTTTTTCTCCCCCACCTCGGGCGGCGCTTCCGCCTCGTAAACCTCGCCGCACAGATTGCAGCGCAGACGTTCGAGCTCATAGACCGTCGCCGCCATCGGCGCTTGGCCCACCACTCGGATGCGCAGCCCGGGGTCTTTCTACGGGTACACCTTTCCCTGTAAACATTCCGGACAGTGATCTCCGGACTTCAAAGCACCATGCGGGATTTTGATTCGCTCGGCGCCGCGATAAGCCCGGGCGCCGTTTCGCCCGTGCCCCGGCTTGGGTTGCTTATTTTCGCTCGGGTTGGCAGGGGGACTATTTCTCGGAGGGGCCTGGATCCCAGCTTGCTCCAATACCTTACTGGTCTTCTCCGTGCTGGGCTTCGACAACAGCGCACGCAGTTGGCTGATCGTCGTGTTCTTTTCCCCGATCCTCTCGATCAGAACGCTCAGCGCCTGGATCGCGTCTTCCAGCCTCTCACAGTCCGCTTCGCTCAACGGCCCTTGGCGCGCCCGCTCCACCAGCGCGGCCAGCTCTTCCAGATTCACTTCGATCTGCTCCTTCGCAGGTTTCATCCCTTCGCTCCGCTCAGGGGATGTTTACTCTACTTTCGCCAGCAACTCCCGAAAGCGCGGCGTGAGCGGATAGCCCAGCACTTCCTTGATCGAGCGGTTAGGCCGCATGTTGGGGCAGTTCTTCCCCCGGCCTGTCGTCCGCCCCATCACCACCCAGTTCGCCGCCCGATAGCAGGTACCGCGATAGCGTTCGGGATCAACGAAGGTCTCCAGAAAACAGATCGGGTGTCCGTAAGCCCGCTCCCAGTCTCCCGCGATTCTTCTCGCCATCTGACCCAAAACGTGCGAGGCCAGATGGGAGACGCGTACCCAAGGCAAAATGAGGTAGCGCGGGTTGTAGGCGAGAAAATGGAGATTGCGGCGCCGCGCCTCTGCCGACCAGCCGATAAAGCGATCGCGGGCGCCCAGATGCCGCGGGGCCGAGGACCAGGCCAGGCAGGCAATCACCCGGCCCGCGGCAGAGACCAGATATTTGAGGTGTTCCCCGACCGGCCGCGCGTAGCCCAGCGGATGGTACTGGGCGATGAGGTAATTAAACAGCGGCTCCTCGGGCATGCGCCGCACTTGCTGAAACTCCAACGGTCGCAGCGCCCGCAGCGGAACTTCCAGAGGAGTGGTATCGAGCCGCAGCGGAGCTAGGACTTTCTCCCCATGCGTCGCACGCCGCAGCGACGGGTTGCGATGCACATGGCTCGCGGGCGGCAACCGCAGGCGCCCGGCCCGCTCCAGTTCCAGCAGCAGTCCTCGGCAGACCATGTCACGCAGTGCGCCGTTGGCCTGTTTCCACTCCCAGGCTTCGCACAGCCGCAGTGAAAGCTGCCGCCGATTGGTGTGGGGATATTGGGCGATCAACTGACGGATAAATTCCACTTCCGCCGCGGTGATCACCCGACCCCGATAGCGAAACTCTCCTTCCATGCCCCCGAGCGTAGCAGAGAAGAATTTAGAACGCAAGTGCCTCGCGCCATTTCTTCTCAACTCACCACGTTTACCGGCCGCCACGCCGGCGCCGCCTGAGTGGCCATCGGGTCGCCCGCCGCCAACAACACTTGCAGTTGATGCGCCGCCAGACTCCGCGCCAGCTCGTGCGTATTCCGGCCTTCCGGCCACCAGCGAAATCGCCCCTTCGATAACCGTTTCTGCGCGAGCCAAAACCCCTGGCCGTCATAGGCCAATATACGAACCGCGGTTCCGCGCCGGCTCCGAAAAACAAACAAGCAGCCGGAAAAAGGATCCGCTTCGAGCCGCTCCTGGCACAACCGCGCCAGCGAGTCGATACCTTTGCGGCCGTCCACCGCTTCCACCGCCACCAGGATGCGCATCTGCGGGGTAACCTGGATCATGCCTCACCGTCCCACAGTGCCCGGCTCAGCGCCACCAACTCCGCCGTGGCCACGCCCTTGAACTCGATCTTCATCCGACCGCGCGGCCCTTCCAACTCCACCACCGCGCTCGCCACGCTGCCGGGCCGTGGCGTAATTAGCTCCATAAATGTTGCCGGCACGGGCGGACGTGCGTGGCGCGGGATCGCTGACGTTACCTTTCTCACGACCTTCTTCGCTGGCCCCGCCGCTCCCGCACGCTCCTTCAGCTTGCCGTATTCCAGACTGAGAGCCTTCGCCGTGCGGTTTATTCCATGCTCTCGCGCCAGTTCTCCTGCCGCTGCCCACAAAGAATCTGGAAACGGCACACGGCGAGCGTGCGAACTGCGCCATCGCCGTAGACGCCGATAAACCTTCCGCATGTCAGGGGGAATGTCAGGAAACTCGTTGGTCATCGTCGGTCCTCCTTGCCCCGCTGGGCATGAGACCGACGCTAGCACTTCAGGAACGTGGAGTTAAGCAGCGTTGCCGAAAGGACACCCTAATCCCTAACCCCTGTTCCTAAACAAGAATGGCCCCCCACGCTTGCGAGCGGCCATCCCTGGCGCGGAGAGGGAAAACCTCTAGTTGGGATTCGGGTTCGGGTTTGAGGTCGTATTCGGGTTCGGGTTTGAGGTCGTATTCGGGCTCGGAGTGGTGCTTGGACTCGAGGCAGGAGTCGAACTCGGAGTGGTTCCTGTTGACGTTCCGGAAGTAGAACTTGGACTTGAAGGAGTACTTGAACCTGAGTCGGAAGAGGAGTCGCTTCGTCGCTTGAGCACCGGCGGCTGCTCATCGCCGGCGCTGCTGCTGCCTGAACTCTGCCCCGCGGTCTGGGTCGGGGCTGAGGTCTGGTCGCTGGGCTGCCGCTTGCGCAGTGTGGGCCCGCCGGTCTCGCCGGGCTTCAACCTCTTCCGGTTGCTGATCACCTGTTGCAAGCGGGCCTTGACGTCGTCAAACTCCGACGTCGAAACCAGATACTGCTCCTTTTTGGGCAGAATCTGTTTGATTTCCGATTCGCACTTGATAATCCGGTCGCCGGTCGGCGGGTGGTCCATAAAGACCTGTGGCATGCTTCCCGGCGTTCGCCGCTCCTCGTCCATGACTTTGCCGAAAAAGGCGACGTAAGAGTTCGGGTCGTAGCCCGCCTTGTACATATATTGAATTCCAAGATAGTCCGCTTCCGCCTCGGCGCCTCGGTTGAACTTTAGAAAGGCCAGCGGCACGCCATTCATGTATGCTTCCATCACACCCATGTATACCGGGTAGGACATGGGCACCAACATGAGCGGCAGCATGGCGAATTGCAGAAAGGTGGCTTTAGTCATCTGGCTTGCCCAGTGGCGGCAGGCCACGTGCGCGATTTCATGCCCTATCACTCCCGCTATTTGGTCTTCCTCTTCCGCAGCCTGGAGCAGACCTGTATTCACGTAAAGGAAGCCGCCGGGCAGAGCAAAGGCGTTGAGCGTGGGATCGTCAATAACCTTCACCGTGAGCGGAATCTTGAGGTCCGAATTGCGCGCCACGTTCTGAGCCACTCGGTTGACGTACTCGTTGATGACAGGGTCCGTGAGCAGCTTCGCGGAACGCTCAACTTCTACGCTGTACTGCTTGCCGATGGCGATCTCCTTTTCCTGGGAAATGATGCTCATGTGGGCAACTTTTCGGTTGCCGATTTCGTCGACGTCGTCTTTTTTCTTGTCGTCGCCGCGCACTGGAAGAGCCGCGAGACAGAATACTGCCAGAAGCGCCACCACTTGCATTCGCCGTGTGCCCATGGATTCACCTCTCAAACTGTTCTTCCCGATTATATCACCCTGGCTTCGCGAGATCACTGCTTTTACTCGCAGGTCAACGGTCCGGCTGCGGCGGCTTTCCGCGTCTAGGGGATCACCACGGGACGGCACAGATAGCCTCCCGAAATGTGGCTGAGACACAACACCTTTCCGCCACTCAGGCATTAGGATGCACATTAGGACCGAAAGTTGCATCACCGCAGAAAGATATTCCACGGGATTGAAGTCGTCTCACCCGAAAACTGTACGAGACGCCGCGCCCACGAGCGGCGATGCGGTCCTGAACCTAACTTCGGATCAGCGTCGAGCCCGCCCGGAACCTGCCCTTTAATCTAAGAATGGAGAATTCGGGCTCACGCGAAGCCGCAAAGGGCGCCAAGCTCGCAAAGGCAAACAATGACTGCCGCATTGCCTCCCTTTACGTCTTCGCGCCTCGGCGTAAGCCGTTTTGATATCGTCTTGCCCTCTCGCGCCGCGGGGCAAAGGATGGCGCGCCGTCGAGGTCCGCCAAATCGATACTTAAACTAATACTTTATGTATCGCGGGAATCCGACGCAGGCCAATACCCGAACTACGGCTTGGGCGTTGACCAAATCGGGTCTTTCACCCCTTGAAGTGTTCTGCGCTCTCCCGGCTCAAGGTCGAGCACCACCACCGAGTTCGTTCCCTGATTAAGCCAGGTTGCCGGCAGAAGCAGGCTTTGCTGCGGCCCAATCTTCCAGTAACGGCCCAGATTGTGACCGTTCACCCACACATACCCTTTTGCCCACCCGCGCATGTCCAGGAATGTGTCTCCCAATGACGTCAATTCAAACTGTCCTCGAAAGAAGGTAGGACCCTTCGGACCTGAAGAAGAGAATCGCAAGTGCGAAAGGTCAGTCATCGGCAACAGATAATTCTCCCAACCCGTCAAGATTGAGCCCGCAATCGTGACTGGTCCAACGATTCCTTTCCGGTCCTCTACCAGGTGCGGACCGAAATTGACGCGGCCCATATTCTCCACAAGAATATCCAGGGGCGCGCCGTCTTCCAGTTCCACTTCGACCGCATGCATGTTCAGGCGGCGATCCAGAACTCCGAACCTCCGGACTCCCTGAAACACGACGGCATAATCCCTTATCTCCTTTACTTCAAGTATTCCTTTAAGTGCTTTGGCGGCTCGTGTCCGGTATAGAACGAATCCGTAGTTCTGCCCCAGCACCTCCATGGAAAGCGGCTGGTCAGAGTGGACCGGCTTTCCCAGCAGGCCGTCCAAGGCAGCCACCTCTCTCAACTCAAAGCGCGGAATCGCGATTATGGGCAACGGAGCGGGCAACTCGGGCAAGCGCGAACCTGCCGGCAGATATTTCGTGACAACCTCACGAATCAGGGAGAACTTCTTGGTGGGCCGGCCCGCCTCGTCGATGGGCGCGTCGTAATCATAGCTGGAAATGTCCGGTTGATAGCTTCCGTCATAATTCGCCCCGCTCATGAATCCCCAGCTTGTGCCGCCGTGTACCATGTAAAGATTGACGGAAATCCCGCGCGACAGCATCCACTCAATTCCCCGCGCGGCTTCCTCGGGGGAAGTGACATGATGCTCCTCGCCCCAGTGGTCAAACCAGCCGTCCCAGTACTCGCCGCACATACGCGGGGCGCCTTGTCTGATTTTGGCAAATCTGGCGAACTCGGGAGAGGGATCGCCTTGCCCGAAATTGATCGCCGCGGGGAGGTCAGGGAAAGCTCCGCCGCGAAGCTCCGAGGCATCTGACCCGTCAGAGGTGTAGAGCGTTATCTCGAAACCGGCATCCCGGATGGATTTCCGGATGGCGTTCGTGTAATCGTGATCGTGACCAAAAGACCCGTACTCGTTTTCCACCTGCGCCATGAGGATCGGTCCGCCACGCGTGATCTGCAGGGGCGTCAGCCGCTCCCCCACCCGTCGCAGGTATTTTCCCGCTGCGTCGAGGAAGCGCGGATCGGCGGTCCGAACCTTCATGCCAGGGATTGACAAAAGCCAGGGAGGAAGGCCGCCGAAATCCCACTCCGAGCAAATGTAAGGGCCGGGCCGAACAATTACCCATAGACCTTCTTCCTGCGCTGTCCGAACGTATGCGGCGACATCGAGATTGCCGGTAAAATCGAACTTGCCCGGCTGCGGCTCGTGCAGGTCCCAGAATACATAGGTGCAGAGGGTGTTCAAGCCCAGAGAGCGCATTTTGCGCATACGGTCCCGCCAGTACGGGCGCGGCACACGGGGATAGTGCATCGAACCGGAGATGATTAAAAAGGGCTTCCCGTCCAAGAGGAATTGCTCCCCCTGATAGCCGAAGGTGTGCGCGCCTACTGGGCCGGCCCCGCCATCCCCAACGAAGAGGCGGGCGCCCTTACCGTTTCCCACGCAGCGCGCGAGACTCCATAAGGTGACAGCCGCGCCGGAAGCCCCGATGAACCTCCGGCGGCCAATTAAGTCGTCTACTCGATTGTTTTCGGACATGGAATTGCCTCCTACGGTGGGAAGATGCGACAGCGAAAACTGAGAGTAAAGTCTGGCGAGCACATGCTTGGATGTTGCAACCAGGCAATGTCGGCGCGCCGACAATCATGAAAGTCGCTCTCCACGCCAGCGACAACCGGGAACCACGAGAATGCGCGAAACTCAGGGGAGTGCGGCGGCTTGACGCCATTCTTCTTATTGTGCGGACCACAGTGTTAACTTGGACGAAGAGCAGCGATTGAGTAAAGAGGGCTCGCACGTCGTGGTCATGCGCCTCGAATAATAATTTCAAGGCGGCGTCAAGCCGCCGCACTCCAAGGTGCCTCCGGCACACAGATTGTCAGAGTGGCGATGGAACGAGCGCTCAGCCGCAAGCGACATAGGTAGATACCGAAGGGCGAGGCCAACTCTCAAAGCATTACTTAATGTTATCTCGACAATCTACTTTAAAATAATAAAGTTATAATGTCTGGCAGAGAGAAGAAATCCGATCTGTGATAAACCCCCCGGGCACAACACCCCCCTTGCCCGAGCTTTTCCCGTCAGGTTTGCCGAAGGGCGGCCACAAGGGCCGCCCTTAAGCTTCTCGGTGAAACATCACACCCCGAACCTGACAACTGCTCTTACGCTGTTGAGTAAGCGGCCTTCTCCTGCTTCTTCACGGCCGCCTGCGCTGCCGCCAGCCGCGCGATGGGCACGCGATAAGGCGAACAGCTAACATAGTTCAACCCCGCCTCAGCGCACACCTCGATCGAGGCCGGGTCGCCTCCGTGCTCGCCGCAGATGCCGACTTTGAGGTTGCTGCGAGTTTCCCGCCCTTCCGCGGTGGCGAGCTTCAACAGCCTGCCCACGCGTTTCGGATCCAGCACCGCAAACGGATCCGCAGGCCAAATCTTCTCCTTAACGTAGGCGTTGATGATCTTGCCGCAATCGTCGCGGGAGAGCCCGAAAGTCGTTTGGGTCAGATCGTTCGTCCCGAAGCTGAAGAACTCAGCTTGCTGAGCGATCTCGCCGGCGGAAAGAGCCGCGGCGGGCAACTCGATCATGGTGCCCACCAGATAATCAACCTTGACTGCCTTCTTGGCGAAGACCTCCCCGGCCACGCGATCCACAATCTGTTTCTGAAGCTCGAGTTCCTTCACCTCGCCGACCAGCGGAATCATAACTTCGGGCTTTGCCTCGATTCCCTTCTTCTTGCAATCGCAAGCCGCCTCGAAGATCGCTCGAGCCTGCATTTCGGTGATCTCGGGGTACATGATCCCCAGCCGGCATCCGCGCAGGCCGAGCATCGGATTAAATTCATGTAAAGATTCAACTACTTCCAGTAACTTTTTGGCCTGACTGAGCTTAGGGCCTTTCTTTTTCAGCGCCTCAAGCGTCGCAATTTCCACCATCAGCTCTTCCCGCTTGGGAAGGAATTCGTGCAGGGGAGGATCCAAAGTGCGGATGGTCACCGGTAACCCTGCCATGGCCTTGAACAACCCGAAGAAATCCTTGCGTTGCATGGGAAGCAGTTTGGACAAAGCGGCGCGGCGTTCCTTGGCGTAGCCCGCGGCCTCTTTAGGATCTTCCGTTTCTTTGCACGCCATAATCATGCGCTGCACATGAGGCAGGCGCTCCTGGGCGAAGAACATGTGTTCGGTGCGGCAAAGCCCGATGCCCTCGGCGCCGAAATTGACGGCGGCCAGAGCGTCGCGCGGGATGTCGGCGTTGGCGCGCACGCCGAGTTCCCTTGCCTCGTCGGCCCACTTCATGAACTCGGCGAATACACCGCTCTTCGGATCCGGCGGCACCAGATCGCACTTGCCCTCGATCACCCGGCCCGTTGACCCGTCCAGGGAAATCCAGTCCCCTTCCTTGAGGAGAGTGCTGCCGATCTTCAACTGCTTGTTCTTTTCGTCCACTTCCGCGGCCCCGCAGCCCGCCACGCACGGCTTGCCCATGCCGCGAGTGACCACCGCCGCGTGGGAGGTCATGCCGCCGCGCGAAGTCAGAATCCCCACCGCCACCTCCATCCCATGGATATCGTCCGGGACGGTCTCGCCGCGCACCAGGATTACCGGCTGGGTCTTCCCTTCCACCACCGCCTCGTCGGCGGTGAACACCACGTGCCCTACTGCGGCGCCAGGCGATGCCGGCAAGCCTGTGGCAAGCACTTTCAAGGGCTTTGATTCGTCCAGCACAGGGTGCAGCAACTGGTTGAGTTGATCGGGTTCCACCCGCAGCAGCGCCTCGTTCTTGGTGAGCAGGCCTTCGTGCACCATCTCCACCGCAATCCGCACCGCCGCCGGGCCCGTGCGCTTGCCGCTGCGGGTCTGGAGCATGTAGAGTTTTCCCTCCTGAATGGTGAACTCGAAATCCTGCACATCCTTGTAGTGCTGCTCGAGCCGGGTAGTGATCTCGTGAAGTTGGTGGTAAACGTCCGGCAAGATCTTCTCGAGTTCTTTGATCGGTACAGGCGTCCGCACTCCCGCCACCACATCCTCGCCCTGGGCGTTCATCAGGAATTCGCCGTAGAACTCCTTGGCGCCTGTGGCCGGGTCGCGCGTGAAGCCGACGCCCGTCCCCGAGGTGTCGCCCATATTGCCGAAGACCATGGTCTGGACGTTCACCGCCGTCCCCAGATCATCAGAAATCTTGTTCAAGCGCCGGTAGGTCTTGGCGCGCGGATTGTACCAGGAGCGGAATACGGCCTCGATCGCCATGTTCAGTTGAATCTGGGGGTCCTGCGGGAAGTCCTTGCCGGCAGCCTTGCGGACCACTTTCTTGTATTCCGCAATCACTTCCTTCAGATCCTCGGCGGTAAGCTCGGTGTCGAGCTTCACCTTCTTCTTTTTCTTTTGCCCGTCGAACACATGCTCGAACTTGTCTTTGGGGATTTCCATCACCACGTTGCCGAACATCTGGATGAAACGCCGGTAGCTGTCGTAGGCAAAACGCGGGTTGTTGGTTTTCTCGGCGAACACCTCAACAACATCGTCGTTCATGCCGAGGTTCAGGACGGTGTCCATCATGCCGGGCATGGAGAACTTGGCTCCGGAACGCACCGATACCAAAAGGGGATTCTTCCGCTCCCCAAGCTTCTGTCCCAGAAGGCTTTGCAGTTTTGCCAGCGCCTCATTCTTTTGGGCCAGAATGAAATCGGGTGTTTTGTTCTCATTTTGAAAGTAGAGGCGACAACCCGAAGTGGCAATCGTGAAGCCGGGAGGAACAGGCAGACCCGCGTTCGTCATTTCCGCCAGGCCGGCTCCCTTGCCGCCCAGCACGTCTTTCATGGCGCCGTTGCCGTCCGCCTTGCCGTCCCCGAAGAAATAAACGTATTTTTCCATGAGCACTCCTTTGAGTTTGCAGTTTTCAGTTTTCAGTCCTCAGCCTTCGGCTCTCAGCTATCAGCTTTCAGCTCACTGAAGGTTGATTCAGAGCCCCTAGCGTTCTCGTGGCGGCTGAGCGACCCACGATTTTGGCGCATTTGCTGGGATTTTGCAATGGCGGTAAAGAAGTTGACAGTTGACAGTCAACAGTTGACAGTCAAAAGTCCAGAGTTGACAGTTCACAGTTGACAGTCCACAGCCCAAAGGCGGCAGTCCACAATCGAGGATCACCCGCCAAAGAGCAAAGCATCGCTGCACCTTCCACTTTTGACTGTTAACTGTCGACTGTTGACTGTCAACTCTTGACTTTCGACTTCGCTTCAATACGCGGGTGACGTCCCGAGCATTCAGGACGGGAATGTGGGGGCTCACGGGAGCGACATTTCGAGCAGTTTCGCGCCCTCGGCAGGTTTGATTTCGGAAGGTTCAAACCACAGTTCCAGCGCTTCCTTAGCGTTGCGAACCGCTTCCTCCTCCGTATCGCCCGCAGAAGCGCAACCAGGCAGTTCGGGAAATACTGCAGACCACCGCTTAGTGGCGGAGTCGAATTCGACTAGCAAGCGCAGTTTCATAGTTTGTCCCCCATCACACTCATCACCATGCCGCAACTCGCCCGCCAGCCACAAGCGAATCGTCCACTAGCTATCGGAGCCTCTCTCATGTCAACGCGTCGACATTGGCCTTCTCAATCAGGGATAAGTCCGCGTCTTCCGTAAATAGCCGATCGAGGCTAATCAGCAATTGCAGCCGGTTCCTCCGAACCTCCGGGTCCTCGGCCATCACCAGCACCTTATCGAAAAAGAGGTCCACGGGAGAGCGCAGCGAAGCGACGGACTCGAGTGCCGCGTGGATGTCGCCGGCCGAGCGCTTCTGCGCCGCTTCATCCCGAACTCGCTCGTATGCCGCGTACAGGTCCCGTTCCGGCCCCTCCTCAAGACGCCCAGGGTCGAACTCCCGGCCTTCCAAGTCGGAAGGCTGGGCGGACTTATTCAGAATATTGCGAATGCGTTTGGCGGATTGCGAAAGGCTCAGGAAATCATCGCTCGAACGGATCCGCTCAATTGCCCGCGCTCGCGCCAGGACCTGGGCGGGCTCGAACACCGCCTGACCAGCGCCCATCGCGGCGCGCACCGTATCGTAGCGCAAACCGGCGACCGTCTCGAGATGGAAGGTCAGACGTTCCCGCATGAATTTCCGGATCGCGTCCGCGACTTCGACGGACTCAAAAGTCAGCCTTTCACTGAGAGAACTCAATTCAAATTCTATTTCTGAATCCAATTCAATAGATGCCGATAATTCAAGTAGTACTTTAATAACGGCGTTGGCCTGACGCCGGATCGCAAAGGGGTCGCTCGATCCGGTGGGTCCGTTACCGACCGCGAATCCAGCCACGACCGCATCGAGTTTGTCGGCCAGAGAGACCAGAGCGCCGAGGGGGCTTCGTGGGCACTTGTCTTCCGCTCCCTGCGGCAAGTAGTGGTCGTAGATCGCCGTCGCCACAGCTTCAGGTTCTCCTTGAGCTTTTGCGTAAAGTCCGCCCACCACGCCCTGCAGTTCCGCAAACTCCTGCACCATCTGGGTGGTCAAGTCGCACTTGCAGAGTTCGACAGCCCTCAACACCTGCTCGCGCTGTCCTGCCTGCAGAGTTCCCTGAGCTTCGAGTTTGCCGGAGAGGCGCGAGGCTATGGCGTGCATGCGCCGGACCTTGTCGGCGTAGCTGCCCAATTTCGCTTGATAGGTGACCTTCTCAAGACGAGGGGGCCGATCACGCAGGGGAAGCCGCTGGTCCGCATTCCAGAAAAACTCCGCGTCGCTGAAGCGCGCCTGGAGAACCCGCTCGTGCCCCTGCCGGATCAGTCCGCGCTCATCGGAATCGACGTTGAGGATGGCAACGAAGTAAGGTTCAAGTTTTCCTTCACGGTTTTCCACCGCAAAGTACTTCTGGTGGTCGCGCATCACGGTGGCTAGAATCTCGCGCGGCAAATGGAGGAACCGCTCGTCAAAGCCGCCGCGGATCGCCGAAGGCCACTCCGTGGAGTTTACCAGCCATTCTTCAAGGTCTGAGTCATCAACCAGAACCAATGAATCTTCAAGTAATGCTTTAGTTTTTGTGCGAAGCGTCTGGCGGCGGATTTCGGGGTCGATCTCCACAAAGGCGCGGCGCAGCCTGGCGCCGTAATCGCGGAAGCCCTTTACGGTAGCTCGGCCCTTGCTATAGACGCGGTGTCCGTAGGTGAAATCGCCGGAGTCAACGCCCAGGATTTCAAAACTCACCGCCTCAGCCCGCTTCCCTTCGCCGAGGATTGCTAGCACCCAGCGAATGGGCCGCACGAATCGCGGGTCGGACTTCTCCAGCCAGTACATGCTCTTGGGAAACCCCAGGCGCAGGATGGCGGCGGGCAAGATTTCCGCCAGCACCGCAGAGGCCGGACGCCCCTGGGTAGTCTTCCGAAGCGCCAGGTATTCACCCTTTGGGGTAGTCGTGCGAACCAAATCCTCAAGGCGGACCGAGTTCTTTTGCGCAAAGCTCTCCGCAGCCCGCGTGTACTTGCCCTCCGCGTTCACTGCCACTTTAACCGGGGGACCCAGAATCTCTTCGACCCGGTCCGGCTGCCAAGCTAACACGGCAGGAAAATGGACGACGAGGCGGCGGAGGGTCGAGTACGTGTGTAGGGGCGGTTCGCGAACCGCCCCTACATTCGCCTCGGGCAGTAATCGCGCCTCGCTTATGGCCGCTTGGACATTCTCGCCCAAGCCCCGTTCGGCATCGCGCAGGAAACGCGCCGGGATTTCCTCACACCCGATTTCGAGGAGCAACGGCAGCGTCTGCTGTCTTCGGGTTTCAAGGCTGGCTTCCCTCATGCCGTCACCTCCTGCGCCGTCTGGCGCTCGACGTAGATGGCGGCGACTGAACAAGCAAGCTTTCGGACGCGGGCGATCAACGCCACGCGCTCGGTGACGCTGATGGCTCCGCGCGCGTCGAGGATGTTAAACAGGTGCGAGCACTTCAAAGTGAGGTCGTACACCTTGCGGAGGGGAAAGCGATCGGGAGAGCCGAAATTCGAAATTCGGAATCCGAAATTCGAGCTGGGCTCTCCAGAATTAATTAAAGTATTACTTGATGAACTTGTGGTAACAGGCTGCTGTCCTTCTGGATTAGCTTCAGCACCCTCGGCGAATTTCGATTTTCGAATTTCGATTTTCGAATTTCGGTTTTCCGCCTTTCGGTACTCGGCCAGGAGGCGTGTTGCCTCACCCTCGTAAAGGTCCAGGATCTTCCGGCAAGTTTCCGCACCGGCGGCCTCGAAATCATAAACCGACAGTTCCAGCTCCTCGGCGCGGCGCATGTCGCCGTAGGTCACGGATTCGTTCCAGCGTATGTGGTAAACGTCCTCGACGTTTTGGAGGAAGGCGGTGATGCGCTCGAGTCCGTAAGTTAACTCGACGCTGATCGGTTCGAGGTCCAATCCGCCGGACTGTTGGAAGTAGGTGAATTGGGAGACCTCGAGGCCGTCCAGCACGACTTGCCAGCCGATCCCCCAGGCGCCCAGGGTCGGAGCTTCCCAATTGTCTTCCTCGAAGCGAATATCATGGTGGCGGACTTCGATTCCAATCGCCTCCAAACTTGCGAGGTAGATATCCTGGACGTTCGCGGGTGGGGGTTTCAGGATGACCTGCATTTGGGTGTGTTTGAGCAGGCGATTGGGATTTTCACCGTAGCGGCCGTCGGCGGGCCGGCGTGAAGGCTGCACGTAAGCCACTCGCCAGGGCTGCGGCCCCAGGACGCGAAAGAACGTCTCGGGGCACATCGTGCCCGCTCCGACCTCGAGGTCGTAGGGCAAAGCCACCACACATCCCTGCCCAGCCCAGAACTGGCTGAGCCGGAAAATCATCTCCTGGAAGCTGAGCGGGACTTTGTTTGAATTTGAAGTTTTACTTTGTTTAATTGGCATTGCAAATTGATTTCAAATGGCTTACCTAGCATCAAGCTGTCAGCTCTCAGCCGTCAGCGATCAGCTTTCAGGGGAAACATAAGAGCGCCAAGTTGTCCTTTGACTGAGAACTGCAAACTGACAACTGAGAACTGTTTGCTGAAAGCTGATAGCTGACAGCTCAAAGCTCTTTTACCTGACACCCGAAACCCGGCGCCCGACCCCTGCTCTACACCGCCTCTTCCATCATCGCACGCGTCACCAGTTTTCGCTCGGCGTGCGTTTCGATGAGATCCTCGAGGAAGCGGCGAGCCTCGCGGCAACCCGCCGGGGCCTTCTCTTCCGCGATCCAACGCTCGAGCGGTTTCTGGCACCCAGCTCGCACGGCGGGCGCGACGGAGACTCTCTGGCCCGCCACACCGGCTCGGCAGTTGTCGCAGACGAGACCCTCCGACCCGGGAAGGTAGAACCCGCCGGTTTCGCCAAGCGCCCGGCCGCAGTTCTGGCAGAGATCGAAGTCAGGCATAAAGCCCGCCAGGCGGACAAGCCAGTAGTCAAAGTAGAGCAGCGGCCGCGTGACTTCACCGGAATGTTTCAAGCTCCGGAGCACGGCCAGGAACAGGCGAAACACCCGGTCGTTGGGCTCTCTCTCCGGAATCAGGCGCTCGGCCACTTCCGCGAGGTATTGGGCTGCCAACTGAACCCGGTAGTCCTTCTGCATATCGAAGAAGGACTCGAGCAATTCCGCGGAATTCATGCGCAGCAAGTCGCGGTTTTCGCGCTCGTAAATGAACGCCCGAACATGGCTCAAGGGTTCCAGCGCGGCGCCATAACGGCTCTTGGTGCGGCGAGCCCCGGCGGCCACCGCCCGCAGGCGTCCCATCTGGCGTGTGAAGAGCGAAGCAATCTTGTCCGCTTCCGCCAGCCGGTAGGTCCTTAGAACGATCGCTTCCGTCTCACGAAGAGGCATGGGTATGTCGACGCGCCGACATGAGCGTTAAAGTTAGCATATCCCGCGCAATGTGGGCAACCGCAGAAAACGGAAACTGGAAAATGGGAACTGGAAAACAGAAACTGGAAAATGGCGTAAAATGAGGCGCAGTCCGCAATCCGGTCTCAAACTCCCAGTTTCCATTTTCCGCTTTCCAGTTTCAATTCTCCAGTTTCCATTTTCCGCCTTTCCGCCGGTCCTGTGGAAACCCCGGAGGATTCTGTGCAAAAAATGTTATGTTAACTCCCACCCGACCCCGGAAATATTATCAGACACGCCTGTGGATTACTTTGCGCGGGAATGACGGGATGTCCGGGAGAGCCATGCGCGGAGCGGCGCCCTGAAACCACGAGAATATCCCGACCGTGCACAGGCGTGGTGCGGGCGTCCCGCCCGTTGTCGAGGGGATGTCTCGCCCCCGCCAGAAACCCGCGGGCACAGCCCGTTCTGAGCGCAGCGAAGGAATGCACGGGCCACAGCGGGCGAGACGCCCGCGCCACAGGTCTCAGAGCGGAGGGCATTCCCCTTCCCTGCAGGGTTGAAGCCCTCACTCGCGTCTGTTATAGTTTTTCGTTCAAAGGGGGACATCACAATGGCGCCGCCGAAAATCTTCAAGAACTACATTAATGGTGAGTGGGTACCATCGGCCAGCGGGCTCACATTTGACAACAGCAATCCAGCCGACCGCCGCGAACTGGTGGGAATGTTTCAGAAGTCGAGCCGGCACGACGTGGAAGATGCCATTCAAGCGGCCAAGGACGCGTACAAGACCTGGCGGCTGACTCCGCCTCCCAAACGAGGCGAGATTCTCTACCGCGCCGCGCGTCTGCTGAGCGAGAGGAAGGAAGAGTATGCCGGGCAGATGACTCGCGAAATGGGGAAGGTCCTCGAGGAGACCCGGGGCGACGTTCAGGAAGCCATCGACATGACGTATTACATGGCTGGGGAGGGCCGGCGCCTTTTCGGGCAAACCACCACCTCCGAACTGCCCAACAAATTCTGCATGTGGGTACGCAGCCCGATCGGGGTGTGCTCGCTGGTGACGCCCTGGAATTTTCCCATGGCCATTCCCTCCTGGAAGATCATGCCGGCGCTCATTTGCGGCAATGCGGTAGTGATCAAGCCCGCCACCGACACTCCGCTTTCGACTTACAACCTCGTCCAGACGCTGGCGGAGGCGGGAGTCCCCCGCGGGGTCGTGAACCTGGTTACGGGGAGCGGTCCGGAGGTCGGCGCTGCCCTGCTTTCCCACGACGACGTGCGAGTGGTTTCGTTCACGGGTTCGACCGAGGTGGGCCGAAAGGTGGCCGAGGCTTGCGCGGGCACTTTCAAGCACGCCTGCCTGGAGATGGGCGGCAAGAACATCATCATGGTTATGGAGGACGCGAACCTGGACTTGGCGGTGGATGGGGCAATTTGGGGCGGCTTCGGCACCACCGGGCAGCGCTGCACCGCTTCCAGCCGCATTGCTGTGCACAAGGACGTGTACCGGGAGTTCGTCGAGAAGTACGTGGCTCGCGCCCGCGCGCTGAAGGTGGGCAACGGGCTCGATCCCGCAGTGCAGATGGGGCCTCTCATTAACGACAGCCAACTGAAAACGGTCGAGGAATACGTGGAAATCGGCAAGGATGAAGGGGCCAAGCTGCTTTGCGGCGGCGAGCGCCTGACGGGCGGCGACTACGATTTTGGATGCTTCTACACTCCAACCCTATTCGGCGATTGCAAGCCGGAGATGCGAATTTGCCGGGAGGAGATCTTCGGCCCGGTGGTTTCCATTATCCCCTGTGCCAGCCTCGAGGAAGCCATTGAAATCGGCAATGGAGTCGTCTACGGGCTCTCTTCTTCCATCTACACCAGGAACGTTAACCGGGCATTCCAGGCCCTGCGCGACATGGAGACCGGCATTTTCTACGTCAACGCTCCCACCATCGGCGCCGAAACTCACTTGCCTTTTGGCGGCACCAAGCAAACCGGCAACGGCCACCGCGAAGCGGCCACCGCGGCGCTGGATTTCTACTCCGAATGGAAAGCGGTCTACGTGGATTACAGCGACCGGCTGCAGCGTGCGCAGATCGATACTTAGAGGCGGAGCAAGGCAACAGGCAGATAGGCAGGCGGCGCAGGAAAGAGTGCCAGCGCTACTGGTCACGGCTGCGGTGAGGCCGGCGGGGGCGAACCTGGCTGGGGATTCGGCGTGGGGGATTCGGCTGGGGCGTTAGGGGTCGCGGCGGCGTTCCCGTTGGCGCCGGCTTTTGCGACGTTGCTGGTATCCAGGTCCGGTGGCAGCGGATGAGGACCTAAGCCGAGTTTCATCAGAGATTTTGCCTCGGGAAGGCCAGTCACCGGGAAGCCGTTATCAGCCTGATAGCGGCGCATCGCCTCGCGCGTCTGATCGTCCCAGCGGCCGGTAGGCTCCGCACTCAGATAGCCTGACTTGACGAGAGCTTGTTGGATTTCTTCAATCCGATCCGGTCCCGGACGCAAGGCGGCTCGCCGCCGGCGCGCCGCGGCCGCAAGGGCGGCCTTGGACGGCGGCCGATGTTTGGTGGTGCGGTGGGTGGCGCTATGTTGGCTGGAAGAGGTCGAGACCTTCTGAGTGCTACCTTTGGCGGCAGTCTTGGATTTCGGCTGCGTCGTTGAATAGCTTTTCGGTGATTGGTTGGTATCAGCGCGGAGCGGAGCGAACAGCACGCAAACAATGGCTGCGAGGAGCGCCCACGCTGCGAATGATTTCTTCATCCAATAATTCAAACTCTGTTTCCTCAATTCTGGAATAGCGCGAGTTAGAGGTATCTCAAATCTCAGATTCCAAAACTCAAAGGCGAGCCCGATGGGATTTTACATCGCCGCCACCAGGACGGCCCGGGAGCATCGCAGCGACCCCAACTTGCGGTTACGGCAGGCGGTCCGCCAAGAACAGCGTAGTATACGCGTGCGGGCCGCTACCCCGCGCTATCAGTAACAGCACATCATCCCCGGATTTCAGGGAAGATTGCAAGCGGTTAAACTCCTCGGCCGAAGTGACCGGATGATGGTTAATGCTCAGGATGATATCGCCACGATGAACGCCCATGTCCAAGGCGAATCCGCTGGGCTGGACGTTCATAACCAGGACACCCTGCTGACTGTCCAGATGGAGTTTGTCCGCCAGATCCTGCGCCTGCTCGTGAGTTAAACTCTTTACGGAAAGCCCGAGCATGCCGGAGGCTTGCTCCTCCCGAGCTCCCGCGGACTGGACTGAGGCTGGAGCACCCTCGTATTCCGCCACGATTTTATTGCGGTCACCCACCTCAACGTCGGCGCTCAGCCGTTTTCCCTCACGAAGGTACTCCATGCGGAGCTTCTTGCCGATTCCGGTTTCCGAGACGATGCCAACCAATTCGTCGGCGCTCCGAATGGCTTTCCCATCGACGCTGAGGATAACATCTCCGTACTTTAAGCCGGCGCGCTCGGCAGGGCTGCCGGGTTCAACGCCGTTAATCACAATGCCGTGATCTGTCCCGAAACTTCGCAGCAGGGAGGGATTGTTGGCGCTATAGAACGAAACACCAATCGCCCCGCGGTGTACGGCGCCGGTGGTGATCAGAGCGTTATAGACCTTCCGCGCGGTATTGGAGGGGATGGCAAAGCCCACGCCGTCGTAAGTACCGCGCTGGGTGGCGATGGCCGTGTTGATCCCAATCACCTGCCCCGCCAGGTTGACCAGGGGGCCACCACTGTTGCCAGGATTGATCGCCGCGTCAGTTTGAATAAAGCGCTTGAACTGGCCCTCCACTCCGCCCTCGATGTCACGCCCTTTGGCGCTCACGATGCCGGCGGTTACGGTGGAATCCAGGCCGAAAGGACTTCCGATGGCCAGCACCCAATCACCCACCCGCATGGCATCCGAATCACCCAAAGAAGCAGCGGGGAGTTGGCCCGCGTCAATCTTGACAATCGCGAGGTCGGTCTCCCTGTCGAAGCCCATAATTTTGGCCGGGTGCTTGTTGGCATCGTCGCCGCGCAGGTAGACAATGATCTTATCGACCGGCTTGTCTTCTCCGCTTTGGGTAACCACGTGATAGTTTGTCAGGATGTAGCCGTTGGGGCTCAAAATAACGCCGGAGCCCAGGCTCTGCTGCCGAAAGTCTCCTTGCGGCGCGCCTGGCGAGTCGAAGAACTTATCGAAGAAATCGCCGAAGGGCGAATCGTCGGGCGCATGAAAGCGGCGGCGAGAGGCGCGAACCGTGCTTTCGGTATTAATATTTACGACCGTAGGGGAAAGTTGCTCCGCAACCTGGGCAAAGGAATTTGATAGCTCTGCCGGCGAGGGAGCGGGCAGCGGTTTAGCGTCCATAGCCGCTGGCGACGTCTTGGCGGCACGCACACCATGAGAAACCACCGTGCCGATCAAGATTCCGATCCCCAGCGTCACCAAAATGACGAAAGCCGGGAGGACCTTGCGTCCCTTTGTACTCATTCCTTACTCTCCTCTCATTTTCTTCCCAGGCCCTCAACGGGCCAGTGAATGATTATAGCATTACCTGCACAAAGCCCTACTGGCATTTGACGCAACTCATCGGCCTCAGGTAACGGCGTTCGGATATATCATTTGATTACACTCGCCGGCAAGGTTAGAATTGCCGGTCGCGAGGTAACGGATGAGCGCACCGGAAAGATTGTTATTGAGCGGGAACGAGGCCGTGGCTCGGGCGGCGCGCGACGGACGCGTCACCCTGGGCACGGGGTATCCGGGTACGCCCTCCACGGAGATTCTGGAGGCCTTTTCCCAATGGGGAGGCCGTGCACAATGGGCGCCTAATGAGAAGGTCGCCCTGGAAGTCGGGCTCGGGGTCGGCTTTACCAATTCGAGAGCCCTGGTCACCATGAAACACGTTGGCCTGAACGTGGCGGCCGATCCCCTGTTCACCGCCACCTACACCGGCGTCAGCGGCGCCCTGGTGGTGGTTTCGGCTGACGACCCTGGTATGGCATCGAGCCAGAACGAACAGGATAACCGCCGCTACGCCGTAGCGGCGGGGGCGCCCATGCTCGAGCCGGCGGACTCCCAGGAAGCTTACGACTTTACGTTGCTGGCCCTCGAGGTCTCCGAACGATGGGGAATTCCCGTGCTTCTCCGGCTCACGACCCGCGTATGTCACTCCAAGGCCGTGGTGCGCCCCTCGGGAAGGTCTCTGCCGCCCGACACCCCGGCGAGGTTCGTCCGTGATATGAAAGGGCGGGTGATGGTTCCCTCCAATGCGCGGCCGGCTCATCGTCGCCTGCGGGAAAAGCTGGCCCGCATCCTGGAATGGAACGAAGCCGAGGGGCCGAACCTGGAAACGGCTGGGGACCGCTCGTTGGGGATCATTACTTCCGGGATCTCGTTCATGCATGCTCGGGAAGCGGCGCCGGGGGCCGCGGTGCTCAAGCTGGGGATGACTTATCCCTTGCCCCTGGAGACCATCCGCCATTTTGTAAGCAGCGTAGCGCGTTGCGTCGTGATCGAGGAGGGGGATCCGTACCTCGTCGAAGCTATTCGCGCGGCGGGTATGGCGGTCGAAGGCATGGCGGAGGCGTATCGTTTTGGCGAACTGAACGTGGATCGTGTCCGGCGCATCCTGGCGGGGAACAACTCTCCGGAACCGATTCCTCCACCCGGCAAGCCGCCGCAATTGTGCCAGGGCTGCCCACACCGGTCCGTCTTCAGCGCGCTCCACAACCTCGATTGCATTGTGGCCAGCGATATTGGGTGCTACACGCTGGCCGTGATGCCGCCCTTCGAGGCCACGGACTCGTGCGTCTGCATGGGCGCGAGCATTGGCGTGGGCCTCGGCCTCAGGCACGCACTGCCGCCCGAGCAGGCACGCCGGGTGGTCAGCACCATCGGCGACAGCACCTTCATCCACAGCGGCATTACCGGCTTGGTGGAAATGGTCTACAATCCCCCGCCCACCGGCCACGTCGTCATTATCCTCGACAACGGCACCACGGCGATGACGGGGATGCAGGAGCATCCGGGAACCGGCCGAACCCTCGAACACCATCCCACCGGCAAAGTCGTCATTGAGGATTTGGTGCGTGCGCTCGGAATTCCCAGCGTGCAGGTGACCGATCCGACGGCCGATCCTGCCGCCTTTCAAGAGTTGGTTGCTGCCAGCCTCGCCGGCGGAAAGCTCACGGTGATCGTGGCGCGCCGGAACTGTTTGCTGGCGGCAGGCAAGATCAAGGAGTATGAGCGGACAGCGGCGGCGGAATGTGAAACCTCTGCCGGGGGTTCTTGACGATAAATGACAGAGACCGGTGATTTCTATGAAAGCGGGTGTAACCAACATCGTGATTGCCGGCTTAGGCGGTGAAGGAGTTCTGAAGGCCTCCGACATTGTCGCCGAAGTGGCGTTCCAGGCCGGACTGGACGTGAAGAAGAGCGAAATCCACGGCATGAGCCAGCGCGGAGGCTCCGTCACCAGCGATGTGCGGTTTGGTGAGAAAGTCTACAGTCCCATGGTGCCTTGTGGAGCAGCCGACTATCTTCTGGTCCTATCACCCGACCAGGTCGATCCCAACCGCTGGAGATTGCGGGAAGGAGGCAGGCTGATCATGCCCGGCGCTGTTGCGGTAAGCAGCTTGCGCGACAAGCGTAGCCTCAACGTCGCCCTCCTCGGCTGCTTGAGCGTGTGGCTGCCTTTCCCGGAGGAAGCCTGGACAGAGGCCATCCGGCGGAATCTGGCGGAAAAACTGCACGCTGCCAATCTGCACGCCTTGGCCGTGGGCCGGGAGGCAGGACGGAGTTTCCTGCCTTGAGAACCGTGGTGCGGGACGCCCCCCCGACGTCCGCGGTGGAGCCCCGCAAGAACTCGCGGGCAGGATGCCCGGCCACAGGGGCCGCCCGCACCACAAACCGATTATGATCGAAAACTCTTCCGAGGTTCACCCTGCCAGCGCGCCGGATTATATGCCGGCGGCTCAAATGCGCGACCTGCAGTTGGGCCGCCTCCGGGCTACCGCCGCCCGAGCTTACGAACGCGTCGAACTCTATCGCCGGCGGATGAACGAGCGAAATCTGCGGCCGGAAGATCTGCGAACCCTGGAAGACCTGGCCAATCTTCCCTTCACGGTGAAAGCGGATCTTCGCGACACCTACCCTTTCGGCCTGTTTGCCAGTCCACTGGAAGAGATCGTCCGGCTGCACGCTTCCAGCGGAACCACGGGCAAGCCAATCGTAGTCGGCTACACCCAACACGACGTGGGCGTTTGGACCGACGCCATGACGCGGACGTTTCTGGCCTGCGGTCTGGGTCGCGGCGACATCATTCAGAACGCCTACGGCTATGGTCTGTTCACCGGTGGGCTGGGGGCGCATTACGGCGCCGAGGCGCTTGGGGCGACGGTGATTCCTATTTCCGGCGGCAATACCGATCGCCAGATCATGGTGATGAAAGACTTCCAGGTGACGGCCATCTGCTGCACGCCGTCTTACTTCCTCCACTTGCTGGACCGCGCCGCCCAGATGGAAGTGAACGTCGCCGAACTGCCGCTGCGCGTGGGAGTGTTCGGCGCGGAGCCCTGGACGGACTCCTTGCGCCGCCATATCGAAGCCGCCGCCGGAATCAAGGCCTTCGATATTTACGGACTGACTGAAATCACGGGTCCCGGCGTGGGCATCGAATGCCCTTGCCAGGCGGGTCTGCACATCTTCGAAGACCACTTCTACCCGGAAATCATCGATCCCGAAACCGGCCGGCTGGTGGCGGAGGGAGAGGAAGGAGAATTGGTACTGACCACCCTCAGCAAGCAGGCTATGCCGATGATTCGCTATCGCACGCGCGACATCAGCGCGTTCGTGCCCGGCTCATGTCCTTGCGGCCGGACTCTGCGCCGCATTCGTCGCATCAGCCGGCGCAGCGATGACATGTTCATCATTCGCGGCGTCAACGTCTTCCCCTCGCAGGTGGAAACGGCGCTGCTGGCGGTGGAAGGCATGCTGCCGCATTACCAGATTATTCTGACGCGCGAGGCGGGGCTGGACCAGTTGGAGGTTCAAGTGGAGGTTACGCCCCCGGTGGCAAGTGACCGGGTGGCCGCGCTCGAGAACCTGCACAACAAGCTTGCTCACGCTTTGAGCCAGACGTTGGGCCTGCGGGTTAAGGTCCGGCTCGTCGCGCCTCAGACTCTCAAGCGCAGCGAGGGAAAAGCGCAACGGGTCATCGATCGGCGGAATGGAGCTTACGAACGCGTCGAACTCTATCGCCGGCGGATGAACGAGCGAAATCTGCGGCCGGAAGATCTGCGAACCCTGGAGGACCTGGCCAATCTTCCCTTCACGGTGAAAGCGGACCTGCGCGACACCTACCCTTTCGGCCTGTTTGCCAGTCCACTGGAAGAGATCGTCCGGCTGCACGCTTCCAGCGGAACCACGGGCAAGCCAATCGTAGTCGCCTACACTCAGCACGACGTGGGCGTTTGGACCGACGCCATGGTGCGGACGTTTCTGGCCTGCGGTCTTGGCCGCGGCGACATCATTCAGAACGCCTACGGCTATGGGCTCTTCACCGGAGGCCTGGGGGCGCATTACGGCGCCGAGGCGCTGGGGGCGACGGTAATTCCTATTTCCGGCGGCAATACCGATCGCCAGATCATGGTGATGAAAGACTTCCAGGTGACGGCCATCTGCTGCACGCCGTCTTACTTCCTCCATTTGCTGGACCGCGCCGCCCAGATGCAAGTGAAGGTAGCCGAACTGCCGCTGCGCGTGGGAGTGTTCGGCGCGGAGCCCTGGACGGACTCCTTGCGCCGGCATATCGAGGCCGCCGCCGGAATCAAGGCCTTCGATATTTACGGACTTACTGAAATCACCGGCCCCGGCGTGGGCATCGAATGCCCATGCCAGACGGGTCTGCACATCTTCGAAGACCACTTCTATCCGGAAATCATCGATCCCGAAACCGGCCGGCTGGTTGCGGAGGGAGAGGAAGGAGAATTGGTACTGACCACCCTGAGCAAACAGGCCATGCCGATGATTCGCTATCGCACTCGCGACATCAGCGCGTTCGTGCCCGGCTCATGTCCCTGCGGCCGGACTCTGCGCCGCATTCGTCGCATCAGCCGGCGCAGCGATGACATGTTCATCATTCGCGGCGTCAACGTGTTCCCCTCGCAGGTGGAAACGGCGCTGCTGGCGGTGGAAGGCATGCTGCCGCATTACCAGATTATCCTGACGCGCGAGGCGGGGCTGGACCAGTTAGAGGTTCAAGTCGAGGTTACGCCCCCGGTGGCAAGTGACCGGGTGGCCGCGCTCGAGAGCCTGCACAACAAGCTTGCTCATGCTTTGAGCCAGACGTTGGGCCTGCGGGTTAAGGTCCGGCTCGTCGCGCCTCAGACTCTCAAGCGCAGCGAGGGAAAAGCGCAGCGGGTCATCGATCGGCGGAATATATGAAGATTCATCAACTTTCGCTCTTCCTCGAAAACACGCCGGGCCAGTTGACGGAACCGTGTCGGATCCTGGCGCAGGCCGGGATCAACATTCGCACCCTCACCTTGGCCGACACCGCGGAATTCGGCATCCTGCGCCTCATCGTCTCCGACTGGCAGAAAGGCGACAGGCTTCTCGAGGAGGCCGGGTACGTGGTGAACGTCACGGAGGTAGTTGCGGTCGAGGTGCCCGATCGGCCCGGCGGTCTGGCGGAATTGCTGGCAGTCTTCGACAACACCGACATCAACATCGAGTACATGTATGCGTTCACCTTCGGCCGCAGAGATACCGCGGTCATGATCTTCCGCTTCGATAAACCCGATGCGGCAATCGAACGACTGCAACTGGCTGGCAATATTATAGTGGGCAGCACCGAAGTTTATAGTCGCATCTCTCGATGAAGGACAGCCCTCGCCCCCTTGGGGGAGAGGGTGGCCCTCAGCCGGCGTTTTCATCAGCCGGGGAGGGCCGGGTGAGGGGGTCGCGAGCGCAGAAATCCAACATGAGCATCGGCAAAACTATTTCGGAACAGATGGAGCATTCCTCCTGGATCCGGCGCATGTTCGAGATCGGCGACCGGATGAAACGGGAGCGCGGCGAAGAAAACGTTTTCGATTTTACCTTGGGAAATCCCGCCGGTGAGCCGCCGCCAGAAGTGATTTCCGCTTTGCGGCGCGTGGTTGAGGCGAATCGGCCCCGCAGCCACGCCTACATGCCCAATGCAGGTTATCCTGCGGTGCGGAGCATGATTGCGCAGCAGCTCTCGAGGCGCACAGGACTGGCTTACACGGCCGATCACATTCTGATGACGGTGGGATCTTCCGGGGCCATTAACGTGGTGCTGAAATCCCTGCTCGACCCCGGCGACGAGGTTATCATCCTGGTGCCCTTCTTTCCTGAGTACCAGTTCTACATTGAGAACCACTCCGGGCGGATGGTCCTGGTGGACACCGACGACCAGTTTCGCCCCGATCTTGCCCGCATCGAAGCCGCCATCACCGCGCGCACCAAAGCGATTATTCTCAACTCGCCCAACAATCCCACGGGCGCCGTTTACTCCGGCGAATTCGTGCGCGACCTGGAAACGCTGATTTCCGGCCTCGATCACCCGGTAACCGTGATCGCCGACGACACGTATAGATCCCTCGCCTTTGACGGTCTGACGCTGCCTGAGATTCCGGCCGTGGTTCGCCGCGCGGTAGTCACGTACTCATGGTCCAAGGCCCTGGCGATACCTGGGGAGCGGATTGGTTATCTGGCTCTCTCGCCCAGGCTGCCGGAAGTGGACGCGCTTCGCAACGCCTGCACGTTCGCCAATCGCACGCTGGGGTTCATCAATGCGCCCGCCGTCTGGCAACAGGTGATGTTGGAAGTGGCCGACCTCCAGATTGATCCTGGCTCGTACCAGGAGAAACGCGACCTGCTTTGGACCGGCTTGACCCGCCTGGGCTATGAGGTCACAAAACCGCAGGGCGCCTTTTACATGTTTCCCAAGGCGCCCATCCCGGATGACTTGGCCTTCGTGCGCAGCCTCATGGACGAAGGCATCCTCGCCGTGCCGGGCGCGGGATTTGGACGCGGCGGGTACATTCGCTTATCACTCACCGTCCCCCCCGGCACCATCGAGCGCGCTCTGCCGGGGTTCGAACGCGCCCTGCGGCGCGGGTAGAAACTGGAAATTGGAAACTGGAAAATGGAAAACGCGAAATGGAAAATAGAAACTGGAAAATCTCCAGAACTTAAATGAATAGCCCCCCCTCCCACGGCGAGGGGACTTTTCATTTAATTTCTGGATTCCAGTTTCTATGGGACTGTGCGGTTTCTGTTTTCCAGTTTCCAGTTTCTATTTTCCAGTTTCGTTTTCGCTTTTACGGTCATCCTTCCACCGGGCTTGCCACGCGCGCCCCCCAAATCTCCGAAACCACCATGCCCGCCAGGATTAGGCCGGCGCCTGCGAGCGTCCTGCCTCGGAAGTGTTCTCCTACAACCAGCCAGGAGGAGATGGCGGCAAAGACCGGCTCGAGGGCGAAGATCAGGGCCGTGTGGGCGGGAGGAGTGTATTGTTGCGCCCAATTCTGAACGGAAAAAGCCACTCCTGTGGCCAGCAGCGCAGTCACCAGGATCGCCACTGCCAGGCGCGCGCTGAAATGCCACTTTTGCGCCGGAAAAATTACCATGGCGACTGAGGCAAGCAAGCCGACCGCTAAAATCTGGACAGGGACGAGGTGCAGAAAGGAGAATCTCTTCGTATAGCGCCCCACCAGCACAATATGAACCGCGAAGGAGGTTGCGCCTGCCAGCGTGAATATGTCTCCCAGATTCACGCCGCTCATACCGGAGGGCGCCACCAGCAGGTAGATTCCGGCGAGCCCCAGAACTGCCCCCAGAAGGGTCGCCGGCCCCAGTTTCTGACCCAGCAGCATCATCATCAGAGGAACCAGGATCACACTGAAGCCCGTCAGGAAGGCGCTTTTCGAAGGCGTGGTATACACCAGGCCCCAGGTTTGAAACAGGTAGCCCCCAAAAAGAAATAATCCCAGGATTGATCCGGGCAGGATTGTTCCCCGCCCCACGCGGCCTCGCCCCAATATCACCAGCAGGAGAAGCCCTGCCAGCATGAACCGCACGGCCAGAAAAGGCAGTGGAGAAGCGTCGGCGAGAGCACCTTTGACGATCACAAAGGTGAACCCCCAGATGGCGGTGATCGACGCTAGGGAAACCTCGGCCTTTGTTCGGGTACCCAAGAGAATTGAGTCATTGACTCATTGAGTCATTGGTTCATTAGTTCATTGATTCATTAGCTCGCCTACCAGTCGGCCTTTCCAATGGCTCAATGACTCAATCACTCAATGACTCAATGATTCAATGAATCAATTCGTCTCTTTGTACTGAAGGCTCCCAGCAGATTAACAGGGCGCGGCTCGAATTTCTGCCCGGCTGTAGAATGGTCAGCTACGACCGGCCGGTAGAGCGTATGGCAGCGCTCGCAGCGGTAAATCTCGGCGCCTGGGCCGAATTCCTTGACAGCTTCCTCTTCGTCCGCCGTGGAGGAGAGACGGTGGCGATCGTCGTAATACCAGCGCTTCAGGTGGCCGACGCAGAACTCTCCCTTGGCGTCTTTCTGATCACAGGCCCGCTGGCCCGGTTTCTTTTCTTTGACAATGAATGCCACTGCGACCTCCTCAGTGTTCGTCCGCCAATCGTCTAGATCATTGCAGAGTCGACAGTCGACAGTCAACAGTCGAGCCGAATTGATTCATTGAATCATTGAGTGATTGAGTCATTGAGCCATCGGAAAGGCCGACCCCCAGCTGGCGTTTTGAATCAATGATTCAATTAAACAATGACCCAATGACTCAATGAGTCAATGGCTCAATGACCTAATGGCTCAATCGTCAGTACTCGACTCTTACCAGGCAAAGCCCTTGCGCAGGAGCGGTGGGGCCAGCCAGCGTCCTGTCGTGAGCTTGAAGAATTCGTGTGATGTCTGCTGGCTGCAATTTCCCTCGCCCGACCTCGACCAGCGTGCCCACGATGTTGCGCACCATGTGGTGAAGAAAACCACTGCCAGTGACTTCGTAGATCAGCATACAAGTTCGGGTGCGGCGGAGAATGCGGGAGGTAAAGATGGTTCGCGCCAGAGTTGCCTCCGCGCTGCCCCGTGATACCGAAGTGGTCGCAGAACGCTCTTCCCCCACCGTACCCTCGGCCGCCGCGAAGCTCGAGAAATCGTGCTCGCCTTCAAAAAGCTTCGCAGCCCGCGCCATGCGGACGACGTCCAAAGGGAACGCATAATGCCAAACGAACCGGTTCACAAAAGGTGAGGCGACCGGCGCCTGGAGAATTCGATAACGATAGGTTTTGGAACGCGCATCATATCGAGCATGGAAGCCAAGCGATGCCTCCCTGACATCTTTAACGCGTACAGTAGGTTGCAGAGTATTATTAAAGGCTTTCAGGAGGTTTTCACAAGGGATCGAGCAGGTGGTTTTGAAGTTGGCGACCTGATTCAGGGCATGCACACCGGCGTCGGTTCTCCCCGACCCATAAAGCTGGACCTTCTCGCCCAGGATCCGCTCGATCGCCGACTCCAGGCACTCCTGAACCGTCAGCGCGTCCGGCTGTCTCTGCCAGCCATGAAAATCCGTTCCGTCGTAGGAGAGGAGCAAGCGGAGGTTGCGCATAAAAAAGCCTTCAGTCAACAGTCATCAGTCTTCAGTCGCGCCAAGTCCCCGAGCATTCGCCGCCAACTTACACTAAATCGGTCCGGCAAACAACACCCGCAGCAAACAAGGAACTCCGATGCATGACCCCCAGCCGAGGTTATGACGCGGTATACAAAAAGTTAAGGGTGAATCTCATGCGGAAATCCCAGTCGAGGCGTTATGCATCCAGAATAACGGCGGAGTTCACAGAATCGACACAATCCGCGGAACTTCGCGAAGCTCACAAAGCAATTTCTTACCGCGGTAATGGAGGGTAGTGATATGCGAAGCCTTCGAATTGTCCCTTCCTTGATTTTGCTTCTGCACTTGGCTGTGCCTTGGGCTTGCGCGCAGGACCCTCCTCCGAGCCTGGAGGTTTTCCTCGAAGGCGGCGGCTCTTTCCTCACTGGCAGCAGCGGACAGATAGCTGAGGTATGTCCAGCGGCGGCCTGCCCTATCGGTGGGACATGTTCATGCCCATCGCGCGCTTTGACCAACTCGTTTTCCACGGCGGCGCGTCTGATGGTCGGGGGACGCTATCGGTTCACGCCGCGCAACGCCTTGGAAGCCAGTTATTCTTACAGCCCCAACCGATTCACAATTCAGCCGCAGGGCCAAGCGGCGCTTTCCGCGTTTAATCGCGCTGACCTGGTTTCCTTCAATTACGTCCGCTATCTCTCCTCCAAAGCGCGCGTGCAGCCGTTTCTCACTGCCGGGTTGGGGCTCAACCGCTTCAGCGGCCCCTCGAATGCCCTTGCGGTTGTTGGTGAGTACGTCAACGCGGACAACGGGTGGCAATTCGCCTGGAATTATGGGGGCGGCGCCGACCTCGTCCTCGAACGACATTTCGCCTTGCGACTGGAACTCCGGGACTACATAACTGGGCAGCCCCAGTTCAGCCCCATCACCAACATCACGGGGCTCACGGGGACCAGTCACAATGTCGTTCCAAGCGTTGGCGTGGTTTTCCGCTTTAAGTGAGGCTTGGGCGACTCGTAATCTTCGCTCCGCACTCTCCGCAGAATTTCACAGGAAGGGGATTCTCGAAACCGCATTTGGGACAAACATAATCCTGGGGAAGGCGGTCTCTCCGCGAGGCACGGCGCGCGGCGATTTCGTGCTCGAGCACAGCATCGACCTCTTTTAGTTGTTCAGCCTCTTGGGAGGCAGCCATGAGGGTAGCGGCTTCGCCAAGGTAGTTTTGCCTGAGGCTCTCGTAGTCCTGGGCGGCGAGTTTTCCGGCTTGGAACTCGAACTCCAGGTCCTTGAGGTTTTCGTAGACCACCAACCGGCGCCGCTTCAAGTCGGCGAGCGGCGTCACATCCACCGGCAGGCTCGACGCTGCCGCGCCTTCACGAGCCAGCAAAGGCATCGCCACGAATACCGCCATGCCAAGAGCAATTAGAACTGCAATAGAAGAAAACATGGGTTCATCAAACCCTTAATCTCGTGTCGTCATCCCCGAAGCCTTCATTTCTTCTTCCACCGCCGCCAGTAGCTTCGGGTCCAGCGGCTTGGCATCGGCGGCGGCGAGCGCCGGCCGCGGTTTCCGCCAACGGCGCGCCACGACAACCACGAGCGATAACCCCGCCAGCAAACCCACGCTGGGCAGAATCCAGGCCGTCAGGCTGAATCCCCGCGCCGGGGGAGCCGCCAGCACTTGCACGCCATACCGTATAGCCAAGTCCTGGAGAATGGTGGTCTCGTCCTTACCCGCCGCGATTTCCTGGGCGATGACAGGACGCATTTCCGCCACCGTCGCGCAATCGCGGTGCGGGCAGTGGTTCAGAGTCGCAACACATCCGCACAGGCACATCACCTGGTCGCCGATCGATTCGAGCGTCGGCTTTCTGGGGCTGTCGGCGCGGGTCATGGAAGCCACGCTGAGGCCGATAACCAGGACTGCCAGCGTCGATGTGCATGCCGCGTGCTTAATTCCGTGCAAGTAACCCTCACCCGGCCCACTGCCTACTGCCGACTGCCTGCTGCCCTCTTTCAGTTGGCGTCGCCTGCTGACACGGCGATATCCTGAGTGCGGCGAATTTCCGCCATCTCGCGCTCCACCCGGCTGGGAAAGAGCGCCAGGAGGGTTCCAAGGAATACCACAACTCCGCCGATCCACACCCACACCACCAAAGGGTTCACAAAAACTTCGATGACCGCCTTGCCGGTATCCTCGTCGAGCCCTGAAAGCACCACGTAGAGGTCCTCGGCGAGCGTGGGGTGAATGGAGACGTAGCTCGTCGTCTCCTGGCTGGCTTTGTAAAATCGCTTCTCGGGATGCATCGAAGCGAACGCGTGGCCGTCCTTGGTCACCGTAATAAGTGCGCGCGAGTATGCGTAATTGGGCGTGTCTCCGCTGGTCAGCCCGTCGCAACGCAGCAGGTAGTTGTTTACGCGGAGCAGGTCGCCCTCTTGCATCAGCGCCTTCGCCTTGGTCTTGAAAGCCAAGCCGGCAAACCCGATAAAAAGCAGCACAATGCCGAGATGGACCACGTATCCGCCGTACCGCCGTGTGTTGCGCATGGTGAGGTTATACATAGCCTGCGCAATGTTCTCGCCCCCAGTCTTCATGCGCGTCCGGGCGCCTTTCCAGAACTCGCCCAACACGCAAACCGCCACGAAGACCGAGAGGCACAAGGTCATCAAGGCGTAGAAATGCCGCATTCCCGCCACCAGCAGAATCGCGCCTGTTACACCCGCGAAAATCAAAGGCACCAGGAAGTTCCGCTTGAGGCTCTGGAAGGAAGTCTTTCTCCATGCCAGCAGCGGACCTGCGCCGGTCAAGAATAAGAGCAGCAGGCCGATGGGGATCGCCGTCTTGTTGAAGAACGGAGCGCTCACGGTAACGGTCACGCCTTGGACCGCTTTGGAAATCAGTGGAAACAGCGTGCCCCAAAGAACCGCAAAAACTAGCGCCAGCAGAATCCAGTTGTTGAAGAGGAACCCGCTTTCCCTGGAAACCAGGGAGTCGAGCTTGTTCTCGCTCTTGAGATGATCGAGGCGCAGGAAAAGCAAGGTGAGCGAGAAGAAGAGGATGATGCAGAGGAAAACCGAGAAGAAGGGGCCAATGCTGGACTGCGCGAAAGCATGGACCGAGGAGACAATTCCGCTGCGGGTAAGGAAAGTCCCGAAGATGCTCAGGAAGAAAGTAGTGATGACCAGCACCACATTCCACACCTTCAACATCCCACGCTTCTCCTGGATCATCACCGAGTGCAGAAACGCGGTTCCCGAAAGCCAGGGCAGGAGTGAGGCGTTCTCGACCGGATCCCAAGCCCAGTACCCGCCCCAGCCGAGGACGGCGTAGGCCCAGTTTCCGCCCAGAAGAATCCCGAGGCCCAGAAGCGCCCAGGGGACCATTGTCCAGCGCCGCGTGGTGCGAATCCAGTTGTCGCCCAGTTGCCGCGTGATGAGGGCTGCCATGGCGAAGGCGAAGGGAACCACCATGCCCACATAGCCCAGATAGAGCATGGGCGGATGAATCACCATGGAGTGGTATTGCAGAACGGGATTCAGCCCGTTCCCGTCGGGCGGCGTAAAGGGCTGCGTCCCGGCCGCCGTAGAAAGTGAAAGCTCTTGAAAGGGATTAGCAATGAACAGCACCAGCGACGAAAAGAAGACGCCCGTCCCCATCAGCACCGCAACCACGTAAGGCATCAGTTGGCGATTCTTGTGGCGGTTCAGCAGGATGGCCAAGGTGCTGTAGATGGAAAGCAGCCACGTCCAAAAAAGCAGCGAGCCTTCCTGCCCCGCCCAGAGCGCTGCGACTTTGTAGAAGGTGAGCAGGTCGCGGTTGGAGTGTTCAGCAACGTAGGCGTTGTGAAAATCGTTGGTCAGGATCAGGTACTCGAGTGCGCCCACCGCCAGCGTCAGCATGACGAAGAACGAAAGGGCGGCCCGCTCCGCGCTCGTCGTCAGCCGCGCACTCCGCAACTTGCCGCCCACGGCTCCGGCGACCACCGCGTAGGCGGCGAACGCCAACGCAGCGATCAGGCCAACGGTTCCGAGTTGGTTCATAAACACCCTAGGCGCAGCGAAAAATGGGTTTCTTCACGGCGCGCGAAGAAAAGCAGATCCTTCGCTTCGCTCAAGAAGACTTACTTCCCCCAAGGACGACATGTCATTCTGAGCGAAGCGAAGAATCTGCATTACGTTACAGACCCGCAACCTTGGCGTTGCCTGCAGGCGGCGCCGCCTGATACTTTGAGGCACACTTCGCCTGAATTTTCTCTGCCTCGAACTCGCCGCCGGAAAGATAATTCCCGTCAACAATGGCCTGTGCGCCGTCTTTAAACGTATCCGGCAAAGTGTCATTCCCCACGTAGACCACAGGGATGGAGTTCGCATCCTGAGCGAGCCGGAAAGTGACCTTCCCTGCCTTGCGTTCGACGGACCCGGGCTGCACCGTACCTCCCACGCGCACCCGCGGGCGCGCCGCCCGCCCCTGCATCAATTCGTTTACGGTTACGTAGTAAGTCTTGCTTTCCTGGAAGCCCGAGACAGCCTCCCAGCCCACCACGGCGAGAATAATACCCACACCAATGCCAAATTTAAGTTTGCGGTTTATCATAATTCAAAGCGACCTGAGCGCCCTGGCCGATGCTGAGTCCCCCTTCGGCCGTACCCTAACCCCAAGCTCAGATTCTGCACCCGCCTTGGCGCAGAGTCAATACTCAAAAGAATTCGCAATTTGCGAAATTTGCCTTGACAGACGCGCCCCTTGTGAATGTAATGATCGTAGTGTCCCCAAAGGTCATTCGCACCGAGAAGGAAAACGACGCCTACACTGAAGTTCTCTACGACTTGGATCGCCGTAGCCAGGACCTTACACCTGCTGAGAAAGAACTGGCGGAGCTTCTGACCTTGCTCATTGAGGATTTTGAGGAAAGACACTACCGTCTA
This sequence comes from uncultured Acidobacteriota bacterium, assembly GCA_963842495.1. Taxonomy (GTDB): domain Bacteria; phylum Acidobacteriota; class Terriglobia; order UBA7540; family UBA7540; genus CAVROP01. The sequence goes on from CAWJHY010000076.1 coordinate 148,858, forward strand.
CCCCGTGCCAAGCCGCTGGATGTGTTGCATTTCCTGATGGACCAGCACGACCTGAAGCAGAGAGACCTCGTGGACGTGTTCGGGACTCCCAGCGTGGTGTCGGAAATACTAAATGGCAAACGAGAGCTGAATAAAGGCCACATCGAACGCCTGAGCGCACGCTTCGGGGTCTCTCCAGAGCTCTTCTTCTGAAATCCACCCGACGTTACATTGTGAGATTCGAAGGGATTGGCGCCAGTGTCACGTGGCCAAGCGGTCGATTCGGACATCCTGTCTCTTGACAGGGCAATGACTATAGGCTACAATGTGTGAATGGAATCGGACTGCCGGGCTTGTCTTACAAACGGAACGCTTCGCCAGCGTTTTGCTGCCTGCCGACAGATTGGACAACGGGTCTGTCGAAGGAGCGTTGGAGCGCGGCGGATTGGCCTCGCCTGCCGGGCAACCTCGACCGCTGACCCTCAAAATTGCCGGAACAAAGCGAGAATGTATATGAAAACAAAGGAGGAGGTCAAAAAGTCGAGTGGCAGAAGGCAACAGCCGACTCACAGACACAACCCCAATCCAAAGGATGGCGGTTGGCTTCAGGACTCCTCGGCTTCTCGACTCTTCGACTCCAGAAATCAACGAGCGATCCTGGAATGTCTATGAAAACAAAGGACAAGGTCAAAATGTCGGAACTATGTACTTTACGCACAGACTGCCGTTTGGTCCATCTTCCTCTGGATTTTATTACTTCTCACAGTTGTAGGCGTCGGGGCCACCTGGGCGGAAGCCCTCGGAGTTGAGCACGGTTCCATCCGGAGACGTTTTCACCCCTCCGAAACCAAAATCATAAACGTAGCAAAATTGGGTTTTACGGTTTTCTCCAAACACATCTTTGTATTCGATAAATCCGTAGGCGCACATGATCTTGTCGCCTCTTTTAATCTCTTCAAATTCTGGCAGTGTCAGTTGGAAAGACTCCAGATCGCTTCTGAGATCGAACAGTATGTCTGGAGCGACCATCTTTCCGGCTTTAGGGGGTTCTTTAATTCGCGCTTGGCTTCTATAATCTGGACTATCAGGCAGGTCCGGTTCCGGCGGTTGCGTTCCTGGCTTTTTGGGAACAGGATGGAACCTAAATCCCCACTTGGTTATCCTCGCGGGGGTATTCCCGAAAACTTTCAATCTGTAGACGATTCCTGGAGAATACCCCTTCCCCGGAAGATAGAGGCTCTCTGGGTTTCCGATGTCCGCAACAAGTATCCAAGCGCGGTCGGTCATTCGTGCAGTCCGAATCTGATTAAATATGGCTTCAACGGTTACGCCGCTAAAGAAGGCGACAGCGATGGCGCATATAACTGTCACCAGCTCAATCCAGTCGTGCGATGGTGGGTCGGATTGCTCTGTTTTGGACTCGCTATTCTGTTTATACATCTGACCGTTAAGATTCGTCTGAGATACGACGACTGGCGGGCCTGGGTTGGCTACTTGGGATTTACCATCTTGGGCTTGATTCCTATGTTGTTCGCGCTGTTCATGCTCTTGGGCCGCTGGCCGCCCCTGTGTCATAACTGATAGCATTATAAGGCTGGCAAGGATTAGGCGCATATTGGAACTCCTTCCTGGGGATGCGAGATTATACTCCCGAAGATGCGGGGGAGCAGCGTGCGATTCTACTGGAGAGGCGGTAAGGTTCTCATTCTAAAGCGAATATAGTTGCTAAAACTGCAATTTTTTACTTGACACACATGTGCGCTAAGTATAGAATTAGAGCATGAGAAAAGATAATCACAACGTTTCAAGGTCAGCGCTCATCGAAGAGATTCCGCTAGCCTGTTCCGATGAACTAGCAGCCGTCGAGTTCTTTGAGAAAAGACGTTGGGGAAGCAATCCTTGCTGCGTCCATTGTGGTAGCGTGGATGTTCACAAGATGGTAGACTCCGAAACCGGAAAGCGGAACACGCGCTATCTGTGGCGCTGCCATGACTGCAAGGCACAGTACACGGTGAGGATCGGCGCGGTGTACGAAGAGTCCCGGCTGCCCATGCGTCACTGGGCCTATGCTTTCTGGCGAGCCTCGACTTCGAAGAAAGGCGTCGCTGCCCTGGAGATTCAGCGCCAGTGCCAGATCAGCTACAAGTCGGCGCTCTTCCTCATGAACCGCATACGGTTCGCGATGGCTCCCGTGAATCCCGAAGCCCACAAACTGACTGGGACGGTCGAGTGCGACGAATGTTTCATTGGCGGGAAGCCACGGCCAGGGGGAGTGAGAAGGAAAAAGACCCCGGTGTTCGCGGCAGTCGAGCGTCAGGGAAGGATTCGACGGCAGGTAGTAGCCGACGTGAGCGGCAAGACTTTGAAGGGCGCGATTCGAGAGTTGGTGGCGAAGGAATCCCGCATCATGACCGACGAGCACCCCTCCTATTACGGGATTGGCTACGAGTACGACGGCGGTCATCAGTGGGTCACTCACAGCACTGGCGAGTACGCCCATGGGGACATCTACACGAACACGGCGGAGAGTTCCTTCGCCATCTTGAAGCGCGGAATCACGGGAATCTACCACAGCGTGAGCAAAGAGTATTTGCACCGCTACCTGTGGCAATTCGACTTTCTGTGGAACGCTCGCAAGTTGAACGACGGCGAGCGGACAGAGGTTGCGATCAAATGCGCAGAAGGAAAACGGCTCATGTACAGGAGCCCGGAGGCTGCCTAAATGACAGACGTGGAGAAGTCTCAACTCAAGAAGGATTTGATCTTTGAGCATCACCAAATAGGCCAAGAATTGAAGCTGTACAAAGTGAAAATGGACAAGATTGGTGAAAAGTTGGAGAAGCTAGGACGAGCCCTAAAGCAGAATCCGAGCAACGTTACCGATGCTGCGCCTAATCGACAAGCTGGCCATTATGAGGATTTTCGAGACGATCTTAGCGCTCTAGATAGAGATGATGTTATCAATTCCTGTAAGCGCATGGCTGAATTGCAGGAATCTCTAAAAAAGACCGAACAACAGATGAAAGAGTTGGGTCTGCTTTAGATCATTTGGCCGAAGGAAAGCGGCTCATGTATCGGAGCCCGGAGGAAGCAAGGTGACTGCCCAATTCAAATACTTCATAGAACTATCGGACATAGTTGGAATCCGCTGTGAATGCAAGAACCCACAATGCCGAGCGACGTTATTGCTGCCGCTGGAGGATATGCGCGACGCTCTTGTTTCTTGTCCGAAATGCAAGCAGGGCTGGACTAGATTCAACGGAAGCACCTTCGAGCTTGAAGTCGCAAAATATCTTGAAGAAATAAAGAGACTGAAAGAGATGACCAAGCACCTCGGCTTCACATTGACTCTTGAGATTGACGAACGGGTGATTTCCAATGATGACTAAACTTCTAGGCTGTCTATTTTTCCTTTCACTCTCTGCTTTTGGTTTTGCCCAATTACCAGACCACCTTTCTCCAGATGAGATTAAGACTGCGGCGGCGACCCCACTGGGAACGGGGTTCCTGTGGCTTGAGGATGCGGGTTTTACCACTCCATCGCTATGCAAAGCGCAAATGCCTGCCTTGTTCATTTACACACCCACTGGATGGCTGAGTACGTTGAGCGCCAACGCTCGTAAGCAATACCTTCAATTCGAACCAACTCCAGAGGATACGCTGCGTGCCTTGACCATAATCAGCCACGGGTGTGCCAGTGGTACTCCCGCTGGCCCGGTTTGCGATTCCATAACCCGCGTAGTGCTGATTTCAGATATCTCTGGAAGCAAAGTTGCCGAGGCTGCGGAAAGCCATCCCGTCTCACAGTCCTGGCAGAATGGTTTCGGAGCATCCGCTGTGTGCTCATCTTTGCTGAGTCGATTCTTGTTGACGGATGTTCAGGCAGTAAGGAACTCAAAAGGCGAATTTCTCGTGGCGACTTTTAACGGGCAGACTCGGCTAAAGGTCTACACGGTCAAACAGAAGCATCTCAAGAAACTTGGAATGTAGGGCATAACCTTATGGACAAGAAAGCCAAACCGCGAGCCAAGCCAGGCCCTAAGCCACAGTTTCTCAAGATTAAGGGGAACTGGGAAAAGGCCGTAACGAAGTCATTCAAGAAGAGGAAACCGCCGGAAGGCTGGACGAAATAATCAGAGCCGTGCTATGGTGGGCTGAAAAGATAGGTTTGTGCGTAAAGTATATACTTCCGCAAAATGTCATGGCCTCTCGGGAGGGCAGTGTATTCCACCCCAAGAGTTCCGAGACACGCTGCGACAATCCCGCGAGACCCGTGTTAGAATCACGCTTCGGTAACAACGGCAGACCAAAAGGAGGAACTTGATGAAACGCTATGCCATGCTGGTCGGGGCGATGCTCCTGTTCACGTTGATTGCGGAGGCGCAGCAGAAGCCAAAGGTTGTGGCAGAGGGCGGCACGCCGGATGACCGTGCGTCAGCCCGGGTGCTTTTCTGGAACGCTCAAACCAATTCCGCCGCCGGACAAGTGGCTATCGATTACGGCCGGCCGGTTTGGAGGAAGGAGTACAACGACGCCGCCAAGTTCGATGCCATGACCCGCGGGAAAATCTGGCGCATGGGCAGCAACTACTGGACGATTCTGGACACCAACCTTCCTTTGTCCATCGGCGGGAAGAAGGTTCCGATTGGCCTTTATTACCTCGGCCTCCATCGCTCGGAGGAGGGTTCAGAGTGGAGCTTAGCCTTCATCAATCCCGCCAAGGCTCGTAAGATGCACCTCGACGCCTTCCAGGTTGAGCGCGCACCCGTGGAGTTCGAAGCCCACATGTCCAACGTCTCCAAGACCGAGACCCAGGCGGAGAAGCTCACCATCACTCTCTCCTATCCGAAGGAAGACATCAAACACGTGACCATGCGGGTCGACTGGGGCAACTTGGTGCTCAGCGCCCCGATTGAGGTAACGGTGCCGGATTAACGCGGACTTCAAGTGCTGGCGGCCTTGCCGGTGGGCCGTCATGGGGGGAGAGACAACTCACAGCTTCCCGGCTATAATGAGCAGTTTGTTTCTTCGTGGATCCCGCGGTGTGCTGCCGTCCGTCTTTCGCCAAAGTTGACGCAGCCGGGCGCCGCACAGCAGGCAGGTAGTCTGAAGCAAATCCGGCCTGAGGCGACAATGCCAATTCAGAGCGTTTACACACTCTCAAAGGACGACCCTGAAGCGCGTAATTGGCTTGGCTTCCTGCACCGGCGCGGCTACCCCCAACTGAAGAATCTGGTCATCGAGCGAGTTTTTTGGCTGGAAGGATCGGTGAAGCTCGACCGCTTAATGCCTCTTTTAGTGAATCCACTTTATCAATCGCCGGGAGAGCGTTCACAACTCGATCCGGGGCTTGGGCCGATTATTGAAATCGCCTATCGGCCTGCGGTGACCGACCCGGAGACGCCCTCCATCTTAGCGGGAGCGAGAGCGCTCGGCGAAGCCGGCTTGGAATTTGCACGCCTCAGCAGGCGCTACCAGTTCTGGGGCGTGGATGAAACCGAAGCGCGTGGAATCGCCGCCCGGTACCTTTACAACCATGTGGTAGAGCGCATCCGCGAGCCGCATGAAATCATCACCACGCTGCGCCCGACGGGTGAGCCCGATCCGGTATCCACGATTTCTTTTGGCGGCTTGAGTGATGAGGAATTGACTGCTCTTTCCGAGGCCCGCTCCTGGTACGCGCCTCTATCCCAGATGAAGGTCCTCCAGGCGCACGAACTCACCCAGGGCAGGCCGCACACGGATGCCGAGATCGAAATCCTGGTGCAATCGTGGAGCGATCACTGCTATCACACCACCTGGAAGAGTCTCGGCTTGCTGAAAAGACTGAGTGAGGCGACGGCGCGCATCAATCATCCCCTGGTTGTTTCTTCTTTCAAGGACAACGCCGGGGGCATGGAGTTCTATGACGGCTGGGTAGTCACCATCAAGGGTGAAACGCACAATTTTCCCAGCTCCATAGCTCCGTTCGGCGGCATTGCGACGAAGCACGGCGGAGTGATTCGCGACACGCTGGGATTCGGCAAGGGCGCCTACCCGATCGGCGGCACAACCGTGATGGGAACTATGGACCCTCGGATTTCGGAGGTCCCCCCCGGAGCGCTTCACCCGCAGTTGATCGTGTCGGAATCGATCCGGGCCACTTCGTATTACACGAATCCCATGGGCATTCCCATGATGCACCCGGTTTACCGCATCCATCCGGGCTACGCCAAGTGCTTCGCACTGGGGCATTCGGTGGGGCTGATCCCCAAGAAATACGCCCTGAAAGACGCCCCGCAGCCCGGGGATGTGGCCCTGCTGATCGGCGGTGAGACTGGCCGCGACGGCATTCACGGGGCCACCGCCAGCTCTACGGGAATGACGGGCGAGACCCTGCACAAGGAATCCGCCGCTGTCCAAATCGGGCATCCGATTACGGAGCGCAGGTTCACTTCGGCCATTCCGGTACTGCGCGATCAGGAGTGCATCCGCAGCATCACAGACCTTGGAGCCGGCGGCATCTCGTGCGCGGTGGGTGAGATGGGATCCGAGACGGGAGTACGCATCGACCTCGGTGCAGCCCCCTTGAAGGACAAGAGCTTGACCGCCTGGGAAATCCTGCTTTCCGAATCGCAGGAGCGCATGCTGGTGGCGGTGCCGCCCGAAAAACTCGAGGAGGCGCGCGCGATCCTCGAAAGGTATGAGGTGGGTTATTCCATCCTCGGCCACTTTACCGCGACGGGGCGCCTGGAGGCGATTTGGCAGGGCCAGAAGGTCGTGGACCTCGAGATGGCCTTCCTTTGGGAAGGCTGCCCCATTGACCCTTTAGAGGCGGCCAAGCCGGACCGCCTGCTCCTGCCCTTGAGCATCACGGAGCCACGCACGGAAGCGGAGTGGTCTGCCGCGATTCGTGGCGTGCTTGGGCACTACCACTGCGCGGACCAAAGCGTGGCTGGCTGCCGCTTTGATACGACCGTGCAGGGGCGAACTGCCGTGGGGCCGTATGGGGGCAAGAACCATACGATGCCGACCAATGTCTATATCTCGGCGCCCTTGCGCGGCAAGCCTTACGGCCTTATCACCACTCTCGCCTTCAATCCTTTTTACGGTGAAATCGATCCGGCGGCGATGGCGCGCCTGATGACGATTGAGGCTATCACCAAGGCAGTGGCCGCGGGCGCGGACTACCGTGAGATGGTGCTTTGCGATAACTTCTACACGCCGCGCGTGCGTCCGGATATCGCCTGGGATTTGCGCGCCATGGTTGAGACCATCGCCGACTTGTCGGTGGCGCTGGGAGTTCCCTTCATTTCAGGAAAAGATTCGAGTTCCGGAACATTCCTCACGGCCGGCCGTCGCATCGATGTGCCGCCTACGCTGGCGGTCGCGGCCATGGGGCGTCTGCCTGACGTCAGGAAGGCGGTGAGCAAGGAGTTCAAGTGCCCCGGAAATCGCCTTGTGCTCGTGGGGCGGTGGGATTGTTCGGCGCTGGGCGGCAGTGTGTACGCCGATAGCCACGGGCAGCGCGGAGACCGGCTCTTCGAGGCGTGCGATGCAAATTCAATTCGGAAGGTATGGGACACACTTCTGGAATTGCACCAGCGGGGCGGATACCTGTCAGCCTCGGCGATTGCCGAGGGCGGGATCCTGCTGCGCCTCTTTGAAGCGGCGTGGGGATCCGGCTACGGCGCTCGCATTTCGCTCGACGCATTTTCTCCCTCCGCAGGGGCAGGCAATGGCGTGCCCGTACAATCGCCCGCCAGAAAAGACGGCGCGATATTCGGAGAGTTCGTGGGATCGGTCCTCCTCGAGGCGCCCTCGGGACTTGATCTCGACCAACAACTGGGAGGCGAGCCTTACCTGGTCATCGGCGAGGTCTTGCCGGAACCACAATTGGTTCTCCAGGACGGCACGAGCGTGGTTTGGCAGGACTCCACTGCGGCGCTTGGCGAGGTCTGGAGCAAAGCGTTTCGGGAGGTCATCGAATGAGTCGGGGCGTCACTGCCATTCTTTACAGCCCGGGCACCAATTGCCACGAGGAGACCGCGGCGGCTATCGAATTCGCAGGCGGACGAACTCAGCTTGTACTGTTGCGGGACTTGCTGGACGGTCGCGCGCGCCTCAGCGACTTCCAGGCGGCGGTCATCCCCGGCGGTTTCTCTTACGGCGACCACCTGGGAGCGGGCCGTATATTCGCCACCATGCTGGTGGCCTGTTTGCGGCAACAACTGGAGGAGTTCCTGGCGGCCCGCAAGCCCTTGCTGGGAATCTGCAATGGCTTCCAAGTTTTGACCGAGTCGGGGATTCTCCCCGGACGCACGCCGGGGAACCGTGGCATGGCGCTTCTCGAGAACCAATCTGCACATTTCGAGGACCGGAAGATCCGGCTTCTCGTTTCAGGGGAGGGCTGCGCCTGGACTAAGGGCCTGGCGGGCGAGATTCTGGAGATGCCCACGGCCCACGGCGAAGGCCGCCCGCTGGTTTGCGATGGCTCCGGGGCAGCCGCACGGGTAGTCTTCCGCTATACCGACGCGCAGGGAGGGCCTACAATGGAATATCCGAGTAACCCCAATGGGGCTCCGGAATCAGTCGCCGGCGTTACCGACGAAACTGGCTTGGTCTTGGGACTGATGCCGCATCCCGAACGCGTTTCGCTGCCCGCCCATTATTCGCAGGACGGGCTGAAATTATTCATGAACTTGGTGAAGTGGCTCAACCGGTAGGTGGCATGTAGTAGGTCATAGGTGGGAAGGGAGCAATGGGAAGTGATAGCGCGAACTTGACGCGGGATGGGTATGCGGCTCCCTCCTCATGTTTTAGCGAGCCCCATCTACCGATATTCCACCTGCCGACTTTGGACGGCCAATGAAAATTCTCCTCGTTGACGACGAACCGGATATCTGCAAACTGATCAAGACCTTAGTCGAGCCCTTGGGAGTGGAAGTGCGCACGTCGTCGGACAGTCGGGAGGCCGCATTAATCCTGGAGCGCGACAAGTTCGATGGGATCATGTTGGACGTCGCCATGCCCGGTCTGGACGGCTTCCAACTCGCCCGGCGAATTCGCTCCACACCGCCTAACCAGCAGGCCCCCATCATCATGCTAACTGGCATGGATGACGTCGAAACCATGCGCCGGGCTTTTGAAGCCGGAGTGACCTTCTTCCTGGGGAAGCCCGTCTCTCGCGAAAAGATCTATGCCATCTTCCGCACCGCGCGCGGCGCTATGCTGGCGGAACGGCGGAGGACGGGGCGCCTTCCGTATCGCACTGCCGTGAGTGTTTCGTGGGAAGCTCAGCGGTTCAATTCCATGAGCATAAACATCAGCGAAGGGGGCATGGCGGTCGAAGGCTCGGGCACTGCGGCGGTCGGCGATGTGCTGAATCTGGAATTCAGCATGCCCGAGACAAAGCACTCCCTGAAAGTCACCGGCAAAATTCGAGGAAAAGATGCCACGGGCCGGACCTCCATCGAGTTCATCGACCCCACAGAGGCCAGCCGCGAAATCATTCGAGAGTACATGTACGGCAAGATTACGGAGTGAAGACGGGGCGGTAGATGGTAGGTGGTAGGTGGTATGTGGGAAAAGCCTACGCCGGCGTAGTCCCCACCTACCACATACGACCTACCACCTACCCATCATCCCGCCATCCCCGACCAGCGGAAATAAGCCTCGAGAAGGCGTTGACCATCCAGGGCCGCGTAAACAGCGGCGATCCCAAGAAAAGTCCCATAAGGCCAGTGATAATTACGGAACCGCGGCGCCGCGAGAGTGATCGACAAAGCGACAATCGACCCTGTAAACGATCCCAACAGGATGGTGAGCAGCGTCAGCGGGGCGCCCAGAAAAACCCCCACCATGAGCATCAGCATCACGTCGCCAAATCCCAGGTATTCCTTCGTCCGTCCACTTAAGATGAAAAAAGCCGTCCCGACAGCGTAGAACAACCCTCCTCCTAAAAGCGCTCCGGCGAGAGCGCCCAGGACCGACAACACCGTTCCGGAAAGAAGCACGCCCATTCGCTCAGCCATCCATCCCAGTGGCCTGCTGTCAACGTCGATGAACAGGCTCAAAACCACGCCCAGGCCGATTCCGAAAAAGGTCACTGCGTGGGGGATGAGCCGCTCTCGCAGATCCGTGAAAATGAGGACGATGAGGAGCATCACGAAGGCGGAGTATTTCACGAATTCGGGGCTAAGGCCATAGCGGCGAAACGTGGCAATCAGCAGAATCGCGGTGAACGCTTCAACCATGGCATACTGCGGGGAGATTCGGGCGTGGCAGTCCCTGCAGCGGCCTCTCAGTAGAACGTAGCTCACCAGCGGGATGTTGTCGTACCCGCGAATGGTGTGTTTGCAGAGCGGGCAATGCGAACGCGGCAGCAGGATCGATTGCTTGCGGGGAAGGCGAACAATGCACACATTCAAGAAGCTGCCAAAGAGCAAACCGAAGAGCGTGACTACAAAGTAGACCATGATTAACCGGCTGTTCTCCTCCGGCACCTCGAATTACAGCTACCACCCCTTGTCCCCTCCTTACAAAGGAGGGGAATACGCGTCCCCCTCCTCTCTTTGGAGAGACTCAGCCAGCAGGCGCCGATAAAGCGCTTCGGTGCGCCGGACCATTATATCAATAGTGAACAGGCGTGCACGCTCCCGGCCGCTCAATCCCCATTGCTGAAGGCGCCCGCGGTCGGACGCCGCGGCCAATATTGCCTCCGCCAGCGCCGCAGGCGACCCTGGCTCAATCAGCCATCCAGTGCGCCCGTCTTCGACCACTTCCGGAAGTCCGCCCACCCGGCTGGCCACGACGGGCAGGCCATACGACATCGCCATGAGAGCTGAGGATCCTAGTCCCTCGGACCTCGACGGCATGACGAACAGGTCCAAGGCGCCGAAGAACTCCGCAGGGTCTTCGATCGTGCCGCAAAGACGCACGCGTTCTCCGAGGGCAGCGTATCTCCGGGCAATCTCAGGATTGTGGAGGGTTGGCCCATCCCCCGCCAGCAGAAGGCGTGTTTGCGCCAAGCTTTCCTGTAAGATTTGCAGCGCTTGAAGGGCCACGTCCTGCCCTTTTTCGTGCGTAAAGGCCCCCAAGTGACCAATCAGGAATTCGTCCTCGGTGGCGCCCCAACGGGCGCGTGCTTTGGCTCGGGTCGCCTGCGATGGCAATTGCGGGGGCACTTCGATTCCGTCCGGAATCACCTCGATCATCGACTCGGGCAGACCGCAACGTATGGCCCCTTGGCGGATGAAATCTGAAACGGCGATCACCGCGTCGCAGGTGTGCGCATACTTGAGGGAATACGTCCAGCGCTGCCTTTCGCTGGGGAGAAAGGCCACACGACGGCTGGCGACGCGGCGAACCCGCAAGCCGACGGACGCCATCCAGGACACCGTCTGCCCGTGCCCGTCATGAGCGTGAAGAACCTGGCACGGCGCGGCGCGCAGCATTTGACGCACTAGCAGTACTCCATACAGATGGAAGAGGTCCTGCCCGGGAAGCGGGAAGGTGGGAAACCCTTCCTCTCGGGCGCGCGTCTCGAGCTCACTCTCCTCCCGGCAAATCACGATCTGGCAGTAGCCCCGCTCGCGAAGTCCCCGCGCCAGGTTCAACAATTGCCGTTGACCGCCTCGCAGACTCTGGCCGATATCGACATGAGCGATTTTCAAGGGTCTCGAGGAAGTCATGTGTGATACCCGTGGAGGGTTCGGGCTGTCACCCTGAGTTCGGGCTGTCATCCTGAGCGCAGCGAAGGATCTCTGTAGTTGACAGCCCCTGAACTTGCGGGCGGGACGCCCGCACCACCTCAGCGCCCGTGTCCCAGCTTCTCGTATTTCCGCCGCACATAGCGCGCCGCCATGGCCGCGATCAGGAACCCCTGATGCCCATCCAACACTCCCAGGCGAAGGAAGTAAGTGTGCAAGAAAACCCAGAGAGGATCAAATGAGCGCCGCAGGAAGTTGACCCTCTGGCCTCGCTCGCGCATTTCCTGCGCCGCCAAGTCGGTGTACAACTCGATCCTCTGGAGATGCTCTTCCAGCGTGTCGCAGGTGTAATGCAGGATTTCACCCGGCATGGTCGCGACGCGCCCGTTCACCGTGACGGACTCATGAACGTACTTCCCTTCCCACTGGGCGTTGCGCCGGTCGAAAAGGCGGACCTTGTAGTCCGGATACCAGCCGCCGTGCAAAATCCAGCGGCCGAGATAGCGGGCGCGGCGGGCAAAGCGATATGCGTCTGCCGTGGGCTGCCGGCGTTTCCAGGCGCCGATCTCGGCCTGGGCCAGCGAGTTAAGTTCCTCGTCCGCGTCCAGGCTCAGAATCCAATCGTGCTGGGCCTGGCGAGTGGCAAAGTTCTTCTGGGTAGCGTAGCCGTGCCAGGGTTCCTTAATGACCCGCGCTCCCAACCCCGCCGCGATCGTGGCTGTTTCATCAGTCGAACCGGAGTCGACGAGCACGATCTCATCTGCACAGGCCAGCGAGCGGAGAGCGCGCCCAATCCTGCCGGCCTCGTTGCAGGCGACAATGGTCGCTGAAATATGAGGCATGGATGAATCAATCCCCGAATACGCCATCCCCAGTGATTTGCTTGCCGGCATCTTTGCCCGGCCTTGTCATTCCGAGCGGAGCGAGGAATCTCGCTCTGATTCCTGTACTGCGGCCCATCCAGACGCAGGGCAAGATTCCTCGCTTCGCTCGGAATGACAGCGTTATTTCGTGGCGAGGAAAGAGGCAAAGACACCCGAGGAGACAAGCTCGGTGATTCGGGCAATATCCTTATGCAAGGGTCTGTCTTTGGTCACCGGTGGTGAGACGGCACGAAGCGCCGCCTTGGCTTCTTCCGCCAAGTGGCCGGTTCGGAGCGGAGCCAGCAGGTCAATGGCCTGACAAGCCGCCAGCAACTCGATGGCGAGAATGGCAGCCAGGTTAGAAAGCAGCGGACGCAGCTTCAGCGCTGCCGCCATGCCCATGCTCACGTAATCCTCTTTGTTGCCGGAGGTAGGAATAGAGTCCGCCGAGGCGGGATGGGCCAGAATCTTGTTCTCGGAGGCTAGAGCCGCCGCCGTCACCTGCGCCAGCATAAATCCCGATTCCAGTCCCGCCGACTTGGTCAGGAAGGGGGGCAGCTCGGACGTCAGCGGATTCACCATGCGGTCGATTCGCCTTTCGGAAATGCCGCCAAGCTGTGTGAGCGCCAAAGCCATCAGGTCAAGCGCGGTGGCCAGGGGTTGGCCGTGGAAGTTGCCGCCTGAAATAACCTCGCCTGCCTCGGCGAACACCAGCGGATTATCCGTAGCGCTGTTCATTTCCCTGGTAAAAACCTGGCTCGCGTAATCGAGCGCATCCCGCACCGCGCCATGCACCTGCGGCATGCAGCGCAAACTGTAGGCATCCTGCACCCGCGAGCACCCCTGGTGCGACTGGTTGATCTCGCTTCCTTGCGTAAGCCGCCAGATGTTTCCGGCCGTTACCATCTGGCCGGGATGCGGGCGCGCCTGGTGCAACCGCTGATCGAAAGCCTTGCGCGAGCCCCGCAAGGCATCCAGTGAGAGGGAGCCTGCCACATCCGCAGTGTCCACAAGAATCTCAGCAAGACGCAGGGCGAGCAGTCCGACCGAAAGCATCGCCTGGGTGCCGTTCACGAGCGAGAGGCCTTCCTTGGCTTCCAGCACTAAAGGCTCTATCCCGGCCGCCTTCAAAGCCTGCCGAGCCCGCCGGCGATGGCCTTGGTAAATCACCTCGCCTTCTCCCACCAACGTCAGCGCCACATGCGCCAAGGGAGCGAGGTCGCCGCTCGCTCCCACCGAGCCGCGCGCCGGCACAACGGGATGCACTCCGTGGTTGAGAAAATCGCCCAGTCGCTCCGCCACCGCCGGGCGCACGCCCGACAGACCCATGGCCAGTGTGTTGGCTCGCAGCAAAAGCAGGCCGCGCGTCTCGGAAGCATCAAGGGGTTCGCCCACGCCGCACGCGTGGCTGCGTACCACGTTCAACTGCAGTTCTCGCGCCTGCGCCGGCTCAATATGCTCCGTGGAGAGGCTGCCCACGCCGGTCGTAACCCCATAAACAACCTCTCTCCCGCGAATGACCTTTTCGATGAATCGGCGGGACTGCGTCATCGCCCCGCGCGCCTCAGGCGAGAGCCGGACCCGCCGGTTCTCCAGCACCACCTGGTAAAAGTCGCGGCGAGTCAAGCTGTGTCCAGTAAGCTGCAATGCCCCGGGCATCAAATCCTCTCGAGTACCGCAAGTCGAAATTGGAAATCCGACTCGAAAAAACATCCCTCCAGATCCTGTCATTCTGAGCGAAGCGAAGAATCTCCGCAGTACCAGTCATAAGACAACTGCACAGATTCTTCGCTTCGCTCAGAATGACAGCAACACTCTTCTACTATCCCCTTTCGGACTTTGAACCTCGAACTCCGCGTTTTGCATTTCTGCTCTCTAACTTCTGCTTTCTGCATTCGCCAAGAGCAATTCCCGGTACTTGTCCGGCAGTGTGCGCGGGCGGCCGTGGCGATCCGTGATGACGTGCACGGTCTCGCCTTCGGCGATGAGGTCGTCAGCGCTCTGTTTGTAGATCTCGTAACCGAAGATCAGCACGCGCTTCCGCATTCCCGTCACGCGCGTGCGGATCAGGATTTCGTCGTCGTAGCGCGCCGGGGCTTTATACCGGCAGCGCGCCTCGGCTACCATAATGTAGAGGCCGTCCTCTTGCTCCATAGCGCGATAAGCGAAGCCGTGCTGGAGGCAAAAGTCGGTGCGCCCGATCTCAAACCAAACCAGGTAATTCGCGTAGTAAACTACGCCCATCTGGTCCGTCTCCGCGTAGCGCACCCGGAGCGTCGATACAGTCCATTCGGTCGGCAGAGTTTCTTCAGTCATAGAGTTCGGTAAAGTGGAGGAGTCAGGGGAAACAGTCTACTCCAATTTGGGGATTCCAAACAGGCTTCTGCTTAACAAACCTAAGGGCATCGCTCGCACCCTTGACGTGATGCGGCGTCGCTGATTCTGCCCATGGTGACTGCTCACAGCAAGCTTTCACCAAACCCATCCACAGGGTTCCGCAACACGTGACCGAGATGGCCCAAGAAGCAGTGAAGCAGGTTGCCAGCCAGCCTCCGTAATTCGACATTTCCAGTCAAGGTCAGAGCGGTCTGTGCGTCGCCGTGAACCGCCGACCCCGGCGATTGCCCCAGGCCGGCCGTGAGGGCCGCCCGCCTAAGATCATTGCTGGCGGCAAGGAAGAAGTCCGATGCAGCTTGCCAGTTGAAGATGAGATCCGGATGCTTGGCAGGCCGGCGTTCGAACTCCAGCCTCCCGCGGTCGATGACTACGGTCCAAACCAAATCCCAGTCTTCCAGAATCCACAGCGTCGCAAAGCGAGCCGAGCGGATTTGCTGGCGGAAGTGCCTGTCGCGCCCGGTAAGAACAAAAGCGCGCTGAAGAATACGGCGCGCGGCGCGCTTGGAAGGAGGAAGGAGGGGTTCGATGCTCTGGTCTGTCATGCTCCCACGGAGTTGGAAACTAGAAAATCGAAAATGGAAAATGGAAACAGCGAGTTGGATACTTCTGCCTCATGAGACTTCTTTCTATTTTCCATTTTCCAGTTTCCATTTTCCAGTTTCCATTTTCCAGTTTCCATTTTCCAGTTTCCATTTTCCAGTTTCTATTTTGCAGTTGCTATTTTCGAATTGCGATTGGTCGCCAATTGCACCACGCGCACTTCCGTGTCGCGGTCGCGCAAAACCTCCAGCACTTTTCCGGTTGCGTCTGCCACAACGCTGGCCCCGCCGTAGGTCCGTCCTTTCCATGGACCATGCGTCATCTCTCCCACCAGGTCCGTGCCAATCGTCGGGCATTGCCACAATCTGGCCCGGCTGGAAACCAGGCGCTCGAGGTCCTTTTCGTGCGCCGGCCACTCTTCAAATTTAGCGGCCCATCCGTACGGGACGAGCATCAAGTCAGGCTTCAAGCCAGCCACTTTTTGCGCGTACTCATCCACGAAAGTGTCCGCGCAGATTATAACCCCAATGCGGCCGAACTCCGTCTCCACTACCCCGATGTCATCGCGGGTACCGATCGAGTACGGCGGCTCCATCAACTCCGGCAGGACATTCAACTTACGGTGCTTCCACAAAAGCTTCCCAGTCTTATCCATCAGAATCGCTGAGTCGTAAAGCCGGTCGCCATCTTTTTCGTCGAGTCCGATCGCGATCATCAAGCTGCATTGGCGCGCCAGCGCCGCCAGGCGGTCGCTGTCGGCGCCCGGTATCGGCGTCGCCATCGTGTGCGCATCGGGGTTTTCCCAACCTAGGATCGACGATTCCGGAAATGTCGCGATCTGAGCGTGTTGGGCGTGCGCGGTCTCAAGCGCATACTCAATGCGCCGGAAGTTCCCTTCCCGATCTCCGTCGATGACCAGAATCTGGCAAACGGCGACACGCAGTTCAGCCGTTGCCACGGACGAAAGAAACAGCACGGCGAATGAGGCGAGAAGGAGCTTCGATTGCCACCCCCAAGCCATCACCCCACACAAATGCATCGCCTTTGCGTTTCCTGCCCCCAACACGCTACCTCCCGCCCACCCTGAATCCTGAATCCTATTTGCCTCCGGCTCTCCGTGCCGAAGCCGCCTGCAAGTCTTGTGAAGGAACCAACTCGTCCACCAAGCCGAGCGTCAGGGCCTGGCTGGCTGGAACCCGTTCGGCGGTTAAGATGAGCTGGGTGGCCGCCGCCCTCCCGATCAACCGAGCCAGGCGCTGCGTGCCTCCCCAACCCGTGACGAGGCCAAGGGCGACACCTGGATAGCCGAACGAAGCATCGTAGGTTGCGACTCGAGCCTGGCACGCCAGAGCCAGGTCGAGGCCCCCTCCCAGACAATACCCCCGGATCGCCGCAACCACCGGGAGGGGAAAGTGCTCAATCTCATCAAACAGGGTTTGTCCCGTCTGCGCGAATTGCCGCGCCACCGCACCGCTCAGGGAGGCGACCTCCCCGACGCTGGCGCCGGTCGCAAACGAGCGTGAACTTGCGGCGATCACAACGCCCAGGAAAAGGCCGGAGGCCCGCACTTCGCTCAATAGGCCAGCCAATTCGGCCAGCACAGCCCGCGAGAGTTGAGGGTATCCGCAGCCCGCCGCAAACGACAAGACAGCGACAGAATTGTGACTGGAGAAATCCATCCCGAGTTTCAGAATTCCAGATCCTATCGCACGTGCGCCCGGATGAAATCCACGATCTGGACTGTCGTGGCTCCCGGCTGAAAGACCTCGGCGACGCCGGCCTTCTTGAGTTCCGTAATATCTTCGTCCGGAACGATGCCGCCCACCACCAGCAATACATCCTCAAGCCCTTCGCCACGCAGCAGTTCGCAGATGCGCGGCACAATGGTGCGGTGCGCCCCGGAGAGAATCGAGATCCCGATCGCGTCCACATCTTCCTGGAGCGCGGCGTTCACAATCATCTCCGGGGTTTGCCGGAGACCGGTGTAGATGACTTCCATCCCCGCGTCGCGCAGCGCACGCGCCACAATTTTCGCCCCCCGGTCGTGGCCGTCCAGGCCGGGTTTGGCAACTAGTACGCGAATATGCCGCTCAGGCATGGGTAAACGCCTCAACAAATCGTGTTGCGACCGTGAATCCCCACGGAGTCACGTGGCCGCCTCTTTTGTGAGAAGAGCTCATCCGGGATATCTCAAAGCTATTGCGACATAAGGGCCCGTTTCATCGCTCTCGATTCTCATGTGCAGCACCTTCCAAACGCCGGACCCAGCCATTTCGAATTTCCACTCGGGGATCTCCCTCACACCGAAGCGGGGCATACGGGGGCCGCCCGATTTTCCAGAATAGCGTTGCTGCCACGCGGGGCTCTCCAGGGTGCCCGGATCAACAGGTACCCACTGCCCCGAATTACCTTTTCTGTGCAACTTGCCCATCAGTTCATTAGCGGAATATTCTCTGATGATCTCAACGGCAAATTCGGGCTCAGTATTGCCCGACAGCCTGCTCAGCAATCGCCCGAGTGACTGGGGCTGGAGTTCACCGTAAACGAATCTTCCTGTTTTTACATACATAGCTTGGGCTCCGGTATGTCGATATAACCCGAGATTTCGTCTTTCTTCTTCTTGTACTCTTCCCAAATCGTGCGCACCGTCTGCTTTATCTCGAATCTGTTCCACGGTGCACAATAGACATCTTTGCAGTCCGAGAAGTGCCTGTCTAGGTTTAGCGCGACTGGGTCCAAGCCCAAGTTTGGCGCACGCTCAAAGAATCCAGCGATGTCGACGTGCGCCTCCACTTCCTTGAAGAAGATGACAGGCTTACCTCGCCCGTGGAGGATGCCGTACTCGAACACAACGTTGGGCCGAAGCCCATCGAGTATCACCATTCCGAACGCGCAATCTCGAATGAGGCGAGTAATCTGATCCCGCTGACTGGCTCCACTCTCCAGGGCCGAAGGGGTCAGATTGACCTTGAAGTGAGGCGTCAGCACGATTTCAATGCATTCGATCAGCAAGCTGACGTGGGCTTCACGCGTCGAGTAGGAAACGAAACAGGTCGGCGCCCGATTGTCCTTTCCCCCTGTCTCTCCGGTAGGTTGCTTTCGTCTCAATTGTGCCTTTGCAGCCATGTCCTGTTCAACTCTATCACCCAGAATTCGAAAACTCTAAACCAAACATCGTGCACCCAAACCAGACACTCAATGCCGGCCCTTAGCCAAACACCGCCTTCAAATCAAGGGCAAAGCCCGACAGAACCTCAGGCTCTTCTAACGTCTCGGATTCGCGACGCACGAAGATCGCCCCATCGGCACGAAAAACCTGAACCTCGCGAGGTTTGGGATAGAAAACCCAAACGGCCTTGGCCCCCGCCGCAAGGTATTGCTTCACCTTCTGCGTCAAGTCTTCCGCCAGGTCGGTTGGCGAGACGACTTCGATGGCAAGCGCCGGCGCACCCTGAATGCACCTGTCCGGGTCTATCTCGCGCACCCTGTCCGCCGCTACAAAGGAGACGTCAGGAATCCGCACGGTCTCGGGTGTGAGCTGATAGCCAGTCTCCAGGAATACTTCGCCGAGCTTTTTCTCTTCGACAAAGTTCCCTAGTAGGCGGGCGATTCTGTCACGCACCCGGTTATGCCCTGGCATTGGCTCGGTCATTGTGACGAGTTCCCCTTGGTTCATTTCATACAGAACGCCTTCCTTGATCGGAAGTTCGTCGAACTGTTGAATAGTAAGTAGGGTTTCCGTCGCCATCTCGCCCTCTTCAGACTACGTTTCGGCGTGTTGTAGGGGCGGCCCTCGTGGTCGCCTCTACAGTGCCACTTATCGAAACGGCGGTTCTTCATATGTGCCGAAGACGCGCCGCAGCACGTCGCACATTTCGCCAAGGGTAGCATAGGCACGCACTGCATCGAGAATGTACGGCATCAAGTTAGCGTCAGTTGACGCGGCGCTGCCCAGGGCCTCGAGCGTGGCCTGCACGCGGAGATTATCCCGCCGCTCCCGCAAATCCGCTAACTTCTGCCGCTGAAGGCGGGCCACGTTCTCGTCGATCACCAGAATGGTGATCGGCCGCTCATCCTCGGTGACGAATTCGTTCACCCCCACGATGACCGCTTCTTTACGTTCCACGGCCTGCTGATAGGCGTAGGCGGCATCGTGAATCTCTTTCTGTGGGAAGCCCTTTTCGATCGCCGCTACCATGCCTCCCAGCGCGTCAATCTTGTCGAAATAGCGGTAACAGGCGCGCTCCGTCTCGCTCGTCAGTTTCTCTACAAAATAGGAGCCGGCCAGCGGGTCCACAGTATTGGTTATACCGCTCTCGTGCGCAATCACTTGCTGCGTTCGGAGCGCAATCGTAACGGCTTCCTCGGTGGGAAGAGCCCACGCTTCATCCAGGGAATTGGTGTGCAGCGACTGCGTTCCGCCCAACACGGCGGCGAGGGCTTGAATGGTGGTGCGCACGACGTTGTTGTAAGGCTGCTGCGCGGTCAGCGAGCAGCCCGCCGTCTGGGTATGGAAGCGGCAGAGCCAGGAGCGCGGGTCCTGGGCGCCCAGGCGCGCGCGCATTACACGGGCCCAAACTCGCCTCGCAGCGCGATATTTGGCCACCTCCTCGAAAAGGTCGTTGTGGGCGTTGAAGAAGAAGCTTAGCCGCGGCGCAAAGTCGTCCACGCTCATGCCGCTGCGCATAACCCACTCGACGTACTCGAGGCCGTCGCGCAAGGTGAAGGCAAGTTCCTGCACGGCGGTCGACCCCGCTTCGCGAATGTGATAGCCGCTGATCGAGATGGGATTCCAGCGCGGCACTTCCCTAGCGCCATACACGATGGTGTCCACCACCAGGCGCATGGAGGGCTTAGGGGGGAAGATATACTCCTTTTGGGCAATATACTCCTTCAGAATATCGTTCTGGGTTGTCCCCGAGATTTTTTTAAGATCCGCGCCGCCCTTTTCCGCCACCACGAGGTACATCGCCCAGATAATCGCGGCGGGGGAATTAATGGTCATGGAGGTGGTTACCTGCTCGAGCGGCAACCCGGCAAGCAAGGTCTCCATATCCGCGAGCGAAGAGACGGCCACGCCGCATTTGCCGACTTCCCCTTCGGCCAGAGCGTGGTTGCTGTCATAGCCCATTAATGTTGGTAAGTCAAAGGCAATAGAGAGCCCCGTTTGCCCCTGCTTCAGCAGGTAATGGAGGCGTCGGTTGGTGTCCTCGGGGCTGCCGAACCCCGAGAATTGGCGCATGGTCCATACCCTGCCGCGATACATGGTGCGATGGATGCCGCGCGTGAAAGGATACTCACCCGGGTCACCGAGGTCTCGCGCGTAATCAAAATCCGCAAGGTCTGAGGGCGTGTACAACCTTTCCACAGGCACGCCCGAAAGCGTGGTGAACATGTCCTTGCGTTCGGCTGAGCGCGCCAGGGACGGCGCGAGCACGGACGTTTCCCAGCGGGCTTCCGAAGGGGAGGGTTTTCGCCCCGAATCCGCCTCGTGCTCTATGCTGGTCTGCTTGGTCTCGGCCATGAAACACTTCCCCGCTCTCTATGCGTCCGTCGAAGCGGCCTGAAAGTCATGTTAGTTCAGCGCTAAAAGCAAAGTCAAACTTGGGAAGTCGGGGTAGTGTCTCTGTTTGACGTAGAGGCGCCTTTACGCCGCCACGTGGCGAGGTAAACTCGCCGCTACAAATTCAAGTCCCACTCCCTGGGAATCTGTGTAACAACCTCGTTAAGCTCGATTTCAATCGCCTCTCCGATGCTTGGTCCCGCTGCAATCACAAATCACAAATCGCAAATCACCAATTCCTCTAGCTCTGTGGGTTGGGAGGCGGAGTCTGCCGGGCAGGCTCTTCGACGGTGCCGGGGATATTCGGCGCGCGCGTCACCTTGCCCTGAAGCGCGTCACTCAACTCGATATGATAGTCAGCCAGAATGGTTCCGGTAGCCTGGCGAAATTGGGTCAGGGCCTTGGCGTAAGTCGAGCGCGCCTTCACTTCGTTCCCTTTCGCCGTAGCCAAGTCGCGTTGCGCCTGGATCACCAGGAAAACCGTGGATTCCCCCAACTTGAACTTTCTTTGCTCCGCGTCAAGCGTCTTCTGAGCCAACACCACGGCCTTCACCGCCGCCGCAATTTGCGCCTTGGCCTGAATCACCCCGATTTCGGCGCTGCGCACATCCTGCTCAACCTGGTTCTTCTGCTTCAGGACTTGTTCCCTGAGCTGCCGTTGCTCCAGCAACGCGCGCGCCACGTCCGCTTGCGCGGCGCGATTGCGAATGGGAAATTGCAGAGTGAAGCCGAAAGAATAATCCGGATAATTACCGTGAAACAATTGAGACAGCGATTGAGAGATCCCCTGGTAAGAAGCGACCAACGGCCGCGCGATTCCTCCCCCGCTGCTGGCCAGGCATTGACTCCCACTTTCCGTGTACCCCGCCGGGCATGCGTAGCTGAGTCCTGAAAGTCCACTCGGATTGTAACTTGCGAAGAGATCAAGCGTGGGCAGCAAGGCGTTGCGATTGGCTTTAACCACGATATCCGCGTAGCGTGCGTTGAGGTCTGCCTGTTCAACCTCAGGGCGGTTGCGCACGGCCAAGTCCAAGGCCTTGTCCAGCGGTGGGACATCGTCCGGGCTGGGCTCCGGAAGCTTGTCCACGGTATCCACTTGGGCGCTTCTAAGTTCTGCGTCGACACTCCTTGCCAGCGCCGTTTTGATCAACTCGGCCTGCTGCTGCAAGCTGGTCTGGGCCACGATCAGATTTTGCTCATCGGTCGCCACCTCGGACTCCGCCCTTACCACCTCGATGGGCGCCAAGGTGCCCACTGCCACCTGACGCTTGTTGTCAGAAAGCAGCCTTTGCGAGTAGGCCAGCGCTTGTTCCGCGACCGCGACATTCTCTCTGAAAGACAGGTAATCCCAGTAGAGATTCAGCACCTGGGCGACCGTGGTGATGACCTGCTGGCGAAATATGCTGCTGGATATCTTCAGGTCGTTTTGCGCGATGCGAATGAACTTGGCGTTGGCGCGATAGCCGAACCCGTTCAGCAGTTGCTGGTCAAATCCCACCGTGAGTCCTGTAGGCACCACGGGGTTGAAGAGCGTATTGAGGGATGTGGTGGACTGCCGATAACCCTGCATGGCGACGGCATAGCTGGTTCCCGTCAGGAAACCCTGGCCGAAGTATGCCACTCCATTGGTGGTTTGGGTCGTGACCACGGGCAGGCCGCTGACCAGGACGTAGTTGAGCGGAGAGGTTCTGCGATCCCAGCCGAACTGGGCTCCCGCCACCGGGTCGCAACAGCCAATCACCCCCACATTCGTTGCCCCGCCCGTTGCGGTGACTCCGCTGGCGCTGGTGGTGCTGCCGCTGCTGATTGCACTGACGCCGCTTCCTATAGCGCCCGAGAACAACGCCGAGGACTGGAAGGCGCCTGGCACGCCGCGGGTAGCGCCACCGCTTTTCGACCGCAGGAGGTCCGCCTGTGCGAAACCCAAGTTGTAGCGCGCGATGGAGATGTCGAGGTTGTTTTCGAGTGCCAGAGCAAGAACGTCCTCGATCGAAAGCCGCAGCTTATTGTCGCTGAGTAGCGAATGCAAACGCTCCGAGTTGCTCATCTTGGGCGCCGGGATATACGGCGACCCATAGGGCCGCCAGAAATTAGGAAACCATTGGGTGTTCCCAATCTCCGCCGTCGCCGGACTGCCGGCTTCAGGCGTCTGGGCCTGCACGCCTTGGGCAAAGAGAAGCGAGCCCAGCAATAAAACGAGAACTGACACACGTGCGCACATTGGCTTCATTGAGAGTTCTTCCCCCTCTACAGATTTGAAAAGCATCTAAAGGCCAGAGTATAGCGCCTCATGGATGAGCGCGTCCCACATCTTTAGTTGAAGTGTGGGGATCCCGCGAAGTACTTCTGCAACCCTGCAGGGACGACCTGCTGTGGCTCAGTTCAACTGCTCGAAAGCGTTGACGTCAAGCGCCCTTGTGTGAATCACAGTACTGTAGCGACGATCCCGCCGCAAAGAATCAGCGCCTCGAGCAAAGTTGGGTGTGCGGAGCCGTCTCTCAGTTCTTTTTCGCGCGCTAGGGGATTGCCGGCGGAAGTTGAGTGTTCGCAGCCGCAGTGATTGCAACGGGCGGCATCCTCCTGATGCGATTCGAAGCTCTGGCGCTTCAGACCGGCATCTGCCGACCCTTCGTTTCGCTCAGGGCAGGCTCTGAGGGTCGGCGTTTCCCTCAAATTGGGGCACGGCTCGATCCTCGTTTTGCTTGACGGATGATCGTTTCGCGGGCACTATCATTCAAGTGGCGCCACGGGCCTGTAGCTCAGTTGGGAGAGCACATGGTTTGCAACCATGGGGTCGGGAGTTCGAACCTCCCCAGGTCCACCATCTAACGCATTGATTCCACATAACTTATATGGAATTTCGTTAAGCGAATTTACACATGGTGTCCAACCATGGGGTCTAGATTCCAAGGTCCAAAGTAAACGACCTGAAAACAATGGCATAGCGATTAGAGCAGCCGTTCGAGCAGAATATTTGGAATTCCTTTGCCTTCCCAGCAACGAGCTAACATTTTGGTTAGTAGATCCTTCGCCCTCTTTTCCCACACCTGAGCTTCATCAGGTTTTCCCAGACTCTTAGCAATCCTCGACAACTCCTCCATTTGAATGATTAATCATGCGGAAAGGTCAGGCGCTTCTACCGGTGGGCGAATCATGAAGATCGTCGAGTTGTCCCAGCCGAGTCGTAGTCGTGCTCGTATGCAGGCACGCCATCGTGACAGCGCTCAACATGAAGCGAACCTGGTGAGTGATACTGTTGACTTCCCATCGCCGTTGAGAAGGGGAAACCACAGGATTGAAGGTCGTGGCAAAGGCATACGCCTGGTCGCCTGCGGGTACCGACAGGCGAACGCCGACACCGATGCCCCGAATGAGTACCACTTTGGGTTCGGCAAGGCAGTTCTCGGCGTAACCCTCCGCGGCCTGAGGCGCAGTTCAGTCGGCGCGGCGATCTGCTTGAGCGCAGTGGGCTCGCTTCCGTGCATAAGTTCAACTCGAAACATCTCTTTGCGACCGGCGGTGCCGTGCAAAGTGCGCAGATAGTGCATCTTGATCTTCCACCGGTGGTGCGGGCAGGTCCTAGCTAATGACTTCGAGGATTGAATACGTCTTGACAGGGACGGAAAAGGTCATCCCCCGCGAGGTTTCAGTCGCAGCCTGCCGTCGCGGCTCGGGTGCTACGTCCGGGCCGTTTCCATTGCCTCCCTCAGCGTGCCGTTTCAATCCTCACCCGACCCGAAGGTCGGGTGCTACAACCATCGGCAGTCCGTGATCACGGGATGCCGGCCAAATCCTTCGCGCAGAATAATCTTGGTCCGTGAGATGACGCCGCAGATTTCCCCCGGGGGCGTAGACCTTGCTGCCTTTAGAGCCTTGGCCGACTGGGCAAGCGGACTCCCGAACCGCCGGCCAACGCATTATGTGTTCCCCTGGCGCAAATCGCGGCATGTTGATCCTATCGTCAGCGTTACGCCCGTCAGGCTGCACGGTGGGATGACGGCCGCTACGCGCGAGCCGTCGGGCAGGGGCGAGTCGAGGAGAGGCTTCTCGGATGTCGCTCCCGAGGCGCCGCGCCACATTCTTGACCGCTACCAGGAGGGACTTTGGCTCGCGCTATTTGCTAGTAACCGTTGCCCATTAGGAGCAAGTCGGGAGCGTTACTCCATCGCCCAGCCCTCCGAGAGAACCTCGGCCTGTTCCAATACGGTTTGCGTGGCTTTTTCTTGCTTGTCAGGGGGGTAACCGTACTTGCGGAGAATACGCTTCACCAAAACCTTGATGTGCGCACGAACATTTTCCCGCACGTTCCAATCAATCGTGGTGTTTTGCCTCACGGTTTTAACCAACTCGCGCGCAATCGTGCGCAGGGTTTCGTCACCCATGACCTTCACCGCGCTGTCATTTACTTCAAGCGCGTCATAAAAGGCCACTTCGTCATCCGTCAGTCCGAGTTGCGCGCCTCGGGCGGCATCCTCTCGCATCTGCTTGGCGACAGCGATCAATTCCTCGATGACTTTGGCTGTTTCGACTGCCCGGTTTTGGTACTTGCGAATCGAGGCTTCCAGCATTTCAGAGAATCGCCGTGACTGAATTACGTTTCGTTTTAGGCGCGTCCTGATCTCGTTGCTGAGAAGTTTTCGCAACATCTCCACGGCCAAATTCTTCTGTGGCAATCCGCTTACATCCGCGAGGAATTCGTCCGACAAAATCGAGATGTCGGGTTTCTTCAGACCCGCCGCTTCGAAGATGTCGATAACGCCCTTGGGCGCAACGGCGCTCGACACAATCTGCCGAATGGCGTGGTCCAGGTCCAACTCCGACCGCTCCTGCTGGCCTGCGCCCTTGGCCAGAACCGCGCGCACGGCCTGGAAGAATGCGATGTCGTCGCGGATGTTCATGGCCTTGGGGTGGGGCACAGCCAGCGCAAACGCGCTGGAAAGGTCCTTCACGGCCTTGAACAGTCGTTCTTTCCCGTTCTCCTGCCGCAAAATGTGTTCCTGCGCGTCGGCCAGGAGCCCCAGTTTCTGGGTTGGTGTTCCCGTTGTCCAGTGCGACCAATCGAAGCCATCGAACAGCGCGCAACAGGCTTCATACTTGTCCAGCAAGGCCTCGACGGCCTCTTCCACCGGCACTGCCGCCTGCCCATGGCCGCCGCTTTCGGTGTAGGTTGCGAGAGCTTGCTTCAGCTCCTGCGCGATTCCCAGGTAATCCACGACGCGGCCGCCGGGTTTGTCTTTGAATACTCGATTCACTCTGGCGATGGCCTGCATAAGGCCGTGATCGCGCATGTACTTGTCGAGGTACATCGTGTGAAGAGATGGCACATCAAACCCCGTCAACCACATGTCCCGAACGATTACTACCCGGAACGGGTCGTTCGCGTTCTTAAAGCGCTGAGCAAGTTTTTCGCGTCGGCTCTTCTCGCGGATATGCGGCTGCCAATCAAGCGGATCAGCGGCGGAGCCGGTCATTACAATTTTGAGCGAGCCCTCGGCATCGTCAACGCCGTGCCATTCCGGCCTTAGTTTAATGATGGCGTTGTAAAGCTCAACGCAGATGCGGCGGCTCATGCAGACGATCATGGCCTTCCCGTCCATCACCTCCAACCGGGCTTCGAAGTGGCTTACCAAATCCTTGGCGATAAGCTTCAGCCGTTTTTCCGCGCCAACCACTGCCTCAAGCGCCGCCCATTTGGATTTCAGCTTCTCCCGCCGCTCCACTTCTTCGCCTTCTGTCACCTCCTCAAACTGCGGGTCGATTTTCGGCCTTTCGTTTTGGTCTAGCTCCAAGTTCGCAAGGCGGCCCTCGTAATAGATGGGAACCGTGGCCTTGTCCTCCACGGCCCGTTGGATGTCATAAACGCTGATGTAATCGCCAAAAACCGAGCGGGTGTTGGCGTCGGCCTTCTCGATGGGAGTCCCGGTGAATCCGATGAATGATGCGTTGGGCAAGGCGTCGCGCATTCGCTTGGCAAAACCGTCAATAAAATCGTATTGGCTGCGATGGGCTTCGTCCGCAATCACCACGATGTTGTGCCGCTCCGAGAGGTGCTCGTCCTCTTGCATCGGCATGAACTTCTGAATGGTGGTGAAGACAATCCCGGCTGACGAGACATTGAGCAACAATTTTAGGTGCTCGCGGTCCTCTGCCTGCTGAGGCGGTTGACGTAGGAGTTCGCTGCACCGCGAGAAAGTCCCAAAGAGCTGATCGTCCAGATCATTCCGGTCAGTGATCACCACAATCGTCGGATTCCGCATTTCCGGTTCGAGCACCAGGCGCCCGGCGTAGAACACCATGGTCAGGCTTTTGCCGGAGCCCTGCGTGTGCCAGACTACCCCCGCCCGCCTGTCCCCATTCGGGCGAGTGGCCTTGATGGTGGTCTGGACGGCTTTGTTGACGGCGTGGAACTGGTGGTATCCGGCAATCTTTTTCACCGGGTCGCCCTTTCCGCTATCCTCGAACACGATAAAATAGCGGAGGAAATCAAGCAGTCGGCGCTTCTCAAACAGCCCCTGAATCAGGACCTGCAACTGTGGCGTGGAAGCTGGCGCCAATTCCTCCCCCTCGATGGTTCGCCACGGCATGAACCATTCACGGTCAGCAGAAAGCGAACCCACGCGCGCTTCCAGTCCATCGGATATCACCAGAAACTCGTTGAAGACGAAGAGTGAGGGGATTTGGTCTTTGTAAGTCTGAAGCTGGTTGAAGGCGTTCGTAATCGTGGCGTTCTCGTCGGTGGAGCTTTTGAGTTCAATCACCGCGATCGGTAGGCCGTTCAGAAAGATCACCACATCGGGGCGGCGCGTGTGCTGCCCTTCCGCCACCGTGAACTGATTCACCGCCAGCCAATCGTTGTTTTCGGGGTTTTCGAAGTCCACCAACCACGCCTGCGCGCCCGCAATCGACCCGTCCGGCCGGGCGTACTCCACATTGACGCCATCCACGAGCATGGAGTGCAGATCGCGATTGCGGGTGATGAGCGAGGGGGAGTCAATCCGCGTGAGTTTTCGAAATGCATCGTCAAGGGCTTCTCTCGGCAGAGCGGGGTTAAGCCTTGCCAGAGCTTGGCGGAGGCGACGCTCCAAGATCACGTCCCCACATTCAGGGTCGCTCCGCTCAGCCCCAGATTCGCCTGCGGCGATTTCAGGGCCGCCAAGCACGTGATACTCCAGCTCCTCGAACCATTCGAGGGCAGCCTCCTCAACAATTGACTCTGTGAATGCTTGGAGCATGGGCGAACGCTTAAATAAACAACCCTTGCAGAATCAGTGTCCTATCGGCTCTTCATTGAGCTTGCGCGGGCAACAATGAAATTTAACTTGACAGTAGCCCCGCCGATAGTACAATTGGCTTAGCTCATCCACCACGTGTGGAAGGAGTCCCGGGGCCGTGTGGATTACCAGGCGGCCTCAGCATTCGGTTCAAGTTCTGTTCTTTACCAAGTGTAAGGAACCTACAGAGGCTTCCGCCGCTGGGCCCGCTTAACGAACCAGCGGCGATTATTTTTTTACCCATCTTGGCATCGCTCGAATCTTGGCGATGCTGTTATCCGCTAGATAAGCGGTCAAGAACCTGCCCCTAGTTCCTCCAGAGGAATCCGAATAGATACGAACCACTACGACGAATTCCTCGTATACCACGGCCACCCGGCACCCCGGATCGCATTTTTTCTTCCGCTTGTCCCATCCCTGATACAACTCGGCCCTGGGATTGGTGAGCGTTCCCCGGATCCAATCCACGCGTTGCGAGCGCTCTGCGGAGAAGCGGTCCTTGTTGCTGTCTCTTTTCGAGCTTTCGTACATACAATGCTCGAAGTCACCTTTCCTGAATTGAACCGGAATTCCGTCGAACGTCGTGATGGGTCCTTGGCAGTAAACCCGCTCGAAATGCTGACGGTATTCCTCAATGGTTGCATAAACCACCCTCGGGGGAAGGCACATCTCACCAGCCCCCTTGCAGATCGATCCGAAAGATATTGAATTTGGGCTCCCCTCTGTTCGTTGGTTCTAACCGCCGCCTGCCTAATCCGCCTTCCAAGCGTCGAATGATGCGGTCTTTGGCGGAGCCGGCGCGAGCCGTCTGGTTCATCCGCGCCGAGGCCATTCCCAGCAGCAAGTCGGTGAGTTGGAGTATCACAACTTCTTCTGACGGCAGAGCCTGCACCGAAACGACCTCGGATGTGAAGTTCGCGCAATCCAAGGTGCGCCGCAGCGTCTTTAGGTGGTCGCCAGCGCGATTCGTTTTTTCGTCGCAGAAAATACGATACTCATTGAAGTCGAAGAGCCAGTGCTTTATTAACTGATAGTAAAACTTGTAAAAACCCAACT
This sequence comes from uncultured Acidobacteriota bacterium, assembly GCA_963842495.1. Classification (GTDB taxonomy): domain Bacteria; phylum Acidobacteriota; class Terriglobia; order UBA7540; family UBA7540; genus CAVROP01. Next base: position 178,217 of record CAWJHY010000076.1, read on the forward strand.
CGCTATCGCTCTCGTGAAAGCGCACCATGTCCACTTTGTCGCCTTCGACTGCTATGCAGCGGAATCGGACGTCCTGTTTAAAGCTGAGGAAGGCGTCCACCAACGAGTTGTAAAACGCCTCCCTTTCCCGATGGACCTTTTTCCATTTAATCTCTTGGCGAAAAGCATGTTGCTGCTTGAGTGTGGAGATCGCACCTTTTACGTCTTCCCGCAGTGCCGCGGGGAGCCAGACTCCGCCGATCAAAAGATACTTCGCTCGTGACGGGGATTTAGACCAAAAGACGTCCGGCTGGCTCTCATCGCAATAGATTTCAAACTTCACCGGGTTTGAGCCTCCACAAGACTCTCTGCTTTGCTTACTCGAATCTCACCGGAAATCAGCTTGGGCAGAAGCGCGTCGCGCACCTCGGCAATAGCGCGCGACGCATGTCGATTTTTCGCAGAGCGCTCCAAGAGTGGCCGCGTCAGTCTTTCGAATACCGAAACAATTTCTGCCGCATTCGGTTCTACAAGACACAACTTTCCAATAGCCTCAGGACGGAGTGCAGGATATGCACCCCCGTCGGCAAGCCTGCCTAGGTCTTCCCCAACCTCCTGTCGTGTCAGAGCTGAATAGAGGAATGCCCAGTTGCCCTTTCGGGGGGAAAGAACTACGAATCCGGTGGAAGCGATCAATGTCTCAGTCGGGTCCAAACACAAGAAATGCGCGCCTCGATCCGGCCTTACGCTTGACAGGACAGCGTCCCCATGGGCTAGACGCCGCCGCGCTCGACTTGGCTCGGTGCCCCTCGCATAACGAACAACCTCCCTAATTTCACCGCGCATGACTTCGCTGATTTCGATGTAGTCGACCATGTCTAATGGGTCGGACCGACCGAGCGTCCGCGCGTTTATATCGGCTAGCTCAGCCACCCTGACAATTCGCCATCCCTTGGGAATCTCACCTAGTTCCGATTCCTCGAACGAATCCGGGAACAGGCCGGCGAGCTGCTTGGGCAGGCCGGGGTCGCGGCCTTCGGCTTTGGCGCGGACGGGGTCGAAATCCACAAACCACGATTTGAAGAGCGCCCGCGCCATCGCCTCCAGCGTCTCATTCATTCGCCGGTTTAGCTCGATCTTGTCATCGAGCGTGCCGAGGATGTGGGCAATGGCCTTTTGTTCGTTCGGCGGTGGGAGGTAGAATGAAAAATCTTCAATTCTTGCGGGCGCGGTATGTAGGATTTTGGTGCCTGTCGCTGTCTCTGCCAGATGCCTGTTGAAGGGCTTCGATAGGAAGAGCCAATAAAGGAAGTCGGGACGGACCTTACTCGTATCTTTGATGACCACCTTGCCCATTCTTTGGTTGTGGAGATAGAGACTTCCATCGTTTGGAATGCGCCCCGGAATTCCGAGAATTTCCCCTCCGGAAGTTTGACACGTCATGACAAGGAGCATATCGCCCGGTTCAAGTTCAAATTCCTTTGGATACTCTCCCAGATATTCCTTAACGGTGGTCGACTCAAAGCGAAATCCGCCCGTGTACTGGAAGTTTCCAATTCCCACTACAACTGGCCTGCCAGTGCGCTCCTCGCTGAAAAATTGGCTTTGGAAGGGCCACCCGTGCTTCACCTGTATGAGATCCCCCAGCCGTTGCGGTAGCCAATCACCTGCCATGTCGATGTCCCTTCGCACCGACCACATCTGCAGCAGTACTACATGCTTTTCAATCTTTCAAAAATGTCATCATTTCCGCGAGCCTACCAACACTAGCGTCACACCAAGGGTGGCCGAGAGAATGTCGGCTGTCCGCAGGAGGATCTCTCTTTGAGTCGCCCCCGTAACCGCTTCATCAAGCAACGGACGCCGCACGCTGGGACGTCTAGGTTCCTCCTCAGCAATCACTCTTCGTGCGATGTCCCGCGTTTTGTCAAATAGGAATCTTGCGAAGCCAATGTCAACCTTGTGCCATTGCTGAAAAGACTCCCTATAGAGCGCGCCAAGTTGTTCCCCCATGTATGAGCGCTCATGGCGCCGAGGCTCCTCTGAATGAATGATCCAAGCTTCCTCGCCAGCGCCAAACGTGATGCAGTGCTGAATGGCATCGGCGATGTCTTCACACATGGTTAAAGGGATGATGCGGCAGTTTTCCGTAACCTGACGCGCGAGGAATCGTGTGTTGAATTGCTCAATAGAATTGAACTCCGGCGCGACGTAAAAGGTGTTCGGGTTCTCAGTACTATGCAGTTTGAGCCGGTGGTGCTGCCGGTTATTATTGCGCCTGTGTAACCAGAACCTGTAGTAGGGGCCAACGTAGGTTCCGTCCCGTATGTGAGCAGCATTGCCTCGCGACAGGTAGTCGCTCAATTTGAATTGATAATAGAAATCGATTCCCTCAACTGGAAGGTGTGCATCCCAGCCTTGCTCTTCCTCTTGCCGCAAGCTGGGAAGAACAGGCGCCGCTGTGAGAGCCCCCCAGTTTGCCTGCGTCTGCTCGTAAAGAAATGCATACCCAAATGTAAACTCGGAAACGCCTATTTCTGCCATGAAGAGACTCCATGCACGACAGGGGACCTCCATCTGTGCCGGGCTGAAGACTCGGCGTTACATGAACCCCAATTCCTTCAGGTTGGCTGCAATCGCCGCGTCCAGCTTGGCCGCTTCTGCGTCTTGCTCGCGCAGCGTGGCCGTGAGGCGCTTCATCTTTTCCGCAAAGGGCTCGGAATCTTGTTCCGCGGCTTCCGCGCCCACGTAGCGGCCCGGCGTCAGCACGTGGCCGTGCTCACGGATGTCGTCGAGTTTGGCGGCCTTACAAAAGCCAGGCACATTAGCGTATTTTGCTGCCTTCAGGTCACCGCGCCAGGCGTGGTACGTCCCCGCTATCTTCGCTACATCGTCATCGGTGAGTTCACGGTGGACGCGGTCCACCAGCTTTCCCATCTTGCGCGCGTCAATGAAAAGCGTTTCACCGCGCCGCTCGCGGAAGCGTCCATTCCTCTTGTGCCTTGCCAGGAACCAGAGACAGACAGGAATTTGCGTCGAGTAAAAAAGCTGGCCGGGCAAGGCCACCATGCAGTCCACCAAATCAGCCTCAATGATGTTTTTGCGGATCTCACCCTCGCCGGATTGGTTTGATGACATGGACCCATTCGCCAGCACAAAACCCGCGAGCCCTGTGGGCGCGAGGTGCGAAATAAAGTGTTGCACCCAGGCGAAGTTGGCGTTGCCCGCCGGCGGCTTTCCGTACACCCAGCGCTTATCTTGCTTGAGCAATTCGCCGCGCCAATCGCTGTCGTTGAAGGGTGGATTGGCCAGGACGTAGTCAGCTTTGAGGTCGGGATAGCGGTCGTTATGGAAGGTGTCGCCGTGGGCAATCTGAGCGTCGATGCCACGGATGGCAAGGTTCATCTTGGCCAGCCGCCACGTAGTGTAATTGGATTCCTGCCCGTAGATGGCGATGTCACCGATCCTGCCGCTGTGCGCCTCGATGAATTTCTCGCTCTGTACGAACATCCCGCCCGAACCGCAACAGGGATCGTAAACGCGGCCCTTGTAAGGTGCCAGCATCTCCACCAGCACGCGCACGACCCACCGCGGCGTGTAGAATTGCCCGCCCTTCTTGCCTTCGGCGCTCGCAAACTGCGAAAGGAAATATTCATAGACGCGGCCAAGAACGTCCTTGGCCCGATCGGCGGGGCTGCCAAGGCCGATGTCACTCACCAACTTGATAAGCTGGCCCAGCCGCTGCTTGTCAAGGCCAGGGCGCCCGAAATCCTTGGGCAAAACACCTTTCAGCGACGGGTTATCACGCTCGATGGCGCTCATCGCGTCGTCCACCAGCTTGCCAATGGTCGGTTGTGGCGCGTTATCCCTTAAGAATGACCAGCGAGCCTCCTTCGGCACCCAGAAGATGCTGGCGGCGCGATACTCGTCCACATCCTCTGGGTCCGCGCCCTCGGCCTTTTGCTTGTCGAGTTCAGCGTGCTTGGCCTCAAAGGCGTCCGAAATGTATTTGAGGAAGATTAGCCCGAGTACCACATGCTTGTACTCGGCCGCGTCCATGTTATTGCGCAGCGCGTCCGCCGCTGCCCAGAGCTTCGATTCAAATCCAAGAGGAGTGCCGTTCGGCAAGGCAGTTCACCTATCCATTCTTGGCCAGGCGCCACGAGAAAATCCCGGCAGGGGCCACGATCCAGGTCCCGCAGCCAGAGGCGAAGTATACATCCTAATAATCATCTCCGCTAGAAGTTGGCTGGGGATTCCCGGTGCCACGGGGATGGCGCACAGCCGCACGTCCAGACGGTGTGTGGCCTCCCCCTTCCTGAGGCGAGCGACCGCCAGCCGGTTTTGTGGATGCACCAGACTTCTTGTCCCTACGCATTTTTCACTTGACAAACGGGACGACATAGGCTACAGTTGTTCCGTGGGGTTGGCAGGGGGTCAAGCCCTGCCGGATAGGTTATGCGTCCTCTTCTGTTTTCGTCCGGAGTTCCTGCCTGTGGTTTCTGCCTCCAAGTGCAGTCGAGAAGTCGAGGAGTGCAAAAGCAAGGGCAGGTAGGCAGATGGGCAGGTGGGCAGATCGTGGTCGAGGAATTGGACACCAATTGCCGACCGCAAGCGACGGACCGCAGGCCGGAAGGTGGCGGAGGGCTCCCCAACGTCTCGACTCCTCCACTTGTCGACTGCAAAATCGGGGGAACAAAGCAAGAATGTTTATGAAAACAAAGGACGAGATCAAGATGTCGAGGAGTTAAGGAGTCGAGGAGTGGGGGAACAAGACCTGACCGAGTGTCTTCCCTCGGGCCACGCAGGCCAGAGGACCCGGACGGCTCTTCGACTTCTGGACTCCGCCACTTACCGACTGCAAAATCGGGGGAACAAAGCGAGAATGTCTATGAAAACAAAGGATAAGGTCAAAATGTCAAGGAACCCCGACGGGAAAGAACCCCTCACCTGGCTCGCTACTCTCGCCACCCTCTCCCCAAAGGAGAGGGCCGTCGATGACGTTCGTTCTCAGTATTCAAAAATCGTGGGAACGAAGCTAAGAACTCATTGAAAACAAAGGAGGTCACTTTGGAAACGAAGCTAAAACGAACCCAAAACGAAGCCAATTTCGATCACCAAATGTGCGATTCGAGCCCAAAAACAGAGCTTTCCGGTCGCTTGCGCATCTCGACGGCAGGACTGTGCCCTCGGAATGCGGCAGGCTTCGGAATTGGCCCACTAGCGGTAGTTTACTGTGAAACTGCCAAAGCGATCGATATCCGCTTTTGTTCTCGTGGGTTGCGGTGAGCGCCTTGTATTACCCACCGGGCGTACTATGCGAGCTGCTGCAAGCCCAAGGTATCGACCAAGCCTTTTTGGACCAAGCTCTGGGTGGCGAGCACGGTGGCGGTGCGGTGTGGACCTCCGCCCAGGGCTGGGTACAAGAGCACGAACTGCTGAATTTGCTCTAACTCCTCCTGCAACTTTTCCACGCTGAGCTGCGGCCAGAAGGCGCGCGCTTGCCGCAGCACGTAGTGCAGCAGCGACAGGCCCAGCAGGCAGTAGAAAGCATGCACGCGGATTTTGCTGTCCGTCCAATGATGCAGCGGTTGCCAGTTGAGCCAGTCCCCTTGCTTGAGGCCGCGAAAGACCTGCTCCAACTCTTGCTGGCTGGCGTAGGCGCTCACCACCAGCTCGGCCGTCCAATCCCCATGGTTGGTCAGCAACAGCGTGCGGCCCAAGCGATGGGTGATGAGTTGTTGGAGAGCCGCATGATCGACCTGGAAGGCCAAACGCCATCCGCCCGTCTCCTGGCGCAACTCGTAACGTACCAACTCGGCCAGAAAGGGTGCGCTCAACCAGCGGGTGATCTTGGCCTCGATCCCCGGCGGGGTGAGGCGGCTGGTGGGCCGTGCCACCTCCACGGCCAGTCGCTTCATCGCGCCCAGCACCTTCGCGAGCGAGGCCGACAGGCTGTGCAGTTGCTCGGCGGCAAAGGTGGCCGAGTATTTCAACACACAGAGATACTCTTTCCCATGCACCAGCAACTTCTCCGCCACCGCGCGCACTCCGGGCTGAGCGCTGCTCAAGGCGGGCAGGTCTTCCACCGGGCGCTGGCGGAATTCCGCCGGCGCTTGGTTCCAGGGCAGCGCGGAGATCCACCCCAAGCCCGCATCTTCCAGCACCACCGTGTTGGCCAGCGCCGCCGTGCCCTTGTCGAAAATCAGGGTGACCGTTTGCGGCGGAATCTGATGGCGAGCCAGCAGACGCCGAAGGCGTTCCAGGGCCACGGGGAACTCCTCGCTGTCGGCGACGTTGCCGGGATAGACGTGATGGCAGAGAGCCAGTCCCGATTCTCCATCCCGTACCAAGCACAGGCCCACTTGCCGCAGGTCATGCCGCCCTTGCTTGTTGTGGCCGCGCTGCGCCAGGTGATTGCGGGTGTTGGTGGTCGCGATGTAGGTGTGAAAGTTGGTGGTGTCGTAAGCCAGTAAGCGCTGACTGACGAGCTGCTTTTCCTTCCACAGCCCCAGCAGGTGGGCCTGCGCTTCCTCCAGCGGATCGCGTTCTTCCTGGCGTGCCGCCGCTTGCTTCTCGGGCAAGAGCTGCTCGAAGCAATCCCAAAAGGCTTGGGAAGAGAAGCGCTCCGGCTCAAAGCCCCACAGAGAATGAAGAACCGTCTGCCGATACCAATCACTCGCCTCGGTCTTCGGCCCTGGGGCACAGATGCGGTGGAACGCGGCCAGTAGCAGGTAGTGAGCAGGCGAAGGTCCCGAGCGCGGCTTGTCCCACAAGGCGTCGAGCAGCCCGAAGACGCCGGACTGCTGGGCGGCCAGCCAGAGGGCTCCGGGCAGACCCAACTCGCGGCGGGAGGCCGAAACGGGCAGAGGGGCGGTGCGATCCTTGAGCAGGGCGGCGACCTTCTCGGCGTTGCCCAGGTAGGTCTGGTGGACGATGCGGGGGCGGCCATCGCGGCGGGCCGACTCCACCACGTAATAGTAGAGCTGATTTTTCTTACGCTTGGCAATGAGGGTAGCCATGACAGGGTAATACATACAACACAAAAGTGCGATTGTCAAGCACTATTATTGAACATAATCGCATGAAATGCAAATAATAGTAGGGTAATACACAAGGAACAAAGTTGCACCTCTGGTAAGGGCTTTGATTCGAGGAGATTACCAATCGGGAAGGTTCACAACAAACTACTCTCGCAGTAAACTACCGCTAGGGGGACTAGAGAGACGCGAGAGAATACAAAAATTGGCGAAACAAAGCCAGCAAGGTATTGAAAACAAAGGATGTAGCTTGAGAACCTGCAAAACGAAGTGGGAATCTCTATGAAAACACAGGTACTTACTTTAAGTAATGGGAATGTCGTTGAAAACACAGGTAGTTATCTGACACCGCAAGTACCCCGATAGCCGTACACATCGCCTCGCCCCTCCACGGACACAAAGTCCACCGGCACCGCGCCATCCCCACAGCGGAAAACTCACGGGCGTTCCGTCACCACCGCATCGTACCCGATTGTTGGACTGACTCCGGATACATCCTCTGTTCGGCGCGCCGGGGAGATCAGACCAACATCTGGAGGTTGAAAATCTCTACCCGAACTCGGCAGATTAGCGGAACTGCGGAACAGCTCAGCTTCGGCGTCGGTCGGGAAGACCATCCCAGCGTGTCGGCGGATGGTGCGCTGGTCTTCTCTGTCCTGACCCACAAGTCCAATGTGTGGGCGCTGCCCATCGATGCCGACACGGCACAACCGCTAGGACCGCTTGCACGGCAAGACCGCCGCCGCCAAGCCGGATTGGATTTCCGTGACAGAACCGGGAACGTGGGTTAACAAGCCGCGCTGGTCCCCGAACGGCAATCTGCTCTATTACATCTCTGACCGCGATGGCTTTACCTGCGTCTGGGTGAACCGCCTTAATCCGATGACGAAACAGCCCGTAGGCGCGCCGAAGGCGTTGATGCACTTCCACGCCAGCAGTAGCTCATTGGACACTGCCTATGGATTGGAACTTTCCGTCGCAGACGACAAACTCGTCCTTGATATCGGTGACAGTTCGGGAAACATCTGGCTCGCCCCGCCAACCATACCATAGAACGAACACTACACGCCAAGTGCGTGCCTTCTTGTCCGTGCAATCGTTCGGCGGGCGAGATGAGCGTGAATATCACCGGGGCTCATTTTGTGGTCGGGTGGAAGGATGACCATTCGGAGGAATATCTTGCCGTTTTCCCACGGTCCGAGGAGTTCTTGGGCTTCTTGACCGTGACAGCGACAGAGAACGGCTTGGAGTATGAGCCAGCGGCGAGGATGCGGTGGAAGGTACAGTTCTAAGAAGTGTGTTCCGGTTATGTTCCAGTTTGGCGCGATTTGCCAGAATCGTCCTGGACGTGCCCCTATAGTTTTCAATAAGTTAGGTGTTTTCAATAGGCCAGCATAGTCCGGCTCCCCCCGCCTCCACCATATTACTCCTTTGTTTTCAGTTGCTTACTAGGAGCGCTTTGGGATTGTAAGGAAATTGTACGATTCAGCGCTAGAAAGTTCGCCAATAAGAACTTCGACACGACAAAATGCCGTTCTTGCCTCTTGCGCCCCTTGCGGCAAGACCACGCTGAATGCTAGAATCCCTCTTACCGCTCAGGGTACTGGAATCAACGAGCAGAAGGGCTTGCCCGCATCAGCCATGGGTCGCGCTCCGCTTATAAGCGCATGGCCTTGTACTCTGCTATACGCAAGAGCGAGGTAAAAACCGTCATGGTGGCCAAGAATTTCGGCGAGTGGATGGCCCGCAGGGCATGTACATCCGATCGCCGCGCGATGTACACGATCCAATACACCAAGAACAAACGGCGCACTGGGGCCTGATATGCAACCCGAACGCTGGCAACGAGTGCAGGAGCTGTTCCACCGCGCCGCCGACCTTCCGCGTTCGGAGCAGCTTTCTTTCCTCAGCCAAGCCTGTGGCGACGACTCGGAAATACGCTCGACCGTGCTGGCCATGATCGAGCAGGACTCGAAGAGTTTTGGACTACTCGATCGTGATGTGTCCGACCTCGCCGCGGACCTCATGCAGGCTGACACCACCCAGCCGAGGGAATTCGGGCCTTATCGAATCAAGAGCGTCCTGGGAGAAGGCGGGATGGGGGTCGTTTATCTGGCCGAGCGGCGGGACCTGGGGAACCTGGTAGCCATCAAGATCCTGCGCGACGCGTGGCTGTCTCCTTCCCGGCTCAAGCGCTTTGAAACCGAGCGCCGCACGCTGGCGCAACTCAATCATCCCTCCATCGCCCCCCTCTACGATGCCGCGACCTTACCCGATGGAACGCCCTGGTTCGCGATGGAATACGTCCAAGGCCTCGCCCTGAACAAATACTGCGAGATCCACAAGTGTTCGATCGAGGACCGCCTGAAACTAGTCCGCTCCGTTTGCGAAGCGGTGCAATACGCCCACGAGCGCGGCGTCATTCATCGCGATCTGAAGCCCTCGAATATTCTGGTCAAGGAGGATGGCTCGCTGCGCCTGCTCGATTTTGGAATCGCCAAGCAGCTCGATGCGGAGGGGCGGCCGGCCGATCTGACGCGGACGGCGCTGCGTCCCATGACTCCCGCCTACGCGGCTCCGGAGCAGCTTCGCGGAGGGGCGGCGGGGGCCGAAAGCGACGTCTATTCCCTCGGCGTCATTTTGTATGAATTGTTAACCGGACGCCTGCCCTTCGATGTTTCGCAAAAAACGCCGCCCGAGGCGGCTGATGTCATAACCACACAGGAACCGATGAAGCCCTCGCTGGTGGCTCGCCGCGGCGGAACGCGCACTGGCTCGTGGATCGATTTGGATGTGCTGTGCCTGAAGGCGATGCAGAAAGATCCCGCGCAGCGGTATCGATCTGCGCAGGCGCTGATCGACGACCTCGATCATTATTTAAGACACGAACCGCTAAACGCCCGCCCCGATTCGCCGATCTATACGTTGGCGAAATTTCTGCGGCGAAACTGGCGATCCGCGGCAGCCGGAGCGGCGATGCTGGCGAGCATCGGAATCACCATCGCGCTAACCATGAGCCGTGCTCCCAAAGGAATCGTAGAGTCCATGCCGCACACCGTGGCGGTGATTCCCTTCGAGAATGCGGGAAGCGACTCGAAGCTCGATTTCCTCAAATGGGGAATCGCCGATGAAATCTCCGCCACCCTGGGGTATGCGCGTTCGCTGACCGTACGGCCGCCCGAACAGACCCATAAATACCGCGGATCGAATCCTGACCTCGCCAAGATAGGGCACGAGCTGCGAGTGGCGCGCCTGGTCAGCGGGCATTTTCTTCAAGCCGGCGATCAACTGCAAATTACCCTGCGAATGACCGACGTCGAAAAGGATCGTCTGCTGTGGGAGGACGTATTCGATATTCCGGCCGGGAACATGATCGCGATGCAGTCGCAGATCGCGGCCAAGACGCGCCGCGGTCTGGCCCCGCTGCTGGGCGCGCCGGAATTTGTCACCGAAACGCCTCCGAAACCCACAAATGAAGAAGCATATAAGCTGGTCCTGGAAGCCCGCTCGATTCCGAGCGAGACCGATCCCAAACTCAACCGCCGAGCCTTGGAAATGTTGAAACGAGCGGTGCAGCTCGACCCGGCCTACGCTCAGGCTTGGGAAGATCTCTCGTCAAGGTACGTGGCGGACGTTTGGGTGTGGAACGGCGGCCAGGCCGAGATCGATGGTTGGTGGGATGCAAGCGAGCGGGCCGCCCAGCTCGATCCGGACAACGTAATTTTCCGCGCCGCCCACCTGTACCTGCAGGGATCACTCGGGAAGCGGGCCCAGCGCCGCGGCATCAGCCGCGGTGAGGCGTATCGCCGTCTCGAAGAGTTGATTCGCCTCCGGCCGGATAGCGCCCGGCTGCACTTTGAGGCAAGCTGGATGCTGCGCGATGCCGGCCTGCTCGAAGAGTCGGCGCGCGAATGTGAAACGTCCATGCTGATCGACGCGCAAGATTCCGGCGCCCGGAGCTGTGGAGTCACGTTCATGCTGCTGGGCAATTACCGGCGCGCCATGGATTTTCTGCACCTGGATTCCAACAACAACCAGATTACTCAGGCAGTTTCGATCGATGTACTGCTGCACCAAGGAAAGGCGAGAGACGCCCTGAAGATCTGGCCGGATCCCACACCGCGATGGGGCGGCTATGGGGTGCTGCTGGCGTACTTGCAGCATCGTCCCTCCGCGGAGATCGCGAGGCTCGCGCGCGCCGTTCAGCCTGACTCCGACCCGGAAATGAACTACTTTTCTGCCGCGCATCTGGCGTATGCCGGTGAGCCGGATGCTGCGCTTCCGCTGCTGAAACAAGCCGTTGACGGAGGGTACTGCTCATATCCGGCGATGGATTCCGATTCCTTCCTGGCGCGGGCGCGCTCGCGGCCCGGATTTCAAGAAATCCGCGCGGCTGGGATGGCGTGCCGTGACGCATTCCTATCCGACGCGGCCGGCAAAGTGTCAGCGCCAGGATCCGGCCGCTAACCAGGGCGGATCAGAATGTGCCCCTATTGACTGCCCCCCAGAATCTTCTTCCAGCGCGCCCAAGCATCGATGCGGGCCTGGCGATTGGCGTCGCTCGCATCCGGAGCCTCTCCGGCGCGCATGAAACCGTGCCCCGCGCCTTTGTAGGTGACTGGCTCGAAAGTTTTTCCGGCCGCTTTCATCTGCTCACGAGTATCGTTAATCGTCGCTCCAACGCGCGAGTCGTTTTCCGCGTAGAAACCGTACACGGGCGCAGTGATAGCCGCCAAAGCATCCTTCGCCGGCGGCATCCCGTAGAAAACAAATGCGGCGGCAAGATCCGTGCGATGCGTCGCAAAGCGGAAGCTCTGGCCCCCGCCCCAGCAGAAGCCGGTTACGAACAGCTTGCCATTGGAGGCGGGAATCTTCAGGGCATAATCGGCGACGGCGTTGAGGTCCGCGGTGACCTGGTCAGGATTAAGATGGCTCACCGCCTCAACCGCAGGACTACTCATGCCCCCACCCGCACTCCCCTGGGGAAAGTCGCTGCTCCTGCCACCGTTCGGTCCCATGCCGGAAAGAAGGTCGGGGGCTACGGCGATGTAACCTGCCTCCGCCACCTGATCAGCCAAATCCTGCACCCAATCCGTCATCCCGAAAATCTCATGGATGACCAGCACTACGGGTACCTTGTCCTTTACCTCGGGGTAGACGACGAAGGTCTCCACCGCGCGCCCCTCGTGTTTTGCGGTGACCCATTCACGATGTCGCGGGGACTTTTCCATCCGCGCGCGCGCCCAGTCCTGGGCCAAAACCGGTGATGCGCTCAACAAAACAAGGAACCACGCCATGATCGGTCGCATGCTTCTCTCCTGATTGTGGCCTCTCAAGCCAGAATCTTCGTTTTTATTTTTCGCCCCACCGTTAGTGTAAACCCGGGCGCCTCTGATTTCAATGTGCAGAAAAACTCGGGCGGGTGAGGCTGGGCCGGTGGTATCATCGCGGGTCTGTAGGATGAAACAGTTGGAAAGCATGGGCCACACGCCCAGGAGGGTAACGAGTGGAAGAACAGATACTCTGCTTTAAAAGCGAAATCCTGCGGGCTTATCCCGCCAAGACGTTCTACGATGAGGGTCTCTGGCGCCAGATCCTGGCCCGCCTCGAACCCAAGGCGCGATCCGTCGCGGAACGCGACTACGACACCAAACAGCTTGTCGTTTACGTCCTCATCAATCATGAACAGACATTCCTGAGCTATCAACGCACACCCAAGACCACCGAGACCCGCCTCAAAGCCTTGTATTCGATCGGCATCGGGGGGCACGTCAACGTGGATGACCGGATTCAACCCACTCTATTCGGCCCAAAGGAAGCAGCCTGGAAAGACTTCGTTCTGAACGCCGTCCGGCGCGAGGTCAGCGAAGAAGTCCAAATCGAGGGAGCGAACGCCCAGGAGCCTAGACTCATCTGCTTTGTCAACGATGATTCCAACGACGTGGGAAAGGTGCACTTCGGTGTGGTCTTTGTCATGAAGCTGGCCAAACCGAGCGTCGCCATCCGAGGTGAGCGAGGCATCGGCAAGCTCAGCTTCCGTACCCTGCCGGACCTCATCTCCATGCGCGACGCGCTGGAGACCTGGTCGCAACTGCTCGTGGACTTCCTGTCGCAGGAAAGTCCCGTGTGGCAAGGGTGACTTGGAGTCGTTGTGACGGCTAAACGACACTACTCGTGGGTTGGCGCTGCGGTAGCCGCTGCACTCTCCATAACAGCTTTTCCCTCATGTAATTCCTCACACCGCCCGAATGAAAAGCAAGTAGCATCTGCTGAGGACGAAGTTTACGAAGTTGTGGTTCGCGACATCGTTCACGACATGGCCGCCGATAGGCCTAGAAAACTAGTGTTTTATGGTGCTCTGCTCACTGGAATGGGGCCCTGGGGAGATATGAAATCCTGTGAGAAGGATGAAGACAGTGCTCGGAAGGCACTGGAGTATAAGAAAACTACGCCGCCGTACAACTCTCTTGTTGATAAGCTCTATCGATTCGTTAGTCGCAGCCACGTTGACGATGACTTTGACCCTTTAAAAGCCGGCGCCGCTCAGGACTTTCTTACGAAATTCTGCAAAGCTGGTCGTCTCTCTCAAACTTTCCACACTGATTTACCGAAAACTTTCGTGGCCGTCGGGATCGAGAGTGCGCCAATAGGTTTTGTTGCGAAAGACGGGACGGATTTGTTTCAACTGAAGTTCCCCGGAGCCTATGGAGTTATCTCGCTATCGCGTGTTGGCTTCGATTCGACCTTGCACGAGGCAATTGTGTCCACTTCCTATGTATGCGGGGGGCTTTGCGGGTCAGGGCATCGTTACGTCTTGCGGAAGCTACAAACACACTGGGAAGTTGTGAACAAGGTGTTGGTTTGGGTATCATGACCCGCTCATGTTTCGCTCGTCCATTGGTCAGTACCCGATTAACGGCAGGCTAGCGCAGACTTCGCCTTCTGAAGTCTGCGATTTCGCGTAGCGAGACTCCCGGGAACGATGACCGATGCACAACTAAGGTTCGCTGCCGCGAACCTCGCAGACATCAAGAACCAGATGTCTGCGCCAACCCGCCCGTTGTGAATGTTTCCCATTGGAAGAGCCGCAGACTTTGAACGGCGAAAACGATCAGCCGCTAGGGGATCAGGGTTTCACCTTCACATCGTCGGCCCAATTGACCGTGTGTCTCACGTCCATATGCTTCGAGCACTCTTCGAGGGCGTGGTCGTTCGTCACCAGCACGGCTCCCACGGCGGCAGCATGGGCGGCAATCAGCAGGTCCATGTTCGCCAGCGGCCTGCCGATTCGTTCCAGCGTGGCGCGGGCCTTCGTGTGGGCGCGCGCAGCGGCGGAGTCCCAAGGCAGGATGTCAATCTTCGACAGGAACAGCTCAACGGCAGCCTCCGTTGCCGCCGAGAGCTTCCCTCGGGCGAGGCCGAAGCGGATCTCCGCCTCGGTCATCACCGAGATGCAGACGTCGTGATCGACGCTCACCCGTTCGAGCCTGCGGCGGGCGTGCCGGGACTGGCCCTTGACGATGTAGCTCACGGTGTTCGTGTCGAGCAGGTAAATCATACCGTCTCTCGCTCCTGGGGCAGGCTTCGGTCGCGGTCGGCGAGAAGGTCCTCGGGCACGCCGGCACGGTCGAGCGCGGCGAACACTTCGCTCCAGTTCGCAGGCTTGCGGGACAGAATCACGTCTCCGTTGCGCGGGTTACGGTCGATGAAAACTTCCTTGGTGTCGAAGCGAAACGCGGCCGGCAGGCGCACCGCCTGGCTGCGGCCATTGGTAAAAACTTTAGCTTTTTGTCGCACGACCAATCCCTCCTCTCCGCGGATATATACCATGATATATATCAAGGCTCTGAGCGTCAAGCAACTCTCGGGGGTGGCGCATACGTCACGACGCATTTCATCGTGATGTATGCGCCCGTTTGAATCGAGGGGCGCAGACATGCCAAAAACGGCACGTCTGCGCCACCCGACGAAAGCGGCACTCTGTCTGATATACGATCTGTGGTGCCCACCCTGCGGAATGCCCCTATAGGTTGCGCCTTTAGGACTTGACAAAGGCCTCAGGTGGAGTTAACTTCCCCTACACCTTTTCCGGAGCCGGACCTGCCTCGAGGGGGCAAGCCGACCGGAGTAGTGGACGCGCTACGCGGTGTCGCCAAATTCTTGTTACCGCACAAGAATCCCATAGCCAACGGCGCGACGGACCGGTAGTGGGTCAGTTTCAGATCGTAGCGGCGGGTTTACCTCGCCAGGTGGCGGCGTAAAGCCGCCTCTACACCAAACTGACCCACTACCGACGGACCCCAAGGAGGATCGATATGTCTGAAGAGCGGGCCGTCTCCACAGCCCCAGAATCTGCCCCTTCCGAAATGCAGACGCAGGTTAAACACGGCTTGACGTTCAAACGCCTTTTTACCAAACCCGGCGTTCATCCCTTCGACGAGATCGAGTGGGAATTGCGGACCGCCACCATTCAGAACGAAAAAGGCCAGGTCATCTTCGAGCAGCGCAACGTGGAAGTGCCGAGGGACTGGTCGCAGACCGCTACGAACATCGTCGCCTCCAAGTATTTTCACGGCAAGTTGGGAACGGCCGAGCGCGAGTCGAGCCTCAAGCAGCTCATCAGCCGCGTGGCGGACACCATCGCCCAGTGGGGCGTCGAGGACGGATACTTCCGCAGGGAAGAAGACGCCCGGGCGTTCCACAACGAGTTGCTCCACCTGCTGGTTCGCCAGAAGGCTTCCTTCAATTCTCCGGTTTGGTTTAATTGCGGGTTGTGGCAAAAGTACCACCGCAGCGGTGCGGGAGGAGCATTCTATTGGGACCCCGCCACGGGCGACGTCAAAAAGGAGACCGAAGCCTACCGGCATCCGCAGTGCTCAGCCTGCTTTATCAACTCCGTCCAGGATAACCTCGAAAGCATTCTCGAGCTGGCGAAAACCGAGGGGATGCTCTTCAGGTATGGCTCGGGCAGCGGCACGAATCTCTCGTCACTCCGTTCCTCCGCCGAGTCACTATCGGGTGGCGGCATGGCCTCGGGCCCCCTTTCGTTTATGAAAGGCTACGACGCGTTTGCGGGGGTGATCAGATCGGGCGGCAAATTGCGGCGCGCCGCCAAGATGGTGATCCTCAACATCGATCACCCCGACATCGAGGAGTTCATCGAGTGCAAGGTCAAGGAAGAGCGTAAGGCCTGGGCGCTGGTGGATGCCGGCTATGACCCGTCGCTGGGCGGAGAGGCCTATAGCTCCATCTTTTTCCAGAATGCCAACAACAGCGTGCGCGTCACCGACGATTTCATGAGGGCCGTCATCGAGGATAAGGATTGGGTCACGCACCAGATCACCACGGGCGAGCCCGTCAAGTCCCACCGCGCACGCGACCTGATGAAGAAAATCGCGGCAGCCGCTTGGCAGTGCGGCGACCCGGGCATGCAATTCCACACCACGGTCAACAAGTGGCATACCTCGAAAGCTTCCGCGCCCATCAACGCCTCGAACCCCTGCAGCGAGTACATGTTCCTGGATGATTCGGCATGCAACCTGGCGTCCCTTAACCTGATGAAGTTCCTCGCGCCCGACGGCAAGTTCGAAACCGAGGCCTTCCGGCATGCCGTAGACGTAATGATCACCGCGCAGGAAATTCTGATCGACAACGCGAGTTATCCTACGGCGAAGATCGCGCGCAACTCCCACGATTTCCGCCCGCTGGGCTTGGGTTATGCCAACCTCGGCGCAGTGCTGATGGCCAGCGGCCTTCCCTATGATTCCGACGCGGGGCGCGCCGTGGCGGCTGCCATTACCGCCGTCATGCACGGCGAAGCGTATCTCCAATCGTCGCGCATCGCGGCGGAGATTGGTCCGTTCGCCGGCTACGCCGTTAACCGCGATCCCTTCCTGGGCGTGATTTCCATGCACCGCCAGTCGCTCGAGAAGATCATCCCGCGCACCGTGCCGCCCAGCCTCTGGGACGCGGCGAAGCAAACCTGGGACGATTGCCTGGCCAGCGGCATGAAGCATGGCTACCGCAACGCCCAGGTCACGGTGCTCGCGCCCACCGGCACGATCGGCTTCATGATGGACTGCGACACCACCGGCGTCGAGCCCGACCTGGCGCTGGTGAAATACAAGAAGCTGGTGGGCGGCGGGCTGATCAAGATCGTCAACAATGTGGTGCCCACGGCGCTGCTCAAGCTCGGCTATCGTGAGGAGCAGGCCGCGGAGATCGTCAACTACATCGACCAGCAAAGCACCATCGAAGGCGCCCCTCACCTGAAGCCGGAACACCTGCCGGTTTTCGATTGCTCGCTGAAGCCCGCGAACGGAAAGCGCGCCATCCCTTATATGGGCCACGTGCGCATGATGGCGGCGGTGCAGCCGTTCCTCTCCGGCGCGATTTCCAAGACCGTCAACATGCCGGAAGAAGCGACGGTCGAGGACGTTGCCAACGCTTACCTCGAGGCGTGGCGCCTGGGCTTGAAGGCCATCGCGATCTACCGCGACGGGTCGAAGCGCACCCAACCGCTCAACACGAAAAAACAGGAGTCAGGAGTCAGGAGTCAGGAGTCAGCAAGAACTGCAGCCCTAATCCCTAGTCCCCAGCCCCTAGTCCCTAGCCGGCCTTATCGCCGCAAGCTGGCCGATGAGCGCCGCGCCATCACCCACAAGTTCTCGATCGGCGGCCACGAAGGCTATCTCACGGTGGGATTGTACGAAGAGGGGCTTCCGGGCGAGATTTTCATCATCATGGCGAAGGAAGGCTCGACGGTTTCGGGTCTGATGGATTCCTTCGCCACCGCCGTCTCACTGGCACTCCAGTACGGCGTGCCGCTCAAAGTGCTCTGCGACAAGTTCAGCCATTCGCGTTTCGAGCCCAGCGGCTGGACACCCAATCCCGACATCCGCATGGCGAAGTCGGTGATGGACTACATCTTCCGCTGGCTGGCGATCAAGTTCCTCCCGGGCCAGGTCCAGGCCACTGAGGAGGCCAACGGGCTTGCCACGCAGTTCACGCCCGCCTCTGGGGAGCGCGCCACGGTATACCCTGATGGTTCCATACAGCCCAGCCTTGCGGGTATAGAGCAGTCCGACGACACTCTCTGTTGCTCCGAGTGCGGCGCCATCATGCCGCGCAATGGCGCCGACTATCGCTGCATGAATTGCGGGGCAACCATCGGCAGCTCCTAGCTGCCGCTCAGGCGGGCTGCTGCTGCGTCAGGCAATGGAGCGTGCCGAAACCCAGCACCAGATCAACGGCATGGACACCCACGACTATACGATCCTTGAATAGTTCGCCGAGGAGTCCCAGCGCCAAGCGGTCTTTGGGATCGTTGAAAGTGGGCACCAGCACAGCCTGATTGGCGATATAGAAATTGGCATAACTCGCCGGGAGTCTGTCACCTTCGAAAAAGATCGGGCCGGGCATAGGCAGCGCGATGACCTCCGGCCTGGAACCATCCTCGAGCCGCAGATCCTGAATGCGCTCCCAGTTTTCGTTCAGCGGGCCATAATTAACGTCTGCGGTATTCTCCTCCTTAATGAGGACCAGGGTCTTTCGATCGACGAAACGGCAGATGTCATCGACGTGGCCGTGCGTATCATCCCCGGCGACGCCACCCGCAAGCCAGAAGACGTTCGTCGCCCCGACGTAATCATGGAGCCCTTTTTCAAAGCCTTTTCGATCCAAGCCGGGATTCCTGACCTGGATATCCGGGTGCAAATAGCACTCTTCCGTCGTCAACAAGGTTCCGCGCCCATTGACTTCGATTCCACCCCCTTCGAGGACAAATTCACGGTTGCCGATCTGCGCGTCGAACAAGCGCTTGTAGAGGTGTCTGGCCGCAACCGCAGGAACCTGTCGATCTTTCTTCCAGTCGGAATACTTAGCCCAGGCGTTGAAATGGAAATGGACGATGGCGGTCTCCGTCCCTCGTTTCCGCTGGCGCCGAACGAATAGGGGCCCGCTGTCCCGCAGCCAGCCGCGATTGGTTGGGTACCTGATGAACTCGACGCGTGTCGGGTCGGCTCCGGCGCGCTTCAGGTAGCGCTGCGCGGTCCTCTCGCCGGCCGCTGAATTCACCAGCATCCTGACGCGCTCACCGGGCGAAATTTTGCGCACGATTTCGCCGTAGACCCAGCAAATAGTATCGAGCTTGTCCGGCCAGTCGGTGGGATTATGAGGCCAAGCGAGCCACGTCGCTTCGTGCCGGTCCCACTCCGCAGGCATCGAGAAGCCCATTGAAGACGGCGTGTTTTTCGATTCTCTCATTTTGTTAGGGTTTCCGGTTCAGCACCACCCCGTCGCCACCGGCTCCGTCCGCATTGCGAACCGCGGGGTAGCGTAATATTTGGCCGTTGCTCCACAAGATCCAACGCTAGGAGCGGTAGTGTCTCAGGTTGGCCGGCATTCCCTCGGTAGATCGTGGCAGAGCCTCGGGCAAAACTCTCGAATGAGTCGCTTTTCTTCTGCTCGGAGCGATTCCTTGTTGGGAGGGGTGACCTGCTTGACCCAGAACTCACCGTCCGCTTGCTTCAATGCCTTCTCCCACTCTGCGGCCTCTTCCAGGGACGTGCAGCCTGGTGCCTCGATTTTATTTGTGATGGCTCGACGAACATCCCTGTTCCATCGGTCTATTCGCACACTCAGGCAGCAGCGCTCGCTCTTACCGATGCGGAGAACCTCGTTGCCAACCTTAAAAGCGTAAACACAGCACACCCACCATTCTGCTTCCTTACGGTCGAAACTGATGTCAAAATGCGGGTGCATCGTCAGGCGTCCGACTCGAACGAATCCACAATCCTCCAATCGCACCATGAACCTCCCTAAGAGCCGAGTAGCGCAGACCTGCATTTTAGGTGTGCGGCTCCTTGTCGAATTGGAAAAGCCGCAGACCTTGAAAGGCAGGTCTGCGCTACGAGGCTACTGGAGTTTTACTTTTCCTCCCGTGAAGGTGTTAAAGTCAAAGATTCTAACGCCGTTTCGGTATCTAGTTTCCTCCTCTTCCTTTAGCCAGATCTCTTCCGCTCGCTTGTCGCAGCTCCGACTGCCACAAATGATGGCTTGGTTCAAATCAAACCCTCCGGCCGGGTAGAAAGGTCCGGTGTGATAGCGAGGTCCACTGGAACCGGGTTTTGCGCTTCTGGCTTTGCCACGTTTGGGTTTACCGCATTCCTTGCATCTTGCCAATGCCATTTGCATACCCTCCTATCTCGCAGATTCAGCAACGGGCTAACCGACCAGTGGCAACGGCGCTGCCCGCTCTCCCCGCTCGGCTCGCCGTCCTAGTCTAATTGACTCAATCCCTGATTTCAACGCGAGTGATACCGGGCCTGCGGCCAACACATGACGTCCAAATTCACACCCCTTTCTTTCCGTGACCGAACTTTGACCGGGGCTTCGCTGCCGAATCAAAAGGTCGTCATCTCCTTCGCCAGACGGGACCGAACATACAACCGAGCGAACGGCCGCTTGCCCGAGGAACCTGTTTGGCCTTACACTCGTTCCTATGAGCGACTTGGTCATATCAATTTCGCCGGAGGTAATGGGGGGTACCCCCGTCTTTGCCGGAACACGTGTGCCCGTACAGACACTATTCGAGTACCTCGAGGCCGGCGACACTATCGATGATTTTCTAGTTGGCTTTCCCACCGTGACACGCGAACAGATTCTCGTGCTGCTCGAAACCGCTAAAGGCAGAGTCCTCGAAGAGGTGAAGTGAAGATCTTGCTCGACGAGTGTATTGATGAACGCCTGGCACGGGACTTCGCCGGTCACGATGTGCTCACCGTCAAGCAGATGGGATGGAAGGGAAAGCAGAACGGTGATCTTCTCACTCTGGCTGAGAACAACTTTGGCATTTTTGTCACCTCCGATCGCAATTTGTCATTTCAACAGAACTTGACGCGCCTGAATATCTCGGTGGCGGTCTTAGTCGCTGCAACCAACCGCTTGAACGACCTTCGGGCCCTAGTACCCGAGTTGCTAAAGCCGCTGCCGTTTCTGAGGAAGGGTGAGGTCCGCGTGATTAGAGTAGGGAAGGTACAGAGTACACGGAGAAGCCCTTTTGGTCGCGGCCGAAGACCGCGCTAGGTTCAATGGAGGAATTCGATCAGATCATGGCTAAAGCCCCAAAGTCACACCATCGTTATCGCGAAGACATGTCGGAGATGCCCGATTGGCTGAAAAAGAAGAAGTGCCCGAACCGCGACCGTTACCTCGCCGGAAAGCGGATTCTCCCCAAGAATTTGACAGGCAGAGAGAAGCTACCTGACATCGTGGACGAGGTGTTTCTAGCCTACAACTCGGCCCGTCTTAAAGAGGGTTGCAAGCTTTTCGTGGAAAAGATGCTGGAGCCGGACGTAACGATCGGCATGAGTATATCGGGAGCGCTCACACCGGCGGGGTTGGGGTGCTCCTGCATCGTTCCCCTTATCAAAGCCGGATTTGTGGACTGGATCGTCTCGACCGGCGCGAATTTGTATCACGACATGCATTTTGCCTTGAATTACCCGGTGCGTGCAGGAAGCTTCACCATGGACGACACGGAACTGCGCGACAACGATATCGTGCGCGTGTACGACGTTCTGCTGGGTTACAGCGATTGCCTGATGGCCACGGATGAAATCCTGCGCAACATTCTTATTCAACCCGAATTCCAGAAGGAAATGGGCTCCGGCGAACTGCACCATCTGCTGGGCAAGTATGCCGCCGAGTGGGAGCGCCAGGCGGGCCTCAAGGACGTCTCGCTCTTGGCCGCTGCCTATCGCGCCGGCGTGCCCTGCTTCACCTCGTCGCCCGGCGACTCAACCATTGGAATGAACGTGGCCGGCGTAGAATTGCGCGGCAACAAGCTGCGTGTGAATCCCTCGATCGACGTGAATGAGTCAACCGCTTACGTTCTCGCTGCCAAACGGGCAGGGGGCAAGAGCGCCGTAGTTCTATGGGGCGGAGGCAGCCCCAAGAACTTCATGCTCCAGACCGAACCTCAGATTCAGGAGGTGCTGCGCATCAAGGAATTTGGGATGGATTATTTCTTGCAAGTAACCGATGCGCGTCCGGACACCGGCGGACTGAGCGGAGCTACTCCCAGCGAAGCCGTAAGCTGGGGGAAAGTGGATCCCGACCGCCTGCCCGATGCGGTGGTTTGCTACACGGATACGACCATCGCCATGCCGATCCTCACGCATTATGCGCTTGCCAGGCACCCGCGGCGGAAATTGCGAAGGCTTTATGACCAGCGCGGTCAGATGATGAAGGCGCTGACCCAAGAATACTTCACGCACAACAAAGTGAAAATGCTCGACGGCACGGATCCGGTCCTTGATGCAGGGAAGTCGAGGAGTTAAGCAGTCGAGGAGTTGAGGAGTCAAGGACTAAAAAGAATTTCTCTTCGGCATCTGGACTTCTCAACTCTTCGACTTCTCGACTTCTCGACTGGAGGGGCTTATGGCTACAACCCGGCAGCTTCAAGCCATCGCCGCGCAGCACGGGACGCCCGTGGTGGTGATCGATCACGAGATCATCCGCCGCAACTACGCCCAATACAAGCGGCACCTTCCTCGAGTGCAGGCGTATTACGCTGTAAAAGCCAATCCGGCGCCGGAGATCGTACGCACTTTGTTCGACGCGGGCTCGAGCTTCGATGTCGCCTCGCTTCCGGAGTTCATGCTGGTTTATGAAAACATAAAACACCTTCCCCCCAAGGAACAGCAAGACTTTATTTGGGACAAAATCATTTTCGCCAATCCGACGAAACCCAAGGAGACACTTCAGGCACTTGACCGCTACAAGCCCCTCGTCACTTATGACAACCGCAACGAGCTGCTGAAGATCAAACAATACGCCCCACATGCTGGCGTGGTTCTTCGCTTGCGCGTTCCCAACACCGGGTCAATGGTGGAGTTGTCGTCCAAATTCGGCTGTGACCCGGGAGAAGCAGTGGATCTGATCTGCGGCGCATTCGATAACGGATTGGAGGTGGAGGGACTGAGCTTTCACGTGGGCAGCCAATGCGCCAACTTCGAGAACTTCGTTCAGGCTCTTAATATAGCAGCCGCGGTATTGCGAGAGGCGAACACGCGCGGCCATGCCATCAAGATCCTCGACATAGGCGGCGGCTTTCCCGTCGCCTACGATCGGCATGTGAAGCCCTTCAGCCTGCTCGCCAGAATGATCAACGCCGAGATCGAGAGACTGTTCCCGAAAGAAACGCAGATCCTGGCGGAGCCGGGCAGATTTTTCGTTGCCACGGCCGCGACCCTCGTCGCTCGGATCCTGGGCAAAGCGGTGCGCGATGGAAAACTCTGCTACTTCATTGACGACAGCGTCTATCACACGTTTTCCGGCATCATTTTTGACCATTGCCAATATCATCTCAAGGCGTTCAAAAAGGGCCCCACCGAAGTCTGCGCGGTCTACGGGCAGACCTGTGATGGCATGGACGTCATCTCGCAATCCGAGCAATTGCCGGACCTCCAAATCGACGATGTGGTCTATTCGGAAAACATCGGCGCCTACAGCAATGCTTCTTCGACCTGGTTCAACGGATTTCCTCCTGCCACCGTCGTTCACATCAACCAGTAGTGGACCCTATCGCCTCTCCATCGCGAATTTTCCGGTCAGTGATGGCGGCTGGGGCGACCTTTTGCGGTCGGGTTGGAGGGTTGGCCCGGCTATCTTTCGGAAGCTAGGGGAAGTTTAGCGGCTTCCCAGGCGGCGAGGCCGCCTGCCATCTCAATCAGGCACGTGATCCCGTACTGGTGCAGGATGCTCGCCGCAATCGAGGAGCGATAACCTCCCGCGCAATGCACCGCGATGCGGCGGTCGCGGGGGATTTCGGCGATGCGCTCTTGCAGGTGGTTGAGCGGGATGTTCACGCTGCCGGCAATGTGCTTGGTTGACCACTCGCGGGGAGTTCTAATATCCAGCACCAGGGGAGCATCGGCACTCGCCAGTTCCTCTGCCGCCACGAGCGGGCCCACCTGCTCCGTTTGCCACACCAGGTCCTCCCGGCCGGCCAGCGCTTCCATCCCTCCCTTGAGGTAGCCTCTGACGTGATCGAAACCGATGCGGCCCAAGCGCAACGCGGCCTCATGCTCGCGTCCCGGCTCGGCGATGATAATGATGAGCCTGGCTCGGTCGAGGACTGTGCCTGCCCACGTGGCGTACTGGCCGCCGAGGCCGATGTTGATACTGCCGGCAAGATGATTCTTGGCGTACTCGAGGGGATCGCGGACGTCGAGAATCTGAGCCCCGGCATCTCCCAGCCGCAGGACTTCGTCCAGCTCAATGGGGCGGAGGACTTGCTCGAGATTCTTATCGAGCTGAGCGCGCTCGCGAGTGTTGAGAATAGCGTCGAAGCTGAAATACGCGGGCGCATCCGGCTGATCCGCCGTGACCAGGCGAATGAATTCCTCTTTCGTCATCGGCTGCAGCGCATAGTTCATTTGTCTTTGGACTCCCAGCGTGGAAACGGTGTCCGAGGAAAGGTTCTTTCCGCACAGCGAGCCCGAACCGTGAGCGGGGTAGACGAGCGTTTCATCTGGAAGCGCCAGGAGTTTGTTGTGCAGCGAGTCGTAAAGGTGCGCGCCGAGTTCGTTGGCGCTCCACCCGAGCGACGCCCGGAGATCAGGGCGGCCGACGTCCCCAATAAACAGCGTATCACCCGTGAGCACGGCGAACGGCTTTGTCCCATCCTTCTCAAGATCGAACACCAGAATTGAGATTGACTCGATGGTGTGGCCGGGAGTCGCCACCACTTGCAGGCGCAGCCCAGGGAACTCCAGGGTGTCGCCGTCGTTCATCCGCGTAAAGGCGTATTCCGCCTCGGCGCGGGAGCCAAGATGGATGGTGGCGCCGCAACGATCGCGCAACTCCAGGTGGCCCGCGACAAAGTCGGCGTGGAAGTGGCTGAGGAAGACGTGGCGGATCTGAAGATGAAATCTCTCGGCTTCCTCGAGGTACCGTTGGACGTCGCGCTGAGGATCCACGATAATTGCCGTCGAGCTAGCCTCGTCTCCCAGCAGATAGGAAGCGTGGGCCAGGCAGCCAAGGTAGTACTGCTTCAGAATCATAGACCGAATTCCCCGCTTGTCGGGAGCTACAGAAGCAAAGACCAACTCGATCGCAGCGGCGTCTCCAGACGCTGCACCCCGCTCGAAGACCGTCTACTCCTCCAGCGTTTCCGACATCTGACCCCGGCAAAGTCCCGGTTTTGATCCTAGTTCGGCTGGGGGACGATTCGCAGATAGGGCCGGGGCGCCTTCCATCCCCCGGGATAGATCCGTTTGGCTTCTTCGTTCGAGACCGCGCCCGAGATGATGACCTCTCCGCCTTGTCTCCAGTTCACAGGGGTAGAGACTTTGTGCTTGGAGGTGAGCTGAATGGAATCGAGGACGCGCAGGACTTCGTCGAAGTTGCGCCCGGTGCTCATCGGATAAACGAGCATCAACTTGATTTTCTTGTCCGGACCGATCACGAATACGGTGCGCACGGTGGCGTTGTCCGCCGGCGTGCGTCCCTCGCAGGTTTCGCCCGCCTCCGCCGGCAGCATGTCATAAAGCCTGGCAATCTTGAGCTGCGGGTCGCCGATCAACGGATAATTCACCTTATGACCCTGAGTCTCTTCGATGTCCGCGGCCCACTTGCCGTGGCTGGCGACCGGGTCAACGCTGATCCCGATAATCTTGCAGTTGCGCTTCCGGAATTCCGGCTCTAAGCCCGCCATGTAGCCTAATTCGGTGGTGCACACCGGAGTGAAGTCCTTGGGATGGGAGAACAGGATGGCCCAGCCGTCGCCGATCCATTCGTGGAACCCGATGGGGCCCTGAGTGGTTTCAGCGACAAAATCCGGGGCCGTGTCATTGATGCGGAGCGACATAGTAACCTCCTCGCAGGGAGCTGAATTTTCAGGATTAACCCTTCAGGGCATTTTAGGCACGGACTTCTTGTCCTGTCAACCCCAATTCCCACCTGGCCCTGCTCCGCGAGAGCAGGCCCGCCGCCGCGTTTTGCAGCTTGTGTTGAACGGATTCCCATTCTCGCGGATAGGGGAAACGCGCAGACCAATGCCCAGACGCAGTATTGATTTCGAAACCGTACGTCAAATAGGGCTGGAGTTGCCCGGCGTAGAAGCGAGCACCGCCTACGGGGTTCCGGCGCTCAAGGTCCGTGGAAAGCTGCTGGCGTGCGTGCCGGTAAATCCCTCGGCTGAACCTGGTTCTCTTGCCGTTCGGATGGATTTCGACGACCGGGCCGAGTTGCTTGCCGAGGCCCCGGATGTTTACTACGTAACGGACCATTACGTTGGCTACAACGCGGTTCTGGTTCGCCTCTCGCGCCTGAACCGGGAGGTGCTCCGGGACTTACTCGGAGTGGCCTACAAATTTGTGACGGCCAGCTCGCCCAGCCGTCCGCCCTCGAGGAAGCGCCGAAAGAAGGGGCCAGAGGGTCTTTGACCTTTCTTCCGCGCGTTCCTTCGCGGCGCTTACTCCCCTACGCCCACCCCGTCTCCGTGGCGGTGGCGGTGAGCTGACTCACTACTTCCTCCAACTTAGGCAGCAGAGCCGAAGCGCGCTCGAAGTTCCCCGCTTCCGCTGCGTCCTGCAGTTCGCAGCAGGCGGCCCGGAGGGATTCCGCCGACACCGTCGCCGCCGCCCCTTTCAAGGTGTGCGCCTGCAGGCTAGCGCCTTGCGCGTCCCCCTTCTCAACGCTCTGTCGCAAGGACGCGACCTGCTGTGGAAGCCTGCTCAAGAAGCCCGCCACCACCTTTCTTGCCAACTCTCTGTCTCCGGAGAGTCGGGCCATCAGAGTATCCGACCGAAATACGTCTTGCATTTTTGGTGTCTCCTTTCCCCCGGCTGGCGCGACAGGCGCTGCCAGCCAATTCCCCAAGACCTCTGCCAAGTGGCGAGGCTCAACCGGCTTGGCGAGGTAGTCGTTCATGCCTGCCTGAAAGCATTTCTCACGGTCTCCGGCTATGGCGTCCGCCGTCAGCGCTACAATCGGGATCAGGGGATTGCGAGCGCCGCTGCGCGGATCACGGATGCGCTGGGCCGTCTCGTATCCGTCCATCTCGGGCATCTCACAGTCCAGCAGCAGCAGGTCGTACGCACGCTGCTGGAGCGCCTGTAGAGCTTCCAGTCCGTTGCCGACGAGATCGGCACTGAAGCCCAGTTTCCTCAACATCATCCCGGCTACTACCTGGTTGGTCGGATTATCCTCGGCCACCAGAATCCGGAACTTTGGCTCCGCTCCCGCCCGCCGAGAGGCAGTCTGTGAAATACCGCTACGGGAGGCCTCTGAGGCCCGCCCTTGACTGCTGGTCGCGAGCAAAGTTTCAAGTAGCTTGCGCTCCCAAATCGGCTTGGCAATCTGGCCTGTGAATCCCAATGCGTGCAGTCGAGCCCCGGCGACCAACCGGCCGGAACCGGTCATCAAGTAGAGTGCTGTAGGTTCGAGTTCCGGGTCAGTTGCAATCCGGCGCCCCAGGTCTACTCCGTCCATGTCGGGCAAATCCAGATCCAGGACGCCTATCTGGAAAGGTTCAGAAGTCCGTGCAGCCTGGTGCAGAGCCGACAAGGCGCTACCCGCATCCGCACTCTCTTCGGGCCGGCAACCCCAGGAACGCAGCAGCGCGCAGAGCAGATGGCGGTTCGTGGCGTTGTCGTCTACCACCAACACTCTCGCCGCTCGCAGGTCCGGTTGAATGCTCGTCGAGGGCGCACTCGCCGCGGGTTGCTTCTCGAAGGCGGCAGTGAACCAGAACGTCGCGCCCTTGCCCTCCTGGCTCCGGACGCCGATCTGGCCTCCCATCATCTCGACCAATTGTTTGGAAATTGCCAGGCCCAGACCCGTCCCGCCATAGCGGCGCGTTTTTGATCCATCCGCCTGAACGAACGGCTCAAATAAGACAGAGGCTTGCTCCTGGCGGAATCCAATCCCCGTATCGCGCACCGTGAAAAGCAGGGTCGCCTTCTGCTCGTCCTCCGAGTCCGCTCGCACCGTGACGGCCACCTCGCCCTGGGAGGTGAATTTCACGGCATTGCCCAGCAGATTCACCAGAACCTGCCGCAGCCTGCCCGCATCGCCCCGCAGAAGGCAGGGAGTTCCCGGCACGACTTCGAAGAGCAATTCCAGTTTCTTCTCACTCGTCTTGATCCCCATCAGCGACGCAGTGTACTCGAGCACACTGCGCAAATCGAAATCGGCACACTCCAGGTTCAGCCTGCGCGCCTCGATTTTGGAGAAATCCAGGATGTCGTTGATTACGGCCAGCAACGCCTCGCCACTGGAGCGGACGATCTCTGCGTACCGTCTTTGCTCGAGCGACAGATCGGTATCGAGCAGCAAACCGGCCATCCCGATCACACCGTTCATCGGAGTTCGGATCTCATGACTCATATTGGCCAGAAACTGGCTCTTGGCGCGATTGGCAGCTTCCGCAGCTTCTTTAGCCCTGCGCAGTTCCTCTTCCGCCCGCTTCCTCTCCGTAATGTCTTCCTTCACCGCAAGGAAGTGAGTGATGGCTCCTGCCGAGTCTCGGATCGGGACAATCGAAGCGGACTCCCAATAGATCTCTCCGCTCTTCTTCCTATTGGCAAATTCCCCACGCCATTCCCCCCCGGAGAGAATCGTCGTCCAGAGTCCTTCGTAGACGATCGGAGACTGCATTCCCGATTTCAGAATGCGCGGGTTTTGGCCCTTGACCTCTGCCGCCGTATAGCCGGTGATTTGCGTAAATTTGGGATTGACGTACTCGATGGCTCCATGCACATCGGTGATCACCACCGCGGCAGGGCTCTGCTCGACGGCGCGCGAGAGTCTGCGGAGACGCTCTTCGACTCGCTTGCGCTCCGTAATGTCACGAGCGATCGTCGCCGCGCCGGTCACTTCCCCACGCGCGTTCATAATCGGCGATACGGTGACCGCAACCTGAACTGTGCTTCCGTCCTTCCTCAGGCGCACTGTCTCGAAATGCGAGATCTTTTCCCCGCGCCTGATTCTCTCCAGGATGTCGGGGATTTCATCGGAACGGTCCGCCGGAGCGAGAATCGAAATCGGCCTGCCCATAACCTCGCCGGCGGAATAGCCATAGAGATTTTCCGCCCCCTTGTTCCAACTGAGAATAGTCCCGTCCAAGGCTTTGCCGATAATCGCGTCCTCCGAAGACTCGACAATGGAAGCCAGCAGGGCTTTCACTTCCTGAGACGGCTTACGTTCGCTGATGTCGCGCACAAAGCTGAAGGTGTATTCTTTCCCGCCAAACTCCAGGTACTTGGCGCTCGCTTCGACGGGAAACACCGTTCCGTCTTTGCGCCGGTGCTGGGTCTCAAAGGTCATCGAGCGGCGCTCTTTGACGAGTTGCCACGCTTTCTCCCATCCTGTTTCGGCAACCAGAGGATCGATGTCGGGGATCGAAAGCGCCAGGACTTCATCGCGGGTTCGGCCTACGGAACGGCAGGCGGCCTCGTTGGCGTACACGATCCGGCCTTGCCGGTCCATCCAAAACACCGCGTCGGAAGCGTGATCGACCGCGAATTGCGTGAGCCGAAGCTCTTCTTCGGCCTGCTGGCGTTTGATCAACTGCGACAGGGCAGGATCTTGGCGGCCCAAAGCTTCCGGCACGCCGGTCACCCTCTCGAGGCAGTTGCCGGACTTGAGCCGGCGCAGTTCGACCGCACGCTCCACGGCGGCGCTCAACTCCAGGAGGCTGACCGGCTTTCGGAGATAATCGCAGGCCCCGCGCTTGAGCGCCTCTGTGGCAACGCGCAGGGCCGCCTGCCCGGTCAAGACGACGACCTCGAGGTCGGGGTCGAGATCCTTCAACGCCTCCATCGTTTCGAGGCCGTCCATTTCCGGCATGAGAAGGTCGGTAAGGGCGACATCGAATTGCCGGCTTTGCAGTAGCTTCACCGCCTCTTTACCGCTTTGCGCCGTGACAACCTCATGTCCTTCCTCCGCCAGCAGGCTACCGAGCTTACGGCAAACTGCGGCGTCGCCGTCGATGACCAGAACCCTGGCGGGGGCCAGAGGCGCTGAGGGACTGCGATGCGGACCGATGGTCGAAGTGTCCAACACGCTCATAAGCTACCCGTCGAACGGGTTCGTTACTCACTGGGCGCGCGCAGCTCAACGCCGCCCCGAACTCGCCCTCGGCGACCTTCCGGAAATCTTCATATCTCTATCGGCACCTTGAGGGACGAGGATTACGCTTATTGAGAATGAGATGAGCCCACAAAGAGGCTTGTCAACGGGTTCAGGTCCGGCCCGTAAGCCGAACAAAAGGCGGGACAAGTTCGGCAACCGCCGCGTAACTGCCGGCAAGACCTGCTTTGGAACCGCAATGCGGTTAGGGTCTTCGTTCAACCCAGGCGAACGCGGCCCCCGTGTCGCTGGAAACTGGGATATTACCCGGCCGCCTCCGGAATTCACCTCCGAAAATGATCCGGATCGCATGCGCCAACATCTAAGAGCTGTGGGGAAGGGACCGCTTCGCTTTGCGCACGAAGTATGACGCGATAGTTGTAGGCTCGGGACCTAACGGGCTGGCCGCCGCGATCACCCTGGCGCGGGCGGGGTGTTCGGTCGTGGTCTTCGAGGCGGCAGAGACAGCGGGCGGTGGAACGCGTTCCGCGGCGCTGACCTTGCCGGGGTTCACGCACGATGTCTGCTCCGCGGTTCACCCGCTGGCCCTGGCCTCACCCTTCTTTGCCGCACTGCCTCTTGCCGATCATGGTCTAAGCTGGGCGCAACCGCCGGCGCCGCTCGCCCATCCTCTCGATGGCGGCCAGGTGGCAATGGTCGAGCGCTCAGTGCAACAGACGGCGGACGGCCTGGGCAATGACGGCCGCGCCTATCGCGCCTTGCTGGAACCGTTAGTCGCGAATTGGAATGACTTAAGCAAATCGCTGCTGGGCCCTCTAAGGTTTCCATCCCATCCGCTGAAACTCGCTCGCTTTGGCCTTCACGCTTTCCGGTCCGCGCGCGGACTGGCGCGCTCCCTCTTTAAGCAGGAACCCGCGCGAGCCCTTTTCGCGGGAATGGCAGCCCATTCTGTGCTGCCGCTCGACAGCCCGGCGAGTGCGGCCTTCGGACTTGTTCTCGGTATTACCGCTCATGCGGTAGCCTGGCCCATCCCGCGAGGGGGGTCGCAGAAGATCGCCGATAGCCTGGTGGCCTGCCTGCGTTCGGCGGGCGGCGAGGTGGTGACGAACTTCGCCGTGACGGCGCTCGATCGGCTTCCCGCCAGCCGCGTGGTTCTGTGGGACCTCACGCCCCGCCAATTTCTTCGCCTGGCGGGGAATCGACTTACGCCCGCCTATCGTCGCCGGCTCGAGCGCTATCGGTATGGTCCGGGCGTTTTCAAGGTTGATTGGGCATTAAGCGGCCCGATTCCCTGGCAAGCCGCGGCGTGCCGCCGCGCCGCCACACTTCACCTCGGAGGCACGCTGGAAGAAATCGCCACCTCGGAGCGCGCCGCCTGGGAAGGGCGTTGCGGGGAGCGGCCCTTTGTCCTGGTGGTGCAGCCAAGCTTATTCGATACCACGCGGGCTCCCGAGGGAAAGCATACGGCATGGGCATACTGCCATATCGCGAACGCTTCCAAAGAGGATATGACGGCGCGAATCGAAGCGCAGGTGGAACGCTTCGCGCCGGGCTTCCAAGAACTCGTGCTCGCCCGCAGCGCCCTGAGCCCCGCCGATCTGGAACGCCATAATCCCAATCTGGTGGGCGGGGATATCAGCGGCGGCGCAAATGACCTGGCACAACTGTTCACCAGACCCACTCTCCGGCTTTATCGCACTTCATCGCCGCAGCTCTATTTGTGTTCCGCTTCCACACCCCCCGGCGGAGGAGTCCACGGAATGTGCGGCTACTACGCTGCCCAAGCAGCCCTGAGGGACCACTTTCGGCAGTAGGCAGTGGGCAGTAGGCAGTGGGCAGTCGGCAGTAGGCAGTGGGCAGTCGGCAGTAGGCAGTGGGCAGTCGGCAGTAGGCAGTGGGCAGTCGGCAGTAGGCAGTGGGCAGTCGGCAGTTAGAAACGGCTGTCATTCTGAGTGT
>CAWJHY010000077.1:0-23074 GCA_963842495.1 uncultured Acidobacteriota bacterium
TCGCTGTTGTACCTCGATGATAATGTCCCCTTTTCTCCTCGTTAGAAATGTCCCCTAATAGAGTCTCCGAAAGGAGGCAGAATTGGGGCGAATCGAGATGAGTGAGAGGGAGTTGCAGCGGTGCGGGATACTGGCACGGGTGAAGAGTGCCGATTTGCGGTTGGTGGATGGGGCGGAGCTGATGAGGTTGAGCTATCGGCAGGTGAAGCGCTTGTGGAAGCGCTACCGGGAGCGAGGGGAGGTAGGGCTGAAACATGGGAATGCGGGGCGGCGGTCGAACCGGGCCTACGGGGAGGAGTTTCGCCGTGAGGTGCTGGAGTTGGTGCGGCAGAAGTACGGGGGTGGGGAAGGAGAGCGGTTTGGACCGACGCTGGCGGCGGAGCACCTGGGGAAGGAAGACGGGCGGGAGGTGGCGGCGGAGACGCTGCGGCGATGGATGCTGGCGGAGGGGCTGTGGAGTCGGGAGCGGAAGTGGCGGAAGCATCGCCAGCGGCGGGAACGACGGGAGCATTTTGGTGAGATGGTGCAGATCGACGGAAGTTTTCATGCCTGGTTGGAAGGGCGCGGTCCGGGCGGATGCCTGATGGATCTGGTGGACGACGCCACGAACACGACGCTGGCGCGCCTGGGCGAGGAAGAGACGATTGGGGCGGCGGCGGGGGCGTTGCGGGCCTGGGTGGAGCGTTACGGCGTACCGCATCAGCTTTACGTGGACTGGAAAAATCTGTATCAGCGGGGCGCCACGCCCAAGGAGAAGTTGAGGGGGGAGGAGCCGGTCACACAGTTCGGGCGGATGTGCGCCCGACTGGGGATTGGGCTGCTGCCCGCCAGTTCGCCGCAGGCCAAGGGTCGGGTGGAGCGGATGCACGGGACGCATCAGGATCGGCTGATCAAGAAGCTGCGGAGAAAGGGAGTCGGGAGCCATGCGGAGGTCAACGCGTACCTGGAGGAGGAGTACCTGCCGGAACACAACCAGCGGTTTGCGCGGCCGGCGGCGCGGAGTGAGGATTACCATCGCCCCTGCCCGGCGGCGAGGGAGTTGGACCGCATCCTCCGCCTGCGGACGGAGCGGGTGATCAGCAATGACTGGGTGGTGCGGTACCACGGTCGCTTCTTGCAGTTGCAGCCGGAGAGTCGGCGCTACGCGCCGGCGCGCAGTAAGGTGGTGGTTTGGGAAGGGCGAGAGGGGCAGGTAAGCATCGATTATCGGGGCCGGGAGATCGCTTGGAGTGAGATTACGAAGGGTGAGACACCCGCCACTTGCCAACCTGCGCCCCCGCCCGCGACGACGGTCGCGCCGGCCGTGTCGGAGGTAAAACCCCAGTGGGCGCCCGCCGATGGACATCCCTGGCGGAACACCCGCTGGCGCCGACGCACCCGCGCCCAAGAGGCCCGGGCGGCCCCGCGCGCGTCGCCGGCCTTGCCCTCCGCTGCGCCCTAAGCGCTCCGCCCTCCGGGCTCCGCAGGGCTCCGCTCCGGGCAAGGCCGGAGAAAGACCAAAGCCAGAACAACCTCACAGCAAGAAGTTCGAAAAGGGGACATTTCTAACGAGATAAGAAAGGGGACATTTCTAAAGAGCTTTGACACTTCCGCATTTTTCGCTTGACAAACCCCGACCGGCATGATAGCCTATAACTGTGGTCATGTTGTGGACATATTGTCGTAGGCAACCGCCGCGGCCGCCAGGGAGCGGGAGAAGGCGGGAGCGTCCGGGCAACGGGGGAAAGCAGGGCATCACGAAAAAATGAAAAATAGTGGAAACGAAGCGAAGGAGTACTTGAAAACAAAGGAAATCACTTTGTTTGACGCTGCAGATTATGCGCGTTTTGCGTGCAAATCAGACAGCAATCTGACCCTAAAAGGAGCAAAAAACGCCACCTTTTGCGGAAACGAATCGAAACTCTCGACACCGCCGATGCCGTGGAAGGGACAATTAGTCGGCTAGACAACCTTGGGAATCAACGCCGGGCCGGTTTCTGGGCTCCGTCGTGCCGCCACCCGATCGAAGCCGATCGAGGGTCTTGACAGCCGTGTACTGTGAACTGAAAACTGAAAACTGAGCACTGAGACCGAAAGGATTCACCATCCATGCGTTGGAGCCAAACGTTCATTCCCACATTGCGCGAGGACCCTGCCGAAGCGGAGGTTCCCAGCCATCGCTTGCTCTTGCGGGCGGGTTACGTCCGCCAGGTGGCGGCGGGGGTCTATGCGCATCTTTTTCTTGCTCAAAAGTCGCTTCTCAAGGTGATGCAAATCATTCGCGAGGAGATGAACGCCATCGGAGCCCAGGAGTTTCATTTGCCGGCTTTGAATCCGGCTGAACTTTGGAAAGAATCCGGTCGCTGGGAGGCTTACGGCGAGACCTTGTTTAAAATCACGGACCGAAACCAGCACGAAATGTGCCTGGGTGTGACGCACGAAGAAGAGATGACCAACATCGCGCGCAGCGAGTTGCGCTCGTACAAGCAATTGCCTCAAATCTGGTATCAAATCCAGGAGAAATATCGCGATGAGCCGCGGCCCAAGTCCGGGCTGTTGCGCTTGCGGCAGTTCTGGATGAAGGATTCCTACACGTTCGACTTGGACGAAGCCGGGCTGGACATCAGCTACCAGAAGCACTATGACGCCTACCGGCGCATTTTCGACCGCTGCGGTCTGAAGTACGTGATTGTCGAAGCCTACTCCGGGACGATGGGCGGCACCCAATCGCACGAATTTGCGGCGCCGACGGACGCGGGCGAAGACTCACTGGCCATTTCGGAGTGCGGTTACGCGGCGAACTTGGAGAAGGCGGAAGGCCAGGCGCCGCCGGTGGAGGACCTGCCCGGCGACAAGCCGCCCGAACCGTTTCCGACACCTGGGCAGAAGACCATTGACGATTTGGCAGAGTTTACGGGTGAAAGCCCGGCGCGGTTGATGAAGACGCTGGTTTACGTGGAGGAAAGCAAACCGGTGGTCCTGCTGCTGCGTGGCGACCACGCCCTGAGCGAGACGAAGTTGGCCACCGCCCTGGGCACCAATGTATTCCGGCCGGCGACACCCGAGGAGGCTTTCGCGCTGCACGGCGCCCACCTGGGTTCACTGGGACCGGTGGGACTCAAGGGGGTTCGGATCCTGGCGGACCGTGCACTCCTGGGGAGGAAGAACCTCATCACAGGCGCCAATCGTGATGACACGCATCTCCGCAACGTCACGCCCGGGCGTGATTTCGAGCCTGAATATCATGACCTGCGGGGGGTGGTGGCGGGCGATCTCTGCCCGCGCTGCGGACAGCCGATGCAGATTCGCGTGGCAGTGGAGTTGGGGCATATCTTCAAGCTCGGCAAGCGTTATTCTGAGACCATGCATGCCACCGTGTTGGACGAAAACGGCAAGGAGGTGCCGCTCGTCATGGGGTCCTATGGAATCGGGGTGGAGCGCATCCTGAGCGCGGCCGTGGAGCAGAATCATGATGCCGAGGGCATGTTCCTGCCCCGGGCGATGGCGCCTTTCGACGTCGTTCTGACGGCGGCCAATATGGACGATGCCCAACTGGTCGCGGCGGCCGAAAGGCTATACAAAGAGATGCTGGCCAATTCGATTGATGTGCTCTTCGACGAGCGGGCGGAGCGGCCGGGGGTCAAGTTTAAGGACGCAGACCTGATTGGTGTGCCTTACCGTGTGACGTTGGGCAAACGGAAGTTCACGCAGGGACTGGCGGAGATCTTCCAACGCTCGACAAAGCAGGTTTGCGATGTTAAGCTGTCAGAGGTTGTGGAGCGTCTGCGCGCGGAGTATCTTGCCTAGTGGGACGCTGAAACGACTGGGGACGTTGCCATTCCGTTCTTGAGCATAGCGCAGGGGCGGGAACTCGGTCCGGAACCGGGTGGGTCTCAGGATTCCTCGCACAACTCACTCGCAACGGGCTGAGTGAGGTTCCTCGCCTTGCAGAGAATGACAACGAAGGGTCGATATGCGGCGAGGAGAAGCAGCTTCGGGACGTTTGAAGGCGCTCTTGTCTTTGGCGCTGCTGGCGGCGTCGATCTTTGCGGCGTTTAAGATTTTCCCCGCGTACGTGAACAACTATCAGCTTCAGGACCATATCCGGCAACTCTCGACGCAACTGGCCGTACGATCCACGCCCGCGACGCCGGGTGAAGTAACCAATGAAGTGGTACAGTTCGCCCAAGATCATGGCATTCCACTCGCTCCCGAAAATGTCAGGGTCACCATCGGGCACCACGTCAAGATCGATCTGGACTACACGGTTCCGGTGGACCTGAGCGTTTATACGCTGCGGCTTCACTTTACGCCGTGGGCGGATAGCGTGTCTTTATAACCCATGGAACGATCTGCGCCAGCACCGCGCTCGAAGCCCCGTTCGTCCCGAAGATCGGGGTGGTCACGCTTGGCCGGGATGGCAGGTTGGGAGAAAGGTGTGATTGCCGGCGTCCTGCTGTTTCTGATTTCTTTTACCGGCCTTTTCCTCTACTACTACGTTCGATTCTCCCGTCTTATTGACGCGCGCCTGAGCGGCGAAATCTTCAACAACGCCTCCCTGGTTTTCTCCGCCCCCACACCCATTGCCGTCGGCGAGGAGGGCAGTCCCGACGAAGTCGCCCAGCACTTGCGCCGCGCCCTCTATGCCGAAGGCAGTGCAGCGTCGGATGTGGGCAATTACGCGCTGGCAAAGGATACTATTGAAATAACCCCCGGCCCGCTTTCATATTTCGCCGACCCGGCGACTCAAGAAGGACCGGCCCGTCTCACCTTCAGAGATCACCGCCTGGCTTCCATTTCACCGATTGGCGGCGGCGAGAACCTGGAGAGCTACGAACTCGAGCCCGAGGTGATCACCACGCTGTTCGACAACAACCGCTCCAAGCGGCGGCTGGTGCGTTATGAGGACCTCCCGAAAGTGCTGATTGATGCGATAGTGGCCGCGGAAGATCATCGCTTTTTTTCCCATCACGGCGTGGATATTCTGCGCATTCCGGGCGCGGCGCTGGCCGACATTAGGGCGGACCGGAACGTGCAGGGCAGCAGTACCTTGACCATGCAGTTGGCTCGCGGCTTCTTCTTGACGCCGGCGCGCGTTTGGCGGCGAAAAATCGAGGAGACTTTCCTGGCTTTGTTGCTTGAAAAACGCCTCAGCAAGGAACAGATCCTCGAACTGTACGCCAACCAAATATACCTTGGCCAGCGGGGGAGCTTCTCCATCTATGGTTTTGGCGAGGGCGCGAACACCTACTTTAACAAGGACGTTTCCACCCTGACGCCGCCCGAGGCTGCCCTTTTGGCAGGTCTGGTTCGCGGCCCGAATCTTTATTCGCCTTATCACCGGTCCGGCAGGGCTCTGGATCGGCGCAACTATGTGATCCGGCAAATGCTCGAGTTGGGAATGATCACGCCTGTGCAGGCCGCGGAAGCCACCGAGTCGCCGCTCGGAGTTGTCAATCAGAACGTGGAAGGTCTCGAAGCGCCGTACTTCGTGGACATGGTGCGCGACCAGTTGCTGACCCAGTTTTCCGACCGGGATTTGAATTCGCAGAGTTATCGCATTTACACCACCCTCAATCTCGATTTGCAGAAGGCGGCGTCGGAGGGGGCGCGGCTGGGCATCAGCGAAGTGGACCAGATATTGAGCAAGACCAAGCGCGGCAGGGAAGCAAAGGCCCAGGCCCCCAACCAACCCCAGTTGGCGCTTCTGGCCGTGGACCCCCACAGCGGCGAGATTCGCGCCCTGGTGGGGGGGAGGGACTACGCAACTAGCCAACTGAACCACGTGATGGCCAAGCGGCAGCCCGGCTCCTCGTTCAAGCCCTTCGTCTACGCGGCCGCACTGAGCACGGGGGTGAACGGCGGGCGGCCCCTGATTACACCCGCCACCCTGCTCAACGACGAACCCACCACCTTTCAATTCGGCGACATCACTTACGAACCCGAAAACCTGAAGCAGGAATACCACGGGCTGGTCACCCTTCGCGAGGCCCTCACCCATTCTCTGAACGTGGCCACGGTGCGTTTGGCGGAGATGGTGGGTTATGACAAGGTGCGGGACCTGGCGATCGCCGCGGGAATCAACAAAGACCTGTTGGCCACGCCCGCCATCGCCTTGGGCTCCTATGTGGCCACGCCGCTCGAGATCGCCGGCGCTTACACGATTTTTTCCAACCAAGGCGAGTACGTCGAGCCGAGGTTTATCCTCGCCGTCAACGATTCCTCAGGAACGAACCTCTGGCGGAGTTCTCCGGTCGCACGGCCTGTGCTTGACCCGCGCGTGGCTTACTTGATGGTGGACTTGATGGAGAGCGTGATCAATAACGGCACCGGCGCGGGAGTCCGCAGCCGGGGTTTCGAGGCCCCGGCGGCGGGAAAGACGGGAAGTTCGCACGATGGCTGGTTCGCCGGGTTCACCTCGAACCTGCTGGCCATCGTTTGGGTCGGCTACGATGACGACCGCGATATTAAGCTGACCGGAGCGTACTCCGCACTGCCGATTTGGACTGAGTTTATGAAGCGCGCCGTGGAAGTCCCGGCGTATAAAGACCCGCAGCCCTTTTCAATGCCGGACGGCGTGGTTTCCGTTCCTATAGAAACAGACTCGGCCTCCAGCGACGCAAAGATCGTCCGAAACGAATACTTCATCGCCGGAACCGAACCCCAGCCGACACAACCGGCCAGGGGATTCCTGGGACGGCTCTTCCACCCTCAGAGCCAGCCCAGCCTGCCTCCGGCATTGGTACTTCCGCCCAGCCCCCCGGGCACGCAGCCGCCACAGGCCAGCGCAGTGAAGCCGCCGGCGGCTCCCGCTAATGCACACAAGCCTGGACTTATAAAGAAATTCTTGTCGATTTTTAAGGGTAAGAACTCGAAACAGGCGCCGCCTCAGAATGCAACGGCGCCCCAGCAATAGGAACGTGTTGGAAAATGAGGCCTCCCCGGCGAAGGAGGGGTGGGGGGGGCCGGGACAGCCAAGCCGTGGTTCAACCGCACCCTCGTATTCCGGTAGGAAGGGGAAATCACGCGGCCGGTGGTTGTCTCTTCCCGTTGCGAGGTTTAGACATGAAAGATGAAATGTTGGCCCAACCCGTGATGAAGTGGTTTATGGTACGAATTCTTCTCTTCGTGCTTTGCCTCTTTGCGGCGCATTCATTATTTGCCTATCAAGGGGGGCAGTTCTCGCTGCCGCCGTCCGGGGCCGGCAAGGTGGAGCCCCCGCCCACCGCCGATCATCCGCTCACCTTCGAGGAACGTGGGGACATCTTCATGGCTCGTAAGTCTTACGAGGACGCGGTTGGTTACTATTGGCGGGCATTGAGACAGACGCGCCTTGCTAATGCCATTGTCTGGAATAAGCTTGGCATCGCCTATCAGCAATTGCAGAATTACTCGGCCGCGCGCAACGCGTATAACAAAGCGGTTCAGCGTCAGAAGGACTATACGGAGCCCATGAACAACATCGGAACCACTTACTTCATGCAGAAAAGGTACAGGAAATCCGTAAAGTACTACCTGAAAGCGATCAAGCTGAGTCCTGAATCCGCTTCCTACCATTTGAACCTGGGAACCTCGTACATGCAGATGAAGAAGTACACGGAGTCGGTGGACGAATATCGCACCGCCTTGAGCCTTGATCCCAATATCTTCTCTCAACGTTCCGCCTTTGGCACCACGATGGAAGCGCGCGGCGCCGATCCGGAATACTATTTTTACTTGGGGAAGGTGTTCGCATCTCTGGGGCGCGCTGAGGACGCGGTGCGCAGCCTGCGTCGCGCTCTCGAGGACGGGTTCAAAGACCGACAGAGGATTCTCGACGACCCGGACTTTATGAAAATCAGCCAGAACCCCGCCTACGTCGAATTGATGAACAACCCGCCGGTGGGGATCAAGGATTAGCCCGGGCGGCTGGTCGGGAATGGGCTGCCGCTTGCCCTGGGTGTCATCCCGAGCGCAACGAAGTGTCTCGGCCCGGCTCCCGTCGGCCCGTCGGAATCGGTTCGATGCTATAATGCACATCCTGGATCGATTTTTGATGCGAACAGTCCTTCAACTATTCCTCCTCCTGCTGGGTTCCTGGCAAATCGCCGTCGCCTCCGAGGTCCATGCCGTCCTGGTCTTTCCCTTTGAAAACCGCAGTACCAGGGCAGATCTGAACTGGGTCTCGGAAAGTTTTGCGGAGACTATTGCCTCCCGGCTCTCGGGGCCGGACTTCTACGTTTTGAATCGAGCTGAGCGCGATGTCGCCTGCAGCCAGTTGGGCATTCCCTCCGATACCCCATTAACGGTGGCCAGTGAGTATAAAGTAGCGCAGACTCTGGGTGCGGATTGGGTTGTCTTCGGGAGATTCAACGTGGAAGGGGCAGGCCTCACCGCCACGGCCCGCCTGCTTGACCTCCGCAAGTTAAAGCTATCTCCTCCCATCGCAGCCACCGGTGAACTGTCCGAATTGGTGGACCTCCAGACGCGATTAGTATGGCTGCTGGAGGCAGCGCACGATCCGCATTTTACCGTC
This sequence comes from uncultured Acidobacteriota bacterium, assembly GCA_963842495.1. Classification (GTDB taxonomy): domain Bacteria; phylum Acidobacteriota; class Terriglobia; order UBA7540; family UBA7540; genus CAVROP01. Next base: position 8,495 of record CAWJHY010000077.1, read on the forward strand.
GGGACAGAAGAGGATTTCAGCCGCAAGTTTCCAGAAGTGCGACTGGATGCCTTTGAGAATTACATTCGCGGCGTCCTGGCCACCGATGATCCCGCGCGCATTCACTTCTTCGAGGAATCCGACCGGCTCAATCCATCCGATCACCGGGCGGCATTTGCCTTGGGCCGCTTCTATTTTGATCAGAAGGACTACGCCAACTCGGCCAAGTGGCTCAAGAAGCTGAACCCGGGCGACGCTCGCTACCTGGAATCGCTCTTCTTCTTCGGAGTGGACGAGTACTTTCTTGGCCATTACCCCTCCTCAAAGACGGCCTTTGAAAAGATCGGGAGAGAAATTCCTCTGAACGAGGTTGCGAACAATGCGGGTGTGCTGGCGGCCCGGGCAGGAGAGGATGAGCAGTCCCTGGAGGAATTCGAGCGAGCCCATGCGGGTGATCCGACCGATCCGGACTATTGTTTCAATCGCGGTGTGGCATTCTGGAACCTTCGCCGGTACAATGCCGCGGCAAATTCCCTGGAGGAGGCCATCCGGCTGAAGGACGAGGATTCGGACGCCCACACGCTTTTGGCCGTGGTGTTGGAGAAGCAAGGCGATGCGGCGGGGGAGCGGGCTCAGGTGGAATGGCTGAACCAGCACCAAATGGGGCTGGAAGCTCATCCCTCGCGTGACATGCTGCCCCAGCCGCGCCTCAAGAAGAACTTCGACGAGCGCGCGTTTCTTTTGCTCTCTCTGGCCGTGCACAATGCCCTGGAAGAGCGCCTGGCCGGTCTGCCCGCCGACCAACACGCCGCCTTCCACAAATCCCACGGTAAGACTCTGTTTGGCGAGGGACGCCTGGCGGAAGCGGAACGTGAACTGGCGGAGGCAACCTCACTTGTCCCCGGCGACAGTGAGGCTCACCTGAGCCTGGCCGAGATTCTGGAAGCGGAAAGCAAGCCCCAGGAGGCCGTGGTGGAATTTCAGGCGGCGCTCAAACTTCAGGACAGCTTTGCCGGCCACCTCGGCCTGGCTCGGGCGTATCTTGCCCTGAACCGCCGCGAGCAGGCGCGCCAGGAGGGAGAGGCGGCCCTGAAACTCAACCCGGATAACCGCGAGGCCCAGGAGGTTGTCGGGCACATCGTCTCGGGCATGAAGTAGCGGCGGCTGAATGATGCCCTTTGCAGGGCCAGGCCAGGGTCCAGCGATGTCAAATCAACACAGCACAAAGAAGGGAATCTTGAGACTGCGACGTTACACGTGGTTAGCTGCTCTGGTGTTGTTCTGCATGGCGGCCGGGGGCGGTTCCCCCGCGGCGAACGAGCCGGGCCGCCCGCGTGTGGTCGAAATCCGTTTGGACATGATGATTCACCACGTGAGCGCCGAATACGTGCTGCACGGCATAAAGCTCGCCAACGATACGCACGCGGATGCAGTCCTTTTGGAGTTGAACACGCCCGGCGGCCTCGAGAGTTCGATGCGCGACATCGTCTCAGCCATTCTTAATTCGAGCGTGCCCGTTATCACTTTTGTCGCGCCCAGCGGGGCCAGTGCGGCCTCGGCGGGATTCTTCATCCTGGAGGCCGGCGACCTGGCGGTGATGGCTCCTGGGACAAACTCAGGCGCGGCCCACCCGGTGGTGTTGGGCGGGGCCGACGTGGGCAAGACCATGGAGGCCAAGATCGAAAATGACGCGGCCGCCTACATGCGCTCCGTGGTGGTGAAGCGCGGCCGCAACTCGACCCTGGCTGAGGACGCGGTGCGCAAGAGTTCCTCGTACTCGGACAAGGAAGCCCTGGATGGGAAGCTGATTGATGCCGTGCTCAGCACTCCCGCCGCAATTTTTGCGAAGTACGACGGCCAGACCATCAAGCGGTTTAACGACACCACCACAACCTTGCACTTGAAAGACGCGGAGGTTGTGGCTTACGCCATGCCCGGCCTCGAGCAATTCTTTGCCTGGGTGGCGGATCCCAACATTGCCTTTATCCTGGGCGCGCTCGGATTGGCTTGCCTTTACATTGAATTCACCCATCCGGGGTTGGTTGCGCCGGGAGTGGTTGGCGCGGCCGCCATCGTCTTGGCCATGTATGCCTTCAACCTGCTGCCCATCAATTCCCTGGGCGTGCTGCTGATTCTGGTGGGAATCGGGCTGCTGGCCCTGGAAGTGAAAGTGATGTCGCACGGAGTCCTGGCGGGCGTAGGCGTTCTGGCGCTGGTATTAGGGGCGCTGCTTCTGGTGAACTCTCCCTGGCCCCAGGCTCGCATTCACCTCTCCACGGCGCTCGGTGTAGCCCTACCTCTGGCCATCATCGTGGTGGTTCTCCTGCGCTTTGCCATCGCGGCGAAAATGCGCAAGGCGGTGACAGGAGAGGCCGGCATGGTTGATGCCTTGGGCGTGGCCAAGACTGACCTCGGACCTTCGGGTAAGGTTCTTGTCCACGGCGAGCTGTGGGACGCGCGCGCCCGGCAGCCCATCGCCAAGGGGACGCGAGTGCGAGTTCGGGAAGTTGAGGGGCTGACTCTGGTAGTCGAGCCGGCGCCGGAACTTCAATAGAGTTGAGTGCTGTCGAGGCGGCCACGAGGGCCGCCCCTGCGAATCAAAGCGCGGAAAGGAGTATTCTATGAACCCGGTAGTCATCACCATCGTGGTCATTTTCTTGCTATGGGTCATGAAATGTTTGAATGTGCTGAGGGAGTATGAACGGGCAGTCACTTTTCGCTTGGGCAGACTTTTGGCGGTGGACAAAGGCCCGGGGCTCATCTTCATCCTCTGGCCTATCGACACGATCATCCGCATATCTTTGCGAATTACCGCTTGGGATGTTCCTAGTCAGGACATTATCACCCGAGATAACGTTTCCGTGAAAGTGAATGCGGTGGTTTATTTTCGCGTGCTGAGCGCCCAAAAGGCCGTGGTGGAGCTCGAGAACTACCGTTACGCCGTCGAGCAACTGGCCCAAACCACCCTGCGGTCGGTGCTGGGCGAGGTCGAGTTGGATGACCTGCTCTCCCAGCGCGAGAAGTTGAACTCGCGCTTGCAGACCATCCTCGATGAGCATACGGAGCCTTGGGGCATCAAGGTGGCTAAGGTAGAAGTGAAGCAGGTGGACCTGCCGCAGGATATGCAGCGGGCGATTGCGCGCCAGGCCGAAGCCGAGCGCGAGCGCCGGGCGAAGATCATCAATGCCGATGGGGAATTCCAGGCCTCCGAAAAACTCTCCGAAGCTGCCCATATTCTGGCCAGGGAGCCCATCACCATCACGCTGCGCTACCTTCAGACGCTGGCCGAAATCGGGACCGAGAAGAACACCACCATCGTTTTTCCAATCCCGGTCGAACTGCTGAGCGCCTTGATGGGGAAGTTCGTCCCCCCTGCTGCCCCGGGCGCTGCGCCCGGCGCTGCGCCGAAGTAGCGTCGCGCACGTTGTGCCTTCTCCCTCACGCGAACACGGCATTGCCGGGTTCCCGGATGGATACGGGTTGCGAATGCGCGAGATGACGTGGGGCCTGGTGAGTGCAAATTCCTTTGAGGGCCGACCGCTATGCCCTGAAAGGGCATCAGGCAGTAGCCGGGGGCAACGCCCCCGGAACCGTTTCCGGGCGGAGGACCGACCCTGAAAGGGTCGAATAACCAGCACCGTGACCTCAGGGTGGCTGGGGAGAACGTCATCGTATTCGACCCCTTCAGGGTCGGCAGCGGGAGGATGCTAGTTTCCGGGGGCGTTGCCCCCGGCTACTTTATAAATCCCCTTCGGGGATTCGCGGCAAATGGTTTCCTGTTTGCCAATTGAATTCTGAATTTCTCTTAATCAGTCATGGTGATGAACACGGATTCTCGTGGTGGCGGCAAGGGTCTTTCAACGCGGCATCTGTTCCTGGTTTTTTTGGCGGGAGTAGCGGTTTGCGGGGTTTTCTTTTCGCTGGGTTTCCTGGTGGGCTACAACGAAAGGTCGGCGCGCACGTCGCCTGCGATCGAGCGTGTCACAAGCCCCGGCGCCATTCCGCCCACGGTTAATCCTCCCCTCGAGACCGTTCCGATCGGCAGCAACAGCGGAACGCCGCCTTCATCATCAAGCCCGCAAAAACCGGAGACGACGGCCAGAGTTGAACCGCCCGCGGCCTCCCCACCTGCACTTTCAGCCAAGTCAGGGCCGGAGCCGGATACGGCTTCCACTTCTCCTGCGGAATCCAGGACAGCCGGAGGCGCATTCATTGTTCAGGTTACGGCGATGAGGACAAGGCAGGATGCCGAATCCGTGGTGAGAGTCCTGAGAGGACGCGGCTATCACGCGCTGCTCCTGCCGCCCCAACACGCGCACGCCAAAGACAGCTTGTACCGCGTACAGGTAGGACCGTTTGCCTCGTGGGAAAGCGCGGAAAAGACGCTGGCCAAGCTCAAGCACGACGGCTTCAAGCCTTTCATCCGCCGCTAACGAAGAGCCGAAACTCGAAATTCGAAAACCGAAATTCGTTGGAGATTTGCTCAATGACTCAATGGCCCAATGGCTCAATGACTCAATGATCCAATGATTCAATGACTCAATTCCACAGGTGGTTCGCCAGCGGTTTCAGTGGTTTCCTGCTGGTGGCCTGTTTCCCGAAGCTCAGCCTACATTCCTTGGTCTGGATCGCGCTCCTCCCGCTGCTGCTCGTATTGGCGGGCGAATCGAGCCTCTGGCGCGCCTTCGGTTGGGCATATCTGAGCGGAGCCATCTATTTTGCCGGGAGTTGTTACTGGTTTGTCGAAGTCACGCGACAATATGGCGGCCTCAGCTTGGGCCTTGCCGTGACGGCTCTGGCGGCTTTTGTGGTGGTTTTCTCAGTCTTCTTCGGCGCGTTCGGTTTGCTATTTGGCACGCTGGCGCGCCAGTCGCCCGCTCGAGCCTTGCTGGCCAGTCCCTTCCTTTGGGTTGCCATGGAACTGGCCCGCACCTACCTCATCACCGGCTTTCCTTGGAACCTCCTGGGTTATGGTGTGCCGTCTGCCGGCTTGCGGCAGGTCGCCTCGGTGACGGGCGTTTACGGCCTGTCGTTCCTGGCGGCCGCGACCAGCGCGCTGGCGGCCTGGTCATTCCGGCACCGGAGGGAGAAAGGGCCTTGGCTAGTGCTCGGCGGCTGGTTTGTGCTTTTGCTGGTTGGCAATTGGGCGTTTGCCCCTCCCGCGCCCACTCCAGGCCGGGATCTCGCGGTCCTGGTGCAACCTAACGTGCCTCTCGACGAGCAAGCCGCCAGCGCTTGGGCGCCCTGGGTGAATCCCACCAAGCTGAACCAACTCGTGGATATGTCTTTGCAAGCGCTGGCCAGCGCAGAACGGAAAGAGGGCGTCCGGCCGGACGAGCAGGGCCGCCCGGGTCTGGGCGTTCCGCCGCTGATTATCTGGGCTGAGAACCCCGCCCCTTTCTATTTCACGCGCGATCCGGTTTTCCGCAGCGCCGTGGAGAGGATGGCCAAGCAAGCCTCAGCCTACGTGGTGGTGAACACGGTGATACCGTTAGCCACCGGACGCCCGCAGATTACCAACAGCGCCGTCGTCCTGGACCCTGAGGGGCGCCAGATTCTGCAATATGATAAAATGCACTTGGTGCCGTTTGGGGAGTACGTTCCAGCCTGGGCCTTTCCCGACATGATCGGAAAGATCACCACCGAGGCGGGGAATTTCGTCCCCGGCGCAAGCTATGGTGTGGCGCCGACGCCGCAGGGCGCGCTGGGCGTGTTCATCTGTTATGAGGACATATTCCCGCAGTTAGTCCGACGGATCACTTTGGCGGGCGCCAGGGTTCTGGTGAATATCTCCAACGATGCGTGGTTTGGCCGCTCCTCGGCCGCCTTGCAGGAATTGGAAATGGCGCGCTTGCGGGCCATTGAGAACCGCCGCTACCTGCTGCGCGCCACGAACGACGGCATCACCGTGATGATCGATCCTTACGGGCGGGTCGAGAAGCGGATCCCGCGCTATCAAACGACGGCCCTGCCTGTTAATTTCAGTTACCTTGGGGCCGAGACTTTCTATACGCGGCACGGCGACGCCTTCGCGTGGCTGTGCACGGCGCTGGCAGCGATGCTGCTGGTCGTGGCAGCCTTGTTGAGCCCCAAAGGGGCGACCTGACACAGCCCAGGCCAACGGCCTGGGTCACGATAACACGATCCGGGGTTTGGAAGCCCTGAAAGGGCGTCATAATCCCCTGGAGCAACTGGTGGTGGCCGACCGGTGGCCTGCCCGAACGATGTCCCGCCCTTTCAGGGCTTGGGGTCTCGTAAGACGACGGTTCGCTGACCCAGGCCTTTAGCCTGGGCTGTGTTGGACCGCCCCTTCGGGGCTTGCGCTGGTACGAAAGAGGCTTACCGCTGCCGCCACAATGGCAACAGCCACGCATTAGGAGCAAACGTGATCGACGAACTGCAAAGATCGTATGACAGCTTAAAGCAACGCGCCCAAGAACTGCGGAGTTTTCTTTGACGCCCCCCAACGCCGCAAAGAGCTTGAAACGCTCGAGAAACAAATCGCCCAGCCCGATTTCTGGCAGGATCAGGAAGCCTCCCAAAAAGCTCTGACCGTCCGAAAGCGCATGACCGAGAAGATCGAAGAGGACGACAGGCTTGCCAAGCGCCTGTCCGACGTCGACGCTTACTTCGAACTGGCGCGCGAAGGCGAACCGGTGGAGGGCGAGCTTCGGACCGAGCTCGAGATGCTTCGCCAGGAGCTCGAGCGCATCGAGACGGAAACCCTCCTGGCCGGCGAGAATGACCACCTGAATGCGATCGTGGCCATTCACCCCGGCGCGGGCGGAACCGAGTCGCAGGATTGGGCGGAGATGCTGCTCCGCATGTACAAGAGATGGGCGGAGCGGCATGGCTTCAGTTTTACGCTCAACGATTACCAGTCGGGAGAGGAGGCGGGGCTTAAGTCCGCCACCTTCACGGTGTCCGGCGAGTATGCCTACGGCTTGCTCGGCGGTGAGACGGGCGTGCACCGCCTTGTTCGCATCTCGCCTTTCGACCAGGCCGCCCGCCGCCACACCTCCTTCGCCTCGGTTTTCGTCAGCCCCGAGATCGACGAAACCATCAACATTGAAATCAAGCCCGACGAACTCAGGATTGAAACCTACCGCTCCACTGGCCGTGGCGGGCAGCACGTCAACACCACCGACTCCGCCGTGCGCATCACACACATCCCGACAGGCACCGTTGCCCAGTGCCAGAACGAGCGCTCGCAGCACCGTAACAAGGAAATGGCCATGAAGTTCCTTCGCTCCCGGCTTTATGAGTTAGAGCTGCGCAAACGGCGGGAAGCCGCGGATAAACTCGAGGCCTCCAAGGCCGACATCGACTTTGGCAGCCAGATCAGGTCTTACGTCCTACACCCCTATCGCCTCATCAAGGACCACCGCACGAAGTTTGAAATGGGCGATACCGATCGCGTCTTGGACGGCGACCTCGACCCCTTTCTTAAGGCCTACCTGCTATCCCGCCGGGCCGTCACGAAGGCTGCTTAGCGCGGTTACCGGAATGGTGCGCCGGGCTCGCACGCTGGCCAGGACCAGAAGCAGATTGGTCAGCAAAATAATGGCGAAGGCCACGCCGCGCAAGAAGCCAAATGAAGCCCCGCGCGCGTCGATCACCTGGATGGCAAGCACCGCCGTGATCAGTCCGCGGGGAAGCAGCAGGATGATCAGCTCTCGTTCCTGGGACGAGATTCCCTTCCACGTCCAACCGCTGATGTTCACAGCCACCCAGCGGGAAAACAGAACGGCTCCCGCAAATCCTAGAATCGCCACGGCGTTCGCGCGCAGTCCGGAGAAACGCACCACCGCTCCGATCATGACAAAGAAGAAGGTACGAATCAGGAAGGCCAGCTCGGAGTGAAAATTCAGAATTTGGTGGTGGAGATTCTCTTCCGGCAGGTCCTCGCCGACGCCGACAGGGAAGAGTTGCTTTCTGATTTGCGACACGTTGGCCAGCACAATGCCAAACACCAGCACCGCGAATAACCCGCTGGCTCTGATGGCGGTTGCTCCTGAATAGAGCAGCAAGACCGCGGCAAAGGTCAGCGCTTGCCAGAACCGCTGGTCGGAGAGGAGCGGCATGAGCCGGGACCATGCCAACCCGGCCGCCACTCCCAGCACGAGCGACCCGGCCACCTCGAAAGCAAATCCGCCCACCAACCCCTTGAAGAGCGAGCCGTGCGAGCGCGAGAGGTTCAGCAACACACCCACCGTAAGCACGGCCAGCACGTCGCCAATCGAACTCTCCACCAGCAGAGTGAGCTTCACGGGCTTCCGCATCGGAATCTGCTGGAGTGCGGGAAGCATGATGGTGCTGCTCACGCACCCGAGCACCGCGCCTACCAGCAACGACCCGTCCCAGGAAAGCCCCAGCGCCCACTTGGCAATCCCCGCCACCAACAACGCTGTTATCAGGTAAGACGACCAGGAAAGCACCATGCCGCCGCCCAGGTGGCGCAAGGTTTCGTCGACGTCGAGCTCCAGGCCGGCCTCAAAGAGAATCAGAATCAAGGCCAGGGTTCCGAAGCCGCGTGTCACATTCTCATATTGTGTGGCGTTCACCAGATGGAAAACCGGACCCAGCAGCAACCCGGTCAGAATCAGCACTACAGCATCCGGCACACGCGTCCGCTGCGCCAAACGATTGGCGACAAAAGCCAGAACCAGTAACCCACCCAGCAAGGCGAAGAACGCCTGCAAGCTCATGGGGTTCATATCGCACGAAGACCCGTCGCCCGGCCCCCGCTTGACAATCGTGACGGGCCGCTGCGGAATTGTCAACCGAAGGCTTCGGCTGGTGGTGGTACAGTTTGATGTTGTAGCGGCGAGTTTAGCTCGCCCAATGGCGGCGCAAAGCCGCCTCTACATCAGACTGTACCACTACCCCGAGCGCAAAAGCGTTGACAGTCTTCCGCCGCCTATGATAGCTTCAAGTAATCGTGTTAGCCTTTATATTCCCATCTGAAACAGTGATCAAGGAGGCCCTGCGTGGCTGGTTTGAATCAATGTCACTTCTTTACGTCTGAATCGGTTACGGAGGGTCACCCGGACAAACTTTGCGACCAGATTTCGGATGCGGTGCTGGATGCGGTGCTAACGGCAGACCCGTTGGGCCGGGTCGCCTGCGAGAGTATGGCCAAAGATCAGGACGTCTACGTGGTGGGTGAACTCACTACCAAGGCCACGCTCGATATTGTTCCGCTGGTCCGGGAAACGATCCGCAAGATCGGGTACACCCAGGCAGACGCTGGGTTTACGGCGGATACGTGCCGCGTAACCTCCAACCTGACTCAACAAAGCTCCGACATCGCGATGGGAGTTGACATCGGGGGCGCCGGCGATCAAGGGCTTATGTTCGGCTATGCCTGCGACGAGACCAAAGAGCTGATGCCGTTTCCCATCATGATGGCGCACAAGTTATGTCAGCAACTTGCCGAAGCCCGACGCCGGGGCGTTCTGGATTTCCTCCGTCCGGACGGCAAGTCCCAGGTCACGGTCGAATATGAAGGAACGAAGCCCGTACGCGTTGACGCCGTTGTGGTTTCGACGCAGCATGCGGGCAGCGCGAAGATTGAAACCGTGCGCGAGGGTGTACGGGAATGCATTATCAAGACGGTCATCCCAGCCCACATGCTCGACCAGAACACCAAGTACCACATTAATCCCACGGGGCGGTTTGTGACCGGCGGCCCCGTGGGCGATTCCGGCCTGACGGGCCGCAAAATCATCGTGGATACTTACGGCGGCACGGCTCACCACGGGGGCGGAAGTTTTTCCGGAAAGGACCCCACCAAGGTGGACCGTTCCGCGGCCTACATGGCGCGTCATATTGCCAAGAACATCGTCGCTGCCGGGCTTGCGAATTGTGCCGAAGTGCAACTCGCCTACGCGATCGGAGTCGAAGACCCGGTTTCGATTATGGTGGACACGTTCGGCACTGGCAAAATCGACAACAGCGCTCTGGAGGCGCTGGTTCGCAAGCACTTTATGCTGACACCTAAAGGGATCATCGAATCCCTCGACCTGCGGCGTCCGATTTACAAGAAGACCGCCGCCTACGGCCACTTCGGCCGCTCGGAGCCCGAATTCACCTGGGAGCGAACCGATAAAGCGGCCCTACTTCGAAAGGAGTCTGGAATCTAAATGCCTGGCACGCAACAACTTGCTTGTGATGTAAAAGATCTCGAACTGGCTGCCAAAGGGAAGATCCGGATGGAGTGGGCAGGGCAATGGATGCCGGTTCTGAACCTCATCCGGAAGCGGTTCGCCGCCGAACGTCCCCTTGAGGGGGTTAGGATTGCTGCCTGCCTTCATGTGACCACGGAAACTGGAAACCTTGCTATTGCACTCCGGGATGGCGGCGCACAGGTCGTGGTTTGCGCCTCGAACCCGTTGAGCACCCAGGACGACGTGGCGGCATCTCTGGTGCGGGATTTCCACATTCCCGTCTTTGCCATCAAAGGTGAGGATAAAGACACGTACTATTCTCATATCTCATCGGCTCTGGACCACAAACCCCAGATCACCATGGACGACGGCGCCGACCTTGTTACCGCCATCCTGAGCAAGCGGCAGGAGTTGGTTGCGGGCGTCATCGGAGGAACCGAAGAAACCACCACGGGCGTCATCCGGTTGCGCAGCATGGCTAATAACGGCGTGCTCAAATATCCCATCATTGCGGTGAACGACGCCGACACCAAGCACCTTTTCGACAACCGCTACGGCACCGGCCAGTCCACCATCGACGGCATTCTGCGTGCCACCAACCTGCTTTTTGCGGGATTGCACGTGGTGGTTTGCGGGTACGGCTACTGCGGCCGCGGCGTCTCCATGCGCGCCAAGGGCTTGGGAGCCCACGTCGCCGTCACCGAGACGGACCCCACACGGGCCATTGAAGCAATTATGGACGGATACGCGGTGATGCCCATGGCGGAAGCTGCCAAGTGGGGAGACGTTTTCGTGACCGTCACCGGAAACAAGTCGATCATCCGAGGCGAGCATTTCCGCCTAATGAAGGACGGCGCGGTGGTGGCGAATTCCGGGCACTTCAACGTCGAATTGGACCTGCCTGCCCTCGAGGCCATGGCCGTGAGCAAGCGCCAAACGCGTGACTTTGTAGATGAGTACACTCTGCCCGACAAGCGCAAAATCTACGTCCTGGGTGAAGGCCGGTTGATCAACCTGGTGGCTGCGGAAGGTCATCCGGCGGTGGTTATGGACATGAGTTTCGCAGATCAGGCGCTCTGCGTGGAATACCTGGTCAAGCATGCCGCGCAGCTCTCGCCCAAGGTTTATCCCGTCCCAGTGGAAATCGACAAGAACGTGGCGCGCCTCAAGCTGGATTCACTGGGCGTAACCATTGACAAGCTAACGGCGGAGCAGGAGGAGTACCTGGCCTCCTGGGCGGAAGGAACCTAAGGAGTCGAAAGTCAAAAGTCGAGAGTCGAGAGAGAGTCGAAAGTCGTGAGTTGAAAGCCCGGTCTAACAGTCGAGAAGTCAAGGACTAGCGACGTGCCTGGCCGTTGACGTCCCGCCTCACGACTTCTGACTTTCGACTCTTGACTCTCGACTCTCGACTTCTTCCGGGGAAATCATGAAGGACATCGGGGGATGGGCGCTGGACACGGCCAAAGCACACGGCGCCACATATGCAGACGTACGAGTCGTGGACCTGCGGCAGCGATACCTTTCCACCAAGAATGGCCAGCCTGCGCAGGTGAGGGAATCGCAATCCCGAGGAGTGGGTATCCGAGTAGTAGCGGAGGGTGCGTGGGGTTTTTCCGCCACCGACAATCTGACCCGCGCCAGCGTCGACCGCGTTGCTGCTCACGCGGTGGAAATTGCGCGCGCCAGCGCTACCGCTAAGAAGCGCGACGTTCGCCTGGCTAAGGAACCTAAGATCATTGATAGCTGGGAAGCCCCCTGCCGCATCGATCCCTTCTCGATTCCCGTGTCAACCTGCCTGGAACTGCTGCTCGATGTGGATCGGGAGTTGCGCCGCGTGAAAGGTGTGACGCTGGCCGAAGCCTCAATGGATTTTCGCCGCATCGAACAACTCTTTCTCTCCACGGCCGGTTCTGAAATCACGCAAAAGAAGACTCAGACCGGTGCGGGTTTTGTGGCTACCTCGTTCGCCGACGGTGAGATTCAACGGCGCTCCTACCCCAACTCTTTCGGCGGCCAGTACCAGACGCGCGGATACGAACTGGTGGGCGAATTGGACCTACTGGCGAACGCGCCGCGCATCGCCGAAGAAGCGGTGGCCCTTCACAAGGCCGGCCAATGTCCGTCCGGCGTGAAGGACATCATCCTCGAGGGCTCGCAACTCGGCTTGCAAGTCCACGAGTCGATTGGCCACCCCATCGAACTTGACCGCGTGCTGGGCACGGAAGCCAATTTTGCCGGCCTGAGTTTCCTTACCCTCGACAAGCTTGGAACTCTCAAATACGCCTCCGACATCGTCAACGTGGTCGCGGATGCTACGCCCGCCCACGGACCTGGCTTGGGAACCTTCGCCTACGACGATGAAGGCGTGCCGGCCCAGGCCACGCCGATTGTGAAGGACGGATTGTTCGTGGGTTACCTGACCTCGCGGGAGACCGCGGCCGCCGTCGGACAGGCCCACTCGGGAGGCGCCATGCGCGCCGAAGGCTGGAATCGCATTCCTCTCATTCGCATGACCAACATCAGCCTGCTCCCCGGCACTTGGAAACTGGATGACCTCTTCGCCGACACCCATGACGGCATCTACATGGAGACCAACCGAAGCTGGTCGATCGACGACCGGCGCTATAACTTCCAGTTTGGGACCGAAATTGGCTGGGAGATTCGCGCCGGCAAGAGGACGCGCATGCTTAAGAACCCCAGCTACGGCGGCATTACCACAGAATTCTGGAATTCCTGCGACGCCATCTGCGGCCCCGAGCACTGGACGCTGTGGGGGGTGCCGAACTGCGGCAAGGGCCAGCCCATGCAGGCCATGGGAACCGGCCACGGCGCATCCCCGGCCCGCTTTCGCAAAGTGCAAGTTGGCGTCGCGTACAGCGGAAACAGCTAGTCGAGAAGTCGACAGTTAAGAGTCGAGAGTCGTAAGCTCAGAACGTCTAGTAATCTGTCATTCTGAGCGGAAATGGACCTGCGGCCCACCCATGGGGATGAAAGTCGCTGTCATTCTGAGCATTGACAGCCGTGGGGCTGCCCTTGCTCAGAATGACAGGCTTTTCGACTCTCGATTTTTGACTTTCGACTTTTGACTTTCGACTTTTGACTTTTGACTTCCTATGCCCCTTTCTCGTCAACAAGCGGAACAGATTTTCGATCGCGTCCTCAAGTACTCCACAGCCGAAGAAACGGAGGTTATGATAACCTCCTCGAATTTTGCGCTCACTCGCTTCGCCAACAACATCATTCACCAGAATGTTTCGGAAGAAAGCACGGTGGTGTCGATCCGCGTGGTGACGGACGGCCGGATGGCTCGCGCCAGCACCAACAAGTTTGATGAAAAGTCCACGCGCCAGACTTGCGAGGACGTTCTGGCGCTGGCGCGTTTGCAGCCGCCTGACCCGCAGCTTTTGCCCATGCCGGGACCGCAAACTTACCGCGCCGTCAGCCGGTCTTTTGCGGAGACGGCGGAGTTAAGTCCCGCCACCCGTGCCGCAACTGTGGCCGGCGTCATCAAGCTCGCGGAAAAAAGCAAGCTGACCGCCGCGGGCATCTTCTCGAGCGGCTCAAGCGCTTACGGACTCTTCAATTCCCGTGGCCTTTCCGCCTTCCACGAGGAAACGCTGTCGGAGTTCTCAGTCACCATGCTGGGCCCCGATGGTTCGGGTTGGGCGAAGAAGACTTCGCCGTACTGGCCCGAGATTGAATCGCTGGAACTGGCGGAGCGCGCGGCCCAGAAAGCGCTACAGAGCCAGAATCCGCGGGAGATGGCGCCGGGAAAATACACCGTAATCCTGGAACCCGCGGCGGTTCTCGATCTGCTGGGCTTCTTGGTGCTTGATTTCAGCGGCCTTGCGGTGCACGAGAAGCGCAGTTTCTTGACCGACCGGGTGGGGGAGAAGGTTTTTGGCGACAACATCAGTCTCCGTGACGATGTCTTCCACCCTTCCCAGACCGGCGCTCCGTTCGACGGCGAGGGCATTCCCCGCCAGCGCGTCAACATCGTGAAGAAAGGCGTGGTGAAAAGCCTGGTTTACGCGCGGCAAACCGCCCACAAGCTGGGAACTCAGCCCACCGGCCACGGCTTCCCGCTTCCCAACGAGTACGGCGAAGCTCCCTTGAACATTGTGATGGAGGGCGCGCGCTCCAGCATCGAGGACATGGTGAAGTCCACGCCGAAGGGCTTGCTCGTTACTCGCTTCTGGTATATCCGCGAGGTGGACCCCTACCAGAAAATACTCACCGGCATGACGCGCGATGGAACCTTCTGGGTCGAGGATGGACAGGTAAAGCACGGTGTGAAGAACCTGCGTTTCAATCAGAGCATCGTGGAGATGCTCCGCCAGGTGGAGATGCTCGGCCAGCCTCAGCGAACCGCCGGGGAAGAGTCGTTCGAAATGGTCGTCCCCGCCATGAAGATCCGCGAGTTCAATTTCTC
>CAWJHY010000078.1:0-20477 GCA_963842495.1 uncultured Acidobacteriota bacterium
ATCTGCGGATCATCTTCAATTCGCTTTTTCTTCGCTTGGCAGAAACCTGCAATAGGAGTAAGAGAGAGGGCGCGAAAGGAGTTCTTATGCATCCTCTTGACGCTCTTCTGAAACCTCAGTCCATTGCAGTGGTCGGCGCCTCGCGCAAGCAAGGGTCGATCGGCCGGCAGATTCTGCACCAACTGGTTGAATTCGATTTCCGAGGCATGCTGTTTCCGGTGAACTTCCAGGCGGATTTCATTCACTCGATGAAAGCCTATCCTTCCGTCAGCGCCATTCCTGACCCCGTGGATTTGGCGGTTATCGTGGTGCCGCGCGACTCTGTGGCGGAGGTCGTGGACGATTGCGGGAAGAAGGGCGTGAAGGGCCTGGTGGTCATCACGGCGGGGTTTTCTGAGACAGGTGAAGAAGGCAGGAGTATGGAGGCGGAACTGGGTGCTCAGATCCGGCGTTATGGAATGCGCATGATCGGACCCAACTGTATGGGGTTGATCAACACCGAGCCGGCGGTTCACATGGACTGCACGTTTGCGCCCACGCTTCCACTTTCAGGGCGGATCGCGTTCATGTCGCAGAGCGGAGCGCTTGGAGTGGCCATCCTGAGCATCGCCCATCAACTCGACCTCGGCTTCTCCTACTTTGTAAGCCTGGGCAACCGAACTGATGTCTCGCCCAATGAGCTGCTGCGTTACTGGGAGGACGATCCCAACACGGACCTCATCCTGATGTACCTGGAGTCGATCGGCGATATCAAGAGCTTTATGCAGATCGCTCGCGGGATCTCGAAACGGAAGCCTATCCTGGCGGTCAAGTCGGGCCGGACCGCCGCGGGAGCAAAGGCAGCCATGTCGCACACCGGCGCGCTTTCGGCGCTCCAGGGTCTCGACCTCGCTGCGGACGCGCTTCTGGAACAATCCGGAGTTATCCGGGTGAACACTGTGGAAGAGCTTTTCGACTTGGCTATGGGTTTTTCGAAGAACCCGCTGCCGCGCGGCAACCGCCTGGGGATTTTGACCAACGCGGGCGGCCCAGCGATCATGGCTACGGATCGGGCCGTCAATCTTGGACTGCGGATTGGTGAGCTTTCCCCGAGGACTCGCCAGGAACTTCGCCGCCTATTGCCGCCCGAGGCGATCGTGCAGAACCCCATCGACATGACTCCTCGATCCGACCGCAGCAAATATGATGCTTGCGCGCGGATACTCCTTGAGGACGAAGGGATTGACTCGCTCCTGGTGGTGTTCGTTCCTCCCATGATGATCGATGCGATGGAAATCGTCGAAGGCCTCGAGGCGGTGCGAAAAAAGTGTGACAAGCCGATCTTTGGCGTGTTCATGGCCCCCGACGAATTCTTCCAGAAGCTGAACGAGAAGCATCCCGGCCACATGGCCATCTACTTGTTCCCCGAGTCGGCGGTGCATGCTTTGGCGGCGCTGGACCGCTATCGGCAGTGGCGTGAGAAGCCTCTTGGCAAGGTTCGGAGTTTCGACGTGGATCGCGAGGCGGCCTCGGAGTTGCTCAACGAGGTCGGCCGCCGAGGGCGTTCCGAATTGACTCCCCTGGAAGCACAAAGGCTTGTCGAGTGCTACGGCATTTGCGCGGCTCGATCGACGATCGCAACGGATGTGAAAGAGCTTGGTGGAGTTGCGCAACAGGTGCGCTACCCAGTCGTGCTGAAAGCCGTTGCACCCGGCCTCGTGCACAAGACGGAGGCGGGCGGCGTGAGGCTGGATATTCATACGCCGGAGGAGTTGATGGACGCCGCTCAGAAAATGACCGAAGAAGTGAAGCGGCGTCTCCCGTCTTCGGCTGTCCCCGAAGATCATTTGGGCTTTCTGGTGCAGGAGTATGTGCGCGGCGGGCGCGAGGTCATTGTGGGCATGACGCACGACCCCAAATTCGGGCCGCTGGTAATGTTCGGCTTGGGAGGCATCTACGTGGAGACTTTCAAGGATGTTGTCTTTCGCGTGCCGCCGATCACCGATCTCGAGGCGCGGGAGATGATCCGTCAGATCCATGGCAGCCGCCTTCTCGAAGGAGTTCGCGGCGAGCCTGCTGTCAACTTGGAAAAGCTGACGGAAATCCTAGAGCGCTTCTCCCAACTCGTCGAAGATTTGCCCCAACTCGCCGAGATGGACATCAATCCTCTGATGGTTTTTCCGAATGGCGAGGATTTTCGCGCCGTCGATATCCGCGTGCGCTTGGCAGAGAGTCGCTAGAGAGAACTTGCCACAAAGTGTGTCATTCCCGCGTGAGCCGGAATCCATTGTCTTCAGGGCCAGCGATGGACCCCCACTTTCGCGGGGGTGACAACCCACCTGATTCTCATTCCTTGGGTAGGCCATTCGCCCAAGATTGCTCGGAGTGAGAGCACCTGCGGCCTTCGCGGCACGGTTTCCAGTTTCCAGTTTCTAATTTCTAGTTTCTGATTTCTCATCTCCCGCTTCCCCTGCTGGTTCCTCTTCTAAATCCTTCGCGAATACGGCATAGCCGGGGTTAGGCGGGAAAAGTTTGGCCATTACGGTCATGCGGCGGCGCAACTGCTGGAGGGGCAAGTGTTGAGGTCCAACGCGGATCTGCACGTCGTGCCACAATCCGTGCATATATTCAGCAAGGGTGCTCACCAGGGAGACGTCTCGGTAGGGCTCGTACTGAAGCCTGCTGCGGCGCCAGGGACGAATGGCAAGAAGCGCCTGCTTGGCCGTTAGAGATTCCTCATCGATCTCGCCACGCACTCCGTGGCGAAGTTCCTCTTCCAGGAGTTCATCATAGGCGGCGAATTCCGAAATGGTCAGACGCGGCCGCAGCAATTCGGCGATGCTGGCCAGGAACTCGAATCCCGTATCGTGGGCGTCAACTTCCCGGCAAGCGAGGATAAGATTGGTTCTTGCACTGGTCTCGACCCACGCCGCCGTATGGGATTCCCCATTGGGCTTTGCTGCGCAGATGACATCCCCTGACTCCATGCAAGCGATATAAGGGACTATCAGAATTCGAAGGGGGCCGATCCGCTCCGCGATCTTTGCCGGCACCGCTTGCGCGGGTTCTCGCACCATCGTGCGATCCTCGGCGGGGGTCAGCGCGGTCATGGAGTGTATTTCCCAGCCGTGGGCCAAATGAGAAATCGGGACGAAATTTCCCAGGATGTACTCGCTGATGGGGGCGCCGTCCGCCGCTGGAGTTTCCTCAATGCTCAAGTTTCACCGTCCCGCTTACGCTGCAATGCTGATCAGGAGGCTTGGTTGCCAGAGAATATTCTGAGCAATTCTGCTCCGTCTGTCCAGCGGCGATTCAACGTTGATCGGCGAATCCAAAGAGCAGCCCCTCATGAACCCCCCCTATTTGGACATCGACCAAGGTGTTGGGCGGAAGGTTTGAGCCAGCGAGGACGATCTTCAAATAACTACTGCTGAGCGACACGCGCTCACCACCTTGTGATTCATCCAGCGTGAGCGCGGAGAGCGTGCAGCCGATTTGCGCCTGAAGGAAGGCTTGGCGCTTGCGAGCGAGCAGGGCGCGGATTTCATTAGCGCGCTCGTGGGCCACCCGGCCGTTCACCTGCTGGGGTGAGGCCGCAGCGGGCGTTTGCGGCCGCGCCGAATACGGAAAGATGTGCAGATAGGTGAAAGGCAGCGATTCGATGAATGCAGCGCTGGCGGCGTGGTCTTGGTCTGTCTCGCCTGGGAAGCCCACCATCACGTCCGCGCCGATGCCGGCATTGGGGATTTGTTCGCGAATGGCCAGGACGCGCTCGGCATATTGTGAAGGCCAATACCTTCTGTTCATGAGGCGAAGGATCCTGCTGCACCCGCTCTGCAACGGGATGTGGAAGTGCTGCGCCAAACGTGGCTCGCCGGCGGCCAACTTGATGAGCGAGGGACTAACGTCCATCGGTTCTATCGAGCTTATGCGGAGGCGAGCGATGGCAGTCTCGTTCAGAAGTCTTTCGAGGAGACTCAGAAAGGTAATGCGGCGGTCAAGGTCGCGCCCATAGCTCCCCAGGTTAATCCCGGAGAGAACGATCTCTTTGTAGCCGCTCCTTTCCAATTCGCGGACCTGCTCGAGGACTTTCGCGGGCGCCAGGCTGCGGCTGCGCCCACGGACGGAGGGAATCACGCAAAAGGAGCACCGCGCGTTGCACCCGTCCTGAACCTTAAGCGTTGGACGCGTGCGGTCGTCAGGAAATACGGGAGCAAAATGGAATTCCTCGCTGATTTCTCCCACCAGGACCAGAGGCTGCTGAAGGGCCCCTAGCTGCGCGGTTGGAGCGGGAAAGCAGACAGCGGGCGAATCGGAAATCGTTGGGAGGGCTACGAGTTGCCGAATCTGCACAAGTTCCGCTTGTCGTTCTGCTTCTGACTTCTGATTCCTGAATCCTGACTTCGGAGTTCCGACTCCTGACTCCGGGCGCAAGTCCGAACTTATCAGGCCCGCAATGACATGCTTGTGCGAATTCCCGACCACCCAGGTGACACCGCCCAACTGAGCGATTTCGGAAGGCGAACGCTGCGCGTAGCAGCCGGTTACCAGAATCCGGCAGCGCGGGTTTGCCCGGTGGATGCGCCGGACCAGTTGCCGAACCTCGGCATCCGCCCTGCCGGTCACAGTGCAGGTGTTCAGAATCGCCACTTCGCTCGCGGCGACGTCCTCTACCTCTTGAAGCCCCGATTCAAGCAACTGCTTCTTGATCGCAGCACCGTCGGCCTGGCTCGCGCGGCATCCGAAATTGAGAATCTGAAACGTGGCCATAATTGGAGATCGAACGGCGGCGCCACAGTGCCCTGCGGCGGCCTAATTGACGAGGGACCCCCATCGCTATCCCAAACAGACCTTTAGGATTGCACACATCACCCCGAGTTTGCCAGGTGGGAAATATAGAAAGTGGAATCAGGCGGGACTGGGGGCAACCCGCCGTTGCTGGAAACACTCCCGGCAATAGACTGGCCGGCCCTGAGTCGGCTTAAAAGGAACGGTCGTCTCTTTGCCACACTGAGTACAGGTGGTAGTAGTTTCCACCCGGTGGTGGGTCTGGCCGTTCAGGGATTGACTCCGCTTCGCCTTGCACGTGCGGCAGCGCTTGGGTTCATTCTTGAAACCCTTGTCGGCGTAGAAGAGCTGCTCCCCGGCAGTGAAGACAAACTCCGCCCCGCAGTCCATACACTTCAGGACCCTGTCCCGGTACTCCATCGGTGCACTCCTCCGCTCGAACAGGGCCCCACCCGCTAGGAACAAAGCAGGAGTCCGACGCCGCGAGGCCTGCGCCATTCCCCTTATCCCGCTGCTTCTGGATCCCTAATCCTGTTCGTGCCTGGCCTTCTTGCGTGCTCGCTTGCGAGCTAAGGCCGCTTTGACTCGCTTCTTCTCACCAGGTTTTAAGTAAAACGAATGTCG
Source organism: uncultured Acidobacteriota bacterium (assembly GCA_963842495.1). GTDB lineage: Bacteria > Acidobacteriota > Terriglobia > UBA7540 > UBA7540 > CAVROP01. The sequence continues at coordinate 5,392 of CAWJHY010000078.1, forward strand.
TTTGATCTCTTTTATGATGTCTTCCTGTTGCACCTTTCGCTTGAAGCGGCGAAGCGCGTTTTCCAAGGACTCTCCGTCCTGAAGTCTTACTTCAGCCAAACGATCAACACCCCCATTTCAAGTTGAAATAATGAAATCGCAATAACTATGGTACTGCAGTCATTCTGACCGATGGGGGGGAACAAGTCAAGGATATTTTGGGAAGATCAGACCCTCAGCGGGCCTTGACCCTTTGAGCAGCTTATGTTACGGTCAGCCGCGAGCCCATGTCAGGTCGCGGCACACACGGTAAAGCACATGGCTGAACTGATTAAAGTAGACCAAGCACGACTCGGATTCCTGCTGGAATACGCGGTTCGCATAATCATTTCGGGCAAGGTTGTGGCCTTTCCAACCGACACGTTTTACGGTTTGGGCGCTGATCCTTTCAATCTGGCCGCAGTGAGCGAGGTGTTCCGAATCAAGCGCCGCACCGCGGACCGGCCTCTTCCGCTGTTGGTGGCGTCCATCGATCAAGCGGCGGATTTGACCCACGACCCGCCTCAGCTTTTCTTTACCCTGGCAAAGAAGTTCTGGCCGGGCCCCCTGACTTTGCTGGTTCCCGCCTCTCGCCAGATCCCGCTGAAGGTCACGGCCAACACCGGCAAAGTGGGCCTTCGCTGGCCGCACGCACTCTTGGCTACGGCCTTGATTGAAGCTTCGGGGCGGCCTTTGACGGGGACCAGCGCCAACCTATCGGAATTGTCCGCGTGTTCCACCGCAGAAGAAGTGGACAGGCAGATCGGCGATCTGCTTCCCCTCATCCTGGATGGAGGTCCCACCCAAGGAGCCTTGGCCTCAACGGTACTCGACTTGACGGGCGAACGTGTGCGCATCCTTCGACCCGGCGGAGTGCCGGAGTCCGAATTGAAGGAGTTTCTGGGCTGATTCACTTGCGTGTTCGCCATGGAGTTCTCGGTATCCTGTTGCTGGCGGCGCTTGCTCTAGCCTATGCTGAGAGATCGCTCTATCGGGCTATCCGCGAGCAGGCGGCGAGAGACGAAGCCGCGCCCGCTGATGCGATCGTGGTCTTCGGCGCGGCCGAATATAACGGCGCACCCTCGCCGGTCCTCAAAGCCCGGCTCGACCATGCCTTCAACCTCGAGGAGCACGGTCTCGCGCCCCTGGTGATCACTACCGGCGGCAGCGGCGGCGACCGCCAATTCACCGAGGCCGGCGTGGGTCGCGACTACCTGATCCAGCGTGGCGTGGCGGAAGCCAAAATCCTGGCGGACACCCGGAGCTTGACCACTTATGACAGCGTCAAGGCTGTAGCCCTGCTGCTGCGCCAGCGCCAAATGCACACCTGCATCGCCGTGAGTGACGGCTTCCATCTTTACCGAATCAAACTCATGTTCCGCGCTCTGGGTGTCACCGCTTATGCTTCACCGGATCCCGACAGTCCCATCGAGGCCGATTCCTATCTCCGCACGCTCTACTCGCTGCGAGAAATGGCGCTCGCAAGCTTGTGGTATGTGGGAATCCGCGAATAGGTTGTAGGGGCGGTTCGCGAACCGCCCCTACGGACGATGCGCGCTAACCGTAGCGGGCGCGGGCGCGGTACGCGAGGGCGAGCGTTTCGAGAAGTTTTTCAGGTTCCTGCGCGTCTTGCGCGGTCAGGTCAAGGCGCTCGGAGATGCGCTGCACGATCTTTCGCGCCGCGTCGCGCCGGACAACTTCGGCGAGTTCTTTGCGGCGCAGGAGGAACGCTTCCACCAACTGGAACTCTCCCGGCGTGAGGCGCAAAACGTCGAATCGCGCCCTGCCTGAAGGGGTCGGTGATTCCCATCGCAGCCCGCCATCCAACACGGGAGGTTTTTCATGGACCACCACCGTCCCCGCCACGTAATCGCCCAGGCGCTTGCTCTTGGCGCTGAGCAGGGCGCTGATGATGGCTACTCCATACAGGACCGGAATACTGTCAATGATGCGAAGCAGGTTGCGCGCCACCGCTTCGTACACCGTGATCGGCCGGCCGGATTCCTCGATGACACGCAGGTTCATCAGCCGCTTGCCAGGGGTCTGGCCGTTCCAGATCGCTTCGAAGATCGCAAAGTACCCGGATTGGAGGAGGAACAGGAGTAGCGCCGCAAGGGCCGCCGCCCAGACGCCTCGCACGGGCTTGTGCAGCCCTCTCAACCCTGCGGCGTAGACGCTTCCACCCAGGATCGCCCAACCGATGATCTGAAGCGCTGTGTCTAAAGCCAGCGCCAGAAATCGACTGCCGATTCCCGCCAATGGGAATTCGAGAGGAATCTGTTCGGGTGTTTCAATAAGCAAGTTATCCATAAAGAGTCGAAAGTCGAAACTGGAAAATGGAAACTGGAAAATGGATAATTGGCAAGCATGTCTGTCATTCTGAGCGAAGCGAAGAATCGCGGCAGTTGCTTTGTTCCCGAACTACGGAGACTCTTCGCTTCGCTCAGAGTGACAGATAAGGCCAACGACGCCGTGGTTATCGAGGATCATATTTCGAGTTTCGATTTTCCAGTTTCCAGTTTCTATTTTGCAGTTTCCAGTTTCCAGTTTCTATTTTCCAGTTTCCAACCCAATGATTAGCTCACGCTGGATCGAAAAACGCAAGCCGTACTGGGACCGCCTGGCATTGATCATTGAGAAGGCCGGGCGGCGAGGCTTGGGTGTTCTGTCCTATGCGGAACTGAGCGAACTGGGCTTGCTCTACCGCCAGATTGCCGCGGATTTGGCCGCGGTGCGCGAAGACCCTTTAAGCCGGCCCTGGGCCGGGTACCTCAATCAGCTTCTGGCGCGCGCCCACAACCTCATCTACATGGGCCGCACGGTGCGGCCGCGCTCCATCCTGGGTTTCTATGGCCGCGAGTTTCCCCGCCTCTTCCGCGCGACTTGGAAATACACAGCGCTGGCATTCATGCTGTTTATCGCCGGGGCCATAGCGGGGTTTTTGGCCACGCTCGCGGACCCTGCGTTGCAGCGCTTCTTCCTCGGTCCCGAAATGAGCGCCACAATTGACCGGCGGGAGATGTGGACGCACTCCGTCGTCACCATCAAGCCCCTGGCCTCGAGCGCCATCATGACCAACAACCTAACCGTTTCCTTCACGATGTTCGCTGCCGGAATAATCGCCGGTGTCGGCACAGTTTATCTGCTGGCGATGAACGGCGTGATGCTGGGGGTCATCGGTGCGGCATGTTGGCAGGCGGGGATGAGCTTGCAGCTTTGGTCGTTTGTCGCGCCGCACGGAATTCTGGAATTGCCCGCAATCTTCATTGCGGGCGGTGGAGGCTTGCTGCTGGGCCGCGGCCTGCTCTTTCCCGGCGAATTGCCGCGCCGCGAGTCCGTTGCTCTCTATGGAGGGCAGGGGGTTCGCCTGGCATTAGGAATCATCCCGCTCTTAGTGGTGGCAGGCGTGCTGGAGGGATTCTTTTCTCCGTCCGGCCTGCCGGTGGCAGCAAAGTTCGCGTGTTCGGGAGCGGCGGGGGGGTTGCTTGTACTTTATCTGAGAAGCAGTCGAAGAGTCGAGAAGTCGAGGAGTTGAGAAGTCGAAAAGACTCATCGACCCGCTAGCTCTCAACTCCTCGACTCATTGACTTCTTGACTCGACTCCCCACTCCCCTATAATGTGAATCTCAAAACGAACCCCCCTAGACCTAAGGAGGTCTTAATGAGAGCAAATTCGTGGAGTCGAAGATCATTTCTGCGCGCCGCCGGAACCGCCGGAACGGTTGCGTCGGCGGCCAAAGTGATGCGGCTCGAGCGCCTGCTGGCGGCATCCCAATCGGTTGCAGACCAGCCGCCCGCGGAGGTTGCGAAAGACGAGTTCTACTGGCGGGAGATCCAATTGGATTTCAAGTTGGACCGCACCATCATCAACCTGAACAACGGCTTTACCTGCCCGACTCCGCGCGTGGCGCTCGAGGCGGAATGGCGCTATATGGACATGATCAACATGTCGCCCATCTTTTATCAGGGGCCGATTGCGGGCCGCATCGAGACCATCCGGCTGCGCATGGCCGAGGAGTTTGGATGCGACCCGGAGGAGATGGCCCTGACGCGCGGCGCGAGCGAGTCGCTTCAAATCGCTCAGAACGGAATCGACCTAAAAGCCGGCGACGAAGTGGTCACGACCGAACAGGATTATCCCCGTATGCTGACGACCTGGGACCAGCGCATGCGGCGGGAAAACATCAAAGTGACCCGCCTGCAATTCCCCGTCCCCACGACGGGGGACGATCTCTACCAGCGGTTCGAGAAGGCCATCACGCCGAACACGAAAGTCTTCCACTGCTGCCACGTCACCAACTTGACGGCGCAGATGTTTCCCGTAACGAGGATTTCGCGCCTGGCGCGCTCGAAGGGGATCGTGACGATCGTCGACGGCGCCCACGCTCTGGGACATTTCCCCTTCAAGCTGAGGGAACTCGAGTGCGACGCGTACGGCGTCAGCCTGCACAAATGGCTGCTGGCGCCAATCGGCAACGGCTGCCTGTATGTTCGCAAAGAGATGATTCCGAGATTCTGGCCCCTCCAGGCTGCGCCCGAACAGCAGGACGACGACATTCGAAAGTTCGAGGCCATCGGGACACACCCCTGGGCCATCAGGGCGGCGCTCGGTGAAGCTCTGGCTTACCATCAGGCGATCGGCACGGAGCGGAAAGCGGCGCGACTGCGCTATCTGAACTTGCGCTGGATCAACGCCCTCAAGACGTATCCGCGCGTCAAGATGCTGACGGATTTCAGTGAACCTCCGCAGGCTTGGGGCGTGGCGGCCGTGAACATCGAGGGAATCGATGTCCGCGATCTCGCGAAGTTCCTGATGGACAAATACCGGATCATCGTCGTACCGCTGGTGGGCGGAGCCCCGCCCAACCAGGTCTTCGATTACCAGGCCCTGCGAGTGTCGCCGAACATTTACACAACGCTCGAGGAAATCGACACATTCGTCAAGGGCATGGAAGAGGCAGTGAAGAATGGCGTGCCGTCCACGCAGGCGTCGCGCCACAAGTCCATGGAGGAGTGGTTCGTGTAAATGGGCAACGAGCCCTGTCCCATGCGGAAAGGGCTGCAATTTTTAGTTCCCTCCCTCAGGGGAGCGGGCTGAATTTGCGATCTATCTTCCCAGGGGAGACGGCTGTATGTTCGTCCTCCACGAAAGGTGGTTTCATATGAAGCGTTTGGCACTTTGCGCGGCCACGGCATTGGCTCTCGTCTCGGGAGCGGCGAACGCATTCGCCCAGGGTACTTTTAAAATCCCTTTCACATTCCAGGCCGGCGGCAAGAGTCTTCCCGCCGGCGTATACCAAGTCGGCCCGAAGGACGACAATCAGCTTACGCTGCGGCAGGAAACGACCGGCAAGGAATTCCAGGTTCCCTTCACGAAGCGGCTGCCGCAGCCTAGCCCGCCTCTCGCAGAACCCCAGTTGGTCTTCGATGTGGTGGGGAACTTCGCGCCGTCTTATACGGAATACGTGACGGATTACGTTTTGGCCGAACTCTGGCTGGAAGGCGCGGACGGATTCCTCGTGCATACGCTGAAGGGCGCGCACAAGACCCAGATAATCAAAGGCCAGAAAGCCAAATAGAACGTGGCGGCACGCCATGGCGTACCCCTACCTACTCTCCATACAATCGCGGCACACGCTTGCCGATCAGGCATAGGACCTCATAGGGGACGGTGTCCAGCATCTGGGCGATGTCGAGGGCGGAAACGGAGGCCTGCGGCGATTGGCCGAGCAGCATGACCTCGTCGCCGACGTTAACGCCGGGGATGTCGGTCACATCCAGAAGCGAGAGGTCCATGCTGATGTTGCCGACTAGGCGCGCCAATCTGCCGCCCACGATGGCGTGGCCGTGATTGGAGAGCGCGCGGTTGAGGCCATCCGCGTAACCCACCGGCACGGTGGCGATGCGCGACAGGCGCCGGGTGTAGAAAGCCTCGCCATACCCCAGGGGCGTGCCGGTGGGGACGTCCTTCAGGTAGACAACACGGGATTTGAAGGTGAGCACCGGCTCAAACTTGGGAAGGTCCGGACTTTGTTTGTCCGGCGGCAGCACCAGCGGCATGCAGTAACCGTAAAGCAAGCCTCCAATGCGAATCATGTTTTCGGGAAACTCGCGCCGGGAGAGCAACGCGCCGCTGTTTGAAACATGCACCCATTCCGGATCGATTCCCGCCGCCTTGAGCTGCGCAAGGGCGGCGCGGAATCGCTCGGCCTGCAGTTCCGTATGGGTGGCCACCAAATCCTCGGCGGAAGCAAGGTGCGTGAGCAGGCCGGTTAAGCGCACCCCCTCGAGCGAGAGGTAATGCTTGAGGAAAGCCGCCAGCCGGTCGGGTGGCACTCCCAGCCGCCCCAATCCCGTATCCACTTTGAGATGGAATTCGATGGGCCGGCCGTAGCGCTGGGCGCACTCGGCGTAGGTATCGAGGCGAGCCGTCGAGGAAACCATAGGGGTGAGATGAAACTTCACCAAATCCGCGGGATCGCTCATGTAGAGGCCGCCCAGCAGAAGAATTGGCTGCTGGATGCCCACGGCGCGCAGTTCCAGAGCTTCTTCAACGCTTGCGACCCCGAACCAGTCCGCACCGCACTGGGCAAGGCAGTTCGCCACCGCGACCGCACCGTGCCCGTAGGCATCCGCTTTGACTACCGCCATCACTTTGCGCGGGCCGGCCAATTGCCTGATGCGTTCATAGTTGCGGCGCAATCTGGAGAGCGAGATCTCGACCCAGGTGGGACGGAGAAGTTTGTCGGCGGGAAGGTTCACGGTTGTTCTGGAAAGATCCACCACAGAGGGCACAGAGAACACAGAGAAGAAACTTCCTATCTTCCTCTGTGTTCTCTGTGCCCTCTGTGGTGAATCTTTTGCTAGATTGCGGTTCTGCCTCTCTTATTCGTTGTTCGAGTTCTGATCGTGGGCCAGGTTTGCAAATTTGGCGTACGGTCTCATGAAAACGACGGGAACGTCGCCGGTGGGGCCGTTGCGCTGCTTGCCGACGATCAATTTCATCTCGATTCCACGCCGCTCCGCTTCACCGTCCGCTTCGCCTTCCTCCGCCGGCTTGCGTTCCCGGTAGATGAAGATGACCACGTCGGCGTCCTGTTCGATCGATCCGGATTCACGAAGGTCCGACAACTGAGGCCGCCCGTGCCCAGGGCGCTGCTCGGGGGCGCGGCTCAATTGTGAAAGTGCTAAAACGGGAACCTTTAATTCCTTGGCGATGCTCTTCAAACCGCGAGAAATGTAACTGACCTCTTGGGTGCGATTCTCGAAGCGGCCCTGGCCCGACACGAGCTGAAGGTAATCCACGATGATCAGGTCCAGGCCCTTTTCCATTTTCAGGCGGCGCGCTTTGGTGCGAATCTGCATGATGCTCAAGGCGGGCATGTCTTCGATCAAAAGTGGAGCTTCAGCGAGGCGGCCCAACGCAAGGGTCAATCTCTTCCACTCTTCGCGACTCGCGAACCCGCTTCGGAGCCTGTGGCTGTCGGCTTCCGCTTCCGAGCACAAGAGACGGATGACCAACGATTCCTTACTCATTTCAAGCGAGAAGAGTCCCACCGTCTTCTTATTCTTGATGGCGGCATGGGCTCCGATGTTGAGCGCTAGGGCGGTCTTGCCGAGGGACGGGCGGGCGGCCACCACCACCAGTTCACCGGGTTGGAGTCCCGAGGTCATGTTGTCGAGGTCGACGATGCCGGTTTCAACGCCGGTCACGCGCTGGCCCCGCTCCATAAGGTTCTGGATGCTCCCAAAACTCGACCGCACAATGTCGCTGATGTTGGCGAAGCCCGATTGGACTTTCTGCTCCGCGATCTCGAATACCTGGCTTTGAGCCAGGTCGATCAGCGTATCAGGGTCGTCCGTACCCTCCAGACAGCGGGAAATCACGTTGTGCGAAGCATTGATAAGGCGGCGGAGAATCGATTTTTCCCGGACGATGCGGGAGTACTCCGAGACGGCAACAGAGGCTCCAACAGGCACGCCATCCGTGAGCCCGGCGAGGAAGGCGGCTCCTCCGACTTTTTCGATCTGCCCGTCTTTGGAAAGTTCCTCGGAGAGCGTTACCAGATCGATGGTGCGGTTCCTCTCCGAGATGGCGATCATTTTATCGAAAGTAATGCGGTGCGCTTCCGAGAAGAAGTCATCCTTTCCGACTCCTTCTAAAGCAAGATTGAGGGCCGAATTATCTAGAAGTATGGAGCCGAGCACGGCCCGTTCCGCTTCCAGATTTTGAGGTACTACTCGTTCCTGGTCGGCATTGCTAGGCATGGAAGGAAAGCGTTCCTGGATTGCCAGAGAAAAAATCGCAGAAGGAATTATAGCAGAGCGGAAAAAGTCCGGAGGAGATTTTCCCTGGAATTGTACAGGCACGCGATGGCGTTAAGTAGGGGCACGCCATGGCGTGCCCCTACGTGAATATGACAACGAGCCACCTGCCTACTGGGCAGCCGGCTCTGCTTCCTTGGCGGGTGCCGGCGCGGGGGCTTCGGGTGCGGATTGGGCCTTTGGCTCTCCTTCACCTTCCACCTTCACTTTGACGAAAGCAGTTACGTCCCGGTGGAGTTTGATCGGAACGTCGTATTCACCTAAGACTTTCAGTGGTGTTGTGAGAGCGATCTTGCGCTTGTCAATGACGTAGCCTTGAGCCGCCAGTTTCTCGGCGATGTCGATGGCTGTAACCGAACCAAAGAGCGTTCCTTTTTCTCCGGATTTTCGAGTTAGGGTTACAGTGACTCCCTGAAGCAGGGTCGCAAGGTCCTGCGCATCTCCCTTTTCCTTCGCTTCGAGCTTAAGAAACCGGACGCGCTGTTGCTCCATCCACCTACGGTTCTGAGGGGTGGCCGCGACTGCCATCTTCTTGGGCAGAAGATAGTTGCGCCCGTAACCGTCAGCGACTTTCACCACCTGCCCTCTTGATCCAAGCTTGTCAATGTTCTCGAGCAAAATTACATCCATCGTGAACTCCCTTCCAGGGACTCGGGACTAGGGATTAGGGATTAGGGCTACGGATGAGGGTCCCGCTATGCTCTGGCCCTAATCCCTGACCCCTAATACCTAACCCCTGGCTTTTTACGCTCCGGTCGAAAACGGCAACAACGCGATGTTGCGCGCGCGCTTGATCGCTAAGCTCAACGACCGTTGATGGGTCGAGCACGTCCCGGTAAGGCGGCGAGGAAGGATCTTACCTCGTTCGGAAATAAATCCGCCCACCAGGCGGGCGTCCTTGTAGTCGATGACGTCAATCGCTTCCTCGCAGAACTTGCACACCTTGCGCCGCCGGAAGAACTGCTTCTTGGGGCCTTGAGGTCCGCCCTCCCGCCTGCCTTGCGGGCGCTCCGAGTCTCCTGGATTGTTTCGAGGTACTGGCATATTGATCTACTCCTTTAGTAGGTGTGAGGAATTCCCGCCTTTGCGGCCGTCCGTGGGGCGAGAACAGGCCGCGCCTCGGCGCGCCCCAAGATGCCGGCGCCACGCGAACAAATTCATCAGGCTGGGGGTGCTTCGACAGCCGGCTGTGGCGCCGGAGCCGCAGCCGGCTTGGAACGCCGCTTCTTCGACTCCTGTTTTGAGCGCAGCGCCTTGAATTTCTCGGCGCGCTCCAAGTCTTCGTCAATTCGCACCGTCATGTATTTGATAACCGTGTCGATCACCTTCAAGCGGCGTTCAAACTCTTTGACGGTATCGCCGGAACCTTGCAGCCGGAAGAGAACATAGATCCCCTCCCGTTGCTTCGCCACACGATAAGCGAGCCGGCGGCGGCCCATCTTCTCAACTTTTTCGAGCTTGCCGCCCGTCCCCGTCACCACGCCTTCCATTTGGGATATTAGTTTCTCGACGTCCTCTTCGGTGGCGTCGGGCCGGACAATGAAAATAATCTCGTAATTACGCATGGAACCTCACGATGGTTGCGGTGAAACCCGCCGGTTAAAGCGGTTCATCGCCTTTTGAGAGCCTTCTCGCAGAATGACATGCACGGCTTCACAGGCCTGGCCGAGCATTTGAGACACGGTTTCCAGGTCGGACCGGTGGAAACGCCCCAGCACGTACGACACCATGTCACCGATGGGCTGCTCCGGGCCCACGCCCATACGAACGCGCACGAACTCGCTGGAATTGAGCGCGCCCAGGATGGACTTCAGTCCGTTGTGACCGCCCGCGCTGCCTCGTGGCCGAATGCGCAAACTGCCCAAGGGAAGTGCCGCATCGTCCACAAGCACAATGAGATCGCTGACCTCGAGGCCGTGTTTCTCTAACAGCCTGGCCACGGCCATACCGCTCAGATTCATGTAGGTCTGTGGCTTGGCCAGAAGAACCTCCTGGCCCTCCAGGCGCGCCGCAGCCGTCAGCGCTTGAGCTTCGCGATGCGCCAACTCCAAGCCACATTCGCGGGCCAGGAGGTCCACAGCCATAAAACCCAGGTTGTGGGGGGTCTGCTGGTATTCGGCGCCGGGGTTTCCTAAGCCTGCGATCATCTTCATTGCGCAAACAACGAAATCTCAAATTTGAAATCTGAGATTTGAAACGGGAAGCCTATTTGCCTTCTTTCTTGCCTTCCTTCTTGCCTTCTTTGGCTTCCTTGGTTTCCTTCCCTTCCTTGCCTTCGGGCGCTGCTTCTTCGCCTTCTTCCGCTTCGGCCTTGCCCTTGCGGATGACCTCGGGCTCGGCCGGAGCAGCCGTAACTTCCTCGCCGGCAGGCTTCACTTCTTCTTCCGCCCTCAACTCGACCACATGAGCGATCACGCGCGTGGGATCCGTCAAGATCTTGACTTTCGGATTCACCGGCAGGTCGGAAACGCGAACGTTCTTGCCCAGCTCCAGTCCGCTTACCTCGGCCACGAAGTGTTCCGGAATATCGTCAGGAAGGCATTCCACGTCCACTTCTCGGAGTACAAACTCGAAGATCCCGCCTTGCACCTTCACGCCCACCGGCTCTCCGGTGATCTGAATCGGAACCTGCAGTTTGAGTTTTGTATCGCGGGCAATCCGCACTAAGTCAACGTGCAGAAGATGGCCGTCGACCGGCTCAGTTTGCCACTCGCGAATCATGACTCGAGCGGGAGCTTTGCCCCGAATCTCGAGTGTGAAGATGGCATTGTGGCCGGATTCGGAGTGGAGAATCCGGAGAATCGCCTTCGGATCCACCTCCACCGGAATGGAAGGCCCTCCGCCTCCATAAACCACGGCAGGGATTCGCCCCGCCCGCCGTAAGCGCCGGGCAGCATTCTTGCCGAACTCCTGCCGCGCATCGACTTCCACTGCTTGAACCTGAGTCATAACATTCTACTCCTCAAAACCTCTCACCACCCCCGCGCAAGCGGGGGTCCATAGGACCGGGACAAGTTGGATTCCCGCTTTCGCGGGAATGACCTAGTCTTCAATGGCGCCCGGACGCCGGCAATTTACTCGTTCAGATGAAGAGCTTGCTGACCGAAGTCTCTTCGTGAATGGAACGAATTGCTTGCGCCAGCAATTTGCCCACACTCAGCACCTGGATCTTCTCGCATCCCCTGGCCGCGGGCGGGAGCGGTATGGAATCGGTCGTCACCACCTGTTCGATGGGGGCCCCGCAAATCTTGGCGACGGCATTTTCCGCGAACACGCCATGCGAGCAACATGCGTAGACCTTGGCGGCGCCCTTCCTGGTCAGCGCCTCGGCGCTTTTCGCCAGGGTGCCCGCGGTATCAATCATGTCATCGACGATGAGACAGGTCTTACCCTCAACCTCGCCGACCACGTTGAACATTTCCACAACGTTGGCGTCTTCGCGACGCTTGTCGATGATCGCCAGAGGCGCGCTGAGCCGCTTGGCAAAGGCTCGGGCTCTTTCCACCCCGCCCGGGTCGGGAGAAACCACCACCGGGTCAGCCAGCTTCAGCTTCCGAAAATAACGCACTGTGACCGGCGTGGCGTAGAGGTGGTCCACGGGAATGTTGAAGAAGCCCTGAATCTGCCCGGCGTGCAGGTCGAGCGCCAACACTCGGTCGGTCCCCGCCGAAGTCAAAAGGTCGGCAACCAGTTTCGACGAAATGGGCACCCGCGGGCGGTCCTTACGGTCCTGACGCGCGTAACCGTAATAAGGAATAACGGCCGTGATGCGCTCGGCGGAAGCGCGCCGCAGCGCATCCAGCATCACCAGCAATTCCATCAGGTTGTCGTTCACCGGGTTGCAGGTGGGTTGAATGACGAAGACGTCAGCCCCGCGGACGTTCTCGAGAATCTGAAGTCGGACCTCTCCGTCAGGAAACCGCCCCACATATGCTTCACCGAGGGGCACTCTCAATTGTGCGCAGATCTCCCTGGCCAGAGCCGGGTGAGCGTTACCACTAAAGACCTTTAGCTGGTGCTGAGTAGGGTCCATGGCAGTCTTTCCTTGAGCAAATCCAAATTCCGAAAATCGAAATTCGATCAGCTAACTGCGAATCCTCGCGATGTACCCGAACTTCGATTTTCGATTTTCGAGTTTCGATTTTCGATTGAACCCGAACGTCGATTTTCGAATTTCGAACTTGGCTGGGAGGCCTGGATTCGAACCAGGGTTCCATGCTCCAAAGGCATGTGTCCTACCACTGGACGACCTCCCAACACTAGACAGCGCCGGTGCGGCCCTTGTGGTTGCCCTCGCGCAATCACCTGCCGCCGACCGGCTGCCCGCTAGGCCTTTCACCGCTCGCAGAGCTGTCGCCAGTAATCACTTCGCGACAGCGTGCGTGTCCGAAATATGAGCCATCCTTTGGGGATTAGCTTAGATGCGTGGAGCAACTCACGGGCAGACTCGAAGAGCGCATAGACGGCGGAACCACTCCCCGTCAAGGACGCGATCTCGGCTCCGGCCCGGATGAGCTGCCGCTTCAAGCGCGCCAACTCAGGCCACCTTGCGAAAGCGACCCGCTCGAAGTCGTTTTCGGCCGGTCCCCAATCGAGCAAGGGAGATTGTGGCCACGCACCGACATCCTTAATGCTACGGGGTTTGGTCTGAGTTGTCAACCGCAAACCCGCCTGCTGATAGGCCTCTTTGGTGGAGATTGAGAATCCCGGAAAGACGACCAGACATTTTCGTGGCGGAAGGTCGGAGAGCGGATAAACGACTTCCCCCCGGCCGCACCCTAGTACCCGTCCACCCAGCAGAAAGAGGGGGACGTCCGAACCCAATGCCGCGGCCCAAGCAAGGCGGCGGCTTTGCAGCAGTTTCGATCCGGTCAGGCGTTCCAAGCCCTCCAGAGTTGCCGCTGCATCGCTGCTGGCGCCTCCCAAACCGCTACCCGTGGGAATCGACTTCTCGAGTCGCGCCCGCACCCCGCCTCGATAACCGGTTGCGCGCCGCCACAACGCGCAAGCCCGATACACAAGGTTCTTGCTTCCACGCGGTATCTGCGCATCGTCGCACTCGAAGCGGATTCCTTCTTCCCTATCCGAGAGGGAAAGCTCCAGCCGGTCGTGAAGCGCAATGGTTTGGTAAATGGTGCGGATTTCGTGATAGCCATCGGGGCGTTTGGCCAGGAGTTTCAGCCCCAGGTTAATCTTTGCGAAGGCGCGGAGACGAATGGAGTTCGGCAAGTTGGTAGAACCGGCGAGGCGGCTTACGCCGAGAGTGTGGGAGAATCAACTGGCTCTCTGCCGGCAGTCTGTCATCCTGAGCATTCTCACAACTTCAGAGGCTTTGCGCAAGTCCGACCGGCAGAGCCGCACACGGTGCTGGTGTTACTTCTGGGCGGCACGCTGCTTGGACAGGCGGCCCTTCAAGTCGTCGAGCTCTTTTTGCAGCTTGGCTGCCTGGTCAGCGTCAAAGTCGCTCGAACCCGCCGTGGGCCATTCCTTGAGGGCGCGCTCCCATTCCTGTTCGGCCTGGCTATCTTTTCCCAGCCGCAGGTAGACATGTCCGAGGTGTTCGAGAATGGTTGGATCGTCGGACATCAGGCGCGCGGCCTTCTCGAGGTGGGGCTCGGCCAAGTCAGATCGGTCCATCTTATAGTAGGCCCAGCCCAGGCTGTCAAGGTAAGCTCCGTTGTTGGGGTCCAAGCGCAAAGCCTTCTGGATGTAATTCACGGACTCCTCCAGGCGCACTCCCCGGTCCGCGAGCATGTAGCCAAGATAATTCGCCGCCGAGGCATTCAAAGGATCGGTGGCCAGGACTTTCTTGAATTGCTCTTCGGCCAAGTCGTACTTCTTCTGGCGTTCATAAATGGAGCCCAGCAAGAAGTGCGAGTACTCCTGCTCCTCGGGCTTGGAGCTGGCCGCCAGCGCCTGGTTGACAACCTGTTGTGCCTCGTCGAACCGTTTGGCCTGAATGTAGACCTGCGCGATGTCAAGGTAAAGCTCGCGGTCAGTCGGCGTATTGTTCATTAACGCCTGAAGCTGCTTGACAGCTTCGTCCACCTGCCCGAGTTCACCCACCACGTAGGCGCGGAGTTTGTGCAGTTCCCGGTCGTCAGGTGATTTCTGCAGTGCCGCATCCAGTTCAGGAACGGCCTGCGACAATTGGTGGTTCATGCGCAGCGTGTCAACGATAAGCTGTTCGCCTCGCCCAATCTGCCCTTGCAAGGGCACAATCTGCCGGAAGGTTTGCAAGGCAAGGTCATACTTCCGTTGTTCGCGGTAAACCAAACCCAGTCTCTCAAGGAAGAGAGCTCGATTGTTCGCCTCCGCAGGCGAATACTTATCCCCAGGCTCCACGGAGCCCTTGACCAGTCCCTGCAAAAGCTCGATGGCCTTATCCTGATTTCCCACCGCATCCTCGAGTAGGGCTTGCTGATAGGAAATCTCCTGGTTACCCGACTTGTCGGACTGAAGGGTCTTGGCGTGTTCGAGCTCCTTGCGGGCCTCGTCGTAGCGGCCCTCCTGGCGATCAAGTTCCGACATTTTGAGATAGGTCGCCGCGTCGTCCGGGTCCGCCTTCAAAATCTTCTCGTATTCAGCGCGCGCGGCCGGAGCGTTGCCCATGCCCAGCAACGCCTGCGCATAAGCGCGGTGAAGTTCCTGATTCTCAGGGTCCTTAGCGATAGCCTTTTCGTAGGCGGCCACGGCGGAGTCATAATCCCGCGTTTCAGCATACGAGTAGGCCAGCATGCCGA
>CAWJHY010000079.1:0-43354 GCA_963842495.1 uncultured Acidobacteriota bacterium
CGAATTTCGACAGGAGTTACCGATGGCAAAGGCAGGAAAGAAGTTCACGGCGGCCGTTAAACTGGTTACAAAACCGGCTTACACCGTGGCGGAGGCGATGCCGATTGTGAAGCAGGCGGCTTTCGCCAAGTTTGACGAAACCGTGGAAGTAGCGATGTGCCTGGGGGTAGATCCGAAGCACGCAGACCAGATGGTCCGAGGCACGGTCGTTCTCCCGCACGGTTTGGGGAAGAGCAAGAAAGTGATCGTGGTCGCCTCGGGGGATAAGGTCCGTGAGGCGCGCGAGGCGGGAGCGGATGAGGTGGGCGGCGACGATATCGTGCAAAGGATTCAGGGTGGATGGGTTGATTTCGACGCCGTCATTGCCACGCCTGACATGATGAAGTCGGTGGGTCGCCTGGGCAAGATTCTGGGCCCGCGCGGGTTGATGCCAAATCCCAAGACTGGAACCGTCACAATGGATGTGGAGAAGGCGGTGAAGAGAAGTGAAGGCCGGGAAGGTGGAATTCCGGGTAGACAGACGGGGATCATTCACTGCCCGGTTGGCAAGGTCTCATTTGATGCTCAGAAACTGGCCGAGAACGCCGGCGCTCTGATTTCGAGCGTCATTAAGGCAAAGCCCGCTACGGCCAAGGGAAATACGTGCGGAGCATCGCCATCTCGTCCACGATGGGCCCTGGCCTGAGACATCGATCTGGCGTCGGTGGAAGCTGCTTAGGCGTGGTGCGGGCGAGACGCCCGCGTTACAGAGGAAATCGGATGAAAAAAGACGAGAAGAAACAGAAAGCTGACGCATTGCATCAGGAACTGGAAAAGTCGCACACGGTTATTCTCTCGGGTTTTGAGGGGATTACCGTGGCCCAGGATTTCGAGCTTCGGCGCAAGCTTGGGCAGGTTGGCGCAAAGTACAAGGTGGTCAAGAACAGCCTCATCGAGAGGGCATCTCAAGGCACCCCGCTGGAGCCGGCGGCCAAGGCCCTGAAGGGCACCACATCTGTGGCCTACACCGAACTGGACGCTGTGGCCTTGGCCAAGGCCTTGACTGCCTATGCCAAAGAAAACCCTGTGCTTAAGTTTAAGTCGGGGGTCGTGCAGGGCCGCGTCGTCTCCATGGCCGACCTCGGCACCGTTGCTAACTTGCCCGCCAAGGAGGAGCTGCTCTCCAAGGCGCTCTACCTGATGAAGGCCCCGGCACGCAACGTGGCAGTGGCACTCGCCGGAGTGGGCCGCAAGTTGGCGGTAGTGATTCAGCAGGCCGTCAAGGAGAACAAGTTCAGAGAGGCGTAGCGGAGACCCGCGTTTTGGGTCCCTGGCTCTTAGTTAAACCGCCGGCGCTACAGGCAGCGGCAGAGCGGGATTCTAGAGGAGGATACAAGCAAATGTCGGAACGGATCGATAAAATTGTGGAAGAGATCAAAGGGCTATCATTGCTGGAAGCTTCCGAGCTCGTCAAGAAGCTGGAAGAGGTGCTGGGAGTTTCTGCCGCAGCGGCGGCGCCTGTAATGGTGGCAGCCGCAGGCGCGGCGCCGGCCGGAGGCGCAGCACCTGTCGAGGAGCAGACCGAATTCTCAGTCATCCTCACGACGATGGGCGCGAACAAGATCAACGTCATTAAGGCTGTCCGTGAAGTCACCAGCCTGGGTCTCAAAGAAGCGAAGGATCTTGTGGACGGCGCGCCCAAGCCAATCAAGGAGGGCATCACGAAAGACGAGGCCGAAGCCCTCAAGAAAAAGTTCACCGAAGCCGGCGCCACCGTCGAAGTGAAATAGCCGCCTCTCATCAGGGGCCGGCAGGTCTTCTTCCGTCTCTCGAGCGGCGGTTCGGGAGACGACGTCCTCGCGTTCAGGAAACAGGAACCGCCCAGTGGAGCGTTGGGTCGTGCGCAAGACAGTACGGCATCCCCAAGCCCTCTTCATGCATCACTCTAATAAGGGTGTTGTGTCAACATTGTCCGGCAGGGTTTTGAAATCTCAGGCAAGGAGCAACGCGAATGCTTAACGGCGGCAATGGCGCTGTCCGCCAGCGCATCAATTTCTCCAAAATACCGACAGTCATAAAGATTCCGAATCTCATTGAGGTTCAGCGGCGATCCTACGAGCGATTTCTGCAGATGAATCTGCTTCCCTCGGAACGGGAGGACGCGGGACTGCAAGCCGTCTTCAATTCCGTCTTTCCGATTACGGATTTTCGCGGCATCGCGCAGTTGGATTTCGTGGACTATTCGATCGGCAACTGGGAATGCAAGTGCGGCAGCCTCAAGGGACTCCACCACTTACGCAGCACCTGCCGGAATTGCGGCCACACCGTCATCACCGATCCCTTCAAAGTGGGAGACGTGCTCTGCATGCGGTGCGGAACATTCAATAAGAACGTGGTGACCTTCTGCAACAAGTGCGGCGACCCCGTCGCTCTGCAGCTCAAGTATGACGTCACCGAGTGCCAGGAGCGCGGCATGACTTTCGCTGCGCCCCTCAAGGTCACTATCCGCCTTACCCTCTACGACAAGGATAGCGACACCGGCCACAAGAGCATTCGCGATATCAAGGAACAAGAGGTCTATTTCGGCGAAATCCCCTTGATGACCGAAAACGGGACCTTCATCATCAACGGCACCGAACGCGTCATTGTGAGCCAGCTTCATCGTTCGCCCGGGGTGTTCTTTGAGGCCACGCCTCAGCGCACCTATTTCCTCGGCAAGGTCATTCCGTACCGCGGTTCTTGGGTAGAGTTCGAGTATGACACCAAGAACATCTTGTACGTCCGCATCGACCGGAAGCGGAAGTTCCTGGCCACGATTTTCCTGCGCGCCCTGGGATTGAAGAACGATTCCGAAATCATCAAGGCATTCTACTCCTCGCAGAAGCTTTTGCTGAAGGACCGGAAACTCTTCCTGGAAGTGTCTCCGGGCCTGATGGGAATAAAACTCTCCAAGAATGTCGAGCATCCGCGAACCCACGAGACGGTGGTCAACGCCGGCAGAAAGGTGACGGACTCCGTTTACAAGGAACTTCAGAAGGCTCGCATCACCCAAGTCGAAGTCGTGGGCCAGGATTTGGAAGGCGCCTTCGCTGCCTCTGACGTTGTGAATCCGGCGACCGGGGAAGTGATGCTCGAGGCGAACAACGAGCTTACTTCCAGCGCCCTGAACTCGATTCAGGAGGCCGGCCTCACGGAAATCCTGGTGTTCTTCCCGGAGCGCGATGAAACCGGTGTGGTGATCAGCCAGACCTTGCGGCGCGATGCCTTGAAAACTCCCCAGGAAGCGCTCATCGAGATGTATCGCAAGATGCGCCCGGGAGATCCGCCCACCTTGGATACCGCCACCGCGCTGTTCAACGGCATGTTCTTCGACCCGCGCAAATACGATTTCTCGCGCGTGGGCCGTTTGAAGTTCAACATTAAACTGGGCTACTTCACCAAACTCAAGAACCGCATTAACGACAAGGCTACCGAACTGGAGCTCGAAGACGCCCGCAGCTTCCCCTCCGCCAATTTTTACGCGGTCGTCGACCAGGAGAAGATGTTCGTCGGGAAGCGCGAAGAGCGCATCTGTTCGGAGGTCGTCCGGGCCTGCGAAGGCACGATGGCGACGGACCACTCCGAGCATACTCCTATTCAGCTTCCGCTCGACAAGCGTACCCTCGAGCCGGAGGATTTCTACGCAGTCATCCGTTATCTGCTCAAACTGCACAAGAATGTGGGTGGCAGTTTCACGGTGGATGACATCGACCACCTGGGGAACCGCCGCGTCCGTGCCGTGGGAGAATTGCTCGAGAACCAGTTCCGCTTGGGCCTGGTTCGAATGGAACGGGCGATCAAAGAGAAGATGTCGGTTTATCAGGAAATGTCCACCGCCATGCCCCACGACCTGATCAACGCCAAGCCGGTCATGGCCGCCATCCGGGAGTTCTTCGGTTCGTCCCAGCTCTCCCAGTTCATGGACCAGACGAACCCGCTTTCGGAAATCACTCACAAGCGGCGCCTTTCGGCCCTGGGACCGGGCGGCCTCTCGCGCGAACGGGCGGGATTCGAAGTTCGCGACGTCCATCCCACGCACTATGGCCGCATCTGCCCCATCGAGACGCCGGAAGGCCCCAACATCGGCCTCATTTCCTCACTCTCCTGCTACGCCCGTATCAACGAGCACGGCTTCATTGAGAGCCCCTACCGCAAAGTCCGCGGCGGCCGGATCGTTGATTATGTGACCATCACGCACTCGGGCGATAGTTCCTGGCGCGTGGGCGAGCACGTCGAGGTGGGCGAGGTCGAGAAGGCCAACCAGGAGCTGGCGGAGCGAAAGCGCAAGGCCGTGGAGTACGAGCCTTTTTCGTTTTATCTCTCCGCGTGGGAAGAGGACCAGCACATCATCGCGCAGGCCAACGTTCCGGTCGATGAAAAAGGGCGCATTGTTCAGGAACTGGTCAATGCCCGCCAGGCCGGCAACTTTGTGTTGAAGCGGCGTGATGAAGTTGATTACATCGACGTCAGCCCCAAGCAACTGGTGAGCGTTGCCGCCTCGCTCATTCCTTTCCTCGAGAACGACGACGCGAACCGCGCCCTTATGGGTTCCAACATGCAACGCCAGTCCGTTCCGTTGCTGCGCGCACAGGCTCCGTTGATCGGCACGGGGATGGAGGAAGTCACCGCCCGCGATTCCGGCGCGGTGGTGATTTGCAAGCGCAATGGCACGGTAGACAGCGTGGATAGCGAGCGCATCATCGTCCGCGTCGAAGGCGACGGGCACAGCGGCCAGTTCTCCCGCGAAGTCGGTGCGGACATTTACCAGTTGACCAAGTTCCGCCGCTCCAACCAAAATACCTGCATTAACCAGAAGCCGGCGGTTTCTAAAGGCCAGCACGTGCTGGCGGGGCAGGTGCTGGCCGACGGCCCCTGCACGGACCATGGCGAGTTGGCCCTGGGCCGCAATGTCCTGGTTGCCTTCATGCCCTGGCGCGGCTACAACTTTGAAGACGCCATCCTGGTCAGCGAGAAGCTGGTGAAAGAGGACTCCTACACTTCCATCCACATCGAGGAGTTCGAAATCGAGTCTCGCGACACCAAGCTGGGGCCGGAAGAAATCACCCGCGACATTCCGAATGTCTCGGAATCCCTGCTGAAGGACCTTGACGAGAGCGGCATCATCCGCATCGGCGCCTACGTCAAGCCCGGCGATATTCTGGTCGGCAAAGTGACTCCGAAGGGTGAAACTCAGCTCACGCCGGAGGAAAAACTGCTGCGCGCCATCTTCGGCGAAAAGGCTGGGGACGTACGCGACGCTTCGCTGACTTGTCCTCCGGGAATTGAAGGCATCGTGGTGGACGTCAAAATCTTCTCGCGCAAGGGCGCGGAAAAGGACGAGCGGGCTCGAACCATCGAAGCTGCCCAGGTGACCCGTCTCGAGAAGAACCTCAACGACGAAATCCGCATCCTTCAGGACGAGCGCCTGAAGCGCCTTTGCGCCTTGCTCCTGGGGGAGAAGCTGTTGGCAGACCTGCACGACGAAAAGACCAACAAGCGGCTCCTGGTCAAAGGAACAGAGCTTGATCGGGACGTTCTGGCGCGCCTCTCAACACACAACTTGAAGCGCATCAGGATCGCCAAGAAAGACCCGACCCTCATGGAGAGGATCGACGAAGTCGAGGAGATGACCTCGCGGCAGATCGACATCCTGAGGAAGATTACGGATGAAAGAATCCAGAAACTCAAGAAGGGTGATGAGCTTCCTCCGGGGGTCATCAAGCTGGTGAAAGCCTTCATCGCCATGAAGCGCAAACTTTCGGTCGGCGATAAGATGGCCGGACGCCACGGCAACAAGGGCGTGATTGCACGCATCCTTCCTGAAGAAGACATGCCCTATATGCCCGACGGCACGCCCGTGGAAGTGGTGTTAAATCCTCTGGGCGTCCCCTCCCGAATGAACGTGGGCCAGATTCTTGAAACCCACCTGGGGTGGGCCGCCAAAGAATTGGGGACCAAGGTGCGCCAGTTGGTCTCGACAGAATCGAACGCAGAAGTGGTTCGCAAAGAGCTCAAAAGCTTGTTCCGCAACAACACCGCCGCCAAGGTCGTGGACGGCCTCGATGACGAACAGGTGCTGGCCTTCGGCCGTTCTTTCGCGGAAGGCATTCCCTTCTCAACCCCGGTTTTCGATGGCGCCACCGAAAAGGAAATTAAGGGTTACCTGGAAAAGGCCGGGCTGCCAACTTCCGGAAAGATCAAGCTCTACGACGGGATGACGGGCGAGCCTTTCGAACAACCGGTCACGGTCGGCTACATCTACATGCTCAAGCTCTCGCACTTGGTCGACGACAAGATTCACGCCCGCTCTATCGGCCCCTACTCGCTCATCACACAGCAGCCCCTGGGCGGGAAAGCGCAGTTCGGCGGACAGCGCTTTGGCGAAATGGAAGTTTGGGCGCTCGAAGCTTACGGTGCGGCTCACATCCTTCAAGAGTTACTTACCGCCAAGTCCGACGATGTGTACGGTCGCGCCAAAATCTATGAAGCTATTGTTAAGGGAGAGGCGGCCATCGAGCCCGGCATCCCGGAATCTTTCAACGTGCTGGTCCGGGAGCTTCAAAGCCTCTGCCTGGATGTGGAGTTGATCAAGAAGCCGAAAGAACTCGCGCCGCTGCCGGTCCACGCGGAGTGAGTGTTGTAAAGCTCGAAGGCAGGCCAACCCTGTCATTCTGAGCGAAGCGAAGAATCTCCACAGTTTAGGGTGCCGCACGAAATACCGAGATTCTTCGCTTCGCTCAGAATGACAGGATGGCCGGCGGTTCGTTTGCCAGTGATGTGCAGTCGTTCGATTTTCGAGTTTCGAATTTCGAGACGCGCGGCAAAGGAGGCAACATTGTTCCGAAGCAGCCCTTATGATCGAGTTAGTTTAATCGGAGAGTTCGACGCCATTCGCATCAGTTTGGCTTCGCCGGAGAAGATTCGTTCCTGGTCTCACGGCGAGGTGACCAAGCCGGAAACAATAAACTACCGGACCTTCAAACCGGAACGCGACGGACTCTTCTGCGCCAAAATCTTCGGCCCCGTCACCGACTGGGAGTGCCTGTGCGGGAAGTACAAGCGCATGAAGCACCGGGGGGTGATTTGCGACAAGTGCGGCGTGGAAGTAACCCTTTCCAAGGTACGGCGCGAACGGATGGGCCACATTGAGCTGGCGGCTCCCTGTTCCCACGTGTGGTTCTTCAAAGGTCTGCCCAGCCGTATCGGACACCTGCTCGACATCTCTCTCCGGGATTTGGAAGCAATTCTGTATTTCGAGAAGTACGTCGTGGTCGACCCCGGCGAAGCTCCTCTCACCGAAAAGGAGTTGCTGACCGAGGAGCGCTATAGGCAGCTTCAGCAGGAATTTCCGGGCAAATTCCGCGCCGGAATGGGCGCGGAAGCCATCAAGGAGCTTTTGAAGCGAGTGGAAATTGAGGCGCTCACGGAGGAATTGCGCGAGCGCATGAAGAACGACCCCTCTCAGCAGAAACGCGTGAAGTACGCCAAGAGGCTGAAGGTCCTCGAGGCGTTCCGCAAGTCCGGCAACAAGCCGGAGTGGATGATTCTGGATGTGATTCCGGTGATCCCGCCGGAGCTGCGTCCCCTGGTGCCCTTGGATGGCGGTCGATTCGCCACTTCGGATCTCAATGACCTCTACCGCCGCGTGATCAACCGCAACAACCGCCTGAAGAAGTTGATGGAACTGCATGCCCCCGACGTGATCGTGCGCAACGAAAAGCGCATGCTCCAGGAGGCGGTGGATGCGCTGTTCGACAATGGGCGGCGTGGTCGCGTGCTGCGCGGCGCCAACAACCGCCCGCTGAAGTCGCTTTCCGACACACTGAAAGGCAAGCAAGGCCGCTTCCGCCAAAACCTGCTGGGCAAGCGAGTCGACTATTCCGGCCGCTCCGTCATTGTGGTCGGTCCGGAACAGAAACTGCACCAGTGTGGTCTTCCCAAGAAGATGGCGCTCGAGCTGTTCAAGCCTTTCATCTACCACCGGCTCGAGCAAGCCGGGCACTGCACCACCATCAAGGCTGCCAAGGAAATGGTGGAGCGGCAGGAACCGGTGGTGTGGGACATCCTCGAGGAAGTGATCAAGGACCACCCCGTCCTGCTCAACCGCGCTCCTACGCTTCACCGCCTGGGCATTCAGGCCTTCTCGCCCCTCCTGGTGGAGGGCAAGGCCATCAAGATTCATCCCTTGGTTTGCACGGCGTTCAACGCGGACTTCGACGGCGATCAGATGGCCGTTCACATTCCGCTCTCGCCCGAAGCGCAAATCGAGGCTTCGGTACTGATGCTGTCTTCGTACAACATCCTCTCTCCGGCCAACGGCCAGCCGCTGGCGGTTCCTACGCAGGATATTGTTCTGGGCATCTATTACCTGACGAAAGAGAAGCGCGGCGCTAAAGGTGAGGACCGTGCTTTTGCCAATTCTGAAGAGGTCCTACTGGCCCTCGAAGCGGGAGAAGTGGAGAGCCTCACGCCCATCCGCCTGCGCTTTACCGGACGCGTGATTGACCTGACCACCGCTTATGACGATCAGGACGTGCTCCACGCCGAGCCCATCACCGTGAGGAGCCAATTCATCAACACCACGGTGGGCCGGGTGATCTTCAACGACCACCTGCCGAAGGAGACCACAACCGGCGCACCCCTTATGCCTTTCGTGAATGGCCTGCTCCGCAAGAAAGGCCTGGGCGCGCTGGTCAATTACTGCTACCTGCGCTTCGGCCTCGAGACCACCGTACAGATGCTGGACGAGGTCAAGACCCTCGGCTTCCTTTACGCCACCAAAGCGGGGATTTCGATCGGCATTGACGACCTCGTGGTGCCGATGAACAAGGCCAAGCTGGTGAGCGACGCCGAGCAGGAAGTGATCGATGTTGAGAAACAGTACCAGGAAGGCGCTATCACTCACGGTGAACGCTACAACAAGGTGATCGCCATCTGGTCCAATGTCACCGACCACGTTGCGGACGAGATGTTCCAGACCATGGAAGCCCAGGACAAATCCGGCGAGCTGAACCCGATTTACATCATGGCGGACTCCGGAGCGCGCGGTTCGAAGCAGCAGATTCGGCAGCTTTCCGGAATGCGCGGCTTGATGGCCAAGCCTTCCGGCGAAATCATTGAGACGCCGATTACCGCCAACTTCCGCGAAGGCCTCAACGTGTTGCAGTACTTTATCTCGACCCACGGCGCGCGCAAGGGCCTGGCGGACACGGCGCTCAAGACCGCTGACTCCGGTTACCTCACGCGGCGCCTGGTAGACGTGGCGCAAGACGTTATCATTTCCGAGTTCGACTGCGGCACTCTCGACGGCATTTACGTAGAACCCATCGTGGAGGCCGGCGAAGTGGTCGAGCCGCTGCGCGACCGTATCGTGGGCCGTGTAGTGCTCGAGCAGATTAAGGACTACGAAGGTAATGTGATCGTTGATGTCAACCAGGAGATTAACGAAGACCTGGCGGCTTCCATCCAGGCCGCCGGCATCGAGCGGGTGAAAATCCGCTCCGTGCTCACCTGCGAGTCACGGCGCGGCGTCTGCGTCCGCTGTTACGGGCGCAACCTGGCCACCGGCAAGATGGTGGAGATGGGCGAGGCGGTCGGAGTCATCGCCGCGCAGTCCATCGGGGAACCCGGCACGCAGCTCACCATGCGGACCTTCCACATCGGCGGAACCGCCAGCCGTATCAGCGAGCAGACCACTCTCGAGGCCAAGAACAACGGCTTCTTGAAGTTTGTGAATCTCCAGACCGTTACCAACCGCGAGGGCAACTTTGTGGCCATGAATCGCAATGGCGCGGTGGTGGTGGTGGACGACAAGGGGCACGAACGGGAGCGCTACTCGGTGGTCTACGGCGCCCGGATCAAGTTTGCGGACAGCGCGCCGGTTAAGCAGGGTAACATCTTGGTGGAGTGGGATCCATACACCTTCTCGATTTTGACGGAAGTTGCCGGAACAGTTCAGTTCAAAGATCTCGAGGTGGGAACCACCCTGCAGGAACAAGTCGATGAAGTCACCGGTTTGTCTCAGTGGGTGGTGACGGAAGCGCCGGATGAGCAATACCAGCCCCGGCTGGTCATCAAGGATGAGAAGAGCGGCAGCAAGGGGTTGAAGAAATACCTCATGCCGTCGCGCGCTCACTTGATGGTTGAGGACGGTGCTGAAGTCAGCGCCGGCGACGTACTGGCCAAGATCCCGCGCGAAACCACCAAGACCAAAGACATCACGGGAGGTTTGCCGCGCGTCGTCGAACTCTTCGAAGCCCGCAAACCGCACGAGCCCGCCGTTATTACGGAAGTCGATGGCGTGGTGAAGTACGGCGATATCGTGAAAGGCCAGCGCAAGATCGTGGTCTCGCCCGACCGTGGAGAGCCCAAGGAATACTTGCTGCCGCGAGGCGTCCACGTTTCCGTTCAGGAGGTTGAGCGGGTGAAGGCCGGCGAGCCCCTCATGGACGGCCCGCGTAATCCGCACGATATCCTGGCAGTGCTCGGTGAAAAAGAACTGCAGAAGTATCTTGTCGACGAGATCCAGGAAGTCTATCGTTTGCAGGGCGTCAACATTAACGACAAGCACATCGAAGTCATCGTCCGCCAGATGATGCGCTGGGTGAAAGTTGAGGATGTCGGCGATACGGAATTCCTGCTCGACGAGCAGGTGGATAAGTTCAGGTTCAGGGAAGAAAATGACCGGACCAAGACGGACGGCGGCAAGCCCGCAACCGGCAGGCCCTTGCTGCTCGGCATCACCAAGGCTTCACTGGCCACCGAATCCTTCATCTCAGCGGCTTCCTTCCAGGAAACCACTCGCGTGCTCACCGAAGCTTCCATTCGCGGCGCCGTGGACCACCTGCGGGGTCTAAAAGAGAACGTCATCATGGGCCGCTTGATCCCGGCTGGCACCGGCCTCGAGTTCTACCGCAACTTCCGGCTGCTGAGCGAGGCCGCGCCGCCTCGGCCGGAAGAGGAAGTGCCGGCGGAAGCTACGATCCCCGCCGCCGCGGCGACCTCTGCGGCGGGCGTTCCGCTCGACCTTCTTGACGAGGATGCAGCGCGAACTGTGTAATTGACGATTTGATGGTCGATTGACGATTGTCGATTGATCTTGAATCTGAAATTTCGAATCTCAAATTCTCCACGGGGTGGCGTACACCTGTGCCACCCCCAAATCCCTCCACGCTTTCTCCAGATGTGAAGGCTGCGCACTTTCCCACCGAAGACGACCCTGTCCTCTTGTTGTTAAGAGATGGCTCATCATAAGTTCTGGCTCAGGTGATGCGGAATTCTGCCGATGTAAATGAAGGCAGGAAATTTATGGCCGTCTTTTCAAAGGGAGTTTCGCCCGTCGACCGATCGGCCAAGAGTGAGTTGGTGGGCCCAAGGAACTCATTTTCAGCAGAGACTTCGAATGGCCATCGACGTTATTTTGGCAGAAGACAACCCTGCGGACGTTCGCCCAACCGCTGAGGCGATCGGCGATGGCAAAATGAAAAGCCACTTCGCCGTTGGGCTTCAAAGCCTTTCGTGGATGCGATCCGGCCAATCGAGGATTTCTGCTTTTCCGTAGCGAGACTCCCGGGGAGGACCGCGTATGGCTGTGAGTTCAATTAGAACACTACTCATCGAGGATAATCCGGTGGATGCCGAGCTCATTCAAGCGGTGTTGTCCCAGGCACCGGAAGCGGCCTTCGAACTTGAATGGGTGGACGGGCTTGCCAAGGGTCTGAAGGAACTCAATGCAGGGGTGGTGGATTTGGTGCTCTTGGATCTTCATCTTCCGGAGAGCCGCGGCGTGGATACCTTTAATACCACACATGCCTGCGCCCCCGCCGTCCCCATCGTGGTCTTGACCGCCTTGGACGATCAAGAACTGGCCCTCAAGGTTGTTCGTAACGGAGCACAGGATTATCTGGTGAAGGGACAAATCGACCGCCACACCCTGCTGCGCTCGATGCAGTACGCCCTGGTCAGGCACCGCTTGCAGCATGAAGAGGAAAGCCCGGCTTGGAGGGATAGCCTTACGAACCTATACAACCGGCAGGGTTTCTTCGTTTTGGGTGAACAACTCCTGCGCCTTGCGGACAAATACCAATACCAGGTGACCCTGTTCTATGCCGACTTGGTGGAGCTCGAAACGATCAACGAGATTTACGGAAAAGAGTCGGGTGACGCTGCGTTGCAAACGGTGGCGGACGCCCTGTGCGAGACGGTGCGGGAATCCGAGATTGGAGCACGGGTGGGAGGGCACCAATTCGCTTTTATGTGTTACAGTCTCTTTGCTCCCCCCGAGCGACACGTCCAGGAGAGGTTCGTGGAAGCGTTGCGAGCCAATTTTCGCCGTGGACAGTGCCCCCATCTCCTCAATGTGAATTGGGGAGTCTCCGTCTATGACCCGGCAAGGCCTGTGGCGCTGTCTTCGTTGATGCTGCGCGCCGAGGCGCAGGCCTGTCCCGTTTCTCGAACCGGTGGAAACGTGGGAGGGGGCGGGTAAGGGGGTTTCCTTTGGAGTGCGGCAGCTTGCTGCCGCACTCCAAAATGCTAATCCTTGATCGCCGCATACGCCAGCCTGATGACCCTGGCGTTAACGTTGATGTCGCCGGTCGGATGAAGCTGGGCCATCACTACGGCAACCAAATCTTCCTTGGGATCGATCACAAAGTCGGTGTAGTAGAAACCGCCCCAGTAAAACCCGCCGACTGAGCCGAGTTCCGTCAAATACCTGGGCTCGCTATTGACCCCGAAGCCCAAGCCGTAACCCATGCCGTCGACTTTTCCCTGCACGTGGTCAATCGTCATCAGCTCCACCGACTTGCGGCTCAGCACTTGTACCCCATTGAGCTTGCCGTTGTTCAGCATCATCTGGCAGAAGCGATAATAATCCTCCGCCGTCGAGCAGAGCCCGCCGCCACCCGAGAAATATGTGCGCGGCCCGCGATAGGGATAATCGGACGAATAGGAAAACTCGCCCTCTTTCATCACCTTCCCTTCCGGGATCACCTGAAGCCCTTTATCAGGATAATAGGCATACGCGGCGGCGAGGCGCGAGACCTTATCGGCCGGCAGGAAGAAGTAAGTATCCTTCATGCCCAGCGGTTTGAAAACTCGCTCCTCCAGGAACTTGTCGAACGGCATCCCAGAGACTCTCTCCACAAGGTAACCCAGCACATCATCTGACAAGCTGTATTCCCACGCGTCGCCGGGCTGAAACAGCAGTGGAAGCGACGCGAGCTTCTTGATTGAATCGCCTGTCGACCCCTCCTGCTGGAGGAGCCCCGTTCCGATCCCTAAGGCGTTGTAGGCCTTGCCCAGCCGCGCGTTCCAGGGATAAGTGAGGCCGGAAGTGTGCGTCAGCAAATCGAAGATGGTGATGGGGCGCTTGGCGTCCACCAGGGCGCCCGGTGGAGAAGTCTTGTCCTGGGGAACTGGCGGGTCCAGGACTTTCAGGTTCTTGAATTCCGGAATGAAGTCGGAGACCGACTCATTCAGCAGGAAGCGTCCTTCCTCGTAGAGGATCATCGCGGCCACGCTGGTAATCGGCTTGCTCATTGAGCAGATGCGGAAGATGTTGTCGGTGCGCATGGGCTTCTTCGCCTCGCGGTCCGCCATGCCAAACGCCTTGAAATACGCGATCTTGCCGTGCCGCGCAACAAGCGCCACCGCGCCCGCGATGCGCCCGTCGTTGATGCTTTGCTCGATGGCGCCGTCAATGCGCTCCAGGCGCGCCGAGGAAAGACCCACATCGTCGGGAGAGGCGGTGCCGACCGATTGCTGAAAAGCACTTGCGCTCCCTGTCGTGGAGGACCCGTTCGCTGTCATTCTGAGCGCAGCGATGGGGCTCGCGGTGAGAGTTTCGCTTGAAGAAAATGTGAACGGCGGGACTATCGGTGGATTCGATGGCGCCTGCGAAGGGGAAATGACAAGCCAAGACGCTGCCAAAAACGCGACGACGTACAACCCGCACCGGACTTTCCTCATTTTGCCTCCTGTTGCGGCGAGTTTGCCTCGCCACGTTGCAAAGCCCAGCCGCGAGTCTACCTCTTCGGAAGACGCGGCCGTCAACCTCTAACGGGCATGAATCTCGATATAGTCGAGAGGGGCCGGTTCCGCTCCGTCGGGAATTCCCTCGATACGGATCTCGTCGCCGGGGCGGAGCGCCAGGCCAGTGACGCGGCGCCGAGTGGAAGAGTCGCCGCCCGGCTGCGTCGCCGGCAAGCGGTCGTCGGCGATCCATTCATCCACTTGCTGGTCGCCGATGAAAACCCGGAACTTGGACTCGCCATTGTTCTGATCGAAATACTGAACATCCAGATCATACCATCCTGCCGGGCGGTCGAAATGGAATGCGGCTTGGCATGGTTGCGCCTGCCCTTCGCACACGATGGCTTTGCCTCCGGAAGCGTTTTCCTCTGGAGTGACGTCTATGGGCGTGTAGCCCTGGAGGCGCATCGCCTCGGCCTCGATGCGATCCGGGTAATGTCCGACTCGTCCGTGGGAATCGGGAATGCCCGAAATTCGCAAGAACCAGATGCAGACGGCGTCCCGCCAGACGATGGCGTGTCCGGCCTGGTACTCGAGCCGCGCCAATACCTGCGTATAACGCTCCTCGTCCACTTGGCCTTTGAGCGAACTCCACACCCGCACCACGGTCTCCGCTTCCTCTGCCCCCTCGTAGTGCGAGTCATAAATGTGCTGGATCACCGTCTTTCCGGAATGCAGCCGGTAAGTGTAAGGCACGTGGTGGAAAAACAGAAGCAGTACGTCGGGAGTGGTCTCCGCAGACTCGTAGAGTTTTGCGACGGGGGCGGGGTACTGCGCGACAAAGCCCGTGCCCGTGGCCGCGCTTCGATCCATTCCGATGCCCTCATGGTCGGCGCGATGCCACTGGCCCCAACCGTTCCGTTCCGACGATTCGATCCCCGGCCCGTAGTGGCTTCCCAGAATATCGGTCAGAGTTCCTGCGCCCAGCGGCCCGGTGTAGCTTTCATAGATACTCCAGGATGCCAGCAGCATTGCCGTGATCGTGCGGACGACGGTCGGATCGTTGCCGAAAGTGAGCGATGTCCACTCTTCGGCGATGTCGCGCGAACTCATATTGGGATTCCAGGCAAGCCGCCCGAACCCGTAGAGATTGGCCATGGCCAGAGGGTGGCCAAGCCAGTTCGTATCCATGCCTACATTCGCCACGCCCACAAAGCCGCCGGTAGGGCGATGAAAAGTTCGGCCCGCCACCAAGTCTTTAACGGGCGTGCTTCCTCCGCCGGCATGCAGGTCGAAATCCAGCACCTCTTTCCACATGGACGGGAGAAAACAAAGATGGCGCTGCTGGCCCGTATATTCCTGCGTGATCTGCAACTCGATGGCCTCGTTCGTGCGGCGCAATCCCGCGAACAGCGGGGAAGCCGGTTCCCGGACCTGGAAGTCGATCGGGCCATTCTTGATTTGGACGATGGCGTTGTCGTCGAATTCTCCGTCCAGCGGGTGGAAGTTGTCGTAGGCCGCTTTGGCGCGGTCGTTTTTCGGATCGCACCAATCGAGATGATGGTTATAGACGAAGGCCCGGTAGAACACGACGCCTCCATGGGGCTTCAGGGCGCGGGCAATCACGTTGGCTGCGTCCGCGTGCGTCCGGCCGTAGCTGGAAGGGCCGAGGCGGCCCTCAGAATCCGCCTTGACGACGAATCCGCCGAAATCAGGGATCTGCCGGTAAATCTCGTCGACCTTGGTTTGCCACCATGCTCCCACGCGGGCATCTCGAGGATCAAACGTCTCGAGACCTCCGATCACCATGGGGCTACTCAAATCGACCGAAATCGAAAGGGCGACGCCCCATGGGCGAAACGCCTCGCCAACGCGAGCCAGTTGAGGGAGAAAATCGGAATCGAGAATCTTCGGATCGGCGTTTACATTGTTGATGGTGCAGCCGTTGATGCCGATGGAAGCGAGCAGGCGCGCGTAGTCGGCGGCGCGCGTCAGATCGGCGCGGACGCCACCATTCTCAAAGAAGATGGAACGGCCTGCGTAGCCCCGTTCAATCGTACCATTGAGATTGTCCCACTGGTTTACCCAGCGCATCGGTGCGTAAGGCTCCTGGAGTTCATTGAGGCTGATAACGCTGTCGTGGCGCGCAATCCTGGTGAGCAACGCGAAAACGCCATATAAGACGCCGCGGTCGTTGGGCGCCGCGATGAGGAGGCAGGGGAAGCCATTCAACGTCACGGCCTTGAGCGCGAAACCGTCTGGTTTGAGGTGGTCCGGAAATTCGGACGCCGGCACGACAGGCTTGAGGGAAGCGAACGTACCAAGAACGATCGCGCTTTCGTTCGGAAGACTCGTCTCCGCTCGCAAAGTCCTGCCCAGCATGCCACGCACGCCACGAATCAGTTCCGCCTGCGCCGTTTTGATAACCAGAGAATCGCCGAGCGCTACCGCATTGGCAGGCAGCGCGTCGTAGCGCTTGCGAACCACGGCGTCGATTGGGGCGTACCGCAGCCACGCAGCGTACCCGGTCTCCCCCGCCAACGGAGCTGCCAGCGTGAGCATACCGAGGAACAAAAACCAATACTTCATTTAGCGAACCACGCTTTAACCGTGACGATCTCGTACGGATGAACCGTCAGCGTGGCTTCCTTGCCGTCGCCCGACAGTGTGAGCGGCGTCTCCTGCTTCTCCATCAGATTCACTTGTGCGGCTTGGCTGGCAGCTTTCGGGAAATGGAGGTGGACCGTTCCTGGCTTTCCCTCGAATTCGAAGAACCGGAATATCAGCGCTTCATTGTCCTCAGCCTTCTTCACGGCTGTCAGAATCACGTTGCCGGGTTCGATCTCAACCAGGGAATGGGAAGCGGGAAGCACGCCGGCGTGCGGACTGGCGGCCACGGGGATAAGAGGATAATTAAGCTCGATGGCACGCCTCTCGGTTTCAGCGGCTTTCCAGTCGCCCGCGTGCGGATAAAGGGCATAGGTGAATTCGTGGAAGCCGCGATCGGCATGCGGGTCGGGAGCCGAATCCGGATCGGCGGGGGAGCGCAGCAATGAGAGGCGGATGACGTTTCCCTTGGCGTCATAACCGTACTTGCTGGCGTTCAATAAACTGAACCCGTGACTAGCGTCGGAGAGGTCGCCCCAGCGAAGCGCCGGCACCTCGAACATGGCCTTCTCTTGGGGAGTGTTCCTGGTGGTCGGCCGCTGGATAGTCCCGTAAGGAATTTCATAAGTGGCGTAATTGCTTTCGACGCTCACCGGGAACGCGACCTTCAGCAGAATATGATCTTCGTGCCAGTCAGCCTGCATGTTGACGTCGACGCGGGCGACGCCGGGGTACATGCAGATGTCCTGAACGAAGGACGAATTCTGGAATTTCTTTCTTACGCGAATCACCGCGCGCACCGGCGTGTTCTCAACCAGTTTCACTTCCTCCGCTTCGTTCAGGTCCCATTTGTGATCTTCGAAATTGGCGTCGATGTTCCAGGCGTCGTATTCCTTGGGCTTGTCCACAAAGGTCTGGAGCAGGTTGCCGCAGGCGCCGGGCGCCAGAGCCTCTCGGCCGCTGCGCTTGTTGACCAAGCTGGTGATGCATCCGGTCCTGGGGTCCACTTTCAGGCTGACAAATTCATTCTCTATACCGTCCGAGCCGGCTTTCAGAGTGCTTCCCGCGGAACTCGCCGAGGTGACCGGCACGAGATGGTATACCGCATATCCCATGGCCGGCACGTTCCTGGCAACGAACCTTATCTTCACGGAATGGATTGAATCGTCGCGCGAGATGACGGAGGAGGGAAGTGCGGTGCCGGATGAGTCACGCACTTCGATCCCACTTTGCGGTGCAAGCTCTGAAGGGAGCTGCGCTTCCACTTCGGCGACGTCTGAGCGGCGCCAACTGAGGGAATTAAAGAGAATTACCGGAACGCCTTCGCCCTCGGTATTGACGCGTGCGGCTAGTGTTCTCAGGGAGTCGGAAAGGATCTTGTTGCCGGATGATTTCACGACGCCAAGATCGCGCGCCGCGTCAACGTAGTTGATGGCGATCCCCGAGCCCGGCATGGTGTCGTGGAACTGGTCGAAGAGGACCTTCTTCCAATCGTCGTTCAATTCTTCCTGCGGGTAGGGCAGCCCATGCAGCATGGCGAGAGACGAGAACTTCTCGGCGTTGAGCAGGAGTTCTTCACTTCGCCGGATGCGTTTCTTGGTCTCAGACTGGGTAGTCATAACCCCGCGATGGTACTGTAAGTAGAGTTCGTTGTTCCACACTGGAACATTAAGGTTGGGCAGGTTCTTCTCGACATCATCAAAGAACGACTGGGCAGTGCCAAAGGTCAGCTTGGGAAAAGAATTTGGACGATCCTGCCAGCGGTGGGCAGAGTCGAGCATGGCGCGGGTAGGGCCGCCGCCGTGGTCTCCGATGCCGTAAAGGTGCAAAATCTCGTGCATGCCGGTCTTGGGAGCGTATTCCGCCACGTCTTGCGAGATCCGCACAGGATCGATGTCATTCACATAATCGTGGGGGAAATAGGTAAGCAGGCGGCTTCCGTCGGGGGCTTCCCACCAGAAGAGCTTGTAGGGGAACTTGGTGGTGTCGTTCCAGGAGATCTTTTGGGTTATAAAGTAATCGAGGCCCGAGCGCTTGTAGATTTGCGGCAGTTGCCAATTGTAGCCAAAGGAATCGGGATTCCAGCCGATTCTCACATCTACGCCGAACTTCTGCTTGAAGTAGCGAGTGCCGACCAGGAGCTGCCGCACCAGGGACTCTCCGCTCGGCATGTTGAGGTCAGGCTCCACCCACATGCCGCCCACCACTTCCCACCGGCCTTCCTTGACGCGCTGTTGAATCTCCTTGAAAAGGTCGGGGTATTTCTCCTCCATCCAGACGTAGTCTTGCGCCGCCGACTGTGCGTAGACAAAGTCAGGGTATTGCCGCATTAATTGCAGGACCGTGCTGAAGGTGTTGCGCACCACTTCGACTGTCTCGGTCCAGGGCCAGAGCCAGGCCATATCGATGTGGGCGTTGGCGACGGCGCGAACCGTGTACCGACTTGCCACGTTTGCGAAGGGCTGGAGTTTGTCCTGCGCCGCACGGAGAGAATCTTCAAATGATTGCTGGTCACCATGGTCCAGCGCGGCGAAGTTAACGGTGTGAACAACATCATCGAGTTGGCGAGATTGCTCCGAAGAACCCCGAAAGATCCCCGAGACGATGGCTTGGGCCGACTGAATCTCTTCGTAAAGCAGGGCTGGATCGGGCTTTCCGGCGGGGTAGTCAACCAGCAATTGAGCGTTTTGGAGTTGCACCGCACCGGTGGCAGCGGGAACATTGATAGCCACCAGGATCTTCGCGCCCGGCTCGACCTTCCCGGTCAGTAGGATGGGTTGCTGCGTGTCCCCGTCGGCCATCTCCGCGAGTGAGCCATTAAAGAAGACACGAAACTGCGAGGACCCCTCCGCGCTGACGCTCAAATCCAGCCGGACCCGTGCGCCCCGGATGCTGTACTTTCCCATCGTCGGCGGTATCTCCACCATGCGCCGGAACCACATCGGGCCGTTACCCGCTTTTTCCGAGATGCGAACGGGCGACCAGTCGGCATCGTTCAAAGCCGGGTCTTCGCCATGGGCAAGGTTATCCACGTGCGCCTTCCAGTCGGCCAGGGGTTGCGCGAACATCGCATGCAGCCGCGACAGTTCGTTTTGGTAGGGGTTCTTCTCCTGGTCCTGAGCCTGGACAGCGGGAAGACAGAATAGCAGGGCGCACAGCGCAAATCCGAGCGCTCGGGGTCTGACAAAACGAGTTTCCGCCATGAGAATTAGTCCTTACCGTCGCGCAGTTATGGGGCGGCAGAGATTATACACCAGGGGGAGGATAGTCAGGTTTTGGCACGACCACGAGCCATTACACCCTGAGGTCGTCTTCGTGGGGGGTGACGCGTCTCTTGTGTAGCCGACTACTTGTCACTTTCCTGGCCTTGCCTTGCGACTCCGGAGCCTGACTTCGTTTTCGCAAAAGGTGGCTTTTTTGCTCCTTTTCAGGTCAAATCACTGTCAATTGGTGCGCAAAACTCTCAGAATCTCCAGTCTACAATGAAGTGATGTGCTTTGTTCTTCACCAACTTCTCAGATTTTTTGCACCATTCTTCAATAACTCCCTTGTTTTCAAGTACTTCTTAGCTTCGTTCCGACAGCGCCCCTTTGTTTCCAATGACTTATTGGCTTCGATCGTACTATTTTTTGTGTTTTTTCGGGCCCCCACTCCCCGGCTCGCCGGGGCCCATCCGCTTTCCCTCGCGCTTCGGCGGGCGGAAGCGCTCGCCTACGACAATGTGTCCGCATCAGGACCATCTTTATAGGCTATCACAGGTCTCGCAGTTTGTCAAGCGGAAAATGCAAAACGGGGAATTTGCGACGCGACCTGAGGTGCGCGCCACAACGGTCGGAGACGCTGCCGGCTGACCAAGTCGCGCAGGCAGAGCCTGTCCTGAGCGGAGCGAAGGAATGCCTGCGCCACGATTCGTGGCTGTTGCGCCTTGCAGCTTTTTGTGCGTTTCGAGTATTGTTCTCTGTTTCCTGCGCGAGGGACAGCCGGTTGAGAGGAGATTCCATGTCAGTTTCACGAAGGGGTTTTCTGAAGAGTTCGATGGGAGGTGCGTACGCGGCGGCAGGAGAGCTTCGGGGATGGGCAGGCCATCCTAAGGGCGTCGCTGCCGCGGCCGAGGCTCGCGCCAGGAGCGCAGCGGACGCGCCTGAGGGTTCGGCAAGCGCTGCTGCGGAGTATACGCGCGGGGTTGGAGTTTACCCGGGCGACCCGCGCGAGGACTTCGGACCGAGGCTCGTGCCCGACACATCCTCGACGTATCGCAACCTGGCATTGCACCGGCCCGCGTACCACTCGAGCAGTTATGACTACAACCTCACTGCTCAGCTTGTGACCGATGGGATCCAGGACACGCGACCCCCCGAATGGGTGGCGACATCGCTGAGCTTCCGCGGCCTGCTCCCTAAGACCGACCGCGAGTTGTTTCTCGACCACAACGCGGTCACCGTTGTCGACTTGCGCGGGCCTCGTCCTTGGTTGCAGGTGCAACTCGGAGGTGGAGAGCGCGCGCCGGTGATCGACCGGGTTGACGTGCTCTTTATGGCGCCAGACGAGTTGAAACCTGAGAACGTGAGTGTTTCCGTTTCGGTATCCGACGATGGACGCGAATGGAAGGAAGGGGGCAAGGTCACAAACCCTCAGCGGGCTTCTCTCACCGGTGGCCCGACGGGTTTTGAGCGAGGAGGAGCAGTGTTTCAGCCCTCCATTCCGCTCCAAGCAGCTTCGCAGAACCGCTTCTATCGCGTTGAATTCGAGGCTGCGAACGCCTCGCCCATGGCGTTTCTTATGCATTGGCAAGTCGCCGAAGTGGCCTTTTACAACCATAACCAGAGGGTCGAGATCGGCGGCCCTTATCGGTTCACCAGCGCCTGGATGAGCGCCGGTTTGGGTGAGGAGTGGGTCTTCGTCGACTTGAGTGCGCGCTGTGAGTTCGATCGAGTGACGCTCTATTGGATCGCCCGCGCGGCGGAGGGCTCTCTCCAGGTCTCCGATGACGCAAAGAGTTGGCGGGATATTCAACCGCTGCCCGCCGGGGCGGGGAGTAGGGACGACCTCAAGCTCGCGCCGCCCATTCAGGGGAGATATGTGCGCGTTCTGATGACCCGGCCCGCGTCCGCGGACGGATACATGCTCAGCGAGATGGAGGTCTACGGGCGTGGTGGGTTTGTGCCCCAACCGGAGCCCTCGCGCGCAAGCCGGCCCGGAGAGCGACTTGACCTGGCGGGGGGTGCGTGGCGCCTGCAGCGAGCTTCGCTTGTGACCTCCGAAGGGGCAGCCCTTTCGAAAGTGGGATGGGCGGATGGCGATTGGATTGTCGCCACCGTGCCGGGCACAGTTCTCGCATCCTATTTGAATATCGGCGCAATTCCAGACCCCAACTACGGTGAGAACCAGTTGTACGTTTCCGATTCGTTCTTCTGCTCGGATTTCTGGTATCGAAACGAGTTTACGGCGCCGGACTTGCCCCCAGGCAAGCGTGCTTGGCTCAATTTCGACGGGATTAACTGGAAGGCGGAGGTTTTCTTGAACGGCGAAAAACTTGGCCGTATCGAAGGCGGCTTCGTACGCGGGCGCTTCGACGTTACCGGCCGTTTGCTCGCCGGGGCCAAGAACGCGCTGGCAGTTCACATCGAGAAGAACGACACGCCGGGAAGCACCAAGCAGAAGACTCTGGAGAATCCGGGAAAGAACGGCGGCGCGCTCGGAATCGATAACCCGACCTATCACGCGTCGATTGGCTGGGACTGGATTCCCACCATTCGTGGCCGCGATATCGGCATCTGGGGCGGCGTCTACATCAGCTTTACCGGGCCGGTAACTCTCGAAGACCCGTTTGTTAAAAGCATTTTGCCGGCGCTCGGTAATGCGAGCGAGACGCCCACACCACGCCCGGACACGACGCGGGCTGATGTAAGTATCGAGGTCACACTGGTGAATCACACTCCCCGGCCGGTGGCAGGGATTCTGCGCGGACGTTTGGGAGATTTGCACTTTGAACAACGCATCACCGTGGGCGGCCCCGCAGCCACAAACGTGAAGTTCGATCCCGCGAACACGCCCGGCCTTCGGTTGCAGAATCCGAAACTCTGGTGGCCCGCCGGCTATGGCGAGCCCCACTTGTACCCAATCGAACTGAGCTTCCAGACGCGTGACAAGAAAGTGTCGGACGCGCGGACATTCGACGCCGGCATCCGGCAAATGACTTACAGCGAAGAGGGCGGCACTCTGCGGATCTGGATCAACGGGCGGCGATTTATAGCGCGGGGAGGGAATTGGGGCTTCGGCGAGTCCATGCTGCTCTATCGCCGGCGCGAGTACGACGCTGCGGTCCGCTATCACCGGGAAATGAACTTCACGATGATTCGCAACTGGGTGGGGCAGGTCGGCGATGAAGAATTCTT
Source organism: uncultured Acidobacteriota bacterium (assembly GCA_963842495.1). Taxonomy (GTDB): domain Bacteria; phylum Acidobacteriota; class Terriglobia; order UBA7540; family UBA7540; genus CAVROP01. The sequence continues at coordinate 22,992 of CAWJHY010000079.1, forward strand.
CGCCGCTTGTGACCGCCACGGCGTTATGGTCTGGCAGGAGTTCTGGCTTGCCAACCCTTACGATGGGCCCGACCCGAAAGACGACGACATGTTCGTGCGCAATGCGCTTGATTCGGTTCGGCGCTTTCGAAATCATCCCTCAATCGGCATTTATTGCGGCCGCAACGAGGGTAATCCGCCCAAGCCGCTTGACGACGCCATCCGCAAAGTCCTGGCTGAAAATCATCCCGACATCCACTACATTTCCAATTCGGCCTTTGGCGTTGTGGGGGGTGGCGGGCCTTATATGGCCATGCCGCTCAGCTTCTATTTTACGGGTGGCGCGCATGCGAAGCTGCACAGCGAGATGGGCATGCCGAACATTCCCCCGGTCGAAAGCGTGCGCGCGATGATGCCCGAAGCGGCGCAGTGGCCGCAAGGCCTGGACTGGGGTCTTCACGATTTCACATTGACCGGCGCGCAAGGCGGCGAAAGTTTCAGGAACTCGATCGAGTTCAATTACGGCGGCGCCGACAACCTGGACGATTGGGTTTCACTCGCTCAGTTTCTCAATTACGAAGGTTATCGCGCCATGTTTGAGGGGCAGGGCAATCATCGCATGGGACTTCTGCTTTGGATGAGCCATCCCTGCTGGCCCTCCTTCGTTTGGCAGACCTACGACTATTACTTTGAGCCGACGGCTGCTTATTTTGGGTGCAAAAAGGGCTGCGAGCCGCTTCACATCCAATGGAATCCGGTGACCGAGAGCGTCGAAGTCGTCAATAACAGCGGTGGAAACGTGCAAGGTCTGACCGCTGCCGTCGAGGTTCTGGACATGGACGGAAAGAAACAGTGGGAGAAGTCTGTCACTCTGGATAGTCAAGAGGACAGCGCCAACTCGTGCATCAAGATGGAGTATCCGACCGGGCTGACTACGCTGCTTTTCCTGCGCCTGTCCTTGACACGCGGAGCCGACACGATCTCTACAAACTTCTATATGCGGGGTCCTACGGAAGGCAACTATCGAGCCATTCGACAGTTGCCGAAGGTTAAGCTGGAAGCGTCCACGGACGTGGCGCGCCAGGACCATCGCTGGCATTTATCCACCGAACTGCACAACCCATCCGGCCTTCCGGCGTTAATGGTCCGCTTGAAAGCGGTGCGGGAAAAGAGCGGTGACCGGATCCTACCGGCCATCTATAGCGACAATTACATCGCCTTGATGCCCGGCGAACGCCGGACGATTCGAACCGAACTCGAACATGCCGACACCCGGGGCGAGACGCCGCGCATCGTGGTGGAGGGGTTCAACGTACGTTCATAGGGGGGGCCGTTGTGACCGCCCTCGGGGACTCGGGGTACAGGACTCTACAGAGGAGCGCAGATCTTACGGCCTGCCGATGAGCGCATCTGCCCCGTAAAAGAACACGTAGTGCTTAGCAGGATTAATAAGCGAACTTATTTGTCGGAAGCGGAAGGGCGGGGCTTCAGCCCCGCCGAATTCGCGGCCCTCCTGGCCTTTCCGTTCCCTTCCCCGAGCAGCTTGCGGCCGCAAGCTGCTCGGGGAAGGGAACGGCGGATTTTTTCGTAAGGCTCTGCGACGGCGGGGCTGAAGCCCCGCCCTTCCCTGCCTCTGGCGACAAATCCAGGTTAGCCCCGCCGCCTAGCGGCGCTGGGCTCGATGGGCCTTTAGGCGCTGAAACCGCATCGCTTTAGGGGCTAAAGAGTCTGTGTGAAAACCTGATTCAGGCTGTCATTCCGAGTGGAGCGCTAGCTTGCTGGGCAACCCTGGGGCACAAGTTGCGACTTGGTTGGTTTTCTTCCGATGGATTCCTCGGCGTTGCGGTAGATCACTGGGTTTACGGTAAAGGCCTTTTTCTTCCCCAGGCGGGAGATTTCGAGCGCCAAGGGAGAAGTGCCTCCTGGAACCAAGAGCCTGTCCAACTCTTCCCGGTCGATCATCCTTATAGGTTTTCCATTGATTGCCAGGATGGAATCGCCCACATGCAGTCCGGCGTCAAAAGCGGGAGACGGCCATGAAACCCGCGAAACCATAGCCTCGCGCGGGTCGGGAGAGTACAAGACTCCGATGCCGATGATGTAGGCGTTTGGGTCAAAACGGACAGGGCCAGGACGAAAGGGTAGTTCCCCCCTCAAGTCGGCGGCTATAACCTGTTCGAAGGGCTCAGATCGCAGCTCGAAGATTCGCTGCTCTCCGCCGCGGTCCACTTTGAGGCTGATGCTGCGTTCTTGGTCGGGCTCGAGGATCAGGGCCTTCAGGTTCGCAGAAGCTGAGATCTTGCGACCGTCGACTTCGAGCAGGCGGTCGCCCGGCAGCAGCCCTGCGCGGATAGCAGGTGATTGGGCATGCACCATGGCGATCAACGCTTCACTTGGGTCCTTCAGTATAAGGGTGTAGAACCCGAACGTATACTTGCCGGCCGTCCACGGGACCCAGCCGGCCTCTCGGGAATGCTCTGGGCCGCCTAACGAAAACCGGAGGAGCGTCTTAACTTGCTCTGGCGGCGTTCCGACCGGAACATCCAGGCCCTCGATTCGCGTGAATCCTTCGCGCTCTCCGAGCTTTTTGAAGAAGTTGACATAAGCGGTAAATTCGGCGCGTTTTTCGTTCCTCGGCACTGTCTCGAGGGCACGTCCAAGGCTGGGATCGTTCATGAACTTCTGATGGCTGAGCTTGGCGAGCGTTGACTCGCGCACGCGACTTACCCGAAACTCCAAAGTCTGATCTGCGCGTTGAACGGTCAGAACCACGGGCGATGGTTTTGCCGACACGATCTCGTGCAGCATCCGATCCCTAGAATTTTCGGCCGCAACCACTCCGTTCACAGCCGTGATCCTATCACCCGGGCAAACGCCCGCGCGCTCCGCCGGGCCATCATGCCATGTATCAACCACCAAGATCGGCTGCTTCTCCGGGAAGCCGACGAATGTCCCAGGCACGTAGGGATCACACATGCCGAAATACTCGGGCGCATCGCAATGGGAATGCTTGCGGGCTTCCTTGGCGTGCCCGTTGGGAGCGCACGAAATCAGGGCAGCTACGGCAATGAAGAATAACCGTCGATGCATAGCGTCTCCCACCTCGGAACTTGAATTCATACATCACTGTCAGCAGGCTTGAGCAATTCCTCTTCCGGCTCGATATGCACCAGCACATTCGCCACGCGATCGACCTCTGCGCGTACGCGATTTTCCACCTGGTGGGAAATGGTGTGTCCTGCCCGAACGCTGAGATTTCCCGGCACCACAACGTGAAGTTCGACATAATACCGGAATCCAACTTTGCGTACGAAGCATTTGTCGAGCCCTATGACATCCGGAACCGCGGTTGCGGCCCGGCGTACTTGCTCTTCAATGTCGGGAGAAGGTGCGGTGTCCAGAAGTTCTGCCAGGGGAAGCCGGAGTTGGCGCCCGGCGTTAAAGAGAATCACACATGAAGCGCAGAGGGCGGCCCAATCGTCTGCGGCGTAGTTCTTCGTCCAAAGCGCCAACGAGATTCCTACAAAAGCGAAGGCGGAGGTAATAGCATCGGTGACGTGGTGCCAGGCGTCTCCCTGCACCGCTGTACTTTGGATGGCTACGGCAACCGAAAAGACGAAGCGAGAAAGCAGAATCTTCACTACAACCACACCCAGCAGGACCGCGAGCGTATAAGGCCTGGGAAGTGGATGTGGAGTACGAATTCGGAAAATGCTTTCGATGGCGATGGTAATGCCGGCTGCCGCTAACGCCAGGCTGACGACTACTGCCGCGATGGGTTCTGCTTTGCCATGCCCATAGGGATGATCTTTGTCTGGAGGTTTGATCGCCACGCGGAGACCGAAGTAAACGGCGTAGGAACTGAAGACGTCTGCGAGGGATTCGATTCCGTCGGCGACCAGCACAAAGGAGTGGCCGAAAAGGCCTGCGACGCATTTGCACATTGCCAGAGCGAAATTCGAGGCAATGCTGACGAGCGATGACCTGAGGCCGCGCTGCACCTGACGTTCGACTTTAAGAGCTTCTGCCATTGTGTGGCTGTACAGAACGCTGTGTGCCCACCGAATGCTTCCCCGATTTTATTACCAATGCCCGCCAATCACAAATAGAACTGCGGTCCCAGCGGCCGGGCGGGCCTTCGCCCTGATATTTGCCGCTGGGTACCGACCCGCGGCAGTAAGGGTAGCGCGGACCTCTTCTTTTAGGTCCGCGGTTCTTCCGCCGACAACGACGAAAAGCCGCGGACCTGTACTAGAGGCGCGCGCTACCTTGCTCCTTTCGGCTCGTGTATACTCTTACAGAATGAATGACTGGTTGCCTTGGGTCCCGCTCGCCGCGGCAATTCTCCACATGACTGAGGAATTCGCCTATCCGGGCGGGTTTGCGGTATGGTACAGACGCTACCGCGTTGAGGCTTCCCGGATCACGCCACGTTTCCTGGTCATCATCAATGGCGCATTGCTCGCAATATGCATCAATCTCGCACTTGTCGCACGCACTCCGCTTGGCCCCGTTTACTGGCTCGCGATCGCTGCATTGTTGTGCTCAAACGGGATTTGGCATGCCTGGGCCAGCTACAAGTCACGGGCTTATTCGCCTGGCGTCCTGACGGGCCTGATGATCTATGTGCCCATGACTGTATACGGATACGCGACGTTCTTGCACTTAGGCCTGGTTCAGATTCCGCTGGCCCTGATCGCTGGCATGGTTGGCGGCTCGTATCAACTTTGGTCGGCTCTTTATCACAGACACCGCCGATGAGGGTTCTGCGAATCGCCTTACAAGACACCGTGCACTCCTATCCCAACGAAGCCACGGAGCGGACTATTCGGGAAGAGGTCTATAAGGACGCGGGCAAAGCGACAGAAGGGGCGGAATGCGCAATAATGACAGGAGCTGTCAGGCCCAAGCCATTCCGGGCAGCGTCAAATTGCACCACGTCGAAGCTCCACAAACGTCGCCGTCCAAGCCGGACTTAATTTGAGAAAAATCGCTCCTCAAGAGGGGTAAAATCGCGGGGTGTTACACTACGTGCGGTGGTGTGGGAGGGGTGAGCGGGTAACCGCTCCTCCTATCCCGATCGGCTGGCCTGTCTATTGGCGAACTTCAATTCTCCCTTCGGTGCGCTCCCTACGCATTTTTTAGTAGTGGGACATTTTGATGGTGTAGTGGCGAGTTTAACTCGCCAAATGGTGGCGTAACGCCGCCTCTACCTCAAACTGTACCATGACACATTTTTCGCTTGGCAATCCCGCCGATGTATGATAGCCTATTAAGGTGACCTTTTTGTGGACACAATGTCTTAGGCAGACCCCGGAAACCGGCGAGGCGCCGGGAATGGCGGCAAGGTCCCGGTGCTCGGGAAAACAGGGGACTGAGAATAAACAAAAAATATTACGACCGAAGCCAGTATGTCATTGAAAATACAGGAAGTGGACATTGAAAACGAACCGAAAAACAGCCGCAATTGGGTGCCTGATGCACGCCTTAAATGTAAAACTCGAGACTTCCAGCGCCAGAGGCGTTCCGGCGGGGACTGGACCGGAGGGAAGGTGGCAGGGTTCGAAATTGGCTGGAAGGGGAAATCCAGCGGCGCGCGAGAAAATACAAAAATAGAGGGAACAAAGCCAAGGAGTGGCTGAAAACAAAGGACATCACTTTTTCGAGAGCTGCAAATAGCGCGTGTTTTGCGCACCAATCAGCGCCAGTCAGGCCGTGAAAGGAGCAAGCAACAGGGCAATTTACGGAAACGAACCGAGGTTTCCGGGATCGATCGGCGAGGCAGGCAAGGGAGGACAAAAAGTCAACTACATGGCACACCGTTCTCTCGCCTGGCGCGGCCCTTGGGTTACGCGGCGGAGGCAGTGGAAGCTGTCGCGCTGACGTGGTTAGCTTCCTTCTGAGCGTCCACGACAGCGAGAGCGGCAATATCGACGATTTCTTCCACGGTCGAGCCGCGTTGCAGCACGTGTACCGGTTTCGAGAGTCCCATCAGCACCGGGCCAAGAGATTCCGCGCCGCCGATGCGCAGCATGAGCTTATAGGCCACGTTGCCGGCCTCGAGGCTGGGGAAGACCAGAACATTGGCCCTCTGCTTCAGGCTTGAGAAGGGGTACTCCGCGAGCAATTCCGGGACTAACGCTGTATCCGCCATCATCTCCCCGTCCACCATGAGCTTGGGATTCCGCCGCTTCACGATTTCGGTGGCCCGCTGAACCTTTTCGGTTAAGGGATGCCGCGTACTGCCGAAGTTGGAAAACGACAGCATCGCCACCCGGGGTTGGATGCCGAAGCTTTCGGCCACTTCCGCGGAAAGCAGGGCGATCTCCGCCAGATCATCCGCCGTGGGATCGATGTTGACGGTCGTGTCGGCAAAGAGAAAAATGTCTCGTTTGGTTACGATCACATAGAGCCCGGAGACTTTGTGAACCTCGGGACGCGTGGCGATGATTTGCAGCGCCGGGCGGATCGTGTCCGGGTAATGTTGCGAGACGCCGGCGACGAAACCGTCGGCGTCGCCCATGTGGACCATCATGGCGCCAAAGTAGTTGCTGTTGGCCATCAATTCGCGCGCCTCGGTGCGGGTGACGCCGCGACGTTGGCGGAGCTGGTAGAACTCCTCCGCGTAGGCATCCAGCCTGGGCGAGTGAGCCGGCTCGATGATTTCCGCGCTGACCTTGTTGCACAAGTCCAGTTCCTCAGCCATTTTCATAATTACTGCCGGGCGTCCCAGCAGCACCGGATGAGCGATCTTCAGGTTGGCAAGTTGACAACTGGCGCGGATGATCTTCTCGTGCTCGCCTTCGGAAAAGACGATGCGCTTGGGTGCGGCCTTGGCCCGCTGGCGTACGCTGAACATGACCTCCTGGGTGCGCCCCAGGCGGCGAGAGAGTTGTTCTCGATATTGTTCGATATCAACCTCCACCTGCGCCACTCCGCTCTCGATCGCAGCCTGAGCGACGGCGGAAGCTTCAAACAGCAGGACACGCGGGTCGAATGGCTTGGGAATGATGTAATCCTTACCGAAGTGCAGGTGGGTGACTCCGTAGGCGCGCAGCACCATGTCAGGAACGTCTTCCTTCGCCAGCGCCGCCAGGGCGCGCGTCGCCGCAACCTTCATTTCTTCGTTGATGGCTCGTGCTCGAACGTCCAGCGCGCCACGGAAGATAAAGGGGAAGCCGAGAACATTGTTGACCTGGTTGGGATAGTCGGACCTTCCCGTGGCAATGATCAGGTCCGCCCTGGCATCTTTCGCGGCTTGGTAGTCAATCTCCGGCACAGGATTAGCCATGGCGAAAATGATCGGCTGATCCGCCATTGAACGCACCATGTCCTGCGTCACAACATGGGGGCCGGAGAGGCCGGTGAAGACGTCCGCTCCCTTCATGGCTTGCGCGAGGGTTCGCGCCGTGGTCTTGGAGGCGAAGCGGGCTTTGTAGGGGTTCATGCCTTCGCCACGCCCCTCGTAAACGACGCCCTTGGTGTCACAAAGAACAATGTTTTCCCGCTTCATCCCCAATCGAACGTAGTGCTCGCCGCAGGCAATCCCGGCCGCGCCGGCGCCGTTGATCACCATGGTGATCTTGCCAATATCTTTCCCCACGACCTCCAGCGCGTTCACCATGGCTGCCCCTGAGATGATTGCCGTCCCGTGCTGGTCGTCATGGAAGACGGGAATAGACATGGTGCGACGCAGTGCTTCCTCGATGTGGAAGCATTCCGGGGCTTTGATGTCTTCCAGGTTGATGCCGCCGACGGTCGGCTCGAGCAGTTGGCAGAAGCGGATGACGTCGTCGGGATCCTCCGAACCTACTTCGAGGTCGAACACATCGATATCCGCGAAGCGCTTGAAGAGCACGCCCTTACCTTCCATGACTGGCTTGCCGGCCAAAGCGCCAATATTCCCCAGGCCCAATACCGCCGTGCCATTCGATACCACGGCAACGAGATTCCCTTTCGCCGTGTAGTCGAAAGCACGCTCGGGGACTTTTTGAATTTCGAGGCAGGGTTCGGCCACGCCCGGTGTATAGGCGAGGCTTAAATCCCACTGCGTGGCGCAAGGCTTGGTCGCTACGACCTCGATCTTTCCCTTGCGCCCCTGGCTGTGATAATTCAAAGCATCTTGTTTGTGAATTTCCAAGGGCTTCCTCCTCTGCCGTGGCCTGAATGGACGGTGCCCTGCGGCACATGCCCGGCTTATCGGTCCTGATAAACGTTGATGAGCTGTAAGCGCGTCGCATCCAGTGCCCGCTCGACCACCGGCGACCAGTGCTTCAAGAGATGATAACCAAAATCGTGATCCTGCTCGGCCTCGCCGCGCAGGCATTGACCGTCGATCTCAAAGGCCCGTGTTGCCTCGAGGACGCGTGCAGAGAACCTGTATTTGTGGGGTGGGAACAGCCACGACCATCCCAAAACCTCACCTGCTCCTACCGTCAGGACCGTGAGCGGGCCGCGCCGCTCGGAGGTCATCTGGAGCGCTACTTTCCCATGACGAACCAGATAGAATTTTCTGGCTTCTTCGCCTACACGGAAAACAATCTGTCCCGGCTTAAAGCGAACGTCGGAAGCGCACCCGGCGACGAGTTTAACGTGCGCCTCTGAAAAACCTTCGAAAAACGGATGCTCTGCTAAGACTCTTTCTACTGTTGCCATCGTCCTCGTTGGGTCCTTTCTCGCACCTCTTCCGCAGGTGGGGCCTTCAAGATTTGAGGGAGCCGGGCAGCTCGTTCGAAAGGAAGAATTTCAAAAACGGTCCCGGATTCTCGGATTGTGGTGCGCTGCATGATAACGGCCTTGTGAATTTCAATATCCACCAAGCACGCGCGAGTAAGGATACCGTGAATTTGCGCAGTTGGGAAGCCCAAAAAGAGGCTCAAAAAAAGCGGATCAGAAGTGGCGAAAGCGGCCTGGAGCAGCATAGCTGCGCCAGACCAAAACGGTCACTCCGACGTTGACAAGGAGGCGTGACGGAATGTTATCATTTTGAAGGGCCTACTTCATTGCATGCAATGTTGCGGGAGGACGCCGCCGGCCCCGCGTCGAGCGTTTAGGAAATACGACGGCTCGGCCCCAAGGAGTGTTGCATGGAAAGTCTTCAGAACATTCTCACTGCTCATCCATTTTTCACGGATTTCCCACCGCGTTACCTCGACCTGGTTGTAGGCTGTGCCTCCAACGTTCACTTCGCGCCCGGGGAATTCATTTTTCACGAGGGCGAAGATGCCGGCAAGTTCTACCTTATTCGCGAGGGCAAAGTCGACCTGACCATCGTTTCCGAACGCCGCGGCCCGCTCCGCATCGTCACTCTTAAAGAAGACGATATTCTCGGCTGGTCGTGGCTGTTTCCGCCTTATCGGTGGAAGTTCTCGGCCCGAGCCGTCGAGCCTACTCGCGCTTTTGCGATGGACGGGGAATGCCTGCGCGGCAAGGCCGAGCAGGATCACGATCTTGGCTATGAGCTCTTGAGGCGTTTCTCACGTGTATCGGAAAGCCGCCTGGACACCATGCGGTTGCAACTCACCAAAGTTTACGAAAACACCTGAGACTTTCACTTTCCCTGCTGGGCATGCTTTAGGATCTCTGAAAGCTGCCGCGAGATTTCCTTCACTTTCCCGGCAAGGCTCGGCAGCTTGGCAAGGTGGGCGTAGACTTTCTTGAATTCGTCTAGGGGTCGGGCGGGGGTCCCCCAGACCTTGGCTCCTTTACGTATCGTCCCAAATATGCCAGCCTGCCCTCCGATCATCACTCCCTCTTCGATGCGAATATGATCCGCAACGCCCACCTGGCCGCCCATCACCACGTAATCGCCGATTTGCGCGCTGCCCGAAATGCCTGTCTGCGCGGCGATCACGCAGTGGCGTCCCACTTTCACGTTGTGCGCAATTTGAACCAGGTTGTCGATCTTGGTACCTCGACCGATAACGGTTACGCCCAAGGAGCCACGATCCACCGTGCTGTTGCTGCCGATCTCGACGTCGTCCTCGATGACCACGCTGCCCCGTTGGGGGAACTTCTCATAATGATCGTCGGCGAAGACGTAACCGAACCCGTCGGACCCAACCACGACTCCGGAGTGAAGGATCACTCGATTGCCGATTCTTGCTTCTGGGTAGACGCACACCCGCGGGTAGAGCGTGCATTGTGCGCCCACCCGGACACGCTCGCCTAAGTAAACCCCAGCCCCAAGGTACGTGCCCTGTCCAACTTCAACGCCTGACTCAATTACCACGCACGGGGAAACGGCCACGTCTTCAGCCAGGCGCGCGTCCGCGGCAACGACTGCCGTGGGGTGCACGCCCGGCGGGAATTTGCGGGGCGGACAGAGGGCTTGGGCCGCGCGGACAAAAGCCAACTTCGGATTCTCGACCCCAATCGTTGTACGTCCCGGCAGAGAGCAGTCCGCCGGTACGAGAACGCACCCGGCCTGGGATGCGGCCGCCAATTCAAGAGACTTCGCGTCCTCAGCAAATGTCAATTCTCCTGGGCCGGCGGTTTCCAGCCCAGCCACCTCCCGAACCTCCCGGTCCGCCTCTCCGTGCAGTGTTCCCCGCAGCAATCGTGCCAACTCCGAGATCTTCATAATGAGCCTCGATAGAACAGTTGACAGTAGTCAGTTCTCAGTCGACAGTTGCCTGCCGTCGACTCCCGGCCTTCGCTGCCCGCTGCCTACTGCCTCCTTATTCCCCTGTCTCCTAGAATGGATAGAGCGGCCCGGAGCCTGGCGGGCGCGTCTTCCACCGGCGGTGGACCCAAAGCCAGTGATCGGGGAAGCGGCGGATGTAGTCTTCAAGCAGGCGGGTGAAGTTCGCGGTATTGACCAGGATTTCCTCTTCCGGGTTCTGGCAAGTGACCCATTCGACAGGATCGAATCGCAGCCGATACTTCTTGAGCCTAGGGTCCCAGATGACTAACCCCAGAACGATGGGCACACCGGTCTTCTTCGCCACCCGTGCGGGGCCGGTGGTGGTGCAGGCGGGCATGCCGAAGAAGTTCACAAACTCCCCTTCGCCGGGCAGCATGTTTTGATCGATCAACACGCCGACTGCATCGCCGCGACCGAAAGCGCGCAGCACGCCGCGCGCAAAATCACCTTTCTCAATAGGCCTTCCGCCGCCCAGGCATCGGTAGTGGTTGATAAGTTCATCCATGAGCGGGTTGTCCAGGGCGCGCACCACGAAATCGCAGGGATAGCCGTACACCCCGTGAGCGAAAGAGCTCAGCTCCCAATTTCCGAAGTGGCCAGTAAGAAAAAGCACGCCGCGGCCCTGACTTTGGGCCTGCGCATAGTTTTCAAATCCGTCATAGATGATCAACTTCTCGATCTTGCTGCGGTTCCACTGCGGAAAATGCGCGAAGTCCGCCAGCATCCTGCCGAAGTTACGGAACAAGCTGAAGAGCACCTTCCGGCGTCGGCTCTGGGGCCAATCAGGGAAAGCAAGCCTTAGATTGGTCAGGCCCACTTTCCGTAGGCGCGGCCAGACCCAGTAGCTCAGAAACGCAAGAATCGCGCAGAACGCCCGCGTCAAGCGGTGCGGTAAAAAACCTAGCAGTTTCAGCAAACCCAGAGCCGCGTAATACTCCGTCCGATGTCGTAGGGAGGGACGCGAGGAAGATTCCGCAGGGATTGGTCGCTGCGGTGGAATCTCGGAGTTGGTGGCCGATGGCGGGCCCATGCCCTGTTGTTCTCTCCGCGGGCGCAGCCGTTCGTTCGCCGGCACCAGTGCACTTTCCACTGCCGCTGCCGGACTGCCTTGTCAACCCCAGAGGAAGACTCTCCGGGAAGATACTGCGCGCCAAAATGGTACCATAACCCATTTTTAAACCCGCAAGAACTTTTCTTTTCAGTGCCTTGCTCCAATAGTAATTAGGTTATACTTGCATCGTTTTTGTTATGGCCGGGAGGGATTGTGGACGTCCGGCACCCGGCATCGCGGGATGGCCTGCGCGACCTGAGATTTCGCTTCGGCGATCCAAAGGGAACTGCTGTGGGGTCTGAGATCATCGATATTCGCCGCTTTGAGCTATCGGCTTTCTCAGAGTTGTTGGATGCCGAAGCGCGTGCCTGGGGCGAAGGTCTCTATTGGGATTTCACTTCCTCGGCCCGCGTGATTTCCAACTGCCTGAAGGAGAAACGTCTTTCGGGGTATGCTCTGGTGCAGAATGGAGTCATTCGCGGCTACTGCTTCTTTTTCTGCGATGGTGAGAAGGGTCTTATGGGAGACTTGTTCGCCGGCCCGCCGCCCGCAGGTTTGGACCAGGCCCTGCGCCTGCTGGAGCACTCCAACGAAACCCTCCTGGCTACTCCTGGCCTGCGGCGCGTGGAAGCGCAACTCCCGCACTATAAATTCGAAGAACTGGAAAACAACTTCATTTCCTGGAATTACGAGGGCTATCGGCGCAGCTTCATGGCCTTGTCCCTTCCCGATTGGCACTCCCAGGCCTTATCCGGGTCCAGCGGGAATGGCCCTACGCGGCAAGCCGCCCCGCGCTTGGCTGATTTTTGTATCCTGCCCTGCGAAAAGAAACACGCTCGCGAGGCCGCAGAACTGGTTTTCGGCGCCTATCACAACCATGTCGACGCGGCGATCAATGACCAATACAGCTCTCTGGCGGGAGCCACGCGGCTCATCGAGAACATCCTCCATTACCAGGGCTGCGGAGAGTTTATGGAGCAAGTCTCCAAAGTCGCCGTGCATCGCCAAACCCACAAACTCGGCGGGGTGCTGATGGTGACTTGCGTGAGTTCCAGTACAGCCCACATACCGCAAATCGCTGTCGCCAGGACGGTGCAAGGGTGCGGGCTGGGGACAGCCTTGCTGGAATCCGCCTTCAGCGACCTCACGAGGGCAGGCTACCAGCGCGTTTCCCTAACTGTCACCGACGTCAATGCGCGCGCGCTGCGTCTTTACGAACGCCTCGGGTTCAGAACCTTTCGCACCTTCGGCGCCTTCGTCTTTAACAGGTAAGAACAGGCTTCCGGAGCCAGGATTCAGGTTTCAGGACAGGCAAAAGCTTTGAGTCGGCAGTTTTCGGGAGTCAGGATTCTACGGTGAGATCGCGCTCCGAGTCAGGCCCTGAATCCCGAATCCTGATTCCTGTTACTTGACTTTGGCTCTGAGCAGGTCCTTCAACTCATCCATGAATTCCCGAATGTCTTTGAAATCGAGGTAAACCGAGGCGAATCGAACATATGCGACTTTGTCGAGCGCCTTCAGGCGGCCCATGACAAACTCCCCCAAATCCGCTGCCGGACGCTCCCTTTCCGCCGCTTCGGCCACCATCGCTTCTGCTTCATTAACAATCTCCTCGAGTTTCGACATCGGGACGGGCCGTTTCTCACAGGCCTTCAGCAAGCCGGTCAGCAGCTTTTGGCGATCGAACTTCTCCCGCCGGCCGTCCTTTTTCACCACCATATAGGGAATCTCATCGATCCGCTCGTAGGTGGTGAACCGGCGGCCGCACTTCGCACATTCACGCCGGCGGCGTATCGTGTCTCCAAACTTGGCCTCACGCGAATCCACGACCTTGTCTTCCAGATGATTGCAGAAGGGACACCTCATAGGCTAACTCTTCTCCGCCAATTGCCTCTCCTCGTCGGCCAGGGCCTCCAACTTCCTGAAGGTCAGCCCCTCGTGCACCAACAACCCGAGCCCGGCCAGCAGGCAGGGAACCGACATGATCAGCCACACAATAATCGCCGCGCCGGTGGCGGTCTCCGCGGGCTGGTTATAGAGCTCATTCAAGGCCAGAATAATGCTCACCTGGTAGCCGCCGCCGACCCCAGGGATCTGCACGGCCAGTCCTAGCGCGGCGCAAAACAGCACGACCGCGGAAGCCAGCCAGGAAAGGTTCGCTCCGCCCCCCCGAAGGCTTCGAAATACCAGCCAGAAGATGGACGTATTCACAAACCACACCGCCGCACTCAACACCAGGCTGCCCACCAGGTCCTTCCAGCTTTGGATAACGCTCAATCCCTGCGCAAACGAGCGCAGGAAGTGCTGGAGTTTACTTAGCGCCGTTTTAGGTAAAAAGCGAAAGGCCAGCAACGACCAGGCGGTTAGCTGCCGAGAGCGCAACCAGAAAACCACCAATCCGGCGACCAGCAGGAACGCAAGAACGAGCATCGCATCCCCGCCGCGATGCAAGGCGACAAGGATGGTTGAGCCGCGCATCGTTCCAGGTTCAAGCGGCTCAAAGTCCAGCGCCGCGGCAAAGAGCAGAACAAGGAACACCGTGTCGAAGATACGCTCCAACAACCACACCGCCAGCATGGCGCTCATGGAGACATTTTCTTTCTTGGCAATGTAAGCGGGACGCACGAATTCCCCGGGCCGGCCCACGAGATAGATGGAGCTGAAGCCGAGGACCTGGCCCTTCAACAGGACCCACAGGGAGGCTTTCTTGATTGGACTGAGGAAGAATCTCCAGCGCCAGGCTCGCAAAAGGTAGCTGCCAAATACCCCGACCAAGGCCAACAAGAGGAGGTCCGGCTTGGCTCCGGTGAGCAATGCCCACAAGCGCGACCACCGGAAACTCGCCCACTCCGGGCTTCGACTCAGGTTATAGATGATGAATGCGATGATGATGGCTCCGATGCTCAGCCACAGCCATCGCCGGTAGTCTTTTCGCATATGGGAAGCAATCTCGGTGGATTCGCCGTCCGTTCCGAGTTACTTCAAGTTTTCTGGAATCAGGAATTCCACCAGCACGAGATCGTGCCACTCGTTGCCCAGCTTGCCGTGCTTCTCGTGAATTCCAACTTCCTTCCAGCCGGTTACCTGGCAAAGTTTCCGCGCCGGCTGGTTTTCGGCCAGGATGCGTCCGATGAGCTTATAGAACCCTCTGTCGCGCGCGCTGTCCTGCATGGCCTTCATCAAATCCTGCGCCACGCCGTGCCCCCGCAGGCTGCGTTCAATGTAGATGGCCAGTTCCGCGATTCCGTCATAACAATGCCGCGGACTGTAAGGATTGAGGGAGGACCAACCCATCAAGGTGTGCTTGACTTCCGCCAACAGCACCGGAAACTTGTCCGGACGCGCCGCCAGCCAAAGGTAGCGCTCTTCCGGAGTGACGTAGGTATTCTCAAAGGTCGCGCAGCGATCCTGCACTCCTTGGTTGTAGATCCGCGCGATCTCCTTTGCATCTTCGACGCGTGCTGGTCTTATTTTGAGAGGACCACTCCACTCTGCCATAGGCAACCGCCAGGAACGAGGATAACTGCCAGGTTGGGATTCTACCCTGAGGCCCACCGGGAGAGCAACGGCCACGTGTGTAGCAGCGTAGGGTCAACCTTTGTGGTTGCCCGGGGGGACTGAAGCTACCGCTACGAAAACAGGCCCCCCAGATTCAAAACCACCACCGCAAGAACCATCGCGGACACTCCAAGGGCCAACCATCCCCGGGTGCGTGGCGAGGTCGATTTCCATTCTCCCGCGAAAACTCCCAGCACCGTGGACGACAAAACGCTCACGGTTAAAAATAAGGTGAATCCCGCTGAGCTTCCGAACCTGCCTGCCAGAGTCACTCCCGCCCCGTACAACAAGAGCCCCGAAAGCCAGATCACGGCCATCATGACGCCAAGCAAGGTTTCTTTCGGCCAGCCTTTCTGCCGGAATTCTGCGAAGGTGCGATTACGAAAGAGTCGATAAAGACAATAGCAAAGGTTGGCAATCGAACCGGCGCCGAAGACCAGCGACCAGACCCCATAACCCGCCGTCAGCGGCGAAGCACCGAAGTCAATGCTTTTGCGGATGATATCACCGCTGAAAGCATAACCGAGGTTAAAACAAGACCCAACTACACCCGTGAAGATGCAAAGCGCGAGCCCCACCTTGAAACCTCCACCTGAGGGCACCTGAGCCGGATTCTCGCTTTGCTGTTCCTTCTCCCGGTTGCGGCTCGCGAGCGAGTACATGACTAATCCCGCAAAGAGAATGGGCAGGCTGCAGAGAAGAAAAATGCCGCGCGCCCGGAACAGGTCTGACGGATTCAGGACCAGAAGCGGAACCAGAGCTCCTGAAAGACAAGCCAACCCGGAGACCACCGATACTGCAACCGCCAACCCCACGGTCTTGAGGCTCAAGCCATAGGTCACTTGCGAGATTCCCCAGAAAAAGCCGAACGTCACCGCCAGCGCTACAACACGCGTTGGCACACCCGCATAGACCTCCGTAAGATGGGGTACAAATCCGAAGGCCATAACCCAGGGCAATAATAATATGCCCACCACCGAGAATACGAACCACGTGTTTTCCCACTTCCAATTCCGGGTATATTTCATGGGTAGCGCGAAGCTGCCGTTAAAAATGCCGCTGATAAAAATGATTGCCATCCCCAACCAAAACTGTTCAACCATGATTATTCCTTTTCCATTCGCTCCGTCGGAGTCTTCTTGCTGGCCCGCGTGCGAGTCAACCCATCTCGCGCTACGATTTCCAAAGGCCACGATTTTACTCGTATTCCTTCTCTTGCGCGACCCTGTACTGCTGAGCAGCGCGGCCACTCCCGCCCGTGCAACTGCAAAACCGACGGTCTATCTGTCTCTTGCTCTTGCGTCAGCCGGGACTATAATGGTCCCCGGCAAAGAGGCTTTAGGTCGTGGCACTCATGGCCGAGAGAGCTGTGCTGCACACTGCGGTGCTTCAGGGAGGTGTTGGCATGAGAGAGACCATAGGATTCACGCTGAACGGAAAGCCAGTCAGTATTGAAGTCGATTCCAGCCGCATGCTGCTCTGGGTCCTCAGGTATGATCTGGGTCTGACCGGCACCAAGTACGGCTGTGGAGAGGGGCTATGTGGGGCGTGCACCGTGATTGTGGATGGGAAGGCTGAGCGCTCCTGCGTCCTGGGGATGAAATCCGTCGCCGGCAAGACGATCACGACTATCGAGGGCTTGGCCAGGAACGGCGAGTTGCATCCCTTGCAAAAGGCTTTCGTCGAGCATGATGCTCTGCAGTGCGGATACTGCACTCCCGGGATGATCATGAACGCCTACGGCTTGCTTCTGATCAATCCGCACCCTCCGCGCAGCCAGATTATCGAGGAGATGGACGGCAACCTATGCCGTTGTGGGGCCCATCAACGAATCGTGCAGGCGATTGAGGCCGCCTCGAGGCAGGCGGGAGGAGGAGCAAGATGAACCCGGAGCACAAACAGCAAGGAAGCGTCTACGAAGATCATCGGAAGCTCGATTTCTCCGCGGCTACTCACGACGGCCCCTCGCTGCCGCTCGACCGCCGGCAGTTCCTGCAACTGCTTGGCGGTGGCATCGTCGTATGCTTCACGGTCCCCGATTCCCTCGCCGCGCAGGAGGGTGAACGCCGCCGCGGATTCGGGCAGCAATTGCCCCAGGATTTCAATGCCTTCCTGAGGATTGCAGAAGACGGACGGGTGAGCGGGTTTACCGGAAAGGTCGAGTACGGGCAAGGAATCATGACCTCCATGGCCCAAATCCTGGCTGAAGAACTCGACGTCCCTCTCGATTCGGTGGACATGGTGATGGGCGATACGGACCTTTGCCCCTGGGACATGGGCACGTTCGGCACAATGAGTACCCGAATCTTCGGTCCCGCCCTCCGAGCCGCCGCGGCGGAAGCCAGGGCGGCGCTCATCGAACTGGCCGCAGAACAGTGGCAGGCGCCGAAAGAACGGCTGAAGACCAAGGCGGGCGCCGTCTACGACGAAGCAGGGCAGAAGAGAATAAGCTACGCCGAACTTGCCAAGGGGCAGAAGATTCTGCGCCATGTGAAAGGAGTGACGGCCAAGCCTCAGGCCGAAGACGTTTTCATCGGCAAAAACGTTTTGAGACGAGACGCTGCCGCCAAGGTCACCGGCCAGGCCGAATATGCCGGGGATATCAGGGAGCCGGGCCTGCTGCACGCTCGTATTTTGAGGCCCCCGGTTCACGCCGCGAAGCTCACTCATGCGGACACCTCGGGGGCGCGAGCCATCGAAGGCGTACAGATTATTGAGGACGGAGACCTGATCGCCGTCCTCCACCCGCTGCCTGATATGGCGGAGAGAGCCTTGGCGAAAATCCAGGCGCAATTCGACCGGCCCGCGCCTACCGTGGATGACAAGACCATCTTCGACCACCTGCTTAAAGTCGCGCCGCCAGGGCAGACGGTCGCGCAAGGCGGTAACCTCGACGAGGGGAAAAAAGCCGCCCGCCACGTGATGGAGCAGACGTATCTGAACAGTTACGTTGCGCACGCTCCCATCGAAACGCATTCCGCCCTGGCGAAGATTGAAGGCGGCAAACTAACCCTTTGGGCCTCCACGCAAACGCCTTTCGGCCTGAAAGAAGCGGCGGCCTCTCTTCTCGGCTTCCCCGCGCAGAATGTGCGGGTCGTCACGCCCTTCATCGGCGGCACCTTTGGAGGGAAGAGCAACAACCAGCAGGCTATGGAGGCGGTCAGGCTGGCCAAACTAACCGGAAAACCCGTCCAGGTCGTCTGGACTCGCGCGGAGGAATTCTTCTACGACACCTTCCGTCCTGCCGCACTCGTCAAGATCCAGGCGGGCGTCACCGAAGCGGGGTTGATTACTCTTTGGGACTACGGAGTTTATTTTGCCGGAGAAAGGGGCGCGCCGCAGTTCTACAACATCCCCAACCATCGCACCGCTACCTACGGGTCCGGGTGGACGGCGGCCCCCGGGTCGCATCCGTTTGCCACAGGCCCTTGGCGCGCTCCCGGCAACAACACCAATACCTTTGCCCGGGAATCCCACATCGATATGCTGGCGGCCAAAGTCGGTATGGACCCCGTCGAGTTTCGGCTGAAGAACCTGAACGATGCCAGAATGCAGCGCGTCTTGCGGGCCGCCGCCAAGCAGTTCGGCTGGTCATCCGCAAAGTCGCCCAGCAGGCGCGGCTTCGGGGTGGCTTGCGGCATCGACGCCGGCACGTACGTCGCCCATATGGCGGAAGTTGCTGTGGACCCGAACACGGGCAGCATTCAAGTCAAGCGAGTGGTCTCTGCGCAGGAGATGGGGTTGTGCGTCAATCCGGAAGGGGCCCGGCTGCAAATGGAGGGCGGCATCACCATGGGCCTGGGATATGCGTTGAGCGAGGAGGTCCGCTTCAACGGCGGCGAGATTCTGCATTCGAACTTTGATACCTATACCATTCCACATTTCTCCTGGGTGCCGAAAATCGAAACGGTAATTCTGGACGCGCAGGACTCGCCCTTCCAGGGCGGCGGGGAGCCTCCCATCATTTGCATGGGCGGCGTGATCGCGAACGCGGTATTCGACGCCACTGGCCTGCGGCTATTGCAACTTCCCATGACGCCGGAGAGGGTCAAGGAAGCTCTTTTCAAAGCTATGTCGTCGTGAGTCGTCGCTTGCGTTGTAGTGGCGGCCCTTGTGGCCGCCCGCGGGCAACCACAAGGGTTGCCCCTACGACAGACATTGCCCCTACGGCGCCACGTCTTCAATCTTCACTTTGTGGTTTTCGAGCAGCGTGCCCGTGGCGTGCTCGACGCCCGCCACCGCCTGCTGGTATCCGATTTCTGCCTGCACCACGCTCAACTCCGCCTGTGCCAACTGGGTCTGGGCGTCCAGCACGAAGAAAATCTGCGAAGCCCCTAACTCATACTTCCGCTGCTCGGCCTCTTCCAGGTCGAAGCGGTTCTCTTCCAGGTTGTACTGCTCCGCGCTCGGGTCGAACTCCACCACTACGTCGCCGTTGTGAACGTGCGTACCCGTGGGCGCGAGGCGGACGATGCGCAGGTTGCCAGAGACCGAGGGAGCGACCACCATCACGCTGCGCCGGGCGTGAAGCTCCCCGTCGGTGTACACCTTCTTGTCCAAACGCCCGCGCTTCACCGTTGCGGTTGGAATGCCGTGCTCAGGCTGGTGCAAGCGCGGGAGCGTGCGCCACAGCCCCGCTCCGGCGGCTACCGCGACCACCAGCAAAGCCACCCAACGTGTTTTTCTACGTTTTTTCACTCTTGTTCCAGAGTAGTCGATACTCCAAGTACGCTTTATCATTCTGAGCGAAGCGAAGAATCTCTGCAGTAGGTCGTGCATTGTCAATTCAGACTGCGGAGATTCTTCGCTTCGCTCAGAATGACAGGCATGCTGATCATAATCTGAGTAATCCGCGCAATTTGTGGACAGACGTTCACTGCTTCTGCAGCGTGGGGTCCCTCAGGGCGACCTTCTCGCCCGGCGTCAGCCCCCGCGCCACAGACACCTGACTCTCTCCCCGCTTCGCCACCACGATCTCACGCTCACGAAAACTCGAACCGCTCAGCACGTACGCGACGGTCTTGCCACCCTTCTGGAACGTAGCCTCCGCCGGAATCAAAATGGAATCCGGCAGTTTCTCGACGGCCACGCGCGCCGTAGCGCTCATTCCGGGGCGCACCCTCGCATCGG